>JAFGFJ010000006.1 GCA_016931155.1 Candidatus Dojkabacteria bacterium
AGCGAAATTTACAGTAAAGTTGTGCTTTACCAAACGAAAGGAGGTTATCTGAAATAAGACTTCAAGTCAAAGACTTGGTCGAATGAAAGATAACCTCCTTGAGTTCTACATCACTCCTCCCATTCCTCCACCCATAGCAGCTTCAGCTCCACCTTTTTCCTCTTTCCCCGGAAGATCTACTACTATTGCCTCAGTTGTTAACAGAAGCATTGCAACAGAGGCGGCATTCTCCAGAGCCAACCTTACAACCTTAGCCGGATCAATTATGCCAGCCCCAATCATATCGACAAATTTATCATTTCGAGCATCATAACCATTTCCTGATCCGACTTTTTCAACAACAACAGATCCTTCTTTTCCTGCATTATCCGCTATTCTTCTTAAAGGCTCTTCCAATGCTCTTAATAGAATATTGACTCCAATATGCTCATCACCCGTAGTCTTCATGGTTTTTAGTACTTCTTTTGCATCCATAAAGGCTATTCCTCCTCCAGCTACAACACCTTCTTCAACCGCAGCCCTTGTTGCGTTTAGGGCATCTTCAATTCTGTCTTTTCTTTCTTTTAGCTCTACCTCCGTTGCAGCACCAACTTCAAGAATAGCTACACCTCCAGTAAGCTTTGCCAGTCTTTCCTGTAGTTTTTCTTTGTCATAATCAGACTCAGTATTTTCAATTTCCTTTTTTATTCCTTCTACTCTTGCAACAATTTCTTTTTTATTTCCTTTTCCGTTCACAATAGTTGTATCTTCTTTCCCGGCAATAACCTTGTCTGCTCTTCCAAGATCAGAAATCTCAGCAAGATCAAGTTTCTTTCCTATTTCCTCCGAGATCAAAGTTGCACCTGTAAGCACTGCAATATCTTCAAGCATAGCTTTTCTCCTGTCACCAAAGGCTGGTGCTTTGACTGCTATCACATTTAATATGCCTTTTAACTTATTCACAATTAAAGTTGCAAGTGCCTCACCTTCAACTTCTTCCGCGATAATAACTAAATTTTTACTTCCTCCTTGTACAACTTTTTCAATCACTGGAAGCATATCCTTAACAGCAGAGATTTTTCCATCAAATAAAAGTATGTAGGGATCCTCAATTTCTGCTGTAAGCTTTTCAGTGTTTGTGACAAAATATGGAGCAATATAGCCTTTATCAAACTGCATACCATCAACATATTTTTCCACTAGTCCAAAAGTTTGCCCCTCCTCAACTGTTATAACCCCACTTTCTCCAACCTTATCCATGATATTAGCAAGCATTGACCCGATTTCGGTATCGCCATTCGCTGAAATTGTAGCCACTTTTTCCAGATCTTCTTTACCTTTAATTTTCTTGGACATCCCCTTGAGTTGAGCAACAACTGCTTCTACGCCTTTCTCTATACCTTTTCTTATCTCCATCGGATTTGCCCCTGCAGTAATGTTCTTTAGACCTTCTCCAATTATCGCCTGTGCCAAAACAACAGATGTAGTTGTTCCGTCTCCTGCGGTATCAACAGTCTTTGTTGCTGCTTCCTTTATAAGCTGTGCCCCGAGATTTTCAATGTTGTCCTCAAGCTCAATCTCTTTTGCAATTGTCACCCCATCTTTTGTAATTTGCGGAGAACCATATGATTTTTGAATTGTCACATTTCTACCCTTTGGTCCAAGGGTCACCTTTACAGCATCAGCCAGAGCATCTACCCCTTTCTTTAGTGCCTGCCTTGCCTTTTCGTCGTAAACAATTTGCTTTGCCATTTTTAGAAATTAATAATTTAAATGATAATTACTTGGAAAAAAATATCTTTCAACTACCCCCGATAAGACTATGCACTTTCTTTCCCGCTCACAACACCGAGAATATCATCCTCTGTCATAATAAGGTAATCATCTCCATCAATTTCAATTTCGTCCGGGGAATATTTTTTAAAAATAACAGCATCATCAACTTTCACATTGAAGGAAATTTTTTCCCCCTTATCGGTTACTTTTCCTGTACCAAGAGCAACAACCTTACCCTTTTGAGGTTTTTCCTTGTCAACAGTATCCGGAAGAACAATTCCTGATGAGGTCGTTTTCTCCTCCTCAATGGGTTTAACAAGAATATTTGCACCCAACGGCTGGAAATTAGGCTTTGCCATAAAAGAAAGCTATAACAAATAAAATAAGCAAGATAAATGATTACACTGTGAGTCTCAACTGAGCCTGATTCTAGAACAAGTAAGTATATTTTGTCAACAAAAAGTAACACAAAGCCTTACCACACAATCCTTTTCAGAAGGATGATATTACCCGGAACATGCATCGCATGAATAATTTTGTTTTAAATACTCTACACCCCTTCTGATACTATTTATTTCCATTTTTACTGGAGAATCATTCCGGGAAGATCCCTTACCCTTAAAGATATCTGACAAAATCCCTTCTGAAATAGACTCGCTCTTTCCCACCACAATTATTTCTCCCACCAGTTCGTCAGGAGAGGAAAGTTGGGGAACTTGCGGTAAAAACTTCAGTAGTCCAATAAACTGCTTGTGCCAGATTTTCCCCAGTTTAATAACTGCCTCAATTTCCAAAGTATCAAAAACCCAATTTATTCTCAAAGAAGTATCCAAACCGGAAGCATATACTTTGATCCGCATATTTTCAAAAATTTCTACTACTGATTTCGAAAGATATTCAACTGCACCTCCATGCATACGAACAATAATAATATTTTTGTTTATGCAGTACAAAGTTGCACCTTTCAATAGGGTTACTTGATGATCTTCCAGACTGTCCTCAAGAGATTCATAAAATTCTTCCCGTTCGCTCAAATACTCCTCTCCATATGCTCTTATCATTTTCTCAACCAAATTATCATCCCAATCATACCTCATTGAAAGATGCGATTTTACAGAAACACCCATAGTTGAAATTATGTTTTTTGTTGAATTACCCCGGACAGTCTATCATGTATCTTCAATACACCAATAATTCCGAACCAGTTCCCGCAGTTAATGATTATTCTTGATCTTTTAAAACAGCTTTGATCCTTCCGAATCAGGCATAGCAATCAGTGATGCTTTTTTCTTAAATAGTTTATACCTTCTTTTATACTATTTATCTGCATATTTACTGGGTCATCTTTCCACATAGTTTTTTTGTATATATCAACCAAAACATCAATCGAACTCCCTTTTCTTCTTCCAACAACAATTGTTTCCCCACGTATTTCCCTTGGAGTCGATAAGCGATAAGCTATCGGCAAAGCTTTTATCAAGCCAAATAACTGATTGTGCCACAATCTTCCTTTTTTAACTGAGGTCTCCAGCTCAAGAACATCAAACATTAAATTCATCTTTGTAGAAGTGTCTGGACCTGAGCTATAAGATATTACATGCATGTTTTCAAAAAGCTCTTTAATCGATTCACAAGGAAACTCCAGAATACTTCCATGCGAGCGTGCGAGAGTAATTTCTTTATGCAGGAGATAAAGAGTGAAACCTATTGTCTGAATAATCTGGTGATCTTCCAGATCATCCTCGACAGATTCATAATAAGTTTCCCTATCAGTTAAATATTTTTCACCATACTGTTCAATTACTTTATTGATCAGACTGTCATTCCATCCATATCTCATAGAAAGCCGAGACCTTATTGAGACATCCATGTCAGACATAATGTAGTACTTACAAATTACCACTTACAGTGTAGCATTTGTTGAAGACCTTACTCAAATGAATACTACCTTTATTCTGGAATCATTCGTGGGAATCCTTTTTATCGGCATCCAAACAGGACTGTAATCAAATGATGTCTGCTTTACATCAGGGAGACTCTTAACTATACTGACTGCCTCAAGAAATCCTTTTCCCTTTATCTGGTCTTTTACCAACTGCTCATTTATATTTGCTTTTATACTTCCCTGAAGTCTTAAGTTGAAACTTGCGACATCTCCATTAACCGTAGCAGTTCCGACTTGAAGCTTCGACATATCTTCAATCTCAAATTCTCCTTCGAGTTTATTTTTCTGCCTGACAAGATGGTTTGCCATATCAGTGAGGTCTCTCTCATTTACAATAAATAATGACCCGATTATTTCAACGGTCATGTCTAAGTTGTCCGTGTCATCACCGACTTTGTGGCTCGGAGTGACTTTCGGATCAGCAAACTTCGCAGTACCATCGAGCTTGACCTGATTTTCCCCGACAAGTGCTTCCAGCTCACTAAGCAGACCTGACTGAATTTCCTCGACAAGAGCATTTCTAAGATCATCAAAATCCCTCTGTGAAACCTCTTTTACCTCTTCTGTTGTGCCTCCGGCGATATTCGTAAAACTTTGTGCCTTTAAATCATCGAGATTATAACCTGCAACTGAATATACTTTAGTTCCATTTGTATTGTACTTGTCCCCAAAATTTTCTGCCACAACCTGCACATCGTTCGATATTCCCACTCCACCTGACACTCCAACCGCAATCGCCTGACTCTTTGTTTTGTACTTCAAGCTTGAATTGCTGGTCATAGTCAGAATTGTTCCAGCAGGGATATTAATATCACTTTCCGTGTTATTAAGAAAATTGACTACTCCTTCAGCTTTATCACCAATTTCTCCTTTCCCGGTAGTTGGTGTACTTTTTGAGCTACTCTTGGGAAGCTCAACTTTCTTTGCAGGAATCGTATAGCCCTCGAGATCAGCTGTTGTTTCTGTAAGACTTGCCCTTATATCCTCATTCACGGGAACCTCTGCTTCAGCGAGCGTAATTTCAATTGTTACCCTGGGAAAAACAAAATAGCCCAGAAGAAAAACGATAATCAAAGCAACAGACCCAAGAAGCAAATATTGCTTCTGTCTTACGTTGCCTTTTATAAAAAATGTCTTTATTTTATCAAGAATTCCACCGCCCTCTTCGCCAACCCTTCTCCTTCTTTTTTGATCCAAATCAGCAACAGAAGTAAGATCCCTTCCTATAAATGACGCCGAGGACTTGGTCTGAGGTTTCTGCTCCTTTCCACTTATTTCTTCTGCTTTTACCGGGGAAGGGACAGCTACTGGATGTGGTGTTGCCTTATTTTTCTCTTCCCTTTTCACATCCTCTCTCTCTCTGTCTACAGCCTCATTTTTTACTTCAGTCTCAGGTGTTTCATTTCTATTCAAATTATCTGAATTTTCCTCTATATCTCCACCTGCGTAAAGCGAAAATCCAGCAATATGAACAAGCTTTCCGCCAATTCTTGGCTTTTCTGGCATTCCCTGAAAATATTCCTCACCTTTCTCCTCTTCCGTGCTCTGCGGTTCCTCTTTTTTCTCTACTATCTCCTCTTTTTCTATTGTTTCTCCCTCCTCTATCTCTACTTCCTCCCCTTCTTCCCT
Source organism: Candidatus Dojkabacteria bacterium (assembly GCA_016931155.1). Classification (GTDB taxonomy): domain Bacteria; phylum Patescibacteriota; class Dojkabacteria; order B142; family JAFGFJ01; genus JAFGFJ01. The sequence goes on from JAFGFJ010000006.1 coordinate 5,330, forward strand.
TTTACTCAGCAGCTTCTTCTTGAGTTTTTCCCGATCTTCTTTAAATTTCTCTCTCAGTACGAGTGCTTTCTTCCATGTTTCTCCGTTGACATCACTGACTTTTTCAACTGAAACAAGTCCAGCTTTTTTGCTCAGCTCAAGTCCGGTCTCATCCTCTGTTACAAGAACAATCATTTTGTTATTCTTGTAAATCTGTCTGGAAAGAAGCTTAAGACTAACCAAGCTCCCAACAAGCATTGCACTTTCCGGAACAACAAGAATAATCTGGTTGCCCTCAGCTTTAAGAACCTTTTCAACCGCCAATATTATTTCTTCGTCAAGATCGACGAAAACTTTTGTAGCCATTATTAAATATAAACTTTTCTAAACACATTTTATTAATTACTCCTCTACTTCCAGAGCCATCCTTGCAAGTGCCGCAGGTGCAATATCTCTCGGGTCGATCATCGTCTTTGTTTCATCCAAAAAGTCTGATATCTGGTTCGGAAACAAAAACGACATCCTTGGAAATTTTGCAAAAGGCAAGACCTGAAGCCACGGGTAAGAGATAAGACCTTCACGGATCTCAGGAAGAGCTGATCCGCCTCCACACACAAAAATCTGAGGAGGATAAGTTTTGACATCCTCCGAAAATTCTTCAAGGGCTATTTCAACACCCTCCGTCCAGACATCCACATCTTTTGCAAGTGCCTTAGCCACCTTTTTCTCGTAAACACTATTGAGTTTCTGGTTTGAATAATCAAGCTTAACTTTTTCCGCTTTTTCGTATGTCAGCTTAAGATCGACCTCAAGACGTTTCGTAAAAACACGTCCTCCGTAAGCAAACATTTTTGTACCTATTATTCCACCCCTATCGACAAGAGCAACGTCCGTTGTTCCGCCACCTATATCAACAAATACCGCCCCAAATGAGTCATCTCTCGCTCCCTCGACAGTCCGGGCAATAGCATATGGTTCGACGACAATTTCAAGTATTTCAAGTCCGAGCGCTCCAGCAATTTCCCTTATAGAGTTCAAATGTATCGAAGGAGCGAAAGTTGAGAAAACTCTATAGCCCACACTTTCTCCAGTGAATCCTTCCGGATTGTCAACTCTAATTCCATCTATCAATGTGCCAATGACTTTTGTACTGATTTCCTCTATTTTATCCGCCCCAATTCCTATTTCTTTAGCAATATCTGCCTTAGCATTTACAAATGTCTGGTCTTTTACTTTTTCCACAACCTGATCAACTTCCTCCTTTGAGATTTTTTTCCCTGGATCCTCACGAGTGTAATTTGCAACAATGGGTACCCCTCTCACAAATTCGCCGGCAATTCCCAGAATAACCCTCTTTGGAAGTTCGAGTTTTTCAGTTTTTTCAGCCTGGGCAAGAGCCTTTCCGATAGCAAGATCAGCTGTAGAGATTACATTTCTAATGTTTACAATCATTGCACCGCGCATCGCATTGCTCTGCTGTGGCGTACGCGAGTAACCTTTTACGACAACCTTATTGTCAATTATTTTAAAGACTACAGCTTTTACAAATTCTGTACCCAGGTCGAGCGCCAGAAGTGTCTCATCCCTGGAAAAATTATTCTTTTTGGAAGCGCCAAAAAAAGGCAGTTTCATAAATCTTTATTACTAATTTCTAACTCTATACAGAGTAACACAGTAAAAGATAGTGGTAAATATTTCTTGCTCAATGAAAAACTAAGTAGCCAGCCTTATTAAAAAGAGTATTTCGAAAAAGACTGGTCTGTATTTGTGATATAATATCTCGATAACAAATCCTAAATTACCTTGCGAACTGTTCCATAGTTAATATATAATTCGACAACTTTTTTAGTATGTAGCCATGGCTAGAACTATTGGCATAGAAAACTCTGATCCAACTGAACCAGCACAATTCCACGAGCAGTTGCGATCTGAAAGCGTTGGAGGAGACAGTGTAAACAGAGTTAGAAAATTAGAGCTGCTACACGGAATCACCGAGGTACAGGTTCAGACTTATGCAGCTGCAATAAACTTAAGAACTTTACCTAGAGACATAAACGGACGTATAACCCTGGTTGATGCTTTCTGTGGCACAGGTTATGCAGCAAAGATTGCTGTAAGACAGTCTCTTAGTTTCAAAATCCCTCTGGATATTCATTTGTATGACGTGAACCCTGCCATGCTTATTGTTGCAGAACAGGAAATAAAAGAACTGGCTGGCGGTCTTGGTTTGAGTAATTATGAAGAAGATGGAAAAAGATTTATTAATGTATTTACCCATAGTTCTGATCTAGCTGATCCTTGTGTAGAATTTCCAAAAAATAGTCATGGAATTCTTGCAAAGATGGGTTTTCATGAGATACCTGAAGATGCACAGTCAATCCTTATGACAAAAATGAAAGAGAATCTTGCTAATTGCGGAAGACTTGTAATCTGGGAAGTCTTTGCTCCTGAGAATGGAGAGAGGGGATTTGCAGAAGTAGTAAAGGTCAAAGATGCTCTTTCCGGTAGATCAAAATTAGTAGAAAATAGAGCTTTCTTAACAGAAGCAGATTTTAGATCCATGCTTTCTAATTCTAGCTTTGGAGAGAATATTACCGTTAGAAGTAGGTGGCAAAGATCCTGGTCAACTTTAGAAAGATATTTTCATGAACTTGATGCACGAGATATTAGTCTGCTGGCTGAACTAAATCAAGCTGTAATAGAGAACATAGCACCAGCCTTACGACATGAAATTCTGGATGGTTTTCTAAATGGCTACGCCTTTGATGTTCCAAGCTCAATTATTGTAGCCACCGCCTAGTCCCTTACTTCAATACCTCTTTACAATTCAATATTACCTTGATATAATTACTGCTAGTATATAATGTACTTTATTATATAGATTATTTCTTATAGGGAAATTAAATGAAGATAGCCATAATTGGTCCTAAGGTTACTAATAAATGGGACAAAATATATAAACAGCTGAAAGATATTCTTAGTCAAAGCGGTAATGTAGTAGACTTCTCTTACTTTGATACAAGCACCGTAGACGATGCAGAAAATCTAGAGGGAAGTTATAAAAAAAACCAGAGACTTATTAAAAACGCCGACGTAATAGTCGCTGAAACTACAGACTTTAGTAGTGGGATAGGATATTTAATTGCGAAAGCCCTAAATGACAAGAAACCGGTTCTTGCTTTATATAATAAAGCACTTGGAGATAAACCTTCAAACATTATTAAGGCAAGCAGCTTATCAAAGCTTTTAACCTTCAACGAATACACAGAGGAAGGTTTAAGTCAGTCTGTGAAAAAGTTCTTGAATAAGGTAAGAAAAATCCTTGATACAAAATTCATCCTTATCATCTCTCCCCAGATTGATAGATATCTGGAATGGGCGGCAGACTTCCGAAGGATGCACAAGGCTCAGATTGTCCGAAATGCCATTGAAGAAATGATGGGAAAGGATACAGAATACAAGAAGAAAGAAAAGGAACAATAAACCAGGGTCTTGCCCAGTCAAGCGAAGATCTTCGTATTAATATTTTAGTTTTAACTTGACTCAATTCCGGTCAAATTTATTTCTCTTGTGCAAACAATATATCGATGATATAATATCCCAACTCAAATTGTTTTCAGAATTTTTATTATTGCTAAATGAAAGGTTTCATTTCTTTCTCCCAAAAATTCCAAAAAGAATTCCCCAACCTTAAGGCTAGCATCGAAAAAACTATTAAAAGGTATGCATTTCAGGAAGCTTACATTGCTTCTCCCGGGAAAGACTCGAAGAAGAAACTAAGCGAGTCTGAAATAGTAATCATTGAAGATACATTCAATTCAACCGATACAGGATTCGATCTGGCCACTGCGGCATACTTAAAAAAGCCTATTCTTGTTCTTAGAATGAAGGATAAAACTGAAGGAGAAAGAAATTATTCCTCAAAATCAAAGAGGCTTAGAGAGCTTGAGATCGTAGAGTATACCGAAAAGACACTCGACAATGAAATCAAAACATTTATAAACAAAGCAAAAAAGTTAATCGATACGAAATTTATTCTTATCATCTCCCCCGAAATTGATAAATACCTTCAATGGGTCTCAGAGAACAGAAGAATGCACAAAGCTCAGATAGTTAGAAAAGCTGTTGAAAGTCTTATGGAAAATGACCCAGAGTACAAGACAGAGTATAAGGCAGAATAAAATCAATCAACATCCTCGCTGATGTGAAAATCTCTCTCCCGTGAACTACCAGGCTCTCATAGAGGCAAAACTTCGCCAGCTTAGAAAAAATAATTAGCGGGAAAAATCCTCAATATAAATCTATATACCACAATCTATATCCCAAATCCGACCTGACTTTTTTCTTTTTCCCTCTCTTTCAATCTTGATTTTTGAATAAGATCTTTTATCTCACTTACCGAATCCTCAAGTTCTTCTACAAATATGTCTTTGCCATTCAGTATTTTTTTAAGCCCTTTCATATCTTCAAGCATGACTTTGCGCATTGAGCCGTTATAAAGGGCAACAGCCGGATGATACATTGCAAAAAACACCTTCCCTCCCCTATTAAATGCCTTTCCATGAACTTTCGAAATACTTTGCCCGGGGACAAATTTTGCTAAAGCAAAACGTCCTAGAGGCACAAATACTTTTGGATTTATAATTGCAATTTCATCGTCAAGCCATGGTCTGTAGGCTTCAATCTCGTGATCCTCCGGATCGCGGTTATTCGGCGGCCTTACCTTTACCATATTTGAAATATAGACGTCCTCTCTATTAAGTCCAATTGAGTCAAGAAGAACATCCAGAAATTTCCCGGCAGGCCCGACAAAAGGTATGCCCAGCTTATCTTCTGCTACACCCGGAGCTTCACCTATAAACATGATTTCTGCTTTTGGGTTTCCCCACCCGGGAACAATCCGTGTAGCTCCGGCCTTCATCAGTTCAACCGTTATCTCTTTGTATTTTTCGGGAAGATCAGCTAGATCCATGAGTCTCTGATTTTTAGAACATAAGCAAGCATATGAAATACCTGATGAATAATTGGATAGCCCACAAGCAAAATTATGTAGCTCGAGAGAGGTACAGGATAAAAAAATGCAGAGAAAATAATACTGGTAAATACAATATCGGTCTGATCAAAAAACAAAAATGGCTTTCCCGGCTTTACATCAAACTGTCTTTTTACAAAGCTCTTGAGCGAGTCACCAAATATTGCCACAAACCCCTGAACACCGCCAATCAAAACGAAAGAGTATTTCGAAAAATCCAGAAGTTCGTAGTTCCTGAAAAATTCATACCTATGAAGGAATGATTGAATCAGACCAGCAATCAATGCAATTACAGTACCGAAAACATACCCTTCAATCGTTTTGTTCTCCCCGAAAATCCTTCTCCCTCTGAAAGTAAGCCCGCAATCTATCGCATGTTTCCCCTTTTTCAAAAGAGGAATGTGCTGTCTCACTGGTATAAGACCATTACCAAGCATCGCCGGAGCAAAAAAATACAAGGTTGAAAGAATAGCGTGAATCATGAAGAAATACTAGCTTAACTGAAGATTAAAATCAAAACACCGATATCTATCAGATCAAATGCGACAAACTGCTATCTCATTTGGAATCTTCATAATTAATCCCTAAATGAAGACTTTTATTATTGACTTTATGCGAAACTAAACAACTGACAAAAAACTTGCACAAAACATTAACAATGTGTCTAGTTTTTCTTATCATAGACATATATGTACAGGATAAGAAATATGACAAAACTTAGAAATACGACAAAACTGAAAAAGTTACTGGAACAAGATATAAGAATTTTTCGCACTACTGATTTAGCAGTTTTATGGGAGATTGTAAACAAAGAAACTCTTTGGAAAACGATTTACAGATATGTGAAGAGACAAATACTTTATCCGATACAGAAAGGACTCTATTCAACTGTGCCTATTGAAAAACTTGATGATTACGAGTTGGGATGTGCAATGTGCGGACCTTTCTCATATATCAGTACTGAAACAGTTTTACAAAATAAGGGAATAATAATGCAGGGTATGAATAAAACAACTTTGATAGGACAAAAAAGAAGGGAGTTTAAGTTCAAAGATAAAATATTTCTTTGCAGATATCTTAACACCAAATACTTGTTAAACAGGAAAGGAATTTTACAAAAGACTCGTTATTACATAGCAACAAAAGAAAGAGCATTTTCTGACTTAATGCATATTAATCCAAATTATTTTGTTGATAATAACCAAAGTATAGATTCCAATAAAGTAAATAAATTAAAAACTCAATTAGGATACAAATGATTGCAACAAAACCGGAAGATATTAAACATAAAAATCAGTTATTCAGGTTGTTGAGGGAAATTCTAAAAGACCCCATTTTAAGTAACAATCTGATGTTTAAAGGGGGAACATATGCAACACTTCGTGGTGTACTGGACAGATTTTCTATAGATTAAGATTTTGATCTTCCTGAAAAAAATCGTAAAGCTGAAATAAGACAGATTTGTCATAAGATTTTTAAAAAACTTTCACTAGAGATAAAAGATGAGAGTAATAATTATTTGCAGTTTTTTCTCAAATATCGAGCATCTCCTAATCAAAGAAATACTATTAAATTAGAAATAAATGATGATGTAAGTCCTGAAAACAAATATAAAAAGTCAAGCTGCTTGATATAGAGATGTTTTGCAATGGTCACTCACTTGATACGATGTTTGCAAATAAATTGGTTGTGGCAAAAGCAAGATTTGATAAAAACCAAAAAATAGCAGGAAGAGATTTTTATGATATTCATAAATTTTTTGAGGAGGGTATTTTAGTAAATAAAGCAGTTGTAGAAGAAAGAACAGAGAAAAAATATTTAGAATATTTAAATGATTTATTGGCGCTAATAGATAATGAGATTAAGGAAAAGCTATTATTTGAGGATATTAACCCGTTAATTGAGACAGAAAAGCTTAATTTTGTAGTAAAAAACTTGAAAAGCGAATTAAAGATTATGATAAGAGACGAAATACTTCGAAATAAAGTCTGAATTTCATAATAATAAGAAGACCATTCGTATTATTTGCGGGAGAATATATAATACACATTAATACTCACAAAGACTTTATCCTAACTATAAACCCCGATATCCTCAGGTATAAACTGTCTGAAATTCTCCGGAGTAATTTGAACTGACTTTACCTCTCCCTCCACTATCATCTTCGCTACTTTTCTTGCAAGCGTCGTAAGTGTTCTTTCAAGCTGTCTGACACCAGCATCGAAGCCCAACGGACGGATAATAAGCGGCCAGACGTCACTCGAAAAACCCAATTGATCCTCCATCATTCCTGTTGCTTCCCTTACCTTTGGAAGGAGATAATCACGGGCAATAACTTGCTTCTCCTCATCTGTATAGCTTGAAAACCTGATAACTTCAAGGCGATCAAGAAGTGCTGTGGTTATTCCTCCAAGATTATTTGCAGTACATATAAATATCACTTTCGAAAGATCAATCGGATAATCGATATAATGATCCATAAAAGTAGAATTCTGCTCAGGGTCAAGAATCTCAAGAAGAGCCGCCATTACATCGCTTCTCAATCCAGTCTCGGAGCTTACTTTATCTATCTCATCAAGAAGGATGACCGGATTCATAACCCCCGTACGAACAAGAGCATCTACAATCTGTCCGGGTTCAGCACCCGCAACAGACATAGGTCTTCCCCGAAGCTCAGTAGCATTTCCCATAGCACCAAGCGATATTCTTATAAATTTCCTTCCCAGAGCGTTTGCAATAGACTTAGCCATTGATGTTTTTCCAATACCCTGTACCCCGACAAAAGAAATAATAGGAGCGTGTCCTGAGCTTCCTTGAAGACGCTTCATTTCATCAGAAGAGGAATTCTCTGCTGTAGAAACGCTATTCTCCATCATTGCAGTAGAAGCCGTATCAGAAGTATGTTGTGTCTGAGAATCCGTACTGCTCCTGGAACCCGCCGCTATATTCATATCTCTTAGTTTAATAATTGCAAGATGCTCCAATATCCTCTCTTTGATCTCATTCAATCCATAATGATGCTTATCAAGCATCTGCTTTGCATTTTGAAGATCGAGATTATCAGTTGTATACTTCTCCCATGGAATTTTTGTGATCCATTCTGCATATTTCTGTACAATCTCAAACTCCTGACTGTAACTCCCAAGCCTGGCTACACGCCTCACCCGATTTATCATCTGCTCTACCCTTTCCTTAAGTTCTTGTGGAAGTTTTACAGAAGAAACTAATTGTCCGAGTTTTTCTATTTCAGCTATACTATCGTGGTTCTCCGGAAGACCTGTATTTGTTTGTAAGTTCTGCGGATTTGTCATTATCGATTAACAATACAGGATATAATACCCGAAACGTCTGGATAAAGAAATCAGAACTGCTCTGAGATTCTAAGGACTTTGCCAGAAAAGTATTAGATCAGTAATATTGAGACTCTCCGCTCAGAGTCCACAAGCTTAAGATCGACCATACTAGTTGAACTGGAATACTTCAGAAAGGGTAAATTTTTAGTCTTTCTTTTCCTGACCTTTTTCATCTTTTTTCTCTTCTCCAGTCTCACCCTCCTTTGATTCACCCTCCTTACCTTCAGCTCCTTCCTCCCCTTCAGATGCAGCATCATCTTCACCTTCAACCCCTTCTGCAGGTTTTTCTTCCTCCACTATTTCCTTCTGCGGAGGAGCAATGTATGCTATAGCGTTGTTTAGAGGAACACCGAAATCAAATTCCACCCCTTCTGGAAGACTGATATCTCTCACAAGAACCGAATCTCCAACCTCAGCAAGATGCTCGACCTTTACTACAAATTCTGAGGGAAGAGTCATTGGAAGACTCCTTACAGCAACTTCTGTTACCGGTGTTACAAGGAACCCGATATTTATCTTTACGGCTTGCGGAACACCATCGTAGCGAATCGGAACTTCAATATTTATCTTTCTATCCATATCAACCTGATAGAGACTTACATGCTGAAATCTATTTGTCAGAGAATCTAATTGGACTTCTTTGATCAATACCTTTCCCTCCTCTTTTTCGCCCTCATACTCAAAATTTACCATTTGGGAGTGTCCAGCCTCATTGAAAACCTTCTCAAACTCTTTGTAGTCAACAGTTACAGGCTCAGATTCTTTTTTGGGTCCATAAACTGTTGCGGGTATCGAACCTTCTTTTCGAAGATTTTTAACTTTTCTGCCAAGTATGTTTCGTTTTTTAGCCTTGATAGTCAACATTTATCAGTCTTCTTTTTTAATAATGATTCTTCGATCTTCTCCTTCTCCAATACTTTCAGTAGCAATTCCCTTTTCCTTTTGAAGGGTCATATGGACAATTCTTCTCTCATTTGGCTTCATCGGCTCAAGTTCAAGATCCTGACCAGACTCCCTAACTTGATCCACCGCCTGTAGTGCCATAGAAACCAGATATTCTTCTCTCTTCTCCCTATAATCATTTATATCTAAAATTACCCTGTACTGACCTTCACTTTCTCTCCCAATAATTAGTCCCAGAATAGTTTGAATTCCCTCGAGTATTTTACCATGATGCCCTATCAAATTTCCCAAATCTTCTCCAATGATTTTCACTGCAAGATATTTTCTATCCTCGTCACCCTCCTGCATATGCACATCAATTTCCCCTCTAACTTCAAGTCTGTCCAGTATTTCCTTCGCCGTTTCTTTAGTTTTAGCAATAGCCGACTTATCGTCCATTTTGATTTAATTAAACAGTTGGAGAAAATTTACTTCTTAGCCAATTTACAACCCTTATCCTCTCCCTTATTAGCTGTTGGATTATAACAAAGAAGCTCTGGATAGTCCAATACAAACTCAAACCCGAGATGAACCTCAGAGAAAATATTACTGTCATAATGGGCAGAATATACATCATCTGGCTTGTCGAAGACTGCATCATTTTAGAAAAATCAGGTGTTTCTTCATCTTTTTTCTTTTTCCCGGATTTTTTCTCTTCTCTTTCTTTCTTCTTTCCCTCTTCTCCAACAATTGAAAGACCACTCATCACTCTCGATGAAAGGAACTGGGATGCACCAACCGCAAGAGCAAGAAGGATATATGGCCATGCGCTGGAAATATTTGTGAGACCAATATCACTAGCAGTTTTGGAGAGATCAATTCCCAAAAAGACTGGGTTTATAACCGCATCTTCCGCAAACACAGAAATAAAAGGATATGCTACATCGTTAAACGCTGTGACGCCCTTTTCAAAAAGATTTCTAATTACGCTGTTTATCTGGAAAAGGAAAATAATCTGAAAAATGAGAGGAAGGCACCCACCCAGTTGACCGGGAAGGTACTTGGATTGAATCTTTGCCAACTCCTGCATCTGCTTTTCTTTGTTTTTGGCATATTTCTTTTGAATTTTTTCATATTCTGTTCTGAACTCTTTGTTTTTCTCCGCATTTTTCAGCTGATTTGCAGTGAACGGAAGCATTATCAGCCTTGAGACAAGAGCAACAGCTATAATCCCAAGACCAAGGTTTTCGCCAAAGAAGCGGTACGCAACTATTAGAAAGTTAAAAATTGGTTGGTAAAATAGAACGCTAATTATATTCAATGCAAAAAATGGAAAATTAAGTGGGCTCAGGGATTTTACCAGCATTAGGCACCAAAAACAAATTTCGCTACCTCCAAAACGTCATTTCAAAAGCTAGGTCTGTCTTCCTTCTTCGAGAAGTCTTGATTCAAGCTCGTCAGTATTTCGATAAATCATTGCAAGAGCTTTCTGAATTTCTTTCACATAGACCTCCAGATTGTCTGTGCTCTTTTTGACAAGATCAAGTTTGAAAGAAAGCTCATTCAACTTTGTTTCCATGCCCCTGATTTTTCCCTCCATAGTTTTTACCTGTGTTCCAATATCCCCACTGGAACTTATTCTAAGCTCCTGAGTTATTATTGCTACTTTATCAGACAATCTTTTCAGCTCATCATACGTTTTATTTACTTTGTCTTCCATTTTCTTAATTCCTACGCAAAATAGCAAATTAGTACATAGAATACTAGCATACCTCACCCAAACATAATAATAGTAATTAGCACGAGTATGGATAATGTTACGTGAAACAATGACTTACTGCCGTTTATAGAACACAGTTTCATACTCTTATTGATAAGTACCCAATACACATATACTTTACTATACTTACCTATGCAGATACGACGAAAGAAAGAATACTCTACCTTTGCCATCTCTTTTTCCACCCACCAGACTTTCAGAAAAACACTGGTTTAAAGTCCAGGCAGAATAGATCCATCTTCAAATAACAGATGGAGAAAATGTCAATAAATCAGGCAAAAAAACATTTTCTTACAAAATCGGAAAGTAACACTTCACTGAGACCCTTCGGGCAGATCCGTGGGTTTGTAATCGGTTACACTCTAAGGGAATATGCTATTAAAAACTATGCTATTATGGTGGAAATAATAATTTTTATGTTATAACCATGACTTTCAAAGATATAGTCAGAAAATCAATCCTTTTCGGTCTTGGAGCTTACCAAATAACCAAAGAAGAAGTGGAAGATTTCGTAAAGGATTTACAAAAAGATGAAACCATAACCCCTCAAGAGGGGAAGAAAATGATTCAGGAAATCGTAAAGGCTGCAGAAAAAAAGATGAAAAGGCCAAACGAAGAACTCAAAAAGAGTATGGAAAGAATCGTCAAGTCTGTGATAAATGAATTAGGAGTAGCAACGAAAAAGGATATCGCAGCACTCAAAACAGAGATGAAGAAGCCCAGAAAGGTGAGATAAAGGTTGCTATTTGCGAAAAAAATGTTATAATCTCCCCGTGCTAGATCAGAGTGTCCAATTTAGTCTTAGTAATTGATAAGAGACGCAAAAATTTTCGGGTACTTTGGTCGGATAAGTTATGTTATTCCTCTAGTGTAAATCCTCTAGTGTAGCAAATCCATATTTTAGTTAGTTTTAAGTTAAAATGAATAATAAGTTATTTGTTGGTGGAATTGCATGGGCAACCACAGAAGAAGGCCTTAAGGAGCTTTTCGGCCAGGTCGGTAATGTAGTTGAAGTTAAAATTATAGTTGACAGAATGACCGGTAAATCGAGAGGTTTCGGTTTTGTCACTATGGAAACCGAAGAGGAAGCTGAAAAAGCTATTAAAGAGTTTAATGGCAAGGATCTTGACGGTAGAGCTCTCGTTGTAAACGCAGCAAAGCCACAGGAGAATAGACAATAAAGTCTCTTTAGAAAAAGGGGCTCCTCGGAGTCCCTTTTTTGTCGGGAAAATTACGAAGTTATTGTTGATGTCTTTTGAAATGTCCTCCGGGATTGATTATGGCTCATTCTTACTCCAGTTAAGATCAAAAAACTGCTTGAACTGACCGGATTGTTATTTTTGGACTGTTTATTTGGAACTCATTTATCCTTTCCTTCTTTCCTTTCACTTCTCTCCCAAACTCTCCCTTTTTTCTCTTTCCTTCTGTTTCTTCTCTTTTTTTCCTTCTCCTCCAAGCTGACCGTACATTTTTTCAAATCTTCTTGTTTTGCGGGCAAGAAAACTTACTCCAAGAGCCGTAACAGCCGCTATTCCCGCAAGGCCAAGGAGATGTACTGCAAACTTACTCACTGGCAATGATATCCTTCTATCCGAAACCCTTATCTTAACAGGCAGAATTTTATATCTTCCCCCAATTCTAATCACTCTTTTAACAAAATCCGCATCTTCTCCAACACTTATTGACTCAGAAAATCCACCTGCCATTTCAAAAACTCTTTTCCAGACGATCATACAGGCACCACACTCTGCAAGAACATTTTTAGTGTAATAACCAAATTTTTTGAGCAAGTGCCAGCCCTTGAAATATAGAAAATTACGTAACTTCTTCCTCTCTGCCTCTATCTTACAGGTTGCAATATGGTATTTGCCTCTAACAAACATTGGGATTGCCCTTTCAAAAAAGTCGTTCGGGAGAACAACATCCGCATCGAGAAAAACAAGAATATCTGTTTTCGCATGCCTTGCACCGAGGTTTCTTCCCCTGCCAATTCGTCCATCATCAACACCCCTTACAACTTTTGCCCCAAGTCTTTTTGCTACAACACCTGTACCATCCGTAGACTTATCGGCAACAATGATCTGATTCGGTTCAGTTGTTTGAGCTTTTAGGTTTAAAAGAAGCCTTTTGATATTCTGCTGCTCATTTTTTGTTGGAATTACAACTGAAAACATGAGATAAATTATTTTCCTCCTCCAGTCTCACCATACATTTTTTCAAACTTGTGCATGTTTTTTCTGAGCATATTTATTCCCACAACGCTTACCGCAAACATACCAGCTAAACCGATAAGCTGTACAGCCAGTTTTCTCATGGGTCTTCTAAACCTCCTGTCCGAAGTAATCACAGTCAAGGGAAGAACTTTGAACCTGCCACCTGCTTTCACTGCCCTCCTTATAAAATCGGAATCCTCCCCGACACTTATCTTCTCGGAAAATCCGCATATTTTTGTGAACAGATCTTTTTTGACCAAAAGACATATCCCGGACTCCGCCAGCACCTTTTTTGTAACTGAACCAAATCTTTTTAACGCATTCCAACTATTGAAATATAGATAGTTTACAATTCTTTTTCTGTCGGCTCTCAAGTAACAGGTAGCAATGTCCAGCTTTTTTTGATGGAAAATTCTAAGGGCATCGGCAAAAAAACCTTCCGGGATGAAAACATCTGCATCTATGAAAAAAAATAGGTCTGTTTTCGCATATCTTGCACCATTGTTCCTGCCCTTTCCAATAAAACCATCATCCGCTCCCTCAACAACTTTAGCTCCATACTCTTTTGCAATTTCAGCTGTCCTGTCTGTGGATTTATCAGCAACTATTATCTCATCAGGCTGAACACCTTGAGATATTATACTTTTGAGGAGCCTCTCAATAAGCTCCTCTTCGTTTTTTGTCGGGACAATTACGGAAAACATTAGCTCCCATTATTACACATTTCGATAGGGATGTTTACACACCGATATCTATCACATCAAATGCGACAAACCGCAACCTCGTCAGGTTATCTAATCCTGACAGTAATAATTGACAAAATAGAACGAAAGATAAAAGAAGAAAAAAAGAAAGGAAAAGGTAAAGACTGCTGAAGTAGAATTACCTCCGTAGTACAATTGAGCTCTTCAAAAGCAGTTTTAGGGAGGCTGCCAAAGAGGAGCTCAATATTTTTAGCTGACATCTATTATATGGCTTTTTTTGCGGAAGGGTTATAGTATATTGTAATTACTTTTTATCTCACTTCTCATGACAGGTTTTTCCGTAGACATTGAGCAGAAAACAAAGGATAATAATTTCTTCCGCCAAGTCCTGTATACAGCACAAAATATGCAGCTTGTCATTATGTCCCTGCTCCCAAATGAAGAGATTGGTATGGAAGTACACGACGACACAGATCAGTTTTTTAGAGTTGAATCAGGTACAGGAAAGATAGTAATAGATGGGGAAGAAATCGAACTCAAGGACGGAGACGTAGCAATTGTTCCTGTTGGAGCTGAGCATAATTTGATAAATACATCTTCCTCAGAATCATTAAAGCTTTATACAATATATACCCCTCCACATCACCCCGAGAAAACAGCCCACAAAACAAAGGCTGAAGCAATGCTTGCAGAAGAAGACGAAAAAAAATAATAACCAATCAAAAAGGTTTTTGGTAGAGTCAGAGATTAACCGGAAGGGTCTTATCTTTAGTCTTCTCTGTGCAACAGCAAAACCTTGTTCCATAGAAGCATACGCTGTAAGTACTAAAGATGAATTACAGCAGAGATCATACTTTTCCGGTTAAAAACTTACATATGAAATGGGCAGTTTAAAAATACACCCAAAGTATTAATAATCTGCAGGATACCACGAAATATCTTCCTCTGTAGTGACTAAACCAGATTTATTGCGAACTTCAGGGTCAATCCTAATATTTTCTACAAACTTAAAGGCTGAGCTACCTGGTTTTACTGCAAATACTACGCGTGTTAGCAGTTCTGATTTTGCAATATCTCCCAATATATTAAAGAAAATTTCATTTTCTTCTGGCGTCCCATTTATTTCAAGTTCAAGTAAATTAAAAACAATTTGGGCTTTTTTACCTTTACTTTCAAAATCACGCAAAAGTACTACTAAGTTTACTCCTACTGGATCATCCCAGCTATTTGTTTCCCTGAATCCCACCAGAATGTTCCCGTTTTCTTGCTTCATATAATTACGCGAATCAGGGTTTCTATACCCCAGATAGTCTTCATTTGATTTTAAGCCACCCATAATAAACATTAATTAAAAAGTAAAATAGTGGGGCGTATAGTTAGTCACTATATCAATTGTTGAAAAAAATAAAAAGGAATTTGATTCAAAAACTTGAAAGCAAAAATTGATTGTACAAAATTTTAAGAGAGAAAATCCCGAAGAGATTTCTGAAATATTTGCAAAGTTTCTCTTTTTGTATAAATATTAGTTACATATTCTAATAGTACTATTACAAGAGACAGATGGGTATTTTGACTCACGAGAGAATTACTTCCTGCAATTTATCTATCAAGGATCTGTTAGCTTTGGTTTTTCCTGCATGCTCGAGTTCTGAAGTCAAGATTCAAAGACTGGACGAGAAAAGCATTATAGTCGCAGAGTATTTGAATGGTCAGGAGAGAGATATTAAAGCAAACATAAAACTGGCTGTTTTCTCTGAAATATCGGATTTCGACCCTGAAATCTTTAGTAGGATCATACTATTAGGCAGTCTCGAGACTTCACCAGACTTTTTGATCGGCTACCTCAGTCTGGAGGATCAAACGACACGAGTTTTTATCTCTCAAACTGCAGCAGAGCTCACCCCCGAAGGAGAGGTGCTCTCGCTAACCCACAAACTCAGTAGTTGTCAAAAACTCAGATACGTTTCGTCGAATGAGGGACACAGCCACTTAAGGGAAAGATCTGAGAAACTTGCAAGTAAATTATTACACAAACTGAGTCCGGCCTGAATAGCCTTTTCTTCAATCTGATTATCGGATAATTTATTAATACGCAAATACATATCTTCAGATAAATTAACTAAGTTTTAAACCAAAAATCCAGGCTTCTGTCCTGAACCATCTCAATATTTTAGTTCCTTTTTATCGAAGAAAAATCCAGTCTCAGCCTCATTGCCAAAGTATAACTAGATATACTAATTAAGTGTCTTGTTCTGTATATTCAAAATTATGAGAGGAAATGGTGGAGCAAGCTGGAAGAAGTTATGAACTACTTCAAAACACAGTCATTCTCCTTGCCTATTATGGCATATAAGAATCTCTGACTGTCCGTTGAACACTCAAGAATGGAAACACAAATGCGTGAATACTTGGTATAATGTATACAGATGAATAACCAACAAAAACTACAAAACATTATTAAAGAAAAACCCTATTTAGCCTGGGACACAAGACAATTCGACAAATTATCAACAGAAAGCATTGTAGAGAAAATCTTAAATTACGGTCACTGGGAGGAGTATATGAAAGTGGAAGAAATAATAGGACTAAAAGAGGTCAGCCGCATATTTGATAAAATGAAAAATAGAAAAAGAGTAAATTTAAGGCCGCAAGTCGTAAACTATTTCAGTAAATACTTCAAAAAATATGCATGAGGAAATTCTCTCGGATGAACAAATAAAGATATTACCTACCCTGAAAGGTTTTTCCGGAAAGTTTGGACTTGTAGGTGGCACTGCTATAGCACTTTACCTGGGACACAGAAGATCTATAGATTTTGATCTTTTCTCTCAGGAAGAATTTAATAACGATAATATTAAAAATACACTCAGAGAAGGATTTAATAATTTAAGTGTACTGGTAGATTATAAGGGGGAACTTACACTGGTAATAAATGGAGTTAAGGTGACATTTTACAAATTCCCTTTCAAAATAGCTTTCACAAAAGATATAAGTGGAATAATTAAGACACCTGACCTATTGACACTTGCTGCAATGAAATCACTTGCTTTAGGGGGAAGAGGCAAATGGAAGGACTATATTGATCTCTACTTTATTTTCCAAAAATATTCTCTGTCTGAAGTAATTGAAAAGGCAAAAGACTTATTTTCAGAACAATTCAATTCTAAATTGATCAGAGAACAGCTTGCTTATTTCAAAGATATCGATTATTCGGAAAAGATTGACTACTTGCCAGGATTTCAAGTGGATGATCAATTAGTTAAAGATAAACTTACAGAAATAAGTCTGGAGAAATAAGTTTTCTAAACTCTAAGAAATCGTTACAACTGCCTGTTTTTCCGGATCCACTAATAATATAGATCATAAGTTTGTTATATTTTCTTTATCAAGGAATTTCAATAAAAATGGTCCTAGCAAAATGGATATTAGATGACTTTAAGAAATTAATATCTTGTTTTTTCCTAAACTGATTCAAAGCCCTGCAAATGGTTATGTGTATCAAACTCTATTACCTTAAGTTTATCTCCGTATTCCAACATCGTATACCCCCCTTCTGCTATTGTTGAATCCATAATTTCCTCACCAGAGGGTCTATAACTTTCATCAATTCGATAAATTAAATTTCCAATAAGTCCACCATGTGTAGAAATTAAAATATTTTCCAGGCTTTCTTTTTTCAATTCTTCAAAAAAGCATATACATCATCGAGAATTTGTTTAAGCGATTTATTGGTCTCTGGAGAGACAAACATTGGGTCAATTAACATCTTTCTTTGCAAATCTTTTCTGTATTCTTTAGGCTTAGAATAATCAATATATGCATATATTTCTGCCAGAGCATTCACCGTTTTGATTTCTCCTAGATTTAATTACTTCTAACTATTTCAGCACTATGAATTGCACGGGGAAAAGGACTCGAAAAATGAAAGGTAAATTACAAAGCTCAGGAAATCTTTTATTCAGGATCTCAGCCAGTTTCTGAATTTGGATTATTCCAAACTTTGAAAGAGTTACTCCCCTCTTCACACTAAAGTCGGTGGACTCAACTTCCTGTTTTTCACCATGACGAAAAAGAAATATTTTCATAAAAACTTGTTAAAGACTTTTTATTATACTGAAAACGACTAAAGAGGAAATGGTGGAGATGGGGGGCTCGTTTGCGGGCGGGATTATTTCTGAACTGGAAAAACTGTTACTGATCGTAAAGAATCCTTTACAAGTAGCTCGTACTGCTTAATCATACAAAATTACCCTAACTATATGCAATGCTTTGATTGAAAAGCAAATAAAATAAATGTAAGGGAATGAACATTGATAATTTAATGGACTAATCTATAAGATATCGAATCATTGAAATATCTAATCAAAATGTTATACTCTTTTTGTAGATGCTGATTAAATGTAAAAGTTTCTATCCGAAAGTAGTTCCTAGCTACTTCCTTTTTTTACCTGCATCGCTGCGTTTTTTTCTCCAACGACCATTTTTATTTCTATCTCTGGGTTGTGTACCACCCCCTTGCTCGGGGACATATGGACCTCTACCCAATCTTCTATCTGCCATCCTTATCACCTCCTTTCGAGATTAATTTCAGCACCTACAAACAGGGTACACTCCCTGTTTGGATTCAATTTCAATGCTATTTTAACTTTATATCAAGAATCCTTTTCACCTTATCCTGCCACCCTTTAGTATGTAATACACGATTATACGTTTCATTGTTCCTACGAAGTAATTCAGTTCTTGAAAGTTGGCTAAGCTTTACCCAATCTGAATAGAGCACATAGATTGCGTTTCCATAGTTTTGATTTTCGAAGACCACCAAGTCTTTGTTAATTACTGCTCCAAAATAGTTCCCAAAACCTGTCCTACCATAAATGTATTTTTTCGGTTTAAGCTTACCCATAAAATCTAACCTCTCTTTTGTAGCCTTTGTAGCATCAATATCTGAAGCCAAATTTTGCCCACTCATTACTTTCTTGACAAAGTCTTCTCTTTTCTCCGGTGGGAAAATCTCCCAATCAACTTGCTGTATCTTAGTGTAATCAATTTTATCATCACTTCCCCTTAAATCTGAACGACCTGTTGATTCTTGTAGAAGGTTAATAGCGAAAAAGATTTCATCAGTATCATCGTGAGGAATAGGATTAGCTAATGAGAATTCGAATAATAGTGAATTATTTTTAATCTGTTTAATTTTCATTCTATGCCCATGTGCTGGCTCAATTTCTCTTTGGTATCGCTTTTTATTCCAAACGATTGTATGTGTCCCATTCGAAGCATCTCCCCAGTTAGGAGCTTCTACAGATATAGTATAATCTTCTTTTGGAAGGTCTTTACGTATGATTTCTTTCTCATAAAGATTGAATTTGGTAAATCTTCCAATTATACCTGGGATAACCTCATCAGGATATGTCACTTTACCATCTTGTATCTTTATACCAAGATGTTTATAAACTCCATTTTCTATATCATCCTGTCTAAAGAGTTTTAATGAAAATACTTGAACATTTTCCTTCGAAGGAATTTCGTCAAGCTTTATTTGTAAATGTTTTGGCATATTTATATAGTATTTTTTCCACTTGTTTTTCATTGTAATCTATTAATAATAAATATAAATCTATAGCAAGAAGGTGTAAAACTTCCCATTCTATAATGATTTGACCTGGAAGTGGAAACTGTTATAATGAGGTGTAAAGTGTTCGTTACGAACAGAAAGCATACCTTCCAGGTGTGCTTTTTTTTAGGCTTCATTCATTCTTAAAACGGTAACAAATTAAGTAATTTATATTCTTTCTTCATATCATCTTCTGAAATAATTTTATTCGTTCTTTTCATAGCATTTTTCCAAGGTAACTCTTTGTGAGATTTCGCTCTAAGTTGATATGCTGAGTAATAACCAAGTTTTTCCAATACAGTATCTATTATTTTTTTTGATTGAGAATCAAGCTCTTCATATGTTTTATCAATCGGTTCGTTGATTACATTTGCTACAAAATGTTTATATGAGTCATATAATTCGCGGACTACTGGCCCGTGATCCCAAGATTCAAGATTTTCCTTAAATAATGGGTACCCCCTCATTCCTAGATTGTACATTTGGACATAATAGATTAATTTATTCAGCTTCATGTTTGTTAGATCATAATAAGATTCGTTTGATTTCTTTTCAAAATTGAAGATACGTTTCATTTGTTCAATGATGTACTTTGCGACATCTAAAACTGAGTATTGCTTTAGATTGTTTAATTTTGAATCTTCAGAGTTAATAAATTCTATATCAAGACCTGTAGCTGATAAGAATCTAAATAGAGTTTTACTACTTACACCAGTTTCACCACGCTCAATTCTCGCAATAGTAGACTGCGGTACTCCCATTCTTTCAGCAAGGTCTGTTTGCGATAAACCTAATCGCATTCTATATTCTTGAATTTTTTCAACTATTTCGTCTCTCATAAAGGAAATCTAATAAATAACTGCTCAATAATACGTTAAAAAAATGTTTATGTCAAAAAAACATAATTAATTATGCGAAAGAGATATAAGAGAATAATTAGATAGAAAGATTTATAAAATAGCCATCTGTTCCTCTACGAACTCTATTGGCATAGAAACGTATTTATCTTTATCATACGTTTTATTCAACATAGAAACCGCAGCCTGTCCAATATGATAACCCAAATTCACTGGGACGGCGTTGCCAATTTGTTTGTACTGAGAGGTTGTTGATCCCTCGAATACCCATTCATCTGGGAATGTTTGAATCCTAGCATATTCTCTAACAGTAAGAGGTCGAGTTTCTTCTGGATGGCATCTTTCTGTTTGCTTCTGAGCAGGGCTAGTTGTAAGAGTTAAACTAGGTTCATCCCATGATAATCTCCGAGCCATCCCAGTTTTTCCTCCGCTGTGATAATAGCTTTTTCCCATATATTCTTTTTGTACTTCCTCTGGTAAATCCCTCCAGTAACCACCAGGAGGTATCTGTTTCATAATTTCATATTTCTTTTCTGGGTATGACTGTCCTGAAGATTGTGGAACATTCTCAAGAGCCTCTCGAAGGGATACAAAATAATTTTTTTCTTTAGGAAACAAAATAGGAGTATCAAGATCATTCCTAACACCAATAATAATCAATCGTTCACGTTTTTGAGGAACGTCTAGATATTGAGATCGAAGTATTTTATAAGCGACTTTATATCCTAGTTCCTCTAATGTGTTAATCATAGTTGATAATGTACGTCCATTATCATGCTTGTGTAGTCCTCGAACATTTTCACCTATAGCTATTTTAGGTTTAACTTCCTTCACACAACGTGCAAACTCAAAAAATAGAGTTCCTCTAGTATCTTCAAATCCGCCCTTTTTCCCTGCATAACTGAATGATTGACATGGGAAACCGCCTTCAACGATATCTGCTGACATTTCCGTAAAATCAACATTCGCAATATCATCTTCAATAACATTCCAATTTGGACGATTTGTTCTCAAAGTAGCTGCTGCATTTTTATCTATTTCTACTAGTAATTTATGTTCTAATCCAGCATTTTCTAAACCTAGTGCAGTCCCCCCAGCTCCCGAAAATAGATCTATAACAGTATATCCGGAGCTATTATCGGCTTTATGAATTTTATATCTATTATTGGAGTCATCTCCATCCAACTTTTTTATCAATCTATCGATTTCATCTAAATTAAAAACACGATAATTATTATCGGAACGAGAAGCCTTGATCAATCCTTTTTTCTCCCAACGACGTATAGTATCGGTTGATACATTTAATTTTTGAGCTGCATCGTGTACGGTAATTTTCTTCATGATTATAGTTTAATGGTAACCTTTACATAATGCAAGGGTTACAGCGATTATTCTTTCTATTATGCTTGTTGTATACTTATAGACAGTTTAAGTTATTTTTATGACAGATAAACAAAAAAAAGAAACTCTTAATAAAGCAAAGAAGTTTTTCAAAGCCTCTATATCGAACAGTCATTTAGGTAATACTGAAAAGCTAGTTACAGTATCGGAATTCAACGTTAATCCTTTTTTGGTTAAATACCTTGCGCAATTTTTTACCGGAAATACAAAAGCTGAAAGTATAGCTAAGGTTCTTATTTATCCGCGTATTTTGGGAACATCGATTAATACAACATTCGGAAGTAGGTTACAAGCTTTCATCAGTGAGGTTTTAGAGGGATATGGTTCCACAACAGCAGGAATTGACATCGAATTTATTGATGCTTTAGACAAAAGAAAAAAGTATTGTCAGGTTAAAGCAGGCTCAAATACGATAAACAAAGATGATGTAAAAACTATAAAAGATCATTTCAAATCTGTTTATAGTTTAGCAAGAACAAATAATCTGAAGGTGACTCTTGATGATATGGTGGTTGGAGTTTTATACGGAACTGAATCCGAATTGAGTTATCACTATAAGAAATTACAAGAGAATTATCCTGTACACGTTGGGAGTGAGTTTTGGTTTAGGGTAACAGGAGATAAGCATTTCTATATAGACTTAATTGACGCCTTTAGCGAAGTCGCAAAAGAAATAAATGGTTTTAAAGTTGTAAACAAAGTAGTAAAAGAACTCTCAGAAGATATTGAAAGAAATTACTCTGGATTATTACTATAGTAGTATTTATTCCAACATCCCCGCAGCTAATCCTGCAGCATCTGGAAATGACATATTTACGTCTTCTGCATACATTTCAATCATAAAATCTAATATGTCCATTTCAGTTACGCCTGTTTTACTTTCTTTTCTAAGTGCTATGAGAGCACTTCCTGCTTTTGAATAATTTTCTTCGTTTATCTCCAGTGCATAAAGAGTCATTGCTTCATCAAGCTTCTCTTTTATTTCTGACTGTGAGTAGCCACCTTCAAAAGCAACTTCCATCATTTCTAATGCAGATGTTTCTTCCTGATCTTTACTATCATTATTAACCTCTGGTTCAGCCACTTCTGAATCAGTTGGGGTTATTGAGACTTGAGAGTTATCTGTTTTTGTATTTGACTCGGATACCCCCTCCTGAAATCCATCTGAAAAGCTTCCTAAAAGACCTGTGGCAATGCAATAAATGCATAATAATAGTAACGCTCCTATTACAAGGATGATTAGAACATTTTTGTTCTTCATAAGATAAACAATAAAAAATAAACTAGCGGGGAAACTAAAAATGGCTCCCCATTCACCGATAGTCCTTTCGGAACTATCTACTAACCTTTCGGCTAGCAACTACCGCAAAGTAATGGTGAGATGGGAGAGCCATCTCTATCTTTGCGGTAGATTTTCATACCATGCCACTAAAAAGTGGTTTAGGTACTTAATGAATTATAATACTTTTCTTATGTTTGCTAAAAGTTTTTTGTATTTTCAAATAGGTATTGAAAGAAAGTATAAAAATTTTGGTATCCTTTTAGTACCTCTTTAGTACCCTTACTATACAACATGGAAATCGATGAATACTCCTGGTGGATAAGGCAGTAAAGTCGTCGAGGAGACAAAGAAGATAACTAATAAATTTGGTATCGTTTTGGTATCCTATTCGCCTGAAAATATCATCGTAATAGCTATTATCAAGACTATCGGAACCAAATGTATATTTTTGTTTTTTGGTACGGTTTTGGTCTTCTTTTGGTCAGGTGTTTTTAGGATGTATTCCTTGCGTTTACCTTATACAGAAGATTGTTTTAGGTATAAAAAGGGTAAATTCAGGGTACAAAAAAGGTGGAAATTAGGTGGATTTAAGGTGGATAAAAAAGGTACAAATTGGGTACATTTAAGGTGCATGAAAAGTGAATTTGGTATAATTTTCGTATGAGTAAAACGGAGGATCTATATCGAGAGATCATAAATACCATAAATCAATACGATTCTAAGCTTAAGAAATCTTTACTTATAGCACCTGCAAATTATGAAGATTGGCTTCGAGATTCATTTCCCCGTATAGTTACAACCGATAGGACTTTTACACAGGGAGAGGAAGCTATCTATGAATTTGAGAGATATCTTAAAGACAATTCGTTAAATATCATTGAATATGAATACCTAGAGAAGAATTCGGAGCTTATTCCAGATGTAATTAATAGTTTATTTAAAGCTGGTGTATTACATAAAAAGAATAATTTGATCGTGTCTCCAGTGGAGCTGGGCGTTGGAAGTGGATTTGAATTTATTAAACAGGGTCATTTTAAGTTCTATCTGTATGACATAAATTGGAAGTATTTGAAAAAGAAAAAAATTCCGAAAATGGTTGATGTGGCAGCTGAACTTTTCGATATGGTTCTTACTGAATCTGGAGATTTAATTTATAAAGATAATGAAGTGAAATTTCAAGTTTCTGGCCAAAAGGGACAGTTTGCACTATTAAAGGCTTTGATGATACTACAAAAAAGACAAAATGACAGTAATATGCAAATATCAGAGTTTCTTGTCGTTAAAGAAATGCAGAAATACAGTAATACTGACTTAGATTTTATTTCTCTTGTTAATGACATAAATAAGAAACTAAGCAAGAATAAATTTCCTTATAAAATTTCCCATCCTCAAAAAGCCTTTATTATTAAGCCATCAGATCAAAAATAAGGAAGTGAGTTCCTTATTTCAGGAAGCATTGTCCATGTTCGATAATATAACAAACATCAAATTTGTTATATGTCGAAAGATTTTCTAATTGAAGAAAAACCACTAATCACTATAAAAGAGGCTAGAAAAATTCTAGGTTCTAGATACACTGGTTTGTCTGATAAAGAAATCGAAAATAAAATTGCTAGCCTAACGCGTCTTGCAAAGATACTTTTCAAGAATTTAAACCGTCAACGCGATTCTCCCACCAAATAATCACTTTCGTTTGTTATTGAAACTTTATAAAATATTTTAGTTATTAATTATTTACTATGGAAATAAAAAACAACGCATATGATGGTATTGGTTATATAAAAGTATCATCCAAAAAACAATTTATTGAAGGTGTAAGTATGGAAGTCCAAAAGAAGAAGGTGACAAAACTTTTGGAAGATCATGGTTGCAAAAAAATAAAAATTTTCAATGATGATGGTATTAGTGGTCGTGATGTTGAAAAAAGGGATGCTTTCCAAGAAGCCCTGAAAATAGCTACGAAAACAAAGGTTAAATACTTTGCTACATATGATACTTCTAGATTTGCTCGTAATACAGAACAGTCCATCCACTATTTCAAAAAACTTGTTAATCAGGGGACTGAATTTATTTGCGCAACGGGGAAATTTGATAATTCTCCCAAAGGAACGTTAATGTTTAGTTTACTTGCCTCTTTTGATGATTATAGAAGTTCAAAAGATGGCGAAAAAATTAGAGCTTCGTTTCGTGACCTGAAACTTCAAGGGAGGTTCCCACATTGTGCTCCTCCTGGTTACGATAACATAAGGATTAACAAAAAAGCTGATATTATTCCAAATCAGGAGATGGCACCTATTCTAGCTCGTGCGTTGAAAAAGTTTGCGTATGGGGAGCTAATATCACAAGCAGATTTCTCTGATTATTTGTATGAAAATAATTTCGAGCATAAATGGAAACATTCAGCTATCAAAAAGAAAGCTAATCAGATGGCAGATAGGATTCTACATAATCCTTTTTATTGTGGTTATTTTGTAGATAAAGAAACCGGAAAAAGAATAAATCATGTATACAGACCCATTATCACAGAGGATGAGTTCAATCTAATTCAGGGGAGACTAGATAAGAGAAGCCGTGGCAGTATGATTAAACATAAGGTGAGAGAGGAGTATCCTCTAAGGGGGGCTTTGTATTGTAGTGAATGCGGAAGTAGAGTTCGAAGTTATCCAAATAAAAAAAAAGATCGCAAACATATTCTCTATTATTACGACTGTTCCAAAAAGGGCTGCTGCAAAGGTACTCAGACGTATTTGATTCATGAATCATTAGAGCATATTTTAGGTAAATTGAAGATCCAGCCAGAGGAGCTGGATCTTTTTTATATTGTTATGCAGAGAGTTATTAAGAACGAGGAAGAAGAACTCTATTTATATGCCAATAAGCTTGATTCTGACATACACAAACTGAATAGAGAGAAAGAAATTGTTTTTGAAAATTTTAGTAAATGTAAGACAGATATTATGAGAGAAGAACTGGAGTTTAGGTACAATAAATTGGTAAATGAAATTGAAAATAAAGAAATAGAAAAAGAAAATAATAACCCTAATATAAAAAGCGGGCGGATCTTAGATGAAGCTATGGAATATATTGAAAGTCCTTTGCAGACTTGGGGTTCGTTAGTTATAAATTACAAGATTCAATACCGAGATTGGCTATTTCCAACCGGTTTAGAATATATCTCGGATAAAGGATTGCGGGCGCACGAGATTAATAATGTTTACAATACTTTACAAAGCTTTGAGAGCAAAAAGCCTCAAATGGTGGAGATGGCGGGAATCGAACCCGCGTCCATTAAACACAACCTAAAACAGTATTACAAGCTTCGTTGATTTGTTTTAACGAATAAATTATAAAAATCAACAAAAACAATTTATCCGCGCTTTCAAACATTCTTCTCTTGTTACAAAGAAAGCATTTGTAATAGATGCATCCTGACTAAGTGACGCCTGTAAAACCCCATCAGGAGAGAATTTTGCAGACGGATGATAATCTCCGATAAATCGAAAGATTATGCAACGGCAAGATTAAGAGCAGGACTATTAAAGAAACCAGCAATTGCTGATTCAACCTTATCTCTCAATCTGCTGAAAAAATTTGTTTTGGCGTTTGTTGTTCGTCGTTCGTGGACCTTTGCGGCACCCGCGAACCAGATGAGTTATTTACGAAACAGCATCTGATGTTTCGGCCTGCTGCATTAAGCAGTTATTCAATGTCGAGACCATACATCCCCCCTCTACTCTCTGTACTTCGATCCAGTAAACTATCCAAATATTCCATCACGGTAATAAAAAATGACAGTGTTTCTCTAAAGTTTGAGAGCATAGGGCGAATCTCGACAAATTGTAAAAGAACAAACACATTGTATCACGATAAATCAATAGCACTGAGGTCTTTCTATATATTCTGTTCTTAGTGAGCACCTACCCCCTAGCAATTACTAATCCGTAAACCTTTTTTACTCCACCTTCTTTCAGGACTTTCGCACATTCCTCAAGTGTAGCACCTGTAGTCATAACGTCATCAATAATTAAGACTATCTTTGAAGAAATTCTACACTGAGACGCATGAAGTGAAGAAGAATTTATGGAAAAAACACCTTTTACATTTTTCTTTCTTTCTTTCTTCTTGAGCCCAACTTGGGTTCTACTAAAACTATTCCTGATCAGTAATTCAGCAAGCATTAATTTTGTTCTTTTAGAAAATACCTTTGCCAATTCTTTTGATTGATTATAGCCTCTCCATCTTTCCCTTTTTGAATGAAGAGGTACAAATGTTATTACAAGTTCGTTTTTGTTTACATAAAAGGAAAACAGATTTCTTGTTGCAGTTACTAAAAATTCAACAAAGAGATTTTTTAAATCCAAAACAAACTCATACTTAAATTCTGCAATAAGTCTTTCAACAAATCCGTCATACTTCAGAGAAATTATTACTCCATCAAGATAAGTTTTTTTTCTGCACTTATTATGAACAAGTTCGATTCCCGGAGTACGTTTCTTGCAAACGTGGCACTCCTGAAAACGTCTGCAAATATTTTTTCTGCTAAGGCAATATTCACATAGATACGTTCCTACCTCACCACAACCATAGCAAATCCTTGGGAACAATTTGTTCAATATCCAGGAAATTATCACCAATATCGTATGTAACAACTACAAGTCAAAGACCTTGCAGACTTGCTTTTACCGGTCTTTGTATATATTATTGTGTACAACACGTTTATGTTAATTGCTCAATATGACCATTCGTATAGTACTCGGTAAAACAGCAAAGAGTGTTACCTTTGTTACATACCACTTTCAAGAAAAATAACAGAAAATTATTAAAAAAATATTAAAATTGTCTAAATTCGCATTACCAAATTTGTCTTTATAATTTATAATTCTCGAGTTAATTTTGTGATAACAAATAATGATTTTCCAGAGCAGAGATTAGAAAAAATCCCACAGAGATAAAAGAGTAACTATATTTAAATAAGAAATATGGATAAAAGATTAAATAATACTGATGACTATAACGACACCAATGACCCCAAGTCGGCGTTTGTTTCTGTCACAGGAAAATACCCTAATATTAATTGTTTACCTGATCTGTTAGTTTTGGATAGAGAAACTCTATTTTCTCTTTGCAGCGATGTCTTTACTAATGGATTGGATTATCTATATAAAAGACATAGTGACTCAAAAATTAGAAATGCTTCATTCAATACATTAGAAACACTCGATCCTAATAGTACCCTCATAACCGAAAGAAAGGCTAAAACAGTATTTGTAGAGAATAAATTATTAGCCATCCTAATAATCAATGGTATTATTAGAGAGAATAATATTTACGATGATCTTGAAAAGATTAAAGAAGATACTAAGTTAGCCAAATATGTTTTTAAACTTGGGGAATATTACCTGGAAAATGGCGAGCCACAGTTCGCTTTCAGATTCAATTATAATCCTGAGGCAACCAATTCCATCGAACAGGATCTATCCCAAGGCATTATACTTCTTCCTCCGCACTTTTTTGCAAGATGCATTCAAAAACCAATAGAAGGACTGGCTACAATTGTTTATCTCTCATCTCAACTTAGAGATTTTGCAAATAACCAAATTTATCAAAAACCCGAGATTGCTACAAATAGGGCTCTATGCTTGGAAAAAAGATTCCTCGAGAGTTTATCCACACAACAGCAAAATGAACTAGAGGGATACTATAAATACCTTCTTATGAGCGAAAATTACTCCTCTGCTACTTTTGACGATTTGGATTATGCAGGAAAGTTCGATCAGCGAAAGGAGCCAAGAAGAAATAATTAGTTAAATAGTCAACTTTTATAAGATTCCCAATCCATTTCCTCTTTGTTTCTACTCTATGGTAAAATTCATAAACTGAATACAGGCAATGGTCCGCGTCACGGACTGCCGAGAGAAGAAATCCTGCTGTTGTTTTCGAAATTTGTTTTCCAAAACAGAGCAGGAAAGTAGAACTCTCCGGGTAAGCCCGAGATAGCTGAAAGAGTTCCGAATTAGTTTTGCTCGCCGAGCGAAGCGAGGCTTAGCAGAAGTTAATCGGAAATTAGAGTGGCACCGCCCTCAATCGAGGACCTCTATCCGATTTCACTATGTGAAGTTAGATAGAGGTCTTTTTGATCTTAATTCAAAAAATCAGAGAGGAATTAAAAGAATTTGCCGATTTAAAAATAAATTTACCAAAAATTATGCTCTCGAGTCTTGACGATAATACAGCGTTACTTGGAGCTCTTGCTATATTAAAATAAACTACTATGCTCTACAAAGGCCCTTACGACCCAAATAAAACCGAACCTGAGATTTTGAAGTTCTGGCAGGAGAACAATTTCTACAAACCGGAGTACAACCCCGAGACAGACAAAATCATGTCTTTTGAAGAAATGAAAAAGGACAGTCGGCCACCCTTCTCTATTATCAATCCCCCGCCAAATGCTTATGACAGACCTCATATTGGAAATATTTCCGGCTATGCCTATCAAGACTTGTTCGGACGCTACAACAGAATGAAGGGAAAAAAGGTACTGCTTCAGCCGGGAAAAGATCACGCCGGTCAGGAAGGCGAAGCTGTATTTATCAAAAATGAATTGAAACCAAAAGGCAAAGAAAAGAAAGATTTCACACGTGAAGAATTTTATAAAGCGACATACGAATACAACGAGAAGAATATGGCACTCGCCTTGAAGGATGAGATCAGAGTGGGACTTTCTGCTGACTTCGACCGCAATCTTTTTACACTTGATCCAAAAATTGTAGACACAGTTCTTGATACTTTTATGCAAATGTATCGGGATGGAATGGTTTACAAAGGAGTGCGCATTATAAACTGGTCGCCAGGGATGCAGAGCGCCATCTCAGACAACGATACAGCAAGAATTGAAAGGGAGGCCGAACTAATCTATATAAAATATCCCCTGGAAGAGGGAAAAGATTTCATCGAGGTCGCCACTACCCGACCGGAGACAATGCTTGGAGATACTGCTGTTGTAGTAGATCCGAATGACAAGAGATATTCAAAACTTATCGGCAAGTATGCAGTCCTTCCACTCATAAATCGTAGGATCCCCATCATCGCAAACGGAAAAGTGAACCAGGAATTCGGAACAGGAGCAGTGAAACTTACGCCTGCCCACTCGAATGATGATTACTACATGACCGAAGAATGGAACCAGCTTACAGAACAGCTCGAAAGAAAACCAGATGCGAAAGGAAGAGTTATCACTGAAGCACTTGGCTATGTTCCAAAGTCAAAAATTGAATACTGGAAGAAAATCAGAAAAGAAGTCGGAAAGATTCCATACATTAATGTAATCTGGAAAGACCTAAAAATGTGCGGCCCAATTGGAAAATACAAAGGAATGAGTATTGATGAAGCAAAAGCAGAAGTTAGAAAGGACCTAGAAAAGCTCGGACTCATCTCAAAAATTGAAAAAATTAAACAGAATCTCACAATCTGCGACAGGACAAAAACTGTAGTTGAACCGATGATGTCCAGCCAGTGGTTTATTGATGTAAATGCAAAAGATTTCAGACAGAAAGCAATTGAGGCTATAGAAAAAGGTTTAAAAAATCCTGAAGCAGAAGATGCGGTAAGGATTCATCCATCAAGCATGGCAGAAAAAGCTCTCTTCTGGCTCAATAATCTCCGTGATTGGCCGATTTCCCGCTCGATCTGGTGGGGATATCGGATCCCGGTCTGGTATAAGGGAGAGCCAAAAGAGGAAATAAACAAGGAAGGTCAAATTGTTCAAACAATCGGAGGAGTCGAGATTAAAAATTTAATTGAGGATGGAAAAACTGAGGCAGAAGAAAAAGAGCTTATTAAAGTCCAGGTTGGGTCTCCAGGCGGTGGCTGGGTTCAAGATACCGACTGCCTCGACACTTGGTTTTCTTCAGGCCAGTGGCCTTACGCTACACTCACAGCAGGGAATCTTATGGACACCTTCTACCCTACCGATGTCATGGAAACAGCTTACGATATCCTTGAGGTCTGGGTATGCAGAATGATCATGTTCAGCTTGTACCGTACTGGAAAAATCCCATTCAAAAATGTCTATCTCCACGGTCTGATAAAAGCAGAAAATGGTCAGAAAATGAGTAAATCCAAAGGGAACGTTGTTTCGATGGACGACATCGTAAATCAATATGGAGCTGACACTTTGAGACTTTTTTATCTTGTCGGAAACAAGGCAGGAGCCGCATACAGAGTCGATTGGGAGAAGATAAAAGGCAACAGGAATTTTTTAAATAAAATATGGAATGCATCGAAATTCTCTCTTATGAATCTTGAGGATTTTGATCCAAACGAAAAAATTGAAATCACAAACGAGGAGGACAAGAAATTCATCGAAGAAATAAAGAATCTCACAAAAGAAACTACAAACCACCTCGAGAAATTCCGCCCCGGTCTTGCTGCAGCAGATATCTACGATCATTTCTGGCATACTTTTGCGGACATATACATTGAGACAGCAAAGCCGAGACTTTACACGAAAGACAAGGAAGGAAAACCAATTAATCAGGAAGGAGAATCCCTAAAACGAAGGAAATCCGCTCAATATACACTCTGGTCAAGCCTCAAAACCTATCTTCAGCTCCTTCATCCGTTTATTCCGTTTATCACAGAAGCAATCTGGCAAGAATTGCCAAAACAAAAAGGAGAAAAAGAGACGATTATGTACTCAAAGTGACCAATGTATTAATTAGAAATCTATAGCTCAATAAATCCCTGTCTTTTTTACCAAAATTCAGAACTTAACACATAAAGCTTCTAATTAGTTGAACTATACTCTCGTGTTCCTTTGTAAACTCTCCTGTTAATGCCATTTTCGCAAATCTTTCCACTCCCCATAATCTCACTAACAATGGCTTATTATAATTTTTAAACTTTGAGTTTAACTCTTTCACCATCCATTTAAATTCATTGTAATTATTCCCAGGAGAAGTAATTTCCCCCCATGGTTCAAATTGAGCTTCAGTTATTTCAATGTCAAACTCCCAGCCTTTGCTTTTACTCACCAGATCCCGTATACCCCTCGGTCCTATTAACTTTTCTAAAAGCGTACTTATCCATAAAATAAAAAAGTTCTTTTGAGGAACTTTGTAGTAATAGTTATAGCCAATAACAAAGCGGTTCCTGAAAGTATTGCCCAGATTATTATAGAACCGAAAGATTTGAGCTAAATTGCGATAAGCGTTTGAACTCAATAAAATTTTTACATCAGGGAAGTATGAATTAATAACATCAATTATTTTAGCCAAATAATCCTCCCCTATTTGCCATTTGTACTGTCCAAAAGGATTGAACACCTCATTTTCCGGCTGAATAATTTTAATTTTCTCTAAATCTTTATTTGAGTATTCACTCTTTAATAATTTAAGCAAATTAACTAGGTAGCTTACTGCATATTTTGAAATTTCAGATTCAAGACCAATGGCAGAAAATTTCCCGGAATCATTTCTTAATTCTCTAATAATATAATCCGGCACATGTTCCTCAGGCCAACGAAATACTTTGATTGGTCCGACATTCAGGCAAATATCCATTTTATTTTTAAAGCAGTAATCTAAATACTTTTTATAAACTTTTAAGGAATAATATGTCTTTTGCATTTTTGTTGAGACAATATTATTCCACCTTAGCCCAAGCCGGATATCCCTTATACCAAGCTCTTCGTGAATATACCTCAAAATATCTATCGGATGAGTTTTCTGCTCGCCCGTGCAAGATAAATCATTGCATTGTTCCGGAGAGAATGAACAACCAAATTTTATTTTGGGTGAAAATAAATCTGTTGCCATTACTGTAATTTTGATTCTTTCGAATAATAATTAGCTTGCACTCTACATATGTGTAACAATACCACAAGTATAGGTTAGCACAGATACCTTAATACTTAGCAAAGAACACTTTATGATACAAGTTTAATTTCTGAATTAATGCAAAAAGGCAATTTGAATAAATGGTTTCAGATTGACAACTGGGATCCAGTAAAAAAATAACAAGGCTACGTTATATATGATACAAATTTGATTTCTGAATTATGGAAGAGACCAGTGAAAAACAAAGATCGTTTTGTTTAATAAAAAGGGACTTTGAAAGAATAAGCCTGTCTACAATAATTGCCATTAGCGATCTCTTTGATTATTCCAAAATCGAAGAGCAGACTGAATTAGATATTAGACCTATTAGAAGAATTCATGGAGAATATTCATCTTTCTTGAAAGGGATTTCTTTGCCGGAATTTCTAAAAACACTTACCTGTTATTACATTGCCTCCAATTGCTATAGCAAAGATTTAAGTCCATTCATGTTGAAAAGCAGTACTCAAATTGCAAAAACCTTTCTATCTGATATATTTTCTAATTTTAGAGTGTGGATAGATGAGAATACCGTTACTTTAGTCATTTTAAAGGACAGCCTCATGTACCAGCTACTCAGAGATAATGCAGAAATAGATCAAGACATACCAACAAACTAAGGCAATTTAATATCATAAACCTTATCAAACTCGAGAAAATCAATTTCTATAAATCCGATAACATATGGGTAGGTCAGTTTTATCAATTGGTCGTTCTTATCATATTTTGCCTCCACTATTCTAGCCGGCATATACGGATCATATTTATTAACAATTCTGTCTACTTTGCTCCCGTCAGGATTTGTAATATGCTCTACAACGGTATCTGACCAATTCCAGCCCCCTGTATCGGCCTCACTACCTGACATAACTTCTGTAAAAGATTTTCCAATGCTGTTGATATTTAATGCCTTTTCAGACTTACAAGTAACTGAACCAACAGGACTACCTATGTCCGAATTATCACGTTCTTCGTAGTCTGCTCCATACTCAATATCGCACTCATCACCAACATAATATAAAGTAAAGCAATCACCCCTACAACTTGGCCCTACAATCATCATGTAATATTCAGAATAAACAGCTATCATAGCCTCTCTGTTCATTTCCTGTTTTACGTCTACTTTGTAGGAATATTCATCACCGTCAGTCAGATTCACCGACATTCTTACACTATTTCTCTCTCTGATATCATCAAGTGAACTAATGGCTTTGTCATATACCAGCCTTACATCTTCCGAGAGTTCCTCTCTTAGTTTAGCTCTAGCTTCCACTTCTTCTTTGCTCAATGAAGTTTCCAGCTTAGTGTTTATCTCATGCTGATTGTCTTCTGTATTTTCAGCTAAATTGTTTTCTTCCTGCTCTATATTTACGTCACGAGTCTTCAAGTACTGAAAAGTAATTATCGACACCGCTACCAAAAAAATCAATGATATCGTTGCAATACTTAATATAATTATTTTCTTTGTTTAAAGATAGATTAACATTTGGTTTTTCTGCTTTTTCAAAGGAGGAAGTATCATTCATTAGTATATTATTAAAAAGTTGTTCAAGATTTAGAGTACCATGTGGGGTACAAAAATACAAGAAAAAATGGATAAACTTATAATGCTAAAAAGTGCTTGACAAAACAGGTATAAATAGGTTTAAATTCAGTATTAAATTTAGTACCACACCAATGAAAACTATATCACTACAAGACCTAAAAAGGAGAGGTTCCAAAGCTATCCCAAACAATGAGGTCTCTTATCTGATCGTAAATTCAAAGCCTAAATCCGCAATAGTACCATACGAGGAATATGAAGCATTGATAGAGGCTATTGAGGAGCTTGAAGACATCAAAGATTATGAGGCACGGAAGAACGAAAAATCTACCGACTGGAAAAAAGCCATTGAAGAAATAGAAGAATGAAATACCCCATAAAATTCACACGATCTGCTATCAAGGAAGCAAAAAAGCTACCCATCTCGATCTGGAAAAGAATAAAACTGGAGATATACGAACTCTCAGATAGCCCAATCCCCTCGTCATCAAAGAGGCTCAATGGCTATAAAAACGTATACCGTATACGAATCGGTTCGTATAGAGTAATCTACGAGCTAAAACACGAGATTAAGATAGTATTAATTGTGAAAATAGGACACAGAAGAGACATCTACAGAAATTTATGATAATGATTCTACAAACTTCCTTGTCACCGCAACAGAAGCAGGTTCATTCCTTCCCTTTTTTAATGGTTGAAAGCCTAGTGGAACCAAAAAGGGTGCATCCGTCTCAAACACCAAGTTTTCCCTGCCAACAGCCCTCACAATTTCTCTGATATTCTCCGCTTTTTTGTATGTAATAATCCCATTTATACCAATCTTAAAGCCAAGGCCAGCAATTTTCTTCGCCTGCTCAACTGTACCTGTAAAGGAGTGAAAGGATCCAGTAAAATTCTTGCTGTCCTTACCTTTAAAAACCTGCTCCTTAAATATTTTTATAATTTCAATGCACTCATCCTCTGCTCCCCTCGAGTGAATTGAAAGAGGGAGTTTATACTTAATCGCAAGCTCTATCTGACTGGGAAATAATAATTTCTGCATCAATTTACTTTTCTTTTTATCTTCTTCTGAAATTTTTTCATTTTTGCTAAGCCAGTAAAAATCCATTCCGCACTCCCCAACCATCACAAATTTGCCTGTTGCCAAAAGCCTGTCCAGCTTCTCCATTGATTCATTTATCCATTTGCCAATTTCTATCTGAGATTTCGAAAAGACCTCTTCTTTAAAAAGGTCACTTCCCGGAACAAACATCTCCATATCAATTCCCGCCCCCGGGAAAACAATATTCTTATATTTTTCACTATTCTCTAAGGCTCTCTCAGAGCTCTCAAGATCAATACCAATATCGACTATCCTCTCTACACCCGCCTGGATTGCCCTTTCTACAACCTTCTCGCGATCCTCATCAAAAGAAGTATCGTTTAAATGACAGTGCGTATCAATAAGTCCTGTTGTTGAAAAAAAATCCATTTTGAAATTATTCTACAGTTTTTAATAAATTTTTAATCTTTCTTTCATTAATCTTATTTGAAGGCAACTTAGGGTTAATCCAAGTAAATTGAGTCTTCTAAGCCAAAAGTGGCACTATTTCCCTGGACCAATAAGTTAGCTTTTCAATATTTTCTTCGATATAACCTCTTTCTACAAATCTCATATCAGAAATCTCCTTTTCAACTGGCTTTACATCTTCTACATCTCCAACAAACCTATAAACCAGGCCTACATGGACATGATTAACAGGATTTTCATCTTCTATATAAACAATTCCCAAAAAGTCTTTTCTTATAATCTTGCCCCCATAATTAACTTCTTCTTCGAACTCTCTATCAATAGCTGAGGTAACAATGTCTTTTCTATCATTTAGGTCTTGTTCTTCAATATGCCCTCCTACAAGTATGGGCCAAAGACCATGAGCTCTTTTCTCGCCACCATAAGAATTGACTCTATGAATTAAGAACTTATTGCCAACTTGTAAAAGTACCTGCCCGATAACTTGCTTAAACGCAGGATCATTTTCTAGTAAACCTCTCTCGCGAAACTCCCCTTCTGTATTAAGTAGTTTGTAGTAATAATCCAGATCATCCCTTTTTAGTCCATTCCACTTACCTTTCGAAAATAGTTTTTCCGAATTTATGCACCAAATTTTTTGCTTCATCTTGTCCATACTATTTCCCTGTCTTATCTTTTAGCACTAGTTCCTTATCTATCTTTTCAAAAAGCAGCTCTACTTTTCCCGTGAGTTTCGTCTCTTTCACTTCGGTAAAACCCCAGTCGTCTTTGCTAGCAGAATGTTCCATCTCTTCCCTACCAAGTATTTTAGAAAGCTTTGTTGCTGCCATAGGCAGAAAAGGTCTTATAATCAATCTCAGAGCCTCAACAAGCTGCAGAAGATTGTACATTACATTTTCCGCTGCTTTTTTATCCGTCTTGATTAAACTCCAGATTTCCTTGTCATTAAAATACCGATTTGCAAAACGGGCAAGTTCCATAAGTCCATGATAGATAGCATTGGCAAACTCAACTTTTTCAAGATATTTCCCCGTTTTTTCTATCATACTGTGTATGTTTTCTTTTACTACTTCTTCTATCTCTCCACTTTCCAATTTCCCCATCATTTTCTGATCATAAAAAACCAGCGTCCTATTTATAAAATTGCCAAGATTAGCAACGAGTTCATCATTTACTACATCTACAAACCTTTCCCAGATAAAATTCGACTCCTTGTTCTCAGGTAGATTGGAAAGAATAAAATACCGCACTGCATCAGTTCCAAATTCCTCCGCAATCTCCCTGCTGTCAATAATATTCTCTCTGCTCTTCGAAAATTTTGCCTTGTTAAAATTTAAAAATTTATTGACAACCACGTTGTATGGAAGTGCGTATTTCTCATTTGCTTTCCGACCCTTATTTGCTCCAATAAGCTGTCCCGGCCACATTAGTGTATGAAAAACAAGATTATCCTGCCCCATAAAGTAGTAGTGCTTGCTGTTTGGATTCATCCACCAGTCTTTCCAGTTTTTTGACTGACTCTTAAAATACCTGAAAAGTCGCTCTTTAGTCTTTTTGTAAACTGTCTTATTATCATTTGCCGCAGGATCGCTCTGAACAAGCCCATTCCACTCCTGCGGAGCTGACAAGTACCCTGTCACCGCCTCAAACCAGACATATATTCTTTTACCCTCAAAATTAGCAAGTACTTGATCCTCCAAGATCTCTCCTTTTTTTGCCAGTTCCTTTATTTCCTTTTCCGGCAAAACGATAGACCAATCAAGGTCTCTTGTAATTGCTCTCTTCTCCATACCTTCACTCAGCCACCCAAAGGCTTCAGCAAACACCCATTCCCTCCAAATTTCCTTTTTGCTCTTTTTCTCATTATTCTCGTCAAACTCGCCATTTAGATATCTTTTCAAATCATTCTCAAGCTTCGGGAAATCAAGGAAATAGTGCTCTGTGTCTTTCAGTTCAACACTTTCACCCGACAATTTGCTCACCGGATCAATAAGCTCTCCGTCTTTCAGCCAGCGGCCACAGTTTTCGCATTGGTCACTTCTCTGCTCTTTAGCTTTGCAGTGAGGACAGATCCCTTCCACATACCGGTCCGGCAGAAATTTATTATCTTTTGCAGAGTAATACTGCTTCATCACACCTTTTACGATAAAACCGCTTTTAAGAAGCTCCAGAAAAAGCTCGTGTACTACTCTTTTGTGATTTTCTGTTGTAGTTTTCGTGTACAGATTGTAAGTAAGATCATATAGATCAAATAACTCAACCACCCTTTTATGATATTCATTGACGATCTCCACTGGTTTTTTCCCCTCCTTGTCTGCCTGTACTGTAATCGGAGTCCCGTGGCAATCCGACCCAGAAACCATTAGTACGTCCCTTCCACGAAGCCGCTGATAACGGGCAAAAACGTCTGCCGGAAGCAGATAGCCGGCCAGGTGACCAACGTGCAGATTCCCGTTTACATATGGCCAGGCAACCGCAATAAAAATTTTTTCAGAATTATTCCTCATACGTTAATTTTAGTGGAAAGCCAGCAACATGTGAATCCATGCCGGAGATACCACTAGATATCTCCAAAAATATTTTCAAAGAAATTCTTATTCCTCATTTGGGCAGGAAAATACTTATCTGCATAGTCATAAGCACACTCAATCAATGCCTCAAACAAACGCCCCCGTGATGAATCTCTTGCATAACTCAAACATCTTAGTGAACTAGCGATTATCTTTTTGTACCCCCACAGCCTGACTTCAAAAGCGATACTCTCCGGCAGATGAGCTTCACTAATGTAGCAATCAAGACTGTCAAGTAACTGGTCTTTTACAACTTCACATAAACAAAAATTACTATCTTCTTCCAGAAGCGAATTGAAAAAAACTCCTGTCATAAGAAGAGTAGCATCTGTACCGATACCAAACATCATCTTGATACCCATCACGTCTGTGAGGTGTTTTTTCTTATCTTCAGTTATTCCATAACTCTCAAAATTACCCATTTTTGTTGCATTTTTAATGGAAATAAATCATTAATAAGGTAAATTAGACCAGAAAACAGATAGGTATATACTATATATATCAAAAATTATGTCTTGGGTAAATCTTTATTTGTTACAGGAACTATTTTTCCCTGTAATTTCTCAGTGTTTTTTCGTCTGTCAAGGATTGTCAAAAACAGCACCTCTATTAGTGCTGTAAGCACAATACATCCTGCTACAATATATGTCTCAAAGGATCCGTTTAATCTTAATAACACAAGACTTTCCACAAGTAATCCCAGAATAGTACCCCTTCTTATGGAACTAAAAACCGAAGGATTCTCATAAAATTTTCTAAAAAACAATTTATCAATAAATAAGTGTAATGCTGAGAAGCCTGATACAATCACCACCAATAGAACCACTCCTATAGCAATTACGTTTTTTATATTCAGAAGATAAAAAACACTTCCGTTTTCTATTCCTTCTATTACAAACTCTTGAAACTCACTACCCGTCAGCAGTCCAAATCTATCTACTGCCTGATTTACTGCCTGTTCATCCCATGGGGAGAGAATAGTAACGATGTAATATAATACTCCGATAAATACCACAAAAATTATTAATGAGTAAAGTGAATATCGCATATTGGCAAGTATTTACAACTTCTCATAAAATTTCTTCATTAGAAGGGCATCCTGCTCAAGATTTGGACTTTCACATACTACATATCCCCCAACGTTATTAGCCTTAAGCGCTGCCAGGCAATCCCTCCAATTAATAACACTGCCTCCCATCTTACTTTGCTTAGAAAGAGCCTCATTGGTCTTCTCAATACCATTTATTCTCACCCCTGTATTCTCATACTCAAAAAGGGATGACAACAGGGTTACATGGTTCTTCTCACCTTTTTCGCCAAACAGAATACCTGAAAGATGGATATGAAGTTCTCTCAAGAAATCTTTTCCCAATCTGTCTGAAACAAGCTTAATTATTCGATCAAATTCTTTGAATGTATTATACTTCCCATTACTCCTGGCAATTAAATGAGAAAAATCAATACAAAGAGCAAGGTTGGGAACCCTCATTTCTTCTACCAGAGTAATAAGTGACCCAATATCTCCGAACTGTGAGGACTTCCCTGTTAGTTCTGGTGAGATTCGTATTTTTAAACCCTTTATCATTATGAAAACCTCTCTTAGTGCCTGTTTCACGGATTCTTTTATAATTTTCTCATCCTTGCCTTGAAAAAATGCAGAATGAAATGTAACTGATTTAGCCCCGGCAATTTCGCCAATTTTTGCTGACTGAACTATTCTGTTTATACTTGCATACCATGTCTTTTTATCGTCAGACGCCAAATTGATGTAATAAGGGCCATGTACAGTGAGGCTAACTCCTTCCCTCTCCGCACACTCCCTGACTTTAATGGCCAATTCCTCACCCATTCTTACTCCGTGTACAAATTCAAGCTCCATGTGGTTTAGACCAATTTCTTTTACTCTTTTAATTCCTGAGAGTACATCGTGTTTTTTTGAAGTAATCGGTATACCAGCCGTACCAAACCTCAGGTTAGCCATTTTTTGCCTTTTTATATACAAGGAAATAATATACCAGAGCACCAATAGCTCCTCCCAGGATGACAATCAGGAGCCAAAGAGTTTTCTGATTTTCACCCTTATCAGGAAAATTCTGATCTTCTCTTTTTGCCAGATCAATAAGCATGACAAGCCAAAGAACCATCCCTGCAATACCCAAAATTATTCCGACACAATAAATACACATCCACACAACCCAAAAAGAGGCCATTCCGAGACCAAATACTGCGGCGAAAGCCCCTGATGCAGCGTCTGACGAAGATTCGTACATAGAAAAGTTTTAATAAGTATTCTTCTTTGATCTTATCAAATTTGCCGCAAAATCAACAATCTGGTACAATCTGAACCGAGCGATCTGGTATATTTGGTTTAATAATTCAGTAATATGGCAACAAAAAGAACCTATCAGCCGAAAAAGAAAAGGAGGATTAGAAGCCTGGGCTTTCGTGCCAGAAATGCCACAAAATCAGGGAGAAGAGTATTAAAGAGCAGAAGATCAAAGGGGAGACTTATTCTTACTGTTTCGGATGAGATAAGATCAGACAAGAACAAAAGACTTCGAAGAAGGAGATAATTTTTACTCCGGGATATTTTTTTCCAGTTGTGTATAATATTTCCATATTATTTCTTGTTTCTATGCTTCCAAAAGGCTATCGGATAAGAAAATCGAAGGAATTCGACCTGATCAGGACGGAAGGAGTAAAATACAAAAGCAAAAACTTTATGCTGGTTGTACGTAAAATTTCTCCTAAAGAGCTTGATCTAGCGGCCGAGAAGGAACAAACGTACCCCCGCTTTGGCTTTATTGTTTCCAAGAAAATCGGTGGAGCTGTTGTACGGAATAAAGTCAAAAGATGGCTCAGAGAGGCTGTAAGATTGGAATTGCATAGTATCCCGAAAAATATTGAAGCTACTCTTATTGCATTTAAAGACGCTGATAAAAGCAGCTTTAATGAGCTGAGAGATGAACTAAAGAAAATATTAGAAAATATAAAAAGAGATTCCTGACACACAGGCTGAAAAAAGCTTTCAAACAGAGGTTTCCATCGGACTACATTCTGATATAGGAAAAAATCGCTCGTAATTTTCGAAAAGAAAATCTTGCACCTTTCGGCAACCAAGTAAGAAACTTGCAAGGTCATTTTTATAATTGTCTTTCACACATACTTCTCCCCACAATTCCATAGCCATTTCCTTTTGACCACTCTTAACAAGTTCATTTATTGCCCACAGAACTGAATACTTATCTCTTTGACTCAAAGTATGTGGTGCTAAGGCAATCTTTGCCGCAACATATTTGTTTTCTAGTACTTCATTAACGTAGGGTTCTGGAACCGGACTAACAAAAGCTTCTAAAGACAATTTCGAATTATCTAATCCTTCCAAGACAAATACAAATTCAATCGAATTTTTGTATTCATGATTTCTTATATCTAAAAGACTTTGTGCTTCTCTTATATGTGCTAATTCGTGATCAATTAGATTCATTTCACCCTCCTCAATCAACGAAGAAAGATTCTTACTCACGATTAAACCGTTAGTATTAGCAACTTCAATTGCGAATTTCCTAAACATAGCTTTAAATGTGACAAGTTGATTATTATCCAGATTCAACAAAGTACTAATATCAATTCTAATTGTACCTTTATTTATTTCCCGCTCATTTCCCGGTTTACCTGATTCGTAAGCTTGAACTGTCTCTTTACTCACAGGAGAAATACTCCCAGCATAGCCTAGTTCCAAATCGGGAAATATGTCGAGAATATAATTATCAGGAGAAGAAGTTTCCGACAATGTTCGTGTGTGAAAATTTAAAATGCAAAATGCGCAAATGCTTTATTTGCTTCTGCCATTCTCACTGTTTCCTCCTTCTTTTTAATAGCATCCCCTTGCTTATTTGTAGCATTTAGTAGTTCTGCAGTTAGAGCCTCTTCAAAAGGTTTGTTTCCTCTGTGGCTCCTTGCAGCCTCAATTATCCATTTCATGGCAAGTGCTTCTTGCCTCTTTTCATCAACTGGCACTGGAACCTGGTAGTTTGCTCCGCCTACTCTTCTTGCCTTGATTTCAATAGGAGGTTTGACATTTAACAAAGCTTTCTCAAAAAGCTCAACAGGATTTCCACCTTTAAGCTCAGAAGAGAGCTTGTCCAGGCTGTTGTATACTGCACTCCTGGCAATATTTTTCTTACCGCCAACCATCAGGTAATTAATAAACTTCGAAAGTTTAATACTACCGTATTTCGGATCAGCATCAATTTCTCTTTGTTTTGCTCTTTTACCTCTCATTTTTATTAATTTTAATCATAACAACAAGAACAAACCGATTCGACTCATCGGAAAACTATTTACTCTTTGCTCCGTATCTGCTTCTGCCCTGTTTCCTTCCCTCAACTGGAGAAGCATCGTATACACCTCTTACCACTTCATACTTCACACCTGGAAGGTCAGGAGTTCTGCCTGCCTTCAAAAGCACGACAGAGTGCTCTCTCAGGTTATGTCCTATTCCAGGTATATAAGCCGTAACCTCCTGTTTGTTCGAAAGCCTCACTCTGGCAACTTTTCTTAGAGCTGAGTTTGGTTTTTTAGGTGTTCTTGTAAACACAGAAATACAAACCCCTCTTCTAAATGGATTCGGCTTCCTGAAATACTTGTTTTGCACACTATTAAAATTAAAGTGCAAAGCCTTGTATTTTGTCTTTTCAGAAAAAACAAGACTCTTGAACCTCACTGAGCCTTTCTTTGGTTTTCTTGGTTTTCTTATTAGCTGCGATATTCTTGCCATTTTCTATAGATTTTTATACTTTCTTGAGGAGTTCTTTTCCTAAGGGGACAGGTCTTCCGATTATAACATTCTCCTTCAACCCTCTCAAATTATCCACTTTCCCCACAAGAGCAGC
The DNA here is from genome assembly GCA_016931155.1 of Candidatus Dojkabacteria bacterium. Classification (GTDB taxonomy): domain Bacteria; phylum Patescibacteriota; class Dojkabacteria; order B142; family JAFGFJ01; genus JAFGFJ01. The sequence goes on from JAFGFJ010000006.1 coordinate 48,820, forward strand.
ATCCGTTAATACTCTTACCTGTTGCTCAAATGAGGCCGATGACAGGAAGCTTTCAGTTTTAAGTGCTGCAGTAGTTATTCCAAGTATCTGTCTTACATATTTTATTTGTTCTTTATTTGCTTTCTTCAATTCATTATTCTTTTCATCCAGTATAAGAAATGCAAGATATTCTTCAGGAAGGAATTCCGAACCACCAGTATCAGTAATTTTACCATACCTGCTCATCTGTCTCACAACCACTTCAACGTGCTTATCATCAAGCCCGATCCCTTGCACCCCGTAGGTCTTTTGAACCTGGTCAATGATATATGCCTGTGCTTCTTCAACTCCTCTAAACTCCATTATTTCCTTTGGGTCAAGAGATCCTGCGGTTAAAGGAGTTCCCATTGTTATCTGATCTCCATCTTTAACAACAATATCAACCCCAGGCTCCAATACGTATTCCTGTTCTACCGACTTAACCCCTGAAACAATAATTTTTCCGTCAGTCAAGGTTGCCTGACCATCTTGCTCAGACTTTATTTCAATTCCACTTTTCTTAATCAATATTACATCTCCCTTGTTAACTTTTTTGCTTTTCTTGAATGGAACATCATCACCTTTTTTTACTTCATACTCTTTTTCCATTTTTCTCTCAGCCGTTACAATAATTTTTATATTTAACCCACCTTCATCTTTCATTATCTTTACTTTACCATCATTTTCAGAAAGAATAGCTTTTGCTTTTGGAGTTCTTGCCTCAAAAAGTTCTGCCACTCTTGGAAGACCTTGTGTAATATCAAGCCCTGCTCTCCCTCCAAGGTGCTTAGTATTTAGTGTCAATTGAGTAGCGGCTTCTCCCATTGCCTGAGCAGCTATTACGCCAACCGCAATACCCTTTTCGATGAGTTTACCGTCACCAAGACTATATCCATAGCATTTCCTGCAAATACCCTCCATCGAGTCGCAAGTAAGTGCAGACCTTACTTTTATCTTTGAAATACCTGATTCATCAATTATGTGAGCCAGCTCCCTCGTTATTTCATCTCCATTTTTTACAATTACTTCTCCAGTTTTCTCATCAATAATATTTTCTGCTGCAAATCTACCTGTAACTCTTTCTCTGAATGTCATTCTCCTCTCATCATCTCTGTTTAGGTAAATCCCGTTTTTTGTTTCACAATCCTCAATTCTTGTAATTACATCCTGTGCTACATCTACAAGCCTTCTGGTAAGATAGCCCGACTCTGCGGTTTTCAGCGCAGTATCAGCAAGCCCTTTTCTTGTCCCTCTTGCAGCAACAAAATACTCGAGTCCAGGAAGACCATCTTTGTAGTTTGACCTCAAAGGAAGCTCTACTGTTTTTCCAAGTGGATCAAGGATAAGACCTTTAACTCCCGATATCTGCCTCAAAGGATTCTTAACCGGGGTTGCTCCTGACGCTTCGAATATCGCAAGATTGTTTCCTGCTTCTTCGTATTTTTTCCACACATCCTCAGATATTGTATCAATAGTCTCAAACCAGATCTGTTCAATAAGTCTTCTCTTTTCTTCCTGGGTTACAAGTCCACTATAGTAGTCCTGAGTAAGCTGATCCTCTCTCTTTTCAACATCTGCAAGGACACTCTCCCGCTTGTCACTTGAAAGAAAATCACTAATACTTACCGATATTCCGGATTTCGTAGCATATTTAAAACCAAGATATTCAATATCATCCAAAAATCTTACAGCCTCATTGTTTCCGTATTTTTCCAGAATTTCAGAAGCAATATCACCAATTTGACCTTTTGTAATTTGTGAGTTCACAAACCTGAACCCTTCAGGAAGAATTTCATTGAAAATTAATCTTCCAATAGTTGATTCAATGATTTCCTCATTTATACTTATCTTTACCTTGTCGAAAATTTCAACTTCTCCGTTATTGTGCGCGCCAATAGCTTCGTTCACTGATCCGTACAACCTTGTCTCAGCACCTTCTTTTTCACCAGTCAAGTAATATATTCCAAGTGCCATATCTTTGTTCGCATTGATAACAGGCCTTCCATCTGCTTGGAGAAGAACGTTTGAACTTGCAAACATTCTATCAAGCACCTCCTCAATTGCTTTTTTAGAAAGAGGAACATGCACTGCCATCTGATCCCCATCGAAGTCAGCATTAAAACCTGAACAGATCATCGGGTGAATCTGAATAGCATTACCCTCGGTCAGTATCGGGAAAAATGCCTGAATACCTTGCTTGTGAAGGGTAGGAGCACGGTTCAGTAAAACCGGCCTATCCTTAATTACTCTTTCCAGAATATCCCAAACTTCGTGCGATTTTGATTCAAAATAATTTTTTGCACTCTTCAAATTTGGGGCAAATCCGTCAGCAATAATCTCTCTAATTACAAATGGCTTGAAAAGCTCTAAAGCCATGATTTTTGGAATACCGCACTGATAGATACTAAGCTCAGGTCCCGCAACAATGACTGCTCTTCCTGAATAATCCACTCTTTTTCCTAAAAGATTCTGTCTGAATCTTCCCTGCTTTCCTCTAAGCATATCGGAAAGGGATTTATACGGCTGTCCTGCTGTGTTGAGTACTGCATTTCCAGGTCTATGACTGTTGTCCATAAGGGCATCAACCGCCTCCTGAAGCATTCTTTTTTCATTTCTCAAAATAATTTCAGGTGCCCCAAGATTTACAAGTCTTTTAAGTCTGTTATTTCTGTTTATTACCCTTCTGTAGAGATCATTCAGATCGGATGTAGCAAATCTTCCTCCAGCAAGCTGAATGATAGGTCTTAGATCTGCAGGAAGAACAGGAATAATGTCAGTAACAATTGAAGTTGGATCAATATTATTCTTCTTCATTCCAAGAAGAATTCTTAACCTTTTTACAATTTTCTTTGCTTTAAGATCTGATTTTGTTGTTTCAATTTCGGCGGTTATTTTTTTTATCTCTTTATCAAGATCAAGTCTCTCTACCAGCTTTTTTATTGCCTCAGCACCCATACCAATCTCATAGAACTGTTCACCATACTCTCTCAAAGCAGAATAATCATCTTCAGAAATTGTTGCTCCCTCCTCAATACTCTCAACCAAATCCAGATGCTCCTTAACTTTTGCTCTTCTCCCTTCTTCTTTTTGAGCATAAATCGACCTGAGCTTTGCCTCCTCTTTCTTAAGATCATTTTTCATTTTTTCTATCTGGAACTTTACCTTATCTTTCTCTTTTCCTTTCTCCAGCTTTTTACTCTGTTTATCGAACTTATCAGTAAGCTCCTTTATCTTTTCTCCAAGTTCAGCAGAAACCTCCTTTTTTTCAGAAGTGTCTTTTTCCTTTACCTGCTTAATTATTATTTTTTTCCCTTCCTCATTTACAGATGTGACAAGATATCTTGCAAAATATATTACCGTCTCAAGTTTTTTCTGTGGAATATCAAGAATCAAAGAAAGTTTGTTTGGAACTCCATGTGAGAACCAGACATGAGATACTGGAGATGCAAGCTTAATGTGCCCTATCCTTTCCCTCCTCACTCTCTTATGTGTCACTTCTACTCCACATTTATCACAAACAATACCTTTATACCTTATTTTCTTATACTTCCCGCAATAACACTCAAAGTTCTTTGTCGGACCAAAGATTTTTTCACACATCAAACCGTCAACTTCCGGCCTGTTTGTTCGGTAATTTATTGTCTCAGCCTTTCTTACTTCACCATGAGACCACGACAAGACCTGTTGCGGACTTGCAATAGATATTTTGAGTGCTTTAAAATCCTTAATCATTTTGGCCTTCCATTAATTAAATAAACTTTTCCGGCACCACTGTCTCCGGAAATCGTAGTCTGATCTACTCTTCTGGTGCCTCTTCACTCGTTTCCTCTTCTATTGCCTCATCCGCTCCCCCTTTAATCTCAAAAGATTCATTATCTACCAACTCTTTTTCTGCTTCCTCCGGAGTCGACTGACTGCCAATCTCTTCGTCGGGGACGCCTTCTACTATCTCGTTTTCATCAATTTCGTCAACATCAGGCTCGACCATTTGCAGATCAAGAAGAAGCGCCCTGAGCTCTGAGAGTAATACCTTGAATGACTCAGGAACATGAGGCGCCTCGATCGGCTGACCTTGAATAATCGCTTTGTAAGCCGCTGCTCTTCCAACAACATCGTCTGACTTAATAGTAAGCATTTCATGGAGTACGTTTGGAACCGCATGAGCTTCAAGTGCCCACACTTCCATTTCTCCAAACCTCTGCCCTCCAAATTGCGCTTTTCCTCCAAGTGGCTGTTGTGTGACCATAGTATATGATCCTGTAGATCTCCCATGTATCTTATTATCTGCCAAATGATTCAATTTCAAATAATATCTCGGACCAACAAGTACCTGCTGATCGAATTTCTCCCCTGTCCTGCCATCTATTAAAGTCTTTTTTTCTGTATAATCAATCCCCGCTTCCTTGACCATTTTTTCAAGTTTATCGATATCCACAGGAGCAAATGGAGGAACAATCACTCTTATCCCGAGTTCATTTGCAAGAGCTGCAACCTTTGTCTCCTTAAGTTGTCCCAAATTCATACGCCTTATAAATATTGGGGAAATCACAATATCTACTGGAGTACCGTCTTCAAGGTGAGGCATGTCTTCCTCAGGAAGAATCTTACTGATTACACCCTTATCACCATGAAGTCCAGTAAGCTTATCTCCTACTGATATTTTGTGGGTTCTTGCGACCCATACTTTTACCTGTTTTAAAACCCCAGGATTTAATTTGTCTCTTTTTTCTTTATCCAAAACCTGTACTCCAATTACTACACCCTTGTCTCCATGAGGAAGTCTTAAAGAGTTATCTCTCACATCTCTTGCATATTCCCCAAATACTGCCCTAAGAAGCTTTTCTTCCGCAGTAAGTTCAGTCTCACCCTTGGGAGCAATAATTCCAACTAAAATATCCTGAGACTGGACACTTGCTCCAACTCTTACAAGACCCTCTTTGTCAAGATTTCTCAAAGCATACTCCCCTACATTCGGAATATCTCTAGTAATCTGTTCATTTCCCAGTTCGGTTTCCCTTATATCCTGAATATACTCTTTTATATGAACTGAAGTTAAAAGATCTTCTCTTACAAGTCTTTCTGAAACAATAATTGCATCCTCATAATTGTATCCGTCAAAGAACATATATGCCGCAAGAACATTTCTTCCAAGAGCAAGCTCACCATTATCCATAGACGGCCCATCAATTAGTATATCCCCTTGTTTAACTTTATCGCCTGTTGTAACCACACAGCGCTGACTGAAACAGGTGTTCTGGTTTGTCCTTACAAATTTTTCTACTTCGTACTCTTTCCTGGCAGGTTTTATATTTTTATATTTAACCACAACTTTTTCCGCATCAGCATATTCAACTTCTCCCTCATCATCAGCCTGAATCAATCTGCCTGACGCTTCAGCTACAGTTTTCTCAAAACCCGTTCCAACAACAGGAGCCTTTGGAAACACCAAGGGAACAGCCTGTCTCTGCATATTTGATCCCATCAAACTTCTGGTTGGATCATCATTCGCCGAGAAAGGAATCAGGGAAAGTCCAAGTCCTGCAATTTGACCTGGATTGATATCAATATAATCAATTTCCGTTACTGGAACCTTTGTATAACTCCCGCCAAACCTTACAAAAGCAGTCTCATCAAGTAGTTTTCCTTCTTTATCACGATCCAGCAAGGCAGGCCCGATCCTATATTTCATCTCTTCATCAGGATCAAGATAAACAGGGTTTGATGCATCAATATATGGTTCCACAACGATTTCTCCGTCAGTTTTTTCAATTTTTGAGATTAAGCCTTTGGTTATTACTTCACCTTTTTTTGCAAGTACTTTTCCGCTTTTATCAAGAATCTGTTGTGAAAACTTTCTACCCACTACCTCGGCTACAGCATCTTTTTCAGAAACTAGAATTTTTGAAATAACCTTATAGTATGGTGCTTCCAAAAATCCATAGTCATTAATCCTGGCATAAACTGACATGTGACTAACAATACCAATCGATGGTCCCTCAGGAGTAGTAACAGGGCAAAGTCTTGAATAATGAGAGCTATGAACATCTCTAACAGAAAATGTTGCTCTTTCTTTTGTAAGCCCTCTTGGACCACCAGCTGTAATCCTTCTCTTCGTTTCAATTTCTGAAAGAATATTTTCTTGATCCATGTACCTTGAAACCGCACTTGATCCAAAGAACGAGTTTATCGCCGCAATAATAGGTCTTGTGTTTATCAAAACAGAGGGAGTAATTAATTCCTCGGAACCGTATGTACTCATTCTATCCTTTATATTCTTTTCCATTTTCAACACTCCTGCCCTTATTCTTTCCCCAATCAGCTCTCCAACCCCACGGATTCTTCTATTTGCAAGATGATCGATATCATCTTCCCTCTTTTCTCCTGCATTCAGTTTCAAAAGTGCTTTTACGACAGCTACAATATCATCCTTATAAAGAACATAATTTTCCGGTCTGATTTCTCTTTTTGTCCCCAGCTTTTTATTCAACTTATACCTTCCCACCCTGCCAAGATAAAATCTTCTTTTATCGAAGAAGAGACCCTCTACAAAAGCCTTGGCATTTTCAAGATTTATGGAATCCTCCGGTCTTAATTTTCTGTAAATATCAAGAAGTGCTTCTTCAGTGCTTTTTGAGGTATCTTTTGAAAGTGTCTTTTCAAAAAATTCTACCTCTTTTTCGCTCGCCTCTTTATCAAGAAGAATTCTCTTTAAATCCTCATCAGAAGAATACCCGAGAGCACGAACAAGAGTAGTAAGCAAAATCCTCGGTCTCTTGTCAATAAGTTTAACTGACAATACTCCATGCTTATTCATCTCAAAGTCAAACCATCGACCACGAAGAGGCATAAGCTTTACAATAAAGAGAGGTTCCAGGTCTTTCCCGGTACCCGTACGAACAAAAAGTACGCCCTCAGAGCGTACTATCTGCATAACAATTACCCTTTCATTCCCGTTCACTACAAAAGTCCCTCTCTCTCCCATAACCGGAATATCAGCGACAAAAAGCTTTTGTTTTTTTACTTCTCCCGTTTTCTTGTTTGTAAGTTTTGTTTCTATATAAAGAGGTCGATCGAAGGAAAGCCCAAGTTTCTGAGCATCTCTAAAGCTCAAAGAGATTTTACCCCATTCAATGTCTCCAAATTCCAACACCCACGATTCACCAGTATAATCAGTAATAGGATTTATTTCGTTAAAAATTTCCTCTATTCCTTCCTTTATCAAAAGGTCAAAAGAGCCAAATTGAGCCTCGAGAAGGTTCGGTGAAAGTGTAGTAAATTCTTTGGTTACCAGGTTTACCCTGTCAACGGTTTTGTTGACCATAGCTATCTACTAAGTAGAAATAAACTAATAAAAAGATAACAACGCGAAAATACGCACTGAAAGACCGAAGTGCGTAGTAACTAACACTTAACCAACGTTGTACAGGCTTGCTTGGTGCAAATTTATAACTAGTTATATCTAGTAGTGGATTTTTATACCATAGAAAAACCTCGCTGTCAACAGCTGTGTTCTCATAAACGATTAATTTTTGACTTTATTACACCCTGTAACAATAGAAGTTTTATCACTTGCAATGATTATTCTTCTCCCCTTATTTCACTCAAAGGAACAGAGATTTTATCTTTTTCCTCCACCACCTTTCCAAGAACATCTTCAGAGATAGTCCCCTGTATTGGTGTGACAATAAAATTAAATTCCTGATTTTCCCTGCCTGTAATTGCATTGTAAAATTGTACTCCTGTCCATATAAGAAGAGTAGTTGCTCCTATAATTATCAGCATTATCCAGGTTTTTGACATTTTGTAAATTTAAAATAGTTACTAACTTTCCTGTGTTCTCCAAAAATAAACCACGGCCTTAATACTCACTTTTAAGTTCTGATCTGGTGTTACATATAACAACGCCTCGTCCCCAACTTGTTGCATAGAAATCTCTATTATATTGATGGGACGTGGAAAATCCTCAAGCAGACGGATAAAGTTTCCCACTCCAATACTGTTCGCCTGAATAGTAGTAGTAAAAATATACGTTTGCACATTGTCCGGGATTTCCCTCATTTTGAACTCGGTATCTTCAGCAACACCCATGCTCAATACTTTTACATTTAATCTTTCTGCTCCAACTGTCAAATTCGCTATAAACTCATCCTCCCGTCTTGAATCAGGAATAATCTCGTCATTTAAAAATGTAACAGCCTCGGTCTGGGTTTCTTCTATCTGTACCAAGCTCTGAATGTTTTTAAATTTTGTATCCATTTTTGATAAAACCTCTTTCCTCTCAGCATTTTCTGATATTTGGGTCAGTATCCTGACAATAGAAGGTCTAATTACCACGAAAATCATAAGTATAGTCAATAAAACAGTAATACCGGCGACAGAAAACGTTCTTCTCTGTGGAGTAGAAAAAAGATCTTCCAGTCTTGGATTTCTGGTTTTAATTGCCATTTGCCTTTTTTATATGTAATTAAAATTCTGCTTACCGGTAAATACCGTCTTACAAGTCATCAAAACTTTTAGTTATTTAAAAAATCGTGAATTATGATCCTTAACAATCGCCCTAAGAGCAAATGTTCCTTCATCTACACCTTCCCCTCCCTCATTTTGAACCTCAAAAACCTCAGTTCTCTGAAATGTTTGCGAATTTTTCAGAGAACCTTCTAAAGTTGATACTGGACCCAGAGCTGAAAACCCTCTAATGAGCAGAATCTCATTTTTAAACTGAACATTTATCTCAGAGGATATCGTCGGAAGATACATGTTAATTTCTTCCCAGATATCTGCATAACCCGAAGATGTTTCCCATATCTCTTGATAAGCATTTGCTTTTCCAATAACACCTCTGAAATACTTTTCCTTATCAGCAATTACCTCCAGCCTGGCTTCCTGAACCCTTATTTTTTCATCCAGATTCTTTGTCTGACTATCAAGAACAAATCTTGTTACAAAAGCAGCAAATACTATTACCTCTACAAGTATAATGATTACCCTTGCTGTACCTACTACCCAGGCATAGGCTTTATCCCAGAATGTTGCAGGTGCTTCCTGTGGTTGTAGTAAATTAAAACCCTTTCGTGACATAAGCAGTTATTTATATGGATCAGTCTAGCATATATTTATTAAGTGTTTAAACCTATATGTAAGTCCTGAACACACTTAACAGTTTATAGTCAGTCCTCAGCAACTCCTCAAAAGATCTTGTAAAACCCAATTCACAGCCTGTTTCAAACAGAGTTCTCTTTATTGAACTCGCACACATATAATGAAGTTGTAGTAGGGTTGGCAACAGTCACAAGCTGAATGTTATAATTCACTTCGTTTCGATAGATATTTATATTGAGCTCAGATTAAGATATATTTTCTTTTTACACAATTTGTGCCGGTTTACATTTCGTTTGTGCCCGATAGTAAATGGATTAAGTCTATCCAAAAAGATCTGTATGGAGAGGTGACTGAGTGGCCGAAAGTACCTCACTGCTAACGAGGCATACCGCAAGGTATCGCGGGTTCGAATCCCGCCCTCTCCGCCAAGTTTTACATTCAGCGAAATTGAAAGATGTTGCCCTTGACCCACCCAACCCATTCGAGGGCAACGCTAAGGAACTCCCTTTTTTCTTTACGAAATAGAAATATTTTAGTAATATTATATTGTGGTTAATTTGTTGAAGCATAAAATTATAATACCACAATTTAATATTACTATTTTAATATGGTAGAGTCAAGCAAAATCAAACGAATAAGAGAGAAAATGGGGTTATCGCAAGAAAAGCTAGCCCGTCTTGCTGATGTTTCCAATAATACGATAATCAACATTGAAGCTGGCAAGCAACAAAACCCAACCATTGATACAATTAAAAAAATCGCAAAGGCATTAAATGTGCCAATCGAGGATTTAATAAAATAAAACTATGGAAACAAATTTACTTATTGCAATATCAAATTTAGTTAAAAATCCAATTACAAATTTGGTCTCTCATTATCGTGCTGCCAACCGTGCCAATAGCATGGGTGACGCTTTAGAATTTTATATCAAAGATTTGTTTTGCAATTCCCTAAATGAAAATAATCTTGAAAAGAAAAATGAAATTTACAGCAAATATTTTTCTTATATTGGAAATCAAAATAATCCGCCAGATATTATTATCAAACAAGGCGATGCAATAGAGGTTAAAAAAATTGAAAGTTTGCGTTCTGGAATTGCGCTTAATAGTTCTTATCCCAAAGATAAGCTATTTTCTGATAGCCCAATGATAACTACGGCTTGCAGAAATTGTGAAGATTGGCGAGAAAAAGATTTGGTTTATGTTGTTGGTGTTTCAAAAGACGACAAACTAAAGGCTTTGTGGCTTGTTTATGGTAATTGTTATTCCGCAAATAAAGAGGTTTATGAAAGAATAAGAGATAAAATTTCAAAAGGCGTTAATGAATTACAAGATGTTGAATTTTCGGAAACAAACGAACTTGGAAGGGTCAATCGTGTTGATCCTCTCGGAATAACTTATTTGCGCATTCGTGGAATGTGGGGTATCGAAAATCCTATTAAGATTTTTGATTATGTTATTCCGACAGAGCAGAATTCTGAATTTTTTGTTAATGCAATTTTGTTGAAAGAAAAATACTTGTCCTTTCCTGAAAAAGACAGAATAAATCTTGAGAGTTTAGTTAGTGTTAACTTTTCAATAAAAGATATAAAAATAAAATCGCCAAACAACCCAGCAAAATTGTTGGAGGCGAAGTTATTAAGTTTTAGAAAATAATATGAAATTAGCTTCTTTATTTACAGGTGCAGGTGGATTAGACTTAGGCTTTGAAAGAGCTGGTTTTCATGTTGTTTGGGCAAATGAATATGACTCTACAATTTGGGAAACATTCGAACATAATTTTCCCAAAACAAAATTAGACAAAAGAAGTATTGTAGATGTTCCAGCGTCTGAAATTCCAGATGTTGATGGAATAATTGGAGGTCCTCCTTGTCAGAGTTGGAGTGAGGCTGGGGCTGGTCGTGGGATAAATGACAAAAGAGGTAAATTATTTTATGATTACATTCGATTATTAAAAGAAAAACAACCAAAGTTCTTTCTTGCCGAAAATGTATCTGGAATTTTACACCCAAAACATAAAGAGGCATTTTCAAACATCATCAAAGAATTTGAAAATGCGGGGTATGTTATTTCATGCAAACTATTAAATGCTAATGATTATGATGTTCCAGAGGATAGGCTTCGTGTAATTATTGTTGGTTATCATAAAAGATTAAAAAAGAAATTTGAATTTCCAGAACCACAAAAATATAAACCAGTATTGAAAGATGCTATTTTTGATTTACGATTAGCAAAACCAGCATTAGATAAAAATAAAACAAACGGTGATGTGTTGAAAATTCCAAACCATGAGTATATGAATGGTGGTTTTTCTTCAATCTACATGTCGAGAAATCGTGTCCGTTCGTGGGATGAACCCTCTTTTACTATTCAAGCAGGTGGTCGCCACGCACCAATTCACCCACAAGCACCAAAAATGAAATTTATTGAACAAAATAAAAGAATTTTTGTTCCTGGAAAAGAACGTTTATATCGCCGTTTGTCTGTTCGTGAATGTGCAAGAATACAAACATTTCCTGATAATTTTATTTTCAAATATCGTGATATTGCTGACGGATATAAAATGATTGGAAATGCTGTTGCGGTAAATTTTGCGCACCATTTGGCAAAAAAAATCATGAATGATCTAAAATAATTTATGGAAAATAGTTTATTAACAATACTTTTATTACCAATTTTGACCGCAGTTATAGGCTCTTATCTTACTTATTATTTTGCAAATAAGTCAAAAAAGGGCGAAGCGATTTTGAGATTCAAGGAAGAAAAATATTCAAATCTACTTATTCTTTTACAGGGCTTCGTTGGAAAAACAACATCTGGTGAAACTAAAAAGAAATTTTTTGAAGAACAATATAAGTCTTGGCTTTATTCTTCTGACGAAGTAGTGCAGTCAATAAACGAAATGGTTAAATTGGTTATTGAATCAAGAGGAAAAGAGCCTGAGCCTGAAAAAGGAAGAAAAGCCGTTGGTGAAATCGTTCTTAAAATACGTAAAGATTTATTAGGCAAATCAAAATTAGGCTTTAAAGATTTTCAATATACGGATGTTATTGATAAAGACTTATGAGATTACTACGAAAGAAACAATATGGAAGAAAATAATAAATTCAAAATTTTGTTTGAATCAATCAAAAGCAAATTTGATTATTTATCAATCGCCGATAACTGCCTAGACGGAAAAGCTGGAACTTTAATGGGGTTTGAGATTACTTTGGGAATTGGTTATTTGTCATTCGTTATCGGCGATCTTGAGGGGATTAAATTTTATGAAGGCGTGATTGGGTTAGCATTACTAGGAATTTCAACAATTTTGCTTTTGATTGTAAATTGGCCTAAAAATTACATTACAATTTCCGTAAATATTTTTGACCATAAGGAATATTTAGAAAAATCTGAAAAAGATTTGCTCTTACAACTTACAAGCGATGCTCAAAATGCTTTTACAGAAAATAACAAAATTTTGAAAAGAAAAGTTAAGCTATATCGACTTGCAACGGCTTTGTTGATTATTTCTTCATTTTTGCTTATATTATCTAAAGTAGGAAAATTTTATGTCTGACGAAAATAAACAAAATCAAACACCGCAACAACCCGCACCGAAAGAACAGCCAAAAGCTGAACCTAAACCCGTGGAGTTGCCAAAGCCGAATCAAGGCGAAGTTGTAACTAAGGGCGGATAGGTGGCGCACCAGTTTTCAACTGGCACGAAATTAGGAAGCGAAAAAGGAAGGGTTCAAAAACCCGCCCGTATTCCTCCCCAGACCCCTCCTGCGGGTGGGAAGAAAGTCGAGGCGGGGCAATTCCATTCCCCCAGAAAAATAGTATGCCCCGCCGAGTCCAAATTAGTTTTTAGGATTTTCGTTAAAAAATGTTCGAACTTCGTTCAAAAAACTCCGCCATCTAAGAAAAATCCCTCGACGGGAAACTCTTTGAACCACACCACAGGTTCTGAATCAGTTATTCCAAAATATTGACAGCATCTTCTAAAAGGACATTTATCTTTTTGACAAGCCTTTTTATACAACTTTAAGTCTTGTCAAAACAGTTAAGAATTTAATTTTAGACAAAATACATACTATAGAAATAGTGTTCATTAATACTTTCCTCATAATTCACCATTAGAATTTGCCGCCATAAGTTATAATTAAAGCCTTATTAATTGAATTATGGAAAAGAAGATTTCGATATTGCCAATAATAGTAGTATCTTTTATTCTTTTCGGAGGAATCATTGGACTTGCTCTGGCAGCAAAAAAAGAAATCTCAGATGCAGACTACAGTGAGTTTATTTCCTGTCTTGCAGGAAAAGAGGCAAAACTGTACGTTAGCTCCTGGTGCTCTTTTTGTGCGAAGCAGAAAACACTATTTGGAGAACAACAGAATCAACTGACAGAAAAGGGGGTAAGTGTGTTGTGCGATGCAACTGATGGTACTGGACAGGCAGAGGAATGCAACGAAGCGGGCATATCCGGCTATCCAACATGGATCATTGACAATGAGATGATCAGTGGGGTACAAACTTTGGAATTCATCGCAGAAAAAACAGAGTGTGCGCTACCCCAGCCTGAGTCGGAAAAATAGAAAAGATCTACTGAAAACCTCATTGCCAAAAATTTGCGTTAATAACTATTAAAAATTGTACGAAATACCTATGACCATAATGGCAAAGAAGAAATTCATAATACTTTTTATTCTTGTTATTATTGCTCTTTCCTCATCAATTTATGCAGTGATACTTCATTATAAAACAGATACATCAGGTAGCTATTGCAATATAAATCAGGTATTCAACTGCTCGGCAGTTGATGAGTCTGAATACTCCGAGATACTGGGGGTGCCAATTGGAGTTTTTGGAATTGCTTATTCAATCTTCAATCTGACAATTCTTTTTGTCAAAAAAATCAGACCTGCATTTATTAGTAAACGAAACTATCACTATGTGCTTCAATTGAATTTATTGACAAATACAGTTGGAATAATGGGCTCACTCGCCCTTACATTTCTACTGTTGTTCATTATTAAAGCAGTTTGCATAAATTGCATCATCTTTCATGTTGCAAATATTTGCTATACAACATTTCTCTACAAAGAGGCATTACAAAACCCTGTTGACAGAAAGGATAAAACAAACAGCAATAAAAACTAAGAAGTATTTATTTACAATTATTTTCGCAGACTGTTCAACCCTCCTTGCCATAGAGTTTTCACTGAGCTAGAATATTCAAACGCTACCCGAATGGACAAACAGGAACAAAAAACAGCACAAGAAAACATTTCAAGAATTGATGAGATACAGGCAAGAATATCTGCTTATGAGGAAGCAAGAAAAGAGCTTGCCCAGGAAACCGAAACTACCATAAAAACACTCTATAAGTGGACAGCGCCAGAAAGGGTCTTTACTCCCAAATCACGAAAATTTTTCATACTAATAGCAAGTGCTTTTGTAATTGGAATTGTAGTATCTGCTATTCTGGAAAGCCTGATGTTTATTCTTGTTTTAGTTTCTCTTCTAACACTTATCTATATAAATCACTCTGTTCCTCCAAAAGAAGCAGAATACGAAATCACAAATAAAGGAATAAAAACGTACGGAAAAATCTTTTTATGGAAAAACGTGGAAAACTTCTGGATAACTGAAAGAGGTAATAATCTTCTTCTCAATATCAATATTAAAGAAAGAACAGAAGATAGAATAATCCTCCTTGTTGGAACAGGAGAACCAAAAAAGATTGTTCACGGGTTAATCAAGTATATTCCTTATATGGAAAAACCTGGTAATAATTTCCTCACGAACTATATTGAAGGGAAATACATCTCCATTGTCGAATACCTTGATCTGGAAGGAATGCCGGAAGAGCGCACAAACCTTGAACCAAAAGTCCACAGAATATAATGTTATAATTCTCATTAATTTGCACCTATAGCTCAATGGATAGAGCACTTCTTTGCGGAAGAAGAGGTTGTGGGTTCGACTCCCACTGGGTGCACCACAAAAACTTGATACCGTCTCATTTTTTGCTATATTTATCAGTACCTCTTTATCAATATTATCAGCGATATTATATAATAATGCCACAAAGGAGAGGTGGCTGAGTGGTCGAAAGCGCCGCTCTCGAAAAGCGGTTCCCGGGTAACCGGGACGCGGGTTCGAATCCCGCCCTCTCCGCCAATTGCTACGACTGGTATTTCCGAGATACCGTCTCATTTTTGTCACATTTTCACATCTGATTCCAGAGTTGAATTTGATGCAGCTTATAAAGCAGCGAATATTTTATATTTAAGACCCATTGCCCGCACTACTTGAATCCGATTATGCACATACTGAGTAAATTTTCCATTGATTCTTAAGCAGAGAAATATATCAATATAAACACGATAACTATACAAGATAATGCTATAATTCCCGTGAGTTTTCGTCCAATAATGTACCAATATACTGCAAAAATTAAAAAAATAGGCGAACTTCTAAAGGAAAAAAGAAAAGAGAAGGGTCTGGATTTTCCTCAAATTTCAGACGTAATCAAAGTAAGGATTGAGTATCTCAAGGCTCTGGAAGAGGCAAGCTATGACACGTTTGCCTCCGAAGTACAGCTCAAGGGTTTTCTAAATAAGTACGCAGGTTTTCTTGGTATTCCAGAAGATAAAGCAAGTGCTATGTATCGAAGAGAAAGAGAAGGATTGAAAGATGAGAGAGTAATAAGATCTCCAGTCGAATCAAAGACAGAAATGGGTTTTGTACTGACACCCAGCAAGCTGGTTGCCGCAGTAATAGCAGGAACAATCATCGCAGTACTTATTTATATAGGTACTCAGCTCAATGAAATAATTAAGCCCCCCAATCTCACAGTTAAATCACCAGTGACACTATCAAGCGGAAACGAAGGAACCTTCACTACTGACTCAAAAAGTGTTGTCATTACAGGTGATATTGAAGTAGGAGCTACACTCTCGGTAAACGGAACAAAGGTTACAACAAATAATTTGCAAAAGTACCAAATTGAAAACCTGAATCTTTCTAAAGGTGAAAATAAGTTTGTTCTGGTTGCTGAAAGCCAGTTTGGAAGAAAATCGGAAATAACTTTGAACATACTGCTTCGATCAAGTCAGGAGACTGTCAGGATTGACGGGAGAATCATTGCAAACAAAAGAGTAGATATTCGTATAACAACTGATGGGCAGGAAATATTTAATTCGGCACTAAACGCAGGAGAGCCACTTGATTTCACTGCAAATTCTATTGCAGAAGTATCTTCCTTAGACCTTGCAGATTTATCAATCGAAGTAAACGGAGAGAAACAGGAGACCGGAAATAGCACATCACAGATCTGGGAAGTCAAAAATGGTGTTATCGAGAAGAGATAGCCTTATAGTTTTCAAGAAAATCATTAAAAGATGTGATAAGAGAATGAAGAAGCATATCTGAGGAGAAAATTCCTTTTTCAGCAAAAGTACCTGTCAGATCCCACAATGACCTGGTATCAATGAATTTTACTTCCTCTGTCTCAGGATTAACAATTATGTTTTCTGTGTTTATAAACCAGTTTGTATTCATAATTGTTCCACCTCTTGTATCAATTACTTTTTGTTCCTGCTCAAATAGATGAAGTGCAAGAATTAAAAATACTATGAGCCTTCCATATGTTTTTTTTGTGAAATCCTCCTCAAGAAAATCCTGCAAAGTGTACCCTTCTGCCCATTCCTGGACAATATAAAAAGTTTTTTCGTACTTAGCTTTCTTCGGCTTTGAGAGAATCACATATTCTTTTACTAAAAAATTGTAGTTTACAATATCTGTTTTTTTTATTACCTCTTTGAGCAGTTTCATTTTTTCCTCTTTCTTCCCGATAAGCCTCCAAATAAGAGAAGAGATGTCGCTTTCTTTTTTGTAGAAGTCCTTAAGCTCCTTTCGAAGTTTTTTTTGCTCTTTCCTAATAAACTGATTGTCACCAAGTACTTTCTGGTTGTCCTTAAAGTATCCAAAATACTTTGCAATAAGAAAATACTCTCTCAAATCTTTTGCTATCCTGTCAGTGGTTGGCATAATATCGTATCCGAGTGGACCAATGAACATGCTCCAGAAGTTTCGATCAAGGGGAATATCAATGTTTTCCAAAAGAGGAACACTCAAGTCTGTCCTGCCCTCTTTTATTGCCCAGGATTTTCCTTCTGACCATACACGGGTAACATATGAATGCATACCACCCTTCATTTCCTGAGATCTTTCGAATCTAAAATCAAAAGGGCTCTTTGAAGAAACCTTCAGGTTTTTCCCAACTACAAGTGTATTATCTTTCAGATATTTCTCAAATTTAGTCTTCTTCATAGAAAAACTGTGATAATCTTCTCCTCATTCTAATAATAGTTGGTGTAATTAAACTAAATGTTATTCTTTTTGCTTTATATCCAAACGGACTTTTAAGCGACTCCAGAAGAGTCTTGGCATCAGAAAAATCGGGTATGTCGGAATATGCCCTTCCAAGATTTGTTTTTCTGTGGGCATCTGACGATGTTGCCTTTGCCTTATCGAATCTTTCCGCAAAAGCTTCACTCTTCATGTTACTCCTCCTCGTTCCTCTCGAATTAAAATTCTCAATAATATCAACATCTTTCATTATCTCAAGTGATCTTTTCTCCCCCAATCCGTGCCTCCATTCATCGTAAACATGCGGGAGATAAACAAGTGCCCCCTGTTTTTTTATCCTTCGAACTGTTTCTTGAATAGTTAGCCCTTTTTCAATTGGCTCTTTCATAAAAAGCCCTATTATATGACCGGCAGAACTGGAAATTTCTTCTCCAACTATTATTTTGTCGCCATAAATTTCCTTTAGTTTCAGTGCACCATCCATTCTATTGTGATCTGTAATTGCAATTCTGTCTAATACTCCCTTATCAAATACGTCGCCTATCTGTCCAAAACTCACGCTCGAATCAAGAGAAAAATTTGTATGTACATGCAAATCGACTTTCACAAATGAGAAACAGCCTAATATATGTTAGAATCCTACAGCTATAATATCAGAAAAGAAAATGTTTTCTAAGCTTAAAAGTGTTTTCGAACCTTTACTTAATATTCTCATTAGACCATTCTTATGGATCAGTCCAAACGTCATGTCCATGATCGCCTTTTCCATATCTGCCGGGTCAGGAATAGCGCTGGCGATTGGAAAACCGAGGCTTGCGGCAATACTCTTTGTCGGAAATATTCTTGATTCTTTTGATGGACAAATTGCAAGAAAGACTGGAAGAGTTACTAAATTTGGAGGTCTTCTCGATACGAATCTTGACAGACTTGCAGAAGCTGTTTTCTTTTTCGGAGCTGCTTATGGAGGATATATTTCCTTTGAAATTGCCTTCATAGCAATTGTTGCAAGCGTCATGGTAAGTTTTGTTAAAGCGGTAGCAACAGCCGCAATGGGTGAAACAAAAGTTGGCACAAATGCTCTTTCTGTTGGTATTGGACAAAGAGGAGACAGGCTCTTTCTGTTATTTCTCGGAACACTATTTATTGATAGTGTAATCCCATTTACCTCCTTCAATTCACTTGAAATTATGTCGGGTCTGGTTGTACTGACATCTGTCATTACATTCTTCTGGAGACTCATTAAGGCAAATACACTTCTCAAGGGTCAATAAAGCATTACATTCTGTTTTTCTTACTGATCCAATTGGAAAAGTGTCTCTTGATTTTCATTTTCCACCTCATCAACTTCAAGAATTTCTGGCACATCGATCTGAGAATTTTCTATTCTTTTGATAGCACTCTTTATGGCTTGATAAGAGTGCTCCTCTTTAGAAAATAGACTCAGCTTTATATTTAAAAGTTCGAGAGCTTCCTCTTTCTTATTGTTTGCCGCCCAGAAATCAGAAAGAGCAACAATAGATTTCCAGTAATCCTGCCTGTAAGAATATGCAGTAATAAGCTGAATTTCTGCTGTTCCCTTATTGCCTGCTGCATTATTAATAATTCCAAGATTCAGTATCTGATCAGGATTTTTTGGATCAAGAAAGGCAGCTCTTTCAACTGCTTCAAGAAGCCTTCCTTCGTATGTATGTTCCTTTGAAAGATTCATTAATATAGAGTAAATAGCGACTTCAGCTTCTGCCGTTTCCACACAATATGGATTTTTTTCCTTTGCCTTCACAATTTCTTCAGCAGATTTTGAGAACAGGATGTTGCCGTTCAATTGATCGCCTTCTTTAAAAAATAGCAGACCTTTATTTAGCGCACTAAGCGCATATAACTTATGAACATGGCTTTTGCTTGAATATTTAAGTGTCGCCTCCATATCAGACATTGAGGCATCAAAATCGGAGTTGGAAAAATGAGAAACATGACCTCTGTAATAGAGTGTTTCTGCAAAATAATTTCTTAAAAGTAAGTACGATGAAAAACCTATCGACATAAATACCACAGAAAAAAGGAATACGGGGAAAACCTTTATTAATCTTTTACTGCTTTTAATTCCAAACACAACAATATACTTATGTGATCCCTCATGTGTCATTTTCAAAGCAACGATGGAAGCAATAAGAATCCACATAATAAAAAACATTCCTGCACTAAAAATAGTTGCGACATGTGAGATTATTAATACTCCCAGGACAATGAACATGGACATTATCATAGGATCTCCCAACTGAGTCTTTTTCCTCCAGATCCCCGCAAGAACTGCCCAAAGTGAAGTAAATATAAAGGAATAGGCAATAAAGCCAACCATACCTGTATCATGTATTGTCCTTTCTATTTCAATTGAAGGAAGAGAGTATTTTGTTTTCCAGAGTTCAGTTTGATTTATCTCCGCCGGCTTGTATCGAGTAAAACTGTAAGGAAATGTTTCTTGTCCTCTCCCAAAGAAGAAACTTTTAGGAAAAGGATTATTTTTCCTGTCTGACATTCCACTAATTGTTACAGCCCAGGATATGTCAGGTTTCAACGGCACCGGTTTTTCAAATCTGGAATCTACTCCAAACACCTCTCTTACTGAAGGAATGTTCGCAATAAGACCAAAAGTAACTCCAAACAACACTGTCAAAACAATAGTACCCAACTTACCACTCTTTATATGTCCCCTATTTAAGTAAATATTCAAAGAGATTCCTGCCAACGCCAACATCCAGAAAACCACGCTCTGATAACTGATATCGGCAAACGAGGATATCCCAAGAAATGCCGAACTCACCAGGATAACAGCAAAAGCAAACATCCTTGTGTAGCGACCCGCATCCCTGAGCAACCATCCGGTACCCAAAAGCAAAACAATTAACGGAATAAATGGTGCAGTGTCTGAGTTGATCAAAGAAGATATACTTGTACTTTCTAGTAAGGAGAAAACAGCATGACCAACGGAAAGATTGTTTCCAAGACCCTGAGAAATACCAAAAAATACTAATAATCCATAAAACATCATAAGTGCACTTGATCCCATAAATGAAGAAATAATCAGCTTCAAGCTTCTCGAAGTTCGTATGTTATTTACTATTGCAAAATACAACAAAGCAAGAGTAACTGTTTGAGTAAAGCTTCCAGTTATTCTTGAGTAATAGCCAATAAGGCTGTTCGACAAAACATCAGAAAAAATCATACTAAAACAACTGACCACTACCCACAATAGGATTGGAATATTGAGAGAGGTTTTTACCAACTTCAATTCTTTTTCCTTCAAAATCTTTACAGCCCATAAAAAAAGTAAAGAAAGAGTCCCAAAAATTAAAACTATATTTTTCGCACTCTCAAAAGTATCAAATGTCTTCCAGGAAAATGCTACAGGAATAAGGCCTGCCATCAAGATAAGTATCCATAGGAACAGCTTATCAATCAGTGGTTTCTTTTTTGGCACATCAGCATGAGATACCTGTTCATGAGAAGTAATGGCACTAGAGGAGCGGTTTTGTGATTCCATAACTCAAGCAGTTACATTTAAATTGTCCAATTCCTGGAAAGTTACTATGTCTTATGCTAGTACAAAACCGAGTACTAAGTAAAGAACATTGGCGTTGAGATTGGTTCTAAAATTTGCAAAGAAATTGGTTATATGATTAACCACAAGAATAGTTGCAAGATTGGTGGTGAGATTAGTCTTAAGATTGGTGGTGAGATTAGTCTTAAGATCGGTGGTGAGATTAGTCTTAAGATCGGTGGTGAGATTCAATCGCTACCAGTTATTGGTAGTGTGCATATCTACTTCTCCTTTTGAAGCAAGCCACTTTTCAGCATCTATAGCGGCCTTGCACCCGTCACCTGCCGCAGTTATTGCTTGCCTGTAATGACGATCCTCAACATCTCCAGCAACAAATACCCCTTCAACATTTGTATGTGTCCTTTCTATAGGCTGAATGTAACCAAGTTCGTCAATATTCACAATGCCCTTGAAAGTATCTGAAGCAGGATTGTAGCCTATTGCGATAAAAAGGCCTTCCACGTTCAGATCTGCTTCCTCACTTGTTTTGTTATTTATAATTCTTACTCCCGATACTTTCTCTTCACCGAGAATCTCTTTGACTTCAGTATTGTATAAAAATTCAATTTTTTCATTCTCCTGTGCCCTACTAATCATAATTTTACTGGCCCTTATTTCATCTTTGCCTTTCCTCACAAGCACATATACTTTACTTGCATACTTGGTCAAAAATATCGCCTCTTCCATTGCAGTATCACCGGCTCCTACAACGGCAACCTTTCTTTCTTTAAAAAACGCACCGTCACAAGTGGCACAAACAGAAACTCCATGTCCAAGAAGTCTTTCTTCAGAAGGTAACCCAAGCATTTTTGCTTTTGCTCCAGTTGCTATTATCAAAGCTTTTGTCTGAAATAGGCTCTCTTCAACATATACTTTGAATGGTCTCTCAGATAAATCAACCTTGATGACATCTTTGTAGATTATCTCTGTACCAAATTTTTTAGAATGATCGATCATTTTCTCCATAAGCTCCGGACCCATAATTGATTCAAAGCCCGGATAGTTTTCAACATGAGTAGTAAGCATAAGCTGTCCTCCATAGGATCTACCACCAATTATTAAAGGCTTGAGACCAGCTCTCCCTGCATAAATCCCGGCAGTAAGACCTGCAGGACCTGAACCAATTATTATTATATTCCTGGTTGCTTCCTCCATTTATTATATTCTTCTATTTGATTTGAGAATCAAAATAAACCTTTTTGCTTTAAAACTCAACAAAATCAGTTTTTGTAATTTGCTCTCAACAAAAATTTGTCAGGAACTGGATCATGCCCGCCCCTCGCCAGAGGATTACAACGAAGTATTCTCGCTGTTCCCATCATCCCCCCTTTTATAATCCCATGCTTGTCAATTGCTTCGTATGCGTACTCGGAACAGCTGGGATGATAGATACATACTCGAAATTTTGACGGATTTGCCCAGAAAGCGTGATCAAATGAAAAAAGTTTCTGATAGATGCGAATAATTCCCATTGCGGCATAGGAAGGAATTTTGAGAATAAAACCGAGAATTTTCATTAACCTGATAATATCATCAGTCGTCAAAGCAGTTCTAAAAAATATTTTCTGAGGCTCAATATGATAAACTTTTTTGACCGGTTTGGAATACTTATTCTGCAAATATTTCCAGCGTTTTATAGAATTTTCTCTACTTTTCCCTTGCAAACTTATCCACAATTTTGTACCTTATCTAACACCTGATACTTCCAGACTGCTCCGGGAAAACTTAATTTGTACGCGAACCAATCATGAATATAGATGACCTGTGGAAAACCGCCCTTGCCCAGATAGAAGTAAAACTCGATTCTCCTGCCCAATATCAGACATGGTTTAGAGACACCAAGCTCGTCGAAATTGACGGGAAAAAAGCAGTGATCGGAGTAAAAAATTCCTACGCTTCTGACTGGCTGAAGAAAAAACATAATATTCTGATCAAAGACACTCTCTCTTACGTTTACGGAAAAGACCTTGATCCAACATATGAAGTAATAAGAGAAAAAGGGCAGTCAGAAAAACAGACAGAGGTTGTTCCGGAGAATGCACCACTTCTTGGAGTACAACAGGGAATGGATATGGAGCTTCGAAATATTATTAAAAAGTCCGGAATAAACGAGAAATACAGCTTTGCAAACTTTGTAGTTGCAGATTCGAATAGAATCGCACACGCCGCCGCAATGTCTGTAGCTGAAGGGAAGGCCAAAAACTATAACCCTCTCTATATTCACGGATCGACAGGACTTGGGAAAACTCACATTGGACAAGCGGTCGGTCGATCAATTTTGGAAAAAGATCCAAACAAGAAAGTAATCTACGTTACAAGTGAAGGTTTTTTAAATGACATGGTCAGATCGATCCGGGAAGGTAAAGCAATGGATTTCCGTACAAAATACAGGACAGTAGACATATTTATAATTGACGACATTCAACTCATATCAAAATGGGTGGAAACACAAGGAGAATTTTTCAATACTTTTAACGAACTTGCAAACAACAACAAACAGGTAGTTCTGATTTCAGACAGAGCCCCGGAGTATATTGAAAACATTGAGGCACGGCTGAGATCAAGATTCCAGGGAGGAATTGTTGTAGATATTTCAAAGCCCGACCTTGAAACAAGAAAAGCTATTCTCCTGAGAAAATCAACAGAATTTGGAATAGAGATAGAAGAAAAGACTGTGGATTATGTAGCTGAGATAATAACAGACAATGTCAGAGAGCTTGAAGGAGCACTCCAAAAAATTGCTCTCTACAGCACGATGTCTGAAGATGAACTCTCCCTTGAGGAGATAGCAAGGATACTTGGGAAAGATACAAAATCAAAGCAGGAAAGGGTTAAAGTACCAAATGTTCTTAAAAGAGTCGCAAAAGAGTATGGAATTACCGTAAAAGACATAAAGGGGCCAAAAAGAACTGCAGAAATTGCTTTCGCAAGACAGATAGCAATGTATATCCTTCGTGAGGAATTCAATTACAAGCTGGAAAGAGTTGCAGAATTCCTGGAGAGAAAGGATCACACAACTGTTATTCACGCTGTAGATAAAGTTAGAAGCAAAATGCTCCTTGAAGAGGGTTTTAAGGATCAGCTGCAAATGATAATTTCTGAACTTCAAAATTCGGAAGAAATATAAGAATATAAGAAAAATACAAGAAAAATATCATTTCCAAAAGAGCTCCCCTGTCCCCATTTTATCGACATTTTGTTTCCACAAAATACCTGATCTAGTCAAATGTAAAATATCGAGCAGCTGGAGAAGCGGATTTCAGTTTACTAAAGTAGCTTATCCAAATATCCTTCCACATACTAAAAATTATGTCAGAGCTTGTAATTAAACACTTTTCAAAATACAATACACATATACACAAACTCTACTACCATTTCTACTATTTTTAATAAACGTAAATATTATTAGCAATGAAAGTTTCAGTTCTTCAGGAAAATTTGTCAAAAGCTCTTGCTCACGTTACAAAAGCTGTTACAAACAAGCCAAGTATTCCCGTTTTATCTAATGTGCTTATTGAGGCAAAAAAGGGAAAGATTAAGTTGTCTGCAACTGATCTTGAGATTGGGATTAATATGTGGATTGGAGGAGATGTAATAATAGAAGGTAGTGTAACGGTTTCAGCACGTCTTATTGCTGAATTTGTTGGTTCATTAAAACCCGGGAAACTCAATCTTGTTCTGGAGAAAAATCTTTTTAAGATTGAATCTGAAGATAATAGTGCAGAATTTACAATTATTCCTGCAGATGAATTTCCTCTTGTTCCGATGATAGAAGGGGAACCTCTTATAGTGCTAAATGCAGTAGAATTTGCGGACGGAATATCACAGGTGACATTTGCGACAGCAAAAGATGATTCCAGACCTGTTCTTACAGGCGTCCTTTTTGAGTCAACTGAGAGGCATTTGGGAATGGTTGGGGTTGATGGATTTAGACTTTCAAAGAGGAATCTGAAATTAGAAAAAGGTCCTAAGCTGGATTTCTTACAAATAATTCCCGCAAAAGCACTTGATGAACTCTCTAATATTGTCAAGGATATTGCTACTGATAAAGATAGTATGGAAATTTTCCTTCTGGACGACAAAAACCAGATACTTTTTGTTATTGATGATGTTCAACTTTCAACAAGGCTTATTGAAGGAAAATTTCCTGATTACAAAACAATTATGCCGAAAGAGAACACCTACAAATTTGATATCTTAAAAGAAGAACTAGCAGCAACAGTGAGGATTGCAGGTATTTTTGCGCGGAACGTAATTGGTAACAAGACAAGATTTTTAATAAATCCCGAGAAAAAGAAACTTACACTTACAGCGTCTGTTATTGATGTAGGACAAAACGAAAGCACAGCAAGCTTAATTGAGGTGGAAGGAGATAGACTTGAAACTGCTTATAATGCAAAGTTTTTATCTGATATGTTAAATTCGATAAAAGGAGAAGAAATAATTTTCGAGACGAACGGAGTAACAGCTCCTGGTGTATTCAGAGATAAGGATGATAAGGATTTCGTGCATATTATTATGCCGATGAGGATTGATTAAAATATTCTGTATGTAATTTTGTACACTTCCCTTCCACTTTGTTTATGTAGAAGCTACAATCCTTTTAGTATGGTCTTTGAGGTTATTTCTGAAGATAAAAAGAAAAGCTGGAATTCTTTTGTGGATAATTCTCTGTACGGAGATATTCTGCAGTATTGGCAGTGGGGAGAAACCAAGCGTGGCGAGGGTTGGAACCCAGTTCGTGTGTGGGTAAGAAGTCCACAAGAGAAAAATCAGGTTATCCTCATTTGTGCACAGATCCTGATTAAAAAAGTCCCCTTTCTAGGGAATTATATGTACATTCCGCATGGTCCCCTTTTCCTTCCAGGTTTAAATCTTGCAGAGGCGCGAGCCGCTCTAAAAACGTTTATTGAAGAGTTAAAGAAAATGGCAAAAGAAAGTGGCAGTTTTGCAATTGAGATTGAGCCGAAGATTGGGGAGTATGTTTCCGGTGTTGGAGAAATGAGTGATGGGCTTAGACATTTTACGGATGAAAGGCTTATTAATCTTTTTGAAAATTCGGGGTTTAAAAAGACAGGTAGAAATTTGCAACCGAAATATAAACTGCTTTACGATCTCTCAAAATCAGATGAAGAGCTTCTCAATTATATGAAGAAAAATACGCGCTACAACGTGCGCTATGCCGAGAAGCATGGAGTGGAAGTTGTTGAGACAAAATTTTCAGATCCAAAGGCAAAGGAAAAATTTGAGAAATTCTATGAACTTCTGAAAGAAATGCAAAAACGCACAAAGGGTTATCCTGTACGTCCAAAGAGCTCTTTTATGAGACTATTGAAAGAATTTTCGAAGACGCATAATCTTGTTTTTATTGAGGTGAAGCACAATAAAGAGACACTTGCTATGAATATTACTCAAAGGACAAGTAATTGGGCTGCAAGTTTTTATGCCGGTTCTACAAGGATCAAGTCAAATCTCAAGGCGACTTATCTTATGAGATGGGCATCAATTCAGAGTGCGAGAAGATTTGGGAGCAAAGTATATGACTTCTGGGGATTTATTCCGAATTCAAAACAACACGAGGGGTACTCTGACAATAAATTAAGCTTTGGGGGAACAAGAATTGATCATGTCGGGATAATGGGGCTACCTTTGAACAAAATTAAATATAGTCTTTGGAATTTGATGGTACCGGCAAGGAGGATTTTGTATGAAGCTATGCGTATATTAAAAAAATAATTTACAAAATGACCAAACCAATCTTTATCGCTGCCTCACCAAATACTCAAAAAGATGATGTGTGCCTAGCCTTCAAACAGCTTCTTTGGCCTTTTGGTTGGTATTCAAAAAAGCCAGTTAAAGAATTTGAGGGAGCAGTTCAGGACTATCTCGGACTTAAAAATGCGATTGCTGTTGACAGTGCGCGCTCAGCCTTTTATCTTACTCTTAAAGCTCTTGGAATAGGTTTCGGAGATGAGGTACTTCTTCCCTCTTTTACATGTGTCGTGATTGTGAATCCGGTTCTCTGGGTTGGAGCAAAACCCGTTTTCGTGGACATTAATAGAAAGAATTTTAATATTGACTTTTCTGACCTTGAGAAAAAGGTAACGCCGAAGACAAAAGCAATTCTAGTACAACACACTTTCGGAATTCCCGTTGAGATGGAGAAAGTGACTGCTTTTGCAAAAAAACACAATTTGAAAATAATTGAAGACCTTGCTCACTCAATTGGAGGAAAGTACAAGGGGAAAACACTTGGAACTTTTGGTGACGCCTCTGTTCTAACTTTCGGAATTGAAAAAGTGATATCTACCGTAAGAGGTGGAATGGTTGTAACCAATGATCGTAATCTCGCTCAGAAATTGAGGGAGAAAGTAAGTAGTTGCCCAAGGATGGGGCTGTACCGTACGTTTACTTCTCTATTCAATCCTGTCTTCTGGGTAATCACTAAGCCTCTTTATTATCTGGGAATCAAAAAAATTACTCTTGGAAGGTTTTTTATTGCTATCAGCAGACTTATGAATGCAACAGGTCAGATGATTGAGAAGGAGGAATATGCCGGGCAGAAACCGGGATTTATTCCATCAAAAATGCCCGGTACTCTTGCTAAACTTGGTCTTAATCAAATGAAAAAGCTTGAGAAATACAACAAGCACAGAAAGCAGATAGGGAATCTGTATTTTGAGAAATTATCAAAAATAGCGTCAAGTGAAATCATATACTATTATCCAAAAAAAATGAGTGAGTGTTCTCTTCTTCGCTATCCGATACTTGTGAAAAATCCGGATCTGATCCACGCAAAAGCCAAGAAAAATCGTATAATCCTTGGAAACTGGTATGAGAGAATGTTCCACATCCCCGTGGAAAATCTTGAGCTTATTGGATACAAAAAAGAAACTGCAAAAAATGCCGAGTGGGTTGCAAGGCATATTATTAACCTGCCAATTTATTGGGCTATTAATGAAAAAAGCGTTATTGCAATAAGTCAAATTATATGTGGTAAAACTGCAGCATAAATTTAGCTTAACCTGCTCTAAAGCTGCTTGCGGAATCTTCTGAGTGTTAGTGAGAAAATTATCAAGATGTATTCTGCAATACTTTAGATTATTTCTATTCCTCCCCCGTCAAGTCATATACTTCTGCTCCTGCCGAGTACTTCTTCAATACTCCAATTGCTGTTATAGCATCCTGTTTTTTTTCATGTGGTTCGGTTACAAATACAAGTCTCTCTTCTTTTGTCATAAGAGCCAGATAGTATTTTCCTTCTTTATTTAAACCAATTATAAATTTATACTTTTCCATTTTAAATTTTTTCTAAAACAGCATACTCGATAGCAAGCTCTTTTGTCCCGATTGTTCCTGCGAAATCTATTTTGATTATTTCACTGTCAAGAGACAAGACGACTCCTTTTCCAAAAGTTGGATGAAGGACTCTATCTCCCGGTTGAACCTCTATGGCTGGAAGTGGGGCATCTTCAGGAATCTCATTCCAGGAAAAGCCTGAATTCAGAACTTCTTCGTAAGACTCTCGTTCCACAATTTCAACAGGAATATCTTCCAGAAATCTTGATGCTAAATTATTCTGCCTTGAACCGAAATAAGTACGTGTTTCAGTATGTGTCAAGAACAACTGTCTCCTGGCACGTGTTATTCCAACATAAGCAAGTCTCCTCTCCTCTTCCATTTCTGTCGGATCCGCATAACTGCGGGAATGAGGAAACAAGCCTTCTTCCATTCCGATTATAAAAACATAATCAAACTCAAGACCTTTTGCGGAGTGGATTGTCATAAGTGTAACTCTCTCCTTTTCAAGGTCTTTATCTATTGACTCTTGTTCAATTAGAGAAATCTCGTCCATAAAAGCTGCTAGACCCTGTTCAGGAGAAAGTGACTGATATTTTGTTGCGACAGAAATTAATTCTTTAATATTTTCAATCCTTGCTTCGTTCTCGCTGCTACCATCGTCAAGCCACTCGAGATAACCTGTTTTATCTAACACAAATTTGATCAACTCGACCACATTAGTTTTTTGAGATTCGATGAAGAATCCTACAAGCAATTTCCGGAAATTTGATAAAGCTGGGGGAAGATTGTTATCTTCCTTTTTAAATTCTTTTTCAAGGTCTGTACTCTCTTCATAAGGATTGAAATCAAGGAGATGCTCAAAAAGTCCTTTCTGTTTTAAACGAGCTTCATTTTCCAGATCTTTCACAGCCTTTGGTCCAACACCTCTTCTCGGGACGTTTACGATTCTTTTAAAGCTTAGATCGTCCTGTGGATTATAGATAATCCGCAGGTAGGCAATGATATCCTTTATTTCTTTTCTTTCATAAAACCTTACATTTCCGATTATTCTGTAAGGCTGTCCGACTTTTAGTAAAGCCTCTTCCATTACACGTGACTGTGCATTTGTCCTGTACAAAACTACGATATTTTCAGCACTTATTTCCTGATTCAATAGTTCACGAATCTTGTCACTAACCCATTCAGATTCAGCTTTTTCATCAAGTCCTTTGTAAATGATTATTTTTTCTCCCTCAATGTTTTCAGTCCAGAGTTTTTTCTCTTTTCTGTTTTTATTTTGCGAAATAACCCCATAAGAAGCTTCTAGGATTTTTTTCGTCGAGCGATAGTTTTGCTCAAGCTTAATTACCTTTGTATTTGGAAAATCCTTTTCAAAATTCAGTATATTTTTAATGGTTGCTCCACGAAACTTGTAAATTGATTGATCGTCATCTCCCACAACTGCAATGTTTTGGTATTTCCTGGTAAGAAGAAGTATAAATTTGTATTGAGCATGGTTTGTATCTTGGTACTCATCGACCAGGACATATTTAAACAATTTCTGATATTTTTGGAGCACTTCGGGTTCTTTTTGTAAAAGCTGAACAGTTTTCATAATCAAGTCATCGAAATCAACTGCATTGTTTTCTTTTAGGGTTTTTTGATACTCGGGGTATATTTTTGCAACTGTTTCCTGAAAATATCCTTGTGCTACAGTAGAGTATTCTTCAAAGCCAATTAGCTCGTTTTTAGATGAGGATATGGATGCAAGAATAGCATTCGGAACAAACTCCTTTTTACTGATAAAAAGCCTGTCCATTGCCTCTTTTACTGTGTCGAGCTGATCTGCCTTATCATAAATTGAAAATTTTGGATCAAGCCCGATAAGATGACCGTCCATTTTTAAAATTTTAAGACAAATTGAATGAAAGGTTCCAATCCAATAAAAAGAGAAAGATCCAGATTTTTCAGGTGATTCTGGAAGTTCCTTCAGAAGCTTGAATATTCTCTCCTTCATTTCCCCTGCAGCTTTGTTTGTGAACGTAACAGCCAGAATTTGTGATGGGGATGCAAGACCCTTTTCTATAATATTTGCAATCCGGCATGTAAGCACTCGAGTTTTTCCTGATCCTGCACCTGCAAGAATAAGTAACGAGCCATCAAAATACCCGGTTGCCTCTCTTTGTTGTGGATTGAGATCTGACAGGTTCATAAAGAAATGATTCGGTAGAGTTTACTATAAAAAGCTGGCTCATCCTAGTTGATGAGTCATTTATTCGATAATTGGTTAATGTAAACTATTCACTTGCGTTGAAATTTTGCTAAACTTGTAACTATGAAAATCTTGAAAAAAATTGCGAGAATTTTTTCTTCAGTCTGTTTTATTTTTGTTCTTCTTCCGATCCAGGAGGCAGATGCTTCAGGGGTTTTTAATATCACAGTAGATAGGACTTACGAAGTCGACACCTCAGGTCATATGCAGGTCACGGAGACAAGAACAATAAAAAATAATACTCCAAATTTTTATATTCAGGCTGGAAGCTTTGAAACATTTCAAATACTTTCATTCAGAATAGGAGCGGCTGAAGGACCTGCTCTCCTTTCTAAATCAGTTTCAACTGCAAAAATAACTGATGGAAGTGGAAGATCTCTTTTATTCAGTCATGTTTCAGGAAAAGATAAGGTTGATCTTAAAGTTGAATACCCGATAAATCTAAGCTCGGGACAAACAATGGTCTTTAAGCTTCAATATACAAACTACGAACTTTCAGAAAAAATTGGAGCTCTTTACGATGTGTACATACATGGTTTTGACGAGTCATTTAAGTTTATCACTGAAGACTCAGTTTTGAAGTACAATACAACTCTTATTGTTCCTGATTCTTTCGGTGAGGAAAATTTCGTATCTCCTGCTCCAATCTCAAAGGAAAACAAAAATGGAAAGATATTATACAAATTCTCGCAGGAATCGCTTGTTGATCAATTCGTATGGCTTCAGCTCGGGAAAAAACAATTTTACAGGTTTAAAATTGTGCAGGAGGTAAAAGCCACTGACCAGAGGGATACGGGCTTTTATAATGAATACAGGTTGGTTCTTCCGAGAGATATCGATGAAGCAGAGATTGAACAAAAGGTTTATTATTCCTCCATCAACCCTTCACCAAATTATATTGAAACTGATAAGGAAGGAAATCTGGTCGGTACTTTTGAATTCCCGACAAATTTTGCTGGAGTAATTTCGCTTGATGGATATGCTGAGGTGAGTGTAGCAGGAAGTATTAGTGAAAGTGAAGCTGGGAATATTAGTGATATTTCTGGAGACCTATCTGATTATCTCAAGCCTGGAAAATACTGGGAAGTGGATGACAGTGAAATTCGAGCAAAAGCGATAGAGCTTAAGGGGTCTGAAGAAAATGTTTATAGAATTGTTGAGAAAACTTACAGCTATATTGTAAATACAATTGACTATAGCGATGTAAAAAGATTCGGGCTAAACAAGAGACAGGGAGCAAAGAAGACGCTCGAAGGGGGAGCTGCAGTCTGCATGGAATACTCGGATTTATTTTTAACTCTTACTCGTGCTCAGGGGATTCCTGCAAGAGCTGCGTTTGGTTATGGTTATGATTCTCGTGTTCCAAGTACCGAACAGGAATCACATCAGTGGGTGGAGGTATATATGCCGGGGGTAAATAAATGGGTGAGTGTAGAGGTAACATGGGGTGAGAGTGGGACGACACTTATTGGTGGGGATATGAACCATTTCTACACGCATTTGGCTGGCGAACATCCCGAAAAACCAAATCCGGTAGAGCTTACCAGCTTTGGTAGTGTGAAGGATTTGACTTCTCCAGAGTTTGAAATAAGCGTTATGGAAAGTCGACCGGAAGGTGATTATCAGGAAGTGGAAGATCTTTTAAGGGAGTATCCTCATAAAAAGACATGGGTCAATCTTCAAGACCTGACAAAGAGAGTTGCAACTTTTGGAGGGAAAATTATTAATGAAATAGGAGTAGGAAATTCATTTCTGATCCTTGGCTCTTGCATGACCTTAATAATTATCGCATGTATTGTAAATGCAATATCAAAATATATGCGCGCAAAAAAAAGAGAGATATAAACCCGTAAAAGCTATACTGACATATTTCACTTACATCTTTTCTACTGTTTTAATTCCGAGAAGATAAAGCCCATTTTTTATTACCTGGGCTGTGGCTGACACGAGTGCAAGTCTTGCGTCTCTGTCTTTCTTATCAGCTTTGAGAACCTTGTGCTTTTTGTAAAAGATGTTGAACTTTTGTGCGAGATTGAAAAGGTACTCCGCAATAATGTGAGGGGAATATTTTGATGTTGCGCTTTCTACTTCTTCAGGAAATTTTGAGATCTGTTTGAGAAGAGTAAGCTCTTCCTGTGAATTTAAAACTTCTCTTAAGAATAAACTATATCCCGATATATCTGTCGCCTTGCCTCCAGCTTCCCTTAAAATACTTTTTGCTCTTGCGTAAGTGTATTGGATGTAAGGACCGGAATCACCTTCAAAACTAAGACTGGATTCTAGATCAAATGCCAGGTATTTAAATGGACTAATTCTTAAGAACGAATATTTAATTGCTCCAACAGCAATAATCTCGATGTCTTTATTGGAGATTATTGGATTTTTCCTGGCTTTTACTATTTTCTCTATTCGTTTCTGAGCACTATTCAGTATGTCATTACCCAGCACTACTTCTCCTTTTCTTGATGACATTTTTCCAGACTTAAGACCGACAAATTCGTATGCATTGTGGTATTGTTTGTCCTTAAAAAGCTCTGGATTCAGCAACTCTTCTACCTTAAATGTAACTTTGAAAAAACTGATTTGTTCAACTGCTACGTTATGAATACAAAGATCAATCTTTCCAAAGTCAGTAAATTCTTTGTAAGCAAGCCCAAGCTCTTTCCCTTCGTATGTCGGCAGTCCCTCGCTGTTTAAAAAAACTCTGGTATCCAATCCATACTTCTCTCCTTCAAAGACCACTGCACCCTCGCTTTTCTTGAGGATACCTTTTTTAAGAGCCTCATCAATGTGTTTCAAACACGATTTCATTACTTCACTTTCCATGTATTGCCTTTCAAAGGTTGTGTCTACCCGGTCGTATATTTCCTGGAACTTGTCCAGGCTCCACTTTTTCCCCAACTCCCACAACTTGTTTATCTCTTTATCCTCGCCAGAATATATTTTTTTATTAACCTCTTTTATTTCATTTTCTATTTTTTTATTTTCTTCAAACTTCCTTGCTCCCTCCGAATAACATTTGCCTAGAAGCGCAACTTTTTCATCGTTCGTTTTTGGGTAATCTTTGGAGTCAACTTTTCTGAAAGCCCAAAGACACTTTGCGATATGCATGCCAACATCTCCCTGATAATTTGTTCTTATAACTTCAGCACTCTCTGCTTCCAGTAGTCTTACGATCGATTCTCCGAGAATAATATTTCGGAGATGCCCAATATGAAAAGCTTTAAAAGGGTTTGGTTGGGCGAACTCGACCATTATCTTCTTGCCTTTCAGGTTTGAGTTTTCTCCGTATTTATCTCCCTTTGTAAAAACGACTGAAAGCACATTCTTGTAAACATCCGGTGCAATTTTAAAATTAATGAATCCTGGATCTGCTACTTGCGAACTACTGATGAGATCATTTTTTCCAATCCCCCCTATAATCTCTTTAGCTATTTTTTTTGGATCCTTTTTCAGTTTTCTGGATAGTACAAGAGCAACGTTTGTTGCAATGTCGCCCATGGTTTCGTCCTGGGTGTGCTCGAGATGAATATCAGAAGGCTCAATCTTATGCCCGAGAGATTTTTTTAAGGAATCTGAGATTGTTTTTTGTAAATTCTCTTTTATCTCCATTACAAGGGATTTTAACAGTAAGGAGCAAATATATTAAGTGGTTGACATGTAGTGTAGATATTTGTCCACGCTTTCGGTAACATTTTCATTTATCTAACACACATATACAACATATATTGTGCTGCACAAAGAGTCCTGATATAATCGCTGTATCAGTTGACTATCAATTGAGAGGTTATTTTAATTTTTATTATTTTACTAATGCCGGAAGAACCATATACACATCCAGAGGGAGAATTAAACAAGTATACTGCCTTTGAAGTTGAAACTTTTGAATACGAAGGTTATCCACTTGATTCAGTTATAGTCGTTAGTTTCGGGAACATTCGCCGAGATAAGAATCCCAACATAGCAGAACAATTAAAACAGTTACATCGAGAAATTATAGAGGATCGGGAATATAGAAACAGGTTTACTCATTTAATATTTGATCTTTCAGGTCTAAGATTTCGTCATATACAAGGTGAAGTTGATATGTACGCTGCATTTGATCCAATAGATACTATAGCGAAAAGTCTTCTAGGTGGCAAAGTTTTCTTTACTGAACCGGAGAGCACTATAGCTAAAATTGGAGTTAATATGTTTTGTAGTGGGTCTGTTTTTAACCGCCCATGGCTAAGAATTGAAAAAGCAAAAAGTGTCGAGGAGGCTCTGGGTGAGATTGAGAAACGCATACAATATGCTTGGGGAGAAAAATAGCAGGTATGATATAAACTAATCGACCCTACGGGCGTAGCCCGTAGGGTCTTGTTTGTGAGGAGTTCAAAAGGTGAAGTGTTACTCTAATTGGGTGCGGTGTTTGGTATATGTTATTAGTGCTACAATTCAGTATGGCAGAGCGCAGTCAAATTGATGAAATAAAAGAGAAGCTGAATATTGTTGATGTAATTCAGGCATATATTCCAAACCTGAAAAAATCAGGTAGTAACTTCTTCACTCTTTGTCCCTTTCACAACGAGAAGACTCCTTCATTTTCTATTAATCCTGATCTTGGTATTTATAAATGCTTTGGTTGTGGAGAAGCGGGCGACGTTATTACTTTTATTGAAAAAATTGAAGGAGTGGATTTTCCGGAGGCGGTCGAAATTGCTGCTGAGAAAGCGGGAATAAGAATAAAAAAAGTTTTTAGCAAAGCAGATAAAGAAAAACAAGGAATTAGAAAAAGAATAATTGAAGCAAACGAACTTTCTGTAAGATTCTTTGGTCATGCTCTTCTCAAACATAGAGCAGGAAAAAAAGCACGAGAATACGTAAAGGCAAGAAAGATTGAAACAAGAGAGATAGAAAACTTTCGCATTGGGTATGCTCCGGAATCATTCAACTCTCTTATGGATTTTCTTTTAAAGAAAAAATTCAGTGAAAAAGAACTGGTTTCATTTGGATTACTTGTAAGTAAAAATGGGAGAATTTATGACAAATTCCGTGGAAGACTTATGTTTCCGATATTTAACACAAAGGGTGAAGTAGCAGGCTTTAGTGGAAGGATTATTGACAAAGATGCCCTGGGCCCAAAATATTTGAATTCTCCTGAAACAATCATGTTTAACAAGTCTTCTCTTGTCTATGGTCTTTTTCAATCGAGAGAGGCGATCAGGAAAGAAAATTTTGTAATAATATCAGAAGGACAGATTGATGTTCTTTCTTCTCACAAAGAAGGTGTGGGAAACATTGTTGCTCCTCTTGGAACTTCACTCACAGAAATTCAACTTAAGGCTCTGAAGAGATATTGTGACTCAATTTATTTTTCATTCGACACAGATCTCGCAGGAGAAAAGGCTTTACTGAGAAGTGTTGAAGTTGCTCAAAAAACAGGTTTTGAAGTCAAGGCAATAAACCTTGGAAAGTTTACCGACGCTGATGAGCTTATCCGGCAATACCCCGGGCAGTGGCCGATAGTTGTTCAAAAGGCAGAACCAGTGATTGAACATATGGTGCGAAGACTAAGTAAAAGAATTAATCTGGGTGAAGCAAAAGGAAAGGCAGAATTTGCGAAGATTATTCTTCCAATGATTGATAGTCTTACAGACAGGATTCAGCAGTCTCATTACATCAAAAAAATATCGGTTATAATTGATACTGATGAAGAAGTCCTCAGAGAAGAGCTTGACAGGTTTAGGGTCAAAACTGAAAAAAAGGAAAGGGAGGAAGAGCAGGAAGGAGCGATTTTTTTAAAGAGATCAGAATCGCTTTCAAGAGAAGAATACCTGGCAGCACTTGTTCTTCAGAATGCAGATTATTTTAAAGAGCTCAATAATAACCTTACAGACATTAATGAGATAATAAAAAACACAAATATAGTCAACATTCTGACACTTTTTAGAGAGGCAAAAAACCTAAAAATACTTTCTAACAAACTCGGGAAGAATGAAAAGAGCTTATTTGAAAAGTTGATTCTGATGCCCATTTCTATATTTAATGATGAGGATGAGATAAAAAATGAATTTGCTGGCATTGTAAAAAACTTGAGAATGATTCATATCAGGGAGGAAATAAATGCGATCAAGAAAAAAATCAATGAAATTGATGCAAAGGGAGAAGATACGGAAAATCTCGTTAGAGAGCTTGATGCTCTAAGCAAGAAGTTAAAATCGTGCTAATATAGTTTGCCATGGCAAGACGAGGGAGAAAACGTACAAAAACTATTACTTATCAGAGCGAGGAAACGAAGTCTCTTGCAGGTCTTTTATGCTTGATTTTGGCGTCACTATTTTTCTTGAGCTATTTTGTTGAGGCTCCTGCATTTGAATTGATCGGAAAACTTTTTGGGCAGATAACTTTTCTGGCAGGAATATTTCTAATAAATCTGGGGCTGTATTTTCTCTGTGTAGACTGGGCGATGGCAAAAAAATCTTCTCTCTTTGGACAGATTATTCTTCTCTTTTCTCTGGCCATACTTCTACATACGACTTTTACTTCAAAAAGAGATGCTCTTGATCTTGCGGAGAAGGGAGGTTTGGGAGGACTTGTTGGTTATACACTTGCATGGAAATTTTTTATTGAGTATTTTACCCGGTCAGTAACGATAGTACTTATGGCAGTAATAGTATTGATTTCTACTCTTTTTACTCTGACTATTTCAATAAAAAGATTTATTGATCATATCGGAAAGGGATTTAAATGGATGAGTGGAGGGCTTTACTTGAAAAAAGAGAATACAAAGGGAATCAAGCCGGATGCTACAGGTAACGTTATTCAGCCTTCTGAGCCAGCGAAAATGTTTGGCGATTTTGGAGCAGGTAAAATGTTGTCAGCGGAGGAGAATAAGAGTGAGAATATGAAACTTGAGAATAACCCTGATTTTGTCAGGGGGGAAATAAGTCATGAGCACAAAAAGGAGGATGGAATGACTCAGCCAAAAGTTGAAATAAAGGAAGACAAAAAAGAAGGGGCTTTTGTGAACGAGGAACTTCAGTATCCTGAGTGGAAGCTGCCACCTATTGCTTTGTTGAATCCTCCTGTTAATAAAAAAATTTCACAGGACAACATTAAGCAGAATGCAGATATCATAGAGCAGACGCTTCAAAGCTTCGGCGTAAAAGCCCAGGTAGTTGATGTTTTGATAGGTCCAACAGTTACTCAATATGCCTTAAATATTGCACTTGGCACAAAGGTATCAAAAATAGCAAATCTAAAAAACGACCTGGCTCTTGCTCTTGCGACAAGCTCAAATGCAATAAGAATAGAAGCTCCAATTACTGGTACTTCTTATGTCGGGATTGAAGTTCCAAATTCAGAAAGAGAAACTATTGTGGTAAAACAACTCGTTGAATCTCCTGATTTCCAGGACGGAAAAAATAATCTTGGTGTTGTGATCGGGAAAAATGTAAGTGGGAAAAATATAACGACGGATCTTCAGAAAATGCCGCACTTGCTCATTGCCGGGGCTACTGGATCCGGAAAATCCGTACTTACAAACACGTTTATAATAAGTCTTTTGATGACCAAAACTCCTGATGAAGTCAGATTTATAATGGTCGACCCTAAACAGGTGGAGCTTTCTGATTACAATGGTATCCCCCACCTTTTGACTCCGGTAATTACGGAAATGGAAAAAGTAAAACACTCACTTATCTGGGCAATTGCAGAAATGGAAAAACGCTACACTATTTTTTCCGAGGCCAAAGTTAGAAATATTGAGGGATACAATCAGATGATGGGATTTGCGGCTCTTCCCTACATTATTATTGTAATAGATGAAATGGCAGATATGATGTTAACAGGTGGAGCTGAGGTGGAAACTGCAATTGTAAGACTCGCACAAAAAGCCAGGGCTACAGGAATACATTTGCTTCTTGCTACACAAAGACCATCTGTTGATGTTCTTACCGGTCTTATTAAAGCAAACATACCAGGAAGAATCGGAATGAGTGTGGCGACCCAGATTGACTCAAGAGTAATTCTAGATCAGATTGGAGCTGAATCGCTTCTTGGGCGTGGAGACTTGCTGTTCAAGGAACCGGATAAGAACAAACCTTACAGGGTGCAGGCTGTATGGCTGTCCCAGGAAGAAGTGCATAGGGTTGTTAAATTCATCAAGGATCAGGTTCCTGAAGTACACTACACAAGTGAGGTTGTGCAGAAAGCAAAAGATCCGAATGCTCCTGAAAGTGCTGATCTTGCAATGACAATCTCCGATGACGAGTTGTTTATCGAAGCAGCAAAGATTGTTATTTCCTCTCAAAAGGGGTCTGCCTCGCTAATTCAGAGGAAATTAAGTGTTGGCTATAACAGGGCGGCAAGGCTGTTGGATGAGCTTGAAGAAAAGGGGATTGTTGGGGCTCAAAGAGGGAGTAAACCTAGAGAGGTTTTGGTAAAGGATCTGGATAGTTTTGTGAGGCAGTTCGAAAGTAAACCGGCAAGTTGATCTGCATTCAAGTTTTCTCTTTACCCCTCTATTTTATACCCAATTCCATAAACTGTTTTAATTAATTTTTTCTTAAATCCGTCGTCAACTTTTTTTCTGAGATACCTTATATATACATCCACAATGTTGAGATATCTTTCACTATCCATTCCCCACACTTTTTCAAAAAGAGAATCTCTGCCTACGGTAGTATTTCTGTTTTTTACAAGACAAAAAAGCAATCCAAACTCCTTTCCTGATAGTTTTACCTTTTGTTTTGCCCTTCTTACTTCTCTTTTACATATGTCCAAAATAAGGTTATCTATGCGAATAGTTTCAATGTAAAAAGCTGGTGGTCTTCTTAGAAGTGAATCAATATGGGCTTTGAGTTCTCCAGAATCTATACCTATGTCGACAACTTCATCAGCACCCAGATTTAATATTTCAATTTTTTCTTTTCTATTTTGTTTTTCAAGAATGGCGAGAACTGGTTGTCCGACACCATCCTTGCGAAGCCTGCGGCATACAAGAACTTTGTCTCCGTTTAGTGAGGAGTCAAGAATAATGAGATCAAAATTACAGTATTTAACAAGAGATATCTGCTCCTTGGAAATTTTTCTAAGCTCATATTGCTCAGATGGGATCAAGTTAATTATTTTGCTGGGTTGAGGCGCAGGTGAGTCCTGAATAACTAAGATTTTGTTCATGGGGGGTTAAATAAAAATTAAACGTCAATAGGGGGAGAATCTGGCGGGGCGGTAGTATTTGATGCTGGTGGGAGTGGATCATATAACTTTTCGTCTTTCCTTTCTGGTGCTTCCACCGACGCAATACTGGAAGTAATAGTTGATTTTTCTGCAATTTGAATCTGAGACTCATTATTGGCGGGTGTTTTCTGGTTTTGGAAATCGGTATTATCTATATCTACTTGCTCAAAAACTTTTTTCCCTTCAGGAAGTATTGTTGCCTTTTCTCTTTCTGTTGAGAAATTTTCAGAAACTTTTGCTGATTCACTTCTTCTTAAGCCGGAATTATCTATTCCTCTTATTTCATTAATAAGCTGAATCTTTGCGTTTTCAATAGTATTTGGGATAGTAAAAATTGCTTGTTGTGAAGAACCTGTTGACCCGAATGCAGCAGCAATTCTGGAAGCTTTTATTCCTTTTTGATTTGATCTGAGGTCACAATGCACTTTCCTTTCTTCTATTTCAATTAGAACAAAAGCCAGTTTTGTATTTTCCAGATAAGAAATCAGGTTAATTTGAGGAAATGTTATTTCGCTCGTTTTTAAGCTATTAAGCATGTTCTTTCTAATTAGTGACCAGGCGATCCCATCGGGAGATACTTCTACATTTCTCAAAATTTCTGCCAGCAATCTTATTTGTACCAGGTTTAGTGTTTGATAAACCTGCTTCAATGCAATAGATACATCACCGTTTAGGTTTATTAGATCTGTACATACCTGAAAAGTTGAGGATTTATTAAAACCTATTTGAAAGCTCTTTGTTTTCCAGAAAATACCAGAAAGCAGGTCGGTTGCTTCTTTTCCTCCGACCTCTATCCCCTCTTCCAGCAAAAAATTGAAAGCGATCTCTGAAACTGATGAAGCCTCAGGTTTTACATATGTGTTATTGCCATAGTTTGCGTTATGGGAAGACGTGTCAATATTTATTAACGGTACGGACTCAAACAAATCTATATTCCCGGCGTAGATCTCTTCAAGGTCTTCAAGCTTTTCTATGCCAATCAAAATAATTTTCTCGTAGTTGGTTCCTCCTGATCTGACACTTGCTTTTCGATCTAATCTCCCGTTTTCTGCCGATAAATATAGATTAATTTCGCCATCTTTTTCTTCCCATTTAATATCCTTTACTTTTGCGTCAATGCTTTTTAGTTTGACCACAAAGCCTTGAGGTTCCACCTCTGTTGTAAACCTTATGTCCTTAAACGGGAATATTTTTTCAAGGTGAGTCGGAATATTTTTCTTATTAAAAAGCACTTCAACTCTTGTTTTTCCCTTTGCGGAAATTGTTCTCGAAATGCTGAATACAGCGGCGAGAACGTCCGGATCAAGGTTTTGGGTTGGAATTATTAGTACTTTTTTCTCAAGCATTTATGGGTAAAAGAAATATATGAATGCAAAGGCATAAAAAAGCCCCGGATGGGACAGTAACTGGATTCTAGCAGAAAGGATATTGTAAATACAATGTTTTTGAAAACAAGAAAGAAAAGCATAATCTTGTGTAGACTATGGGTTATGTATTTGTTATAATCTTCTCATTCCTCTGCCTGCGCTTTTCCAGAAACTTATATTAATGTCAGAAATGAGAAAACTTAATATTTCGCTTATATCTTTTGTCGTTGCCCTTTCCCTGATTGCAGTGCAGGTAGGCTATGGTATTGCGAAGGAAGGTTTGCAGGAAAGGGTTCTCGCTACAAGCGTACAGGATAGATCTTTGGATGAATCAGTATTAGATGAAGGTAAAGTTGCTGCCCAGTCCGGCAGAGTAACATTGATCCCAGAGGAAAATGGTGAAGTAAGAGAACTAACAAGCAAAGATTTTATTATTGAAATTTCGAAAATTGGACTCAGGAAAGAAGTTGAACCAAATGTCGATCCTAGAGACAAAAGTATTTACGGTCCGGTAATTGAACAGAAAGTCGCGCATGGAATGTTTACAAAGTTTCCGGATCAGACTGTAAATGAAAAGTCAGGCAATGTATATCTCTATGCACATAGGGATGGAGAAAGCGGTTTTTTTGGAGGACTTGGAGAATTGGAGAATGGAGATGTAATCAACCTGTATTTTCTTGGGAAGAATTATGTTTACAAGGTAAGTACATCTTTTATTGTCAGTCCTAGTGCCGCACACATTTATACCGGACAATCTCCTGCGCCCGCTCTTACACTTCAGACATGCCACAATGGAATTCAAGAGAGGCTTATTGTGAAAGCGGATTTGGTGGAGGTAATCTAG
The DNA here is from genome assembly GCA_016931155.1 of Candidatus Dojkabacteria bacterium. Taxonomy (GTDB): domain Bacteria; phylum Patescibacteriota; class Dojkabacteria; order B142; family JAFGFJ01; genus JAFGFJ01. Next base: position 90,878 of record JAFGFJ010000006.1, read on the forward strand.
TGAGTATCACTTATTAAAGCAAGCAACTCTTTGTGATATTATCCATGGAATAACTATTAATTCAATTTCATGAAATTTGACATCAAAAACACTAAACTTGCCCCGGAAGGAAAGAGAAGAATCGAGTGGGCTGAAAAGGACATGCCTGTTCTTCGCTCAATTAAAGAGAGATTTCAAAAAGAAAAGCCCTTAAGAGGACTCACTATTGGAACGTGTCTTCATGTGACAACAGAGACGGCCAATCTTCTTATTACTCTAAAAGCAGGAGGAGCTTCTGCCTCAATTTGTGCATCAAATCCTCTGTCAACTCAGGATGATGTTGCTGCTTCTCTTGTAAAGGATTTTGGTATCGCTGTTTTTGCAATTAAGGGTGAAGATAACAAAATATATTACAAACATATTAATGCAGTGCTTGATATGAAACTTCACTACACAATGGATGACGGAGCTGATCTGGTTTCTGTAATTCATACAAAGAGAAAAGATTTGATAAAAAATATTATTGCGGGGGGCGAGGAAACGACTACAGGTGTTATAAGATTAAAGGCTTTGGAAAAAGAGAAAAGACTCCTCTACCCTATTCTTGCCGCAAATGAAGCAATGACAAAACACTTTTTTGACAACCGTTATGGTACCGGTCAGTCAACATTAGATGGAATAGTGCGGGCAACGAACAGACTGCTTGCAGGTTCGAATTTTGTTGTTGCAGGATACGGATGGTGCGGAAGAGGGCTTGCAACGAGAGCGAGAGGAATGGGTGCGAAGGTAATTGTTACCGAGGTGGATCCGGTAAAGGCACTTGAAGCTGTAATGGATGGTTTTGATGTCAAACCTATGCGGGAAGCGGCAAAGATTGCTGATTTTATATGTACTGTAACCGGGGATATTAATGTTGTTGATGTGGAAGATTTTAGGGTTATCAAAGACAGCTGTATTATCTCGAATTCAGGACATTTTGATGTCGAAATCAACTTGAATGCTCTTCAAAAGCTTTCAAAATCAAAAAGAATAGTAAGAAATTTTGTAGAAGAATATACAATGAAGAGCGGTAGAAAGATCTTTGTTCTTGCCGAAGGAAGATTGATAAATCTTGCTTCAGCAGAAGGACATCCGGCGTCTGTTATGGACATGAGTTTCGCAAATCAAGCACTGGGTGCTGAGTATATGATAAAAAATAGAAATAAGCTGGAGAAAAGAGTTTATGTTATCCCTGAAGTTATTGACAGAAATATCGCGGAGCTAAAACTCAAGGCATTTGGAATAAAAATTGACAAACTTACTGCTGAACAGAGGAAATATTTATCAAGCTGGGAGATTGGAACATAGTATGAAATTATTTGCATAATGGTCAGAATGCAGTCTATTTAGGATCAGACCAGGAACTATTACTGGTGAATGGAGATGTGGAATATGAAAGCTTATTTCTTGCGGCTTTCTACCCTGTTTAAAAAACCCAGCGAGTCTAATCTGTCCTGGAATTCATCTTCTGTAAATGAGTAAGTCTGCCCTGAGTAGCATTCAACGCAAAATGAGCCTATTACAGCGCCATATTTAGCTGCCTGTTCTATCTGCTCACCTTTTAATATTCCATGGATTAATCCAGCCCTATAAGCATCTCCTGCTCCTGTTGTTTCTATTACTTTTTTCGGCTTTGCCGCCTGGATAAACACATTTTCGTCTTTTGTGTGTATTATAGAGCCTTCTTCACCTTTTGTTTCTATTACCATGTCAGGCCCGGAATTTAGTACTGCTGGAATATCCAGTCCAAAATTATTCCTAAGTGAGGCGATTTCAATATCGTTTGAAATTACCATGTTGCTGAGTCCCAGGCATTGGGTCATTTGCTCTTTTGTAAAAAGATTTAGAATCCGGCTTGGATCAAAAATCGAAATTGCATCTTTTCTTTTCTTTTTGTTGAATTCAAGCAAATGATTAAGCGTGCTTGCTGGAGTCCCGGGCGAAAAGATAGCAACTTTGATAGAGTCAAAATCTTTTTCTGTAATAGTTGTATCAAGTCCTACTTCGTTTATCAGGTCGTAATAAACATTTGGCTGCCAGATTACTATCTGCTGATGTTTTTTATCGGATATTTGGTATGCGTGTGCAGTGAAGCTCCCTTTTTCTCCCCTGATTACTCTTGGCTCAACGTTGTGTTTTTTCAAGCGCTCTTCAAAGTTGGGGTAAAAATCATCTCCAACAACAGAAAATAGGAAAGTCGAATTATTGAGAAGTCCCATCCCGTAAGCAATGTTTGCTGCTGTACCACCATAGTATTGTGTTCTTCCGTTTGCAATTAGCGTGATATTAATACTTCTAAGTGCACTGCCGCTTAGGGGAAACTCATCACGCATATTTCCTTCCACTGAAAATATTATGTCAAAAGCAACTGAACCAACAATGAGAGCCCTATCTTTGTTTGTTTCCATAAGTAATACCTTTATTGAACCATCAAAGCTGATTGTATCCCAATTTTAATATTTTTTTAATCTTTCTCTGCTAAAACTCTTTCATGATTGGAAAAGTATATGCGGCAACCCTTATTGGTCTTGAAGGTCAAATTGTAGAAGTTGAGGTGGATATTAGAAGAGGGCTCCAGAAGTTTGAAATCGTTGGGCTTCCCGGAAAAGCTGTCAGAGAGGCCAAAGAAAGGGTAATTTCAGCTATAAAAAATTCGGGATTTGTCTTTCCATCTGCTCACATAGCGGTAAATCTTGCTCCAGCAAATATCCCGAAAAATTCCTCAGCTTTTGATCTGCCTATTGCTGTCGCAATACTTATTGCGACAAGACAAATTGCTCCATTAAGTTCTGATTCTATTGTGGTGGGAGAGCTTTCTCTTGAGGGATTTGTCAGACATGTTCCAGGAATTCTTCCGATTGTCGATTCAGTAAGAAAATTTGGCTTTAAAAAAATCTTCCTCCCTCATTCAAATTTTGCTGAAGCTGGAGTGATAAAAAACGTACAAATTTTTAGTATCAAAAGTGTCTTGTATTTCAGCGCAAAGCACTGTAAAACCTTACGTAGTAAGAGATTACGGACATCAAATTGTTCTCAAAACTTGTACATTTCTCATGAAATGAAAAATAACTTTTCTGAAGTTAGTGGACAGAGACTTACAAAAAGAGCATTGGAAATTGCGGCGGCAGGAGGTCATAATTTATTGATGGTCGGATCCCCGGGAGCAGGAAAAACTATGCTGGCGAAAAGAGTGCCGTCAATTCTTCCTGTTATGACAAGCGAAGAAAGTATAGAAGTAACAAAGATTTACAGTGTGTCCAATTTACTGCCGAAAGGGGTGGATCTTATCAGAAATAGACCGTTTAGAAATCCGCATTATGAAATTTCTCATTCTGCTCTTGTCGGTGGCGGAATCAATCCAAAACCTGGGGAAATATCACTTTCACATAGAGGAGTACTTTTTTTAGATGAGTTTGCTCAGTTTAGTAGTCAGACATTGGAGCTACTAAGGCAACCCATGGAAGAAAAAATTATTACCGTATCAAGAGTTCTTGGAAGTGTTACTTACCCGGCCAATTTTATGCTCATTGCTGCCATGAATCCATGTAAATGCGGATTTCGTGGTGATCCGGACAAAGAGTGTAAATGCAGTGCAATGGAAATTGAAAAATATTCGAGAAAACTCAGTGGACCAATTCTGGATAGAATTGACCTTCAGATTTATGTTCCAAAAGTAAGTTTCAGGAGTCTTTCATCAAAGCAAGAAGAAGAAACGAGTGAGCAGATTGCAGAAAGAGTGCAAAATGCCAGAGTGATTCAGACTGATAGACTAAAAATTTCAGGGAAAATATCTAATGCAGATATGGATCCTGCAGGTATTAGAAAGTGGGTCAGGGTAGATCTTAAAACGAACTCACTTCTGGAATCGGCAATGACGAAGCTCAATCTATCAGCAAGGTCATATTTCAGGATTTTGAGGGTTTCCAGAACTATCGCTGATCTTTCTGGAAATCTGAATATAAAACAGGATCACGTTGCAGAAGCCTTAAGCTACAGGATGGGAGTAAATGGTCAGTAAATATTTGTGGCCGGCAGTCAAGGAATCGGGACGACAAAATGCGAAGTAAATGGAAGGGTATAAACTGAATATTTGTGGTTGTAGGGCAGAAACCAGGAACTGAGAGTCTACGAACTTCGTCCGCTGGTTTAAGGTCGGTTATACTAATAACTGAACAGGCTTGATGTTTTATAAAGCTGGCGGATAATCATTGTGGACTTTCATGTATTCATCCAGTTTCTTACTTGTCCATATGTTGTCAGGATTATTTATGTGGGAGAGAAACAAAGTACCATCTAGGTGGTCAATTTCATGCTGGACTATGTGAGACATAAAATCCCTGCCGTGATATTCTTTCTCCTTCCCTTCTCTATTTGTGTATCTAATTTTGACCTCCCTTTTTCTTTTTACTGGACCAAAGAGTGCTTTTTGACCTACTCCTACACTCAGGCACCCTTCCCAGAATACTGATTCTTCTTCGCTAAGAAAAAGAACCCTAGGGTTGATAATTACTTCCCAAATTACCTTTTTGTCATCTTCATTTTTTTGTAAGTCAAACCTTCTGGCAACGATAATGTTCAGATTCTCGCCGATCTGTGGGGCGGAAATACCTGCAGATTTTTCCACTTCTGAGTAGGCGGTTTCAATAAGATTATCAATTAAGCTTTGAATTTTCTTTTCCTCCAGTTTCTTGATATCCAGCTCTAATGATTTTTTCTCAAGGACAGGATCTCCTATTTGAAGTATTTTTTTTATCATAGTGGATTTTAACATAATAACCCTGGAATATTTCCTGTTTTTTTGAGATTTAAAACACCTTACATATTCGTCACTGTATTAGTTTGGCAATACACTAATACTTTAAAGCGTATATAAAGGTCTTTTAGTTAGCTCTTTTGCAGCTAATATCTATGTGGCTTTGTTATATTATTTGAAAATCTTTTTTCAAAATAATTGTGGAAATCCTTGCTGGACAAACACTGCTTGACTTTCAGGGAATTTTTACTTAGGCTTTTATAGGTGAATTGCTTAATTCACTGTGATTTTAGCAATATTTCTCTACCCATAGTAAGGGTAAATCCAAACAAAAGGAGGTGAATTATTATGAACAAAGGTACATTGATCGACCACATCGCTGGTAAAACCGGTCTAACCAAGAAAGCTGTTTCTGATGTTCTGGAAGGCTTCATGGATGCTGTTATGTCTTCTGTAAAGAAGGGTGACAGTGTAACTCTTACAGGCTTTGGAACTTACAAGGCAAGCAAGAGACAGGCTAGAACAGGTAGAAATCCTCAAACAGGAGCTACCATCAAGATCCCTGCAAGGACTGTTCCAGTCTTTAGAGCAGGAAAAGAATTCAAGTCAATGGTTGCATAAGAGTGCAAGGAATTCTGTAAAATCCGCTCTCCGGAGTTTCGAAAGAAACAAAAGGGGCGGATTTTTATATAATAGAAACAATGAAATCATAATGATTATCAATTAGAAGGGGAGATGAGACATCTAAGATCGTTTTCAATGGATCAGGATTACAGGGTGATTTATTGGAAAAGAGATAATGATTTTTTTTATTGATGTAGGAACTCATGGGGAAGTTTACTATTAGTCACAATTAAACATTAAAAGTTTTTTCTAGTTCATTTTTACTAGTCCCTCCTTCCCTGTAAATTTTTATCTCATTCTTTGTCACCTCAGCTACTGTTGAAGCTTTTCCTGAAGACTCGTAATTTCCCGCAAGAATTCCCGCAATTTGTGCAAGTATTTCTGCGGGAATTTCTTCTAATTTTATAATACTTGGCTCTGCTGAAATATTGATAGATGTTGCTGCTAAGGGTTTTCCAAACTCTTCGATTAGTTTTTTTGTCGCATTATTTGCGGGAATTCTTGCTCCAATTTTTCCCGCAGAATTTTCAAGTATTTGCGGTAATTTGCCTTTTGAGTTTAAAACTAATGTAAGAGCACCCGGCCAGAATTTTTTAGCAAGCTTGAGTTCATCATGATTGATAGAAAGATATTCTTTTACCTGTTTAATAGAAGAAAAGAGAAGGGGAAGTGTTTTTGATTTGTCTCTTTTTTTTGTTTTATAGATTTTTTGAATCGCTCTTTGGTTTACAGCATCAATAGCAAGACCTGGAATAGTATCGGTCGGAACGACAATAATCTCTCCCTGTTCCAGACATTCAATAGCTTTTTCGAATTCAAGAAAGTTTTCCATGGGTGATTATATCATCGCAAAGGAGCTAATTTATCAACCTACAGGATGATCGAGTTGCCTGGTAATTTCTAACCCGAACCTGTCTAGTAGCAATAGTTACCAGAGTGTCAGTTACAAGGGTGTCTTTTTCTAATCACGCAAAACGATGACTATTTTCTCCAGTGATCATGCGAGAGTTAATCAAAAAAACAATTTTCGGTGAATATATTTATACTTCGCCAGCTAAGTATTTTTTACGCTCCCTTTCTGGAAATTTTTCTACTGCGTAGCGGAGCATTGCTCGTGGCATTTCTTTGTAATATTTCTTTAGAAAATTCTTCTCAGTTTTCAAGTCTCTTTTTCCCAGTTCTCTGAGCATCCAGCCGACAGCCTTATGAATTAGATCGTGTTTATCATGAAGCAAAATCCTGGAAATTTTTATCGTGTCTTCGAATTGATTGTTTTTAATGAAGTCATAAGTTGAAATAATTGCGATTCTTTTGTCCCACAGATTTTTTGAGACAGCGAGGCTATAAAGGATTGCACGGTCATTTCTTTCCGAAAGGTATTTGCCGATGATTTGAACAGAGCTGTCAACAAGATCCCAGTTATTGACCCTCTCTTTGTTTTTTAAATAAAAATTAAAAATTTTCTGTCTCTCTATTTCATCGGATTTTTCAAATTTATAAACCAGCATGAAGAGAGCTGTAAGTCTGTGCTCATGAAAATCACTGCCAAGTAGCTCTTTGATGTTGGCAAGAGAAATTTCTTTATAATGATTTTTGGCAATTTTTCTCTGTTTTGGAACCGTTGCTCCAAGAAATTTATCCCCTTCACTGTACTGTCCTTTGTCCGTTTTGAAAAACCTCAAAAAGGATTTAGCTTTCTCCGGGTTTGAGATTTCTTTTAGTTCATTCTTAACAACTGCGGCTTTCATTTTTTTAAATCACTTCTTTTTTTGCGTGTTGCCAAGGTATCTTTGACGCTTATTTTACCTCTTTGTTATTACTTCTTTGCCGACATAAGGCTGAAGTACTATTGGCACTCTCATACTCCCGTCAGCTTGCTGGTAATTCTCCCAGATTGCAATCAATATTCTCGGTGAAGCAATAACTGTATTATTTAGAGCGTGAGGAAAATACTTTTCTCCATCCTTTCCTTTCACTCTTATATTCAATCTTCTTGTCTGCCAGTCACCCAGGTTACTGCAGGAATGAGTTTCTCCGTAGGCATCTCTTGATGGCATCCATGTTTCCAGATCAAACATTCTATATTTTCCTGCGCCCATATCTCCAGTGCAAAGCTGCAGCACCCGGTATGGAAGCTCTAAATCACGAAGTATCTCTTCTGCATATTCAAGCATTTTTTCCTGCCACCTGGTGGATTCTTCGTAATCGTTCTTGCAAAATACCACTTGCTCAATTTTCATAAATTCATGAATCCTGTAAATTCCCTTTGTATCTTTTCCGTAGCTTCCGACCTCGCTTCTATAGCACTGCGAGAATCCGGCCATTTTTAGCGGGAGCTCGCTCTCGTCAATTGTTTCTCCTGCTCGATATGCAAGAATCGAAGGTTCTGCAGTTCCTACGAGATAAAGCCCTTCTTCAGCGCTCTCTTTTTCAGGATCGATTTTTCCCGGATTTGCAACCTGGTATACTTCTTCTTTTCCGAAAGGGAAATGTCCGCTTCCTATTAGGGAAAAATCTCGAACAAGAGTAGGAGGAATCATTGCTGTAAATCCTTTTTCTATCATTTTTTTAAGACCGTGCATCATGAGTCCCATGTGCATGAGAGCAGCTTCATTTTTGAGATAATATCCCCTGAAACCCCCTGTTTTTACTCCTCGCTCAAGATCAAGGAGGTTCAGGTTTTTCCCAAGCTCAATATGATCCTTCGGTTTAAAATCAAACTTTGTCGGTTCTCCAATCTTTCTGACTTCTATATTCCCGCTCTCGTCTTTTCCGATTGGAGTGTCTGCTGATGGAATTTGTGGAGTCAAAAGGAGGAGCTCTTGAAGCTCGTTCTCAAGCTTACCAAGCTCGCTCTCTTTTCCCTGAAGCTCTATTTTGATTCGCTTTCCTTGCTCGATTGCCTCATCATCCGGTTTTCCTCCAGCCGCCTTCATTTTTTCCGCATTATCATTCCTTCTTGCCCTTAATTCTTCCACCTCTGTATTCAGTACGGAGAATTTTTTATCTACTTCGAGCAAGTGGTCAATGTCAATCGCAAGCTGTTTATTCGCTGCAGCTTCTTTGACTTTCTCGGGATTTTCCCTGATATATTTTATATCCAGCATTTCGGTTTCAATTAAATGTAATAAAAAAACCCTTGAGTAACTACAAAAAAGTAATCACTCAAGGGTCCTCTAGACGGTGCCACCTTCATATCGCAAAGGCTCTTGCCATTTGCCAACTCTTTCAGCTGTATCGGGCTTACCCGCACCGCTTCTACGGGTCTCCCGATCTACTTCTTTAAGTCATTTGGAATCGGGAAAGAGCGGATTCAATAATTTTCTCTTAGGTTTTCTCAGGATTTGGGGGTCTGGTTCGCGTACATTTAACCCTACCTAAACCTTTTCTGTAAAGAGAAAACAATTTACTAATCTCTTGATTGGATATTAACAGAAGCAAGCATTGAATACAAACAAAATCAGTATTTTTGTGAAATATAGATGATATTTAAGAGTACTCTTACAACTTTCTCTAGAGTATTTCAATGAACTTTTTAGGATTTCTCACAAGTTGTGAGTAAAGGGGACTTCTTCCAAGCATCTTGAAAAGCGGACTCGTCTTGTCAGGAGTGAGCCTTTGAATTTTCGGTACATACCTGTATCTGGGATTCAAAACTACTTCCTGTCTTGCATTTTTCCGAATAATGTAATACGCAAGTCCCTGTTGTCTTCGAAGGGTCGAGTAGTCAACGGTATTGTGGTTTCTGTGAATGCGGGCAAAAATTACCGGCATATTTCTCGTATTTACAAAACTATAGTAATAACCTTTTGGAATTATCAATTTCTCTCCTCTTCGTACTTTTATTATATATCCTTCCTGAACGATTGCCTCTAGAGAAAAATCGTCCCTGGATTCCAATTTTTGTGTAATTACAGTAAGGACTCCATACAGAACCTCTATCACATCGGAGGACGTTTCATCGGCATCTCCATTCGATACAGAGTAATAAATATGAGATTTGATATATTCAATTCCTAGAAGTCCGGGAGGTAAATGAATTACATCATATGTGAGTCTTCCTTTAAAATGAGTCTTGTGTTCAATTTTTTTCAATCCATTATATTCAAGATATACCCTTTGAGGATATACAAGTGATTTGTTCAGAAGGGTTGGAAGCAAATCAGATAAGGAGACTCTCCTCTCAAGATCGAAATTTATCTCGTTGTCAAAATGAAAGGTACCATCTCTCTGATCAAACTGTATGGGTAGTGAACAACACGATTGAAGGTCTATCATCTGTTCAACTATTTAAGGTAAGTATTTGCCATTTGGAAGGTCGATCGATTATATGCGCCCGGAATTGCTTTTGTCAAATTTTTGTAAAGAAAGCTCCCAGGAATCCTAGTCTGTCAGCGCCTTTGATCCCTTATTTCTTCCCAGAGTTTTTTCTCTTCTCTCGAGAGTTTTTCGGGTACTAAGACTTTTAGCTTAATATATTCGTCACCATTTCCTGATCCCTGAAACTTTGGTGCACCTTTCCCTTTCAGCCTGATAACTCTTCCAGGTTGTGTTCCCTCCGGAATTTTTATTTCAACTTCTCCATGTACTGTGGGCACTTTAATATTTCCGCCCAATGTTGCTGTTATTACATCGATTTCCTGATCGATATATATGTCATCTCCGCTTCTTTCAAATATTTCATTCTCTTTTACCTCGATGTTTACATAAAGGTCTCCATAGTCACCCCCCTTGTTACCTGCATTTCCTTTTTCTGTGTATCTCAGTGTAATATTATCCGGAACTCCTTGCGGAACCTTTATTTTAAATTCTTCAGTGATCTGCTCTTTGGTGGAGCCTTTACAGTTGTGGCATTTTTGATCGGCAATGCTTCCTTCACCACCGCACTTTGGACATACTGATCTTGTTTGAATTGAGCCGATGAATGTGCGTGATACTCTCGTAACATAGCCAGAGCCTTTGCATTCAGAACAGGTGACTATTTTATCAGGGTCTTCGGCACCTGTGCCCTTGCAATCTCTGCACACAATTTCTCTTTTGTATTTTACGGTTTTTTCTGTGCCAAAAATTGCTTCGTCAAATTCCAAACTTAAAGTCATCTCGAGATTATTCCCCCTTGTTTTTGAATTCTTCTGAGATCCTCCACCGAAGCCAAACCCTCCAAAGTCAGCACCAAAAAACTGTGAGAAAATATCATTGATATTTCCAAAATCTCCTCCTCCAAAACCTTCAAAGCCTCCAGTTCCGCTAGCTCCGCCAAACCCTTGAGTTCCTGCGTGCCCATACTGATCATATGCCTGCTTTTTTGATCCATCACTTAGAATCTCGTAGGCCTCTTGTATCTCTTTGAATTTCTCCTCTGCATCAGACGCCTTATTTCTATCAGGGTGAAATTCCTTGGCAAGCTTTCTATAAGCTGCCTTTATTTCCTGTTTTGTTGCACTTTTTGATAGTCCGAGGACTTCGTAGTAATCTCTTTTATTCATGATTTGGTACCAGCAATATTAACATGAGAATTCAATACAAACGACGATGCTGGTATTTTTGTGGTAGAATCATTGCAGTTTCCAGGGAAAATGAAAAGAGAAGAAACAAAAGCGGGATCTGAAAAATGACTGTGAAGAATATAAAGAGTGACTGTAAAAAATAAAAAAATGACAGTGAAGAATACAAAAATAGATAAAAAATCGAAAAAGTCTGCAGTAAAAACCTCAAAAAAAAATGTCAGGAAGAAACAGGTTGGACTTGAAAGACCTCCTGTTGTTGCTGTTCTTGGTCATGTTGATCATGGAAAAACTTCTCTTCTTGATGCGATCAGAGGGACTAGTGTGCAGGAAGGAGAAGCTGGAGGAATTACGCAGAGTGTACGTGCTCACCAAATCACCACCAAAAACGGACAGAGAATAACCTTTATTGATACTCCCGGTCATGAAGCCTTTTCCGCTATGAGATCAAGAGGGGCAGCTGTTACTGATATTGTATTACTAGTTGTTTCTGCTGTAGATGGTGTGAAGCCTCAAACAAAAGAATCGATAAAATATGCAAAAAAGGCAGGTGCTCACATAATAGTTGCTGCAAACAAAATTGATCTTCCAGGAGCGAATCTTGAGAAACTAAAAAAAGAGCTGTCTACAAATGATGTGTTAATTGAGGAATATGGGGGAGATGCGATATTTGTTCCTGTTTCGGCAATAAAGAAACAGGGATTGGACGATCTACTGGAGAGCATTTTACTGCTTGCAGAGGTACATGGAGTTAAAGATGAAAAACCTGAAAAAGGGATTGCCCAAACAGTAGTATTGGAGTCAACAACTGATAAAAGTCTTGGACCCGTTGCATTGGTTTTAGTAAAAAGAGGTTTGTTTAAAGCTGGGAATTATACTGAGTCTGAAAGCGGTGTATCGAAAATTCGTACAATCCTTGATGAATTTCAGAAAACTCAAGACAGTGCTGATGTTTCAGATCCAGTTTGGATAGTTGGGTTGTCCAGGGCTCTTGTTACTGGAGAAGTAGTAAACATTTTTGAACAGGAGGATGAAGCCAAAGATTTCAACAAAAGTCGTATAAAAGAAACAGAAAAAGAAGGAGAGGGAACTGAAACTTTTGACCATGAGGTTCAGGATGAGGATTTAAATATAGAACAAACTGATTTAGAAGCTCTTGCAAACCTTCTTGGACAAAATAGAGAAGAAGGAGAAAAAAAGAAACTGGACATTGTTTTGAAGACCGATGCAATTGGAACATTGGAGGCGGCTACGGATGAAATGAAAAAGCTTGGAGAGGAAGGACTGGAAATAAATATTTTGGATAGCGGAACTGGGGAAGTTACGGAAAAAGACGTCGAACGGGCAAAGCTTGCAAGAGGGATAGTACTGGCCTTCAGGGTTGATGTGTCGAAAGATGTTCAAGCCTTTGCAAAAAGGGAAAAAGTACTTGTCAGAAAATACGAAATAATTTACGAGATGATTGATGAAGTTGGAGCGGCTCTTCACGGACTTATGGAACCGGAAGAAGAGGAAGTAGAAGTTGCTAGAGCGCTGGTTAAAAAAGTATTTGTACTGACGAATGGGGATTTGGTTGCAGGTTCGGTTGTGACTAAAGGTAAAATTATAAAAGGGTACAAAGTTTTTGTTGAGAGAAAGGGAGAAAGGGTTGCAGATGGAAAAGTTGTCTCATTAAAACAGAATAAAAGTGAAGTTAAAGAAGTAGATAAAGGACTTGATTGCGGAATTTTGATTGAACCAAAAGCAGAAGTAGAGGAGGGTGACGAAATAATTGCCTACAAAATAGAAAAATATTAGTGATAAAATTTATCTGATAATTTCCGGGAAATTAATTAAGTTTAATGCCTTTCAGTAGTAAAACAATCACAGAAAAAGAAAGTAGAAATGTGCAAAAGCTTATAAAAGCTTCTGAGAAAATAACCGTACTTGGGCATCATTCACCGGATCCCGACTGTTTCTCTTCAATACTATCTATTGCCTGTATTCTTAAAAATATTTACAAGAAGAAAGTAGAAATTGTATTTCAAGGAAAAATTCTTCAGAGGATAGAGAACTATGCAAATGCACTTGGATTCAAAATTGAATCGACAAAAGTAACACAAAAGAAATTTAAAAATACAGACTTACTTTTCATAGCAGATGTGCAAGATACACTTCGAACAAATCCGGAAAGCATTGAATTGGATCTTAGCGGTTTTAAAAATGTGGTTATTATTGATCATCATCCGATCGATAAAAGAATCGAAAAATATCCTTTATACCGAATCTCTAGAGACACTTCATCGACAGCTGAGCTTGTTTTTAGACTTTTCAAGAGTGACATTGCAAAACTTCCAAAGAAGATGAGTAAAAAAGTTGCTGAGTTTCTTGCCTATGGAATTATTTCAGATTCAAAAAGATTTATTACTCCTCCGGTATCAAGGGAAACATTTGAAGTGATAATCGAAATGATAGATTACGGTGTAAATATTTCTGGACTTACTTATTCGGTAACATCTTTACCTCTTGAGTGTTTTCAAATGATGGGTAAATTATTTGACAAGATAAAAATTCACAAACTTGGATTTGGCTATATGTATCTTGAAGATGGAGATCTTCCTAGAGACAGGGATGAGGCTGATTCTCTTCTTGATTCATTTAAGCACGAAACCCAGAAAGTAAAAGACTTTGATCTATTTGTCATGTTTCAGGGGAAAAGAAAAAATAAAAAAGGACATGAGAGTAAAAAAAAATATACTTATAAAATAAGAACAAGATCAATTGAAACTGATATGACTGCATTTAATAAAAAACTGGGAGGAGGAGGTCATCCACAATCAGGCGGATCATTCATTTACGCAGATAATGATGAGGATGCACTTAGTATTCTTGCGAAAAAATACAAGCAAATTGTTTTGAAAAAATCATGAACAGACTTGAGATAAAATTGAATTGGCTTACTGCTCTTCTTGGAATTAACATTTTTATGTTTATAATTTCTGCTGTTATGGGACTTGTATTTGGAGAAGGGGCTCTATATTCTTTGCTTTTTCTTGGTGCAGAAAGTAGTCAATTGATCCTGAGTGGTCAGGCTTGGAGAATGATCACTTCAGCATTTCTTCATGCAAACTTTATACATATTGCGGCAAATATGTATGTTCTTTTTCAACTTGGAGGATACGTCGAAAGATTTTTTGGAGGGAAAAAACTTTTGACTGTTTATATTCTTACCGCAATAGGGGCTTCTGCTCTGAGTGTTACTGCAAATCTTTCAGGTTTTCAGTCTGCAGGAATTTCAGTTGGGGCTTCGGGAGCAGTATTTGGTTTAGTTGGATTTGTATTCATTTCTTCATGGAAAAGTGAAAGAAATTCCTTTCACGTTGAGCTTCCTCTTGATTACAGACAACTTATTCCTTTTATTATTTTGAATCTGATCTTTAGTATTCTCATACCCGGAATAAATCTTGCTGCTCACGTTGGTGGATTTATCGGGGGAAGCCTGTTGGCTTTTGTTTTGAAACCAGCTTATGGATTTGTAAGTGCAACAAGAGATTTAACTGGTGATATTTTATTTTATATTAGTTTAGCATTACTAATTTTTAGTTTTGTTGGTCTGATAGTTTTTAATATCAGTATTTTTTAATAATGGTCTATGTATTTATTGGTCCTTCCGGTTGTGGCAAGGATACTCAGGCAAAACTTCTTGAGAGAAATTATGGTATAAGAAGAGTGAGTGTCGGTGAGATCATCAGAAAGGAAATGGAAAAAGGGAGTAAGTTGGGAAAAAAGATAAAAGAAATTTCTACAAGAGGTAAGTGGATACCTGATGATATTGCGATTGATTTGCTTAAGAAGGAATTGAAAAAAGATAAATATAGGGACGGATTTGTTATTACTGGTTTTCCACGGACTATATGGCAGGTAGAAAAATTTGATGAATTATTGTGTGAGAGAGGGGAGGAGATCACGGGGGTAGTTCACTTCAATCTAGATGTAGAGGAGAGTATGAAGCGGATGCAGACACAGTCGGTGGATGAAAAAAGACCTGATAGTTCAGAAAATGCTATGAAGGCCAGACTTGCTTCTTACGATAAAACAATAAACCCGATCCTTGCAGAATACGAAAAGAAGGGAGTGTTGATCCATATTGATGCTGCTCCAAGCATTGAGGATATTCATGAGGATGTTAAAAAGAAATTGAAACTGGATAATAATTAAAGATTAGTCAGGTAATTATTTTGATGGGTTTCTTTGAAAAGGTTAATAAAATAGTGAAAATAATCCCGGTTGGAGAAGTCGTTTCTTACGGACAGATTGCGCATATTCTTGATAAACCCCGTTCAGCAAGACAGGTTGGATGGGCTTTAAATGCGCTTCCAAAATCAAAGGAGAAAGATGTTCCCTGGTGGAGGGTAGTAAATTCAAAGGGTTTCCTGTCGATAAAAAACGAGGACGTTCTGGCGAAATTTAGACAAAAGGAGTTGCTCCTGAGAGAAGGAATTGAGGTGAGCGAAGAGTTTCTAGTTGATCTCAAAAAATATCAATGGGGGTTTACTGAGAATTTAAATAGAAACTTAAGGTAAAAATGGTCGATAAAAATATGATCGCAGTATCCGCATACAACAAAGTAGCGGAAGAATATTGTGCAAAGTACTTCAATGATGATTTCGATTTTCCAGTTCTGGAGGAATTTATTACCAAGCTTCCGAAAACGGGCTTTGTTTTGGATGTTGGTTGCGGACCAGGTACTTTTACACAGCATTTTTTAAAGCACGGATTCAAAGTGGAAGGTATAGATTTATCTGAAAAAATGCTGGAAATTGCTAAACGAAATATTCCATTCGTAAACTTTAAATTGATGGACATGCGTAATCTCAGGTATTTCGATGAATCGTTTGATGGGATTTTTGCCGGTTATTCTTTAATTCATATCCCGGGGGAGGATATTGAAAAGACCTTGGAAGGATTTTACAGAGTTATGGAGAAAAATGGGTTTCTTATGATTTCAGCTCAGAGTGGAGAAGGGGAAAAAGTTATTGATGAACCGCTTGCAAAAGGAGTAAAAATATTTTTCAACTTCTATCGACTTGATGAACTGGCAAAATTAATCGAGCAAGCAGGATTTGAGGTAGTTTACAAACAGGAGACTGAACTTCTGGAGCCTGAGGGCTCTTCCAGCGATAAAGTGAACTATATTATTGCCAAGAAACTTTAGGTGTAGTTTTCCTCTCTATCTTTTTTATCTTTTGTAACTGCTTCCAATAAAACAACGGCCAAATAATACACACGAAGCCAATTTTCTTCATCACTTTCTCCTGATGCGTTTTCTCCGTAAAAAGATTCCATATATTCTAAAATTTCTCGTGAGATCTCTCTATTTTCTATTCTCTTCAGTATCTCAGGATCGAGTTCTGGTGATTCGAACGAGAGAAGAGATGATAATGCAATTCTATGAGAAATAGCATCAGGCTTTGGGTTTAGGCTTTCTCTTTTAAGCAGTTCTAAATTCACTGGTTCACCTTTAGAGCTTGTTTGAAAGAATGAGTTTAAATCTATACCAAGGGCTTTAAGATCGTCCATTAACTCTAATCGAATCTCAGTAAAAATATGATGATCAAACGGGCTAAATAAATTATCAGCTATCATACACATGCTTTCATGAGTTGCGAGATCAAGCGCAGTACTATAATCAGTTCTCCTTTCTCTGTAGAATGCATACTTGTCGGCCGACACTTCTTTGTTATGTGATGAACTGCCGAATATTTCTGTATATGAATCCATGATTTTTGAACATAAAGATGATATATAAGGATTTTATCACAAAAAGGAAAAAGTATTAACCAAACTGGTATATTTCTACTCAGGCTTTCAACAATAGTGTTCCTTTTTCCACTTTTCTATCTTGCTATGATCTCCGCTTGTCAACACCTTTGGAACTTCCCAGGTTTCTCCTTCATCAGTTGTAAATTCTTCCGGTCGTGTATAGAGCGGATACTCTTCCCTGGAGCTATCCTTGTCTGAGAAAGATTCCTCGATTATAGATTCTGGGTTTCCAACAACTCCTGGAATCAATCTTGCTATAGAATCAATTACTGCCATTGCAGGAATTTCACCTCCAGTAAGAATGAAATTGCCAATGGAGACTACTTCGTCTGCAATATTTTCAATTATTCGAGAATCCAGTCCCTCATAATGTCCACAAATAATAATCAAATGTTTCTTATTGGAGAGTTCCCTCGCTCTCGCTTGTGTGTACGTCTTACCTTTCGGAGATAGTGCGATCACATGGGAGCCATTTTTCTTTAGTTCTTTCACAGCCCTGTAAACTGGTTCGACTTTCATGACCATTCCTGCTCCTCCCCCAAAAGGTCTATCATCAACTGTCTTTCGTTTGTCCTTTGTCCATTTTCTTAAACTATGAATTTTTATTTTTACCAGCTTTTTATCCTGTGCTCTTCTAACGATACTCTCTGCAAATGGAGATTCAAACATTTTTGGAAAAATTGAGAGAATGTCAATTTGCATGGACTTATTTTATTAATTTAACTAAATCTTTAATTCCTATTGTCTGGATTTCTTCCACCTTTTTTAGGTTCAAATCATTCGAGATAAAATAGTCACAATCACTTTGTATTCCTGTAGATAAGTGAATACAATCAGGTGTCATTATGTTGTATTTTGCCCGGAGTTCAGCTGCCTTTATTGAGATAATTGGATCCACTGGTATAGGGTTTATTATTCTTAACTCTGTCAGAAACTCGATGTAGTCGGTTTTTAGTTTTCTGTTCCCATCCCTTATTGGTAATACAAGGCATTCTGTGAAGGATAAAAAAGATGTCGTCAAAAGAATATTTTTTTTAAGACAGTATTTTAGAAGGTCATGTACTATCCTTTTGTAATAAGGACTTCCTTCAAATGCACATATCCAGAAGTAACTATCTGCGTAAAGTTTCTTCATTGTGGCCAACTTTTTCTCCTTTCTTTTTTCAACCATTTTTCACCTCCTCCATGTTTTTCATACATGCTTTTGCCTATTCCAAGAGTCTTATCTATTAGCTCTTCCTGACTTTTTTCTTTCCTGACATCGATAGTATCTCCTAGAACAATCCATATCAGTCTTTCAGATGGCTTAACTTGAAGGGCTTCTCTAACTTTCTTGGGGACATATGTTTGATAATTTGAACTTACCGTTGTTTTGCTTGGTGTGGATTGTGTAAACATGTCATAAATGTAAACAATTATTACTTTTATAACATGGTAATTTACTTTTAGTCAAGCAGAAATTGTTTTAGTGTGGTTATTTATGTTTAGTGTAAACGACCTTAAGCTTACGCTAAATCTATGGACAAAGCCTGTAGAGTCATCAGGGAGATTTTTTTCCATTAACGGTTTTCCCTTTCCAAGAGTATGTAGAAGAACGTGATATTTACTTATATAGACTGCAAGCTTTTCTTCAAGCCTGCTTGAAGAAAAGCTGTCTCTTTCTGATGCTTGTAAATTGAAAGGATAAGTATGGAATTGCTGGTTTTCTATTATAGCTTTGTCTTACAGAGGAGCCTAGTATCCCTTTAACTTTCTTTCCACTTTTTCATAAACGTGAGTCAGCCAATATTTTTTTGATACCGGCATATCTTTGGCGTGTATCCAATGTTCGACTTCTCCACCAAATCCCATCTTGAAAAATGTAAGTCCGTACCAGGGATGTTTTTTCTTTGGGTCATCGTTTTTGTCGGTTGGAGCAATTCCCCAGAAATTATATTTTTTCAGACCTCGTGCTTTTGCTTCCAGTATTGATTCCCACTGGAGAAGATAGGCAGAAGGAACCTTGCTGTACTCCGATAAAGTCCCGGAGTGATGATAAACTGCCTGATCTTTGAAATAGGTAAATAATGATCCACCAATATACTTATCATTATACTTCGAAAGAAAGAGCATTATTTGATTGTCCTTTACAAAGACTTTAAACTGTTTTTTTATATAGTTGAAATCGTATGCATTCCATTTATGTCTTTTTACTGTATCCTGATATATCTCCCAGAAAGAGTTTAAATCCTGGATATCCTGGCTTTTTATAATTTCAACACCATCTCTCTTTGCTCGGTTTATGTAGTAGCGGGTATTTTTCCTCATTCCATTCAAAATTTGCTCTTCACTTTGTTCAAGGTCTAGTACCCAGGTTATTTCAGCATCTACATCATGCATTTGGGAGTCATTGAAACCAAGAGAACAAAGGAAATTTTCCTGCTTGCTCCCGGGTTTTATTTGCGGGCTTATTCTTAAAAAATCATACTTCTCTTTTAAAGTGAGCTCCTTGAGATAATCAATAAAAGTATCAACAAGTCTCTCGTTGTCGTAGTCAAGTACTGGTCCGTGCCTGACATGAAGCATTTTTCCTCTTTTGGCTGCTACCTTTTGTACAAGTGCTATTCCTTTTAATTTGTTTTCATCATAGGCTCCGATTCTGGCAATGCTATTTCCTATACTCTTATAAAACTCTCCAGCATTCCACGACTGAAGAAAAGATGTCGGGAAGTCGTGTTCGTAGATAAAACTGTCCCATTCTTTTTGAGTGTCTACTTCATGAAAAATCACTTGAAAGTTTGTCCTTTAATTTTTGGGGGGATATTCCCTTCAAATAAAAATACAGTATCTCTTCTCGCACTTCTCAGTATTTCTGCAAGCATTGCTTCTTGATCTTTTGATATAGATATTTCAAAAGTATTATTAAAATCTTTCACCTCTTCGTACAAAACTGGATCACTAACAATTGCTCTGTCTGCAGAATTGACCAGTGCAGGAATAATCTTTTTATATACCTCTCTTTTCATTTGTCCGAGCTGGAGAATTCCCTGTGTCACAACTATTTTCTTTTCTCCTTTCATGTTCTTTAATTTTTCCAGAGCCTTGATAAATCCGTCCGAGTTAGAGTTGTAACTGTCATCGATTATTCTGGAATCATTTATGCCATCCCTGATGTTGAGGTGTGGCAAATCAAACTCTACTCTTGGAATAGCCTTAACCAGCTCTTCCAGTTTCATCCCGACTTCAAGGCAGGCGGCCATTGCTGCAAGAAGATTTGAGACGTTGTGGGTATCATCAAGTGCAACAGTCAAATTGTACTGGTTGTTGTTTTGAAGAAGCTTAAAATTGATTCTTCCTTTAACCTTTGTAATATCTGTAGCCACTAAAGTTGAGCGACTTGCGTCAGGGAATATGTAATTCTTTTCTTTTATTGCAACACCGGCTGCCGTTTCATCCCCTCTTCTGTTTGTGAAATACATTACTTCTCTGCGTGTTGATTTCTCAGCCATTCGAAGTGTGTATTCGTTATCTCCGTTCAGAATTGCAACGCCTTCATCAGTCAAGGCCTCTATAATTTCATATTTTGCTTTTATAGTATTTTTAATTGAGCCAAAAAGAGAAACATGTTGTTCGTTCACTCCAGTTACTATTGAAATATTTGGACGGAGTACTTTTGCAGCAGCCTTTATTTCTCCCACCCTGTAAGCACCCATTTCTGCAACAAATATCTCTGTACCTTGCTTAAGTTCGGTAAGAATTGACTTTGCTATGCCAACGTCAGTGTTGTAGTTTCTTGGTGTTTTCGCTGTTTTAAATTCCTCTTTCAGGAGTCTATACAGAATTTCTTTGGTAGTGGATTTTCCAAAGCTTCCAGTAATTGCGATTACCTTGAGTGAAGGGAAATGTTTCAATTTATTTTTTGCTTTTGAGATCAGTAGCAGTTTATTAATGAGTGCAAATGGGTAGGTGATGAGAACAGACAAAGAAACAACAAGAAAAGAAAGAAGATCGGGAATAATAGATGAATATGCGACATAAGTGAGGATAAATCCACCAACTGGAAGTATTTTCAATCCAGTTTCGGCTTCTTTTGCAATCAGACCTTCTTCAAGCACTTCTGTGAAAAAATCTGTTGTTCCAGTAAGTCCTTCCGTTCCAAAATCTGTGTTCCATAAAAGACAGGACAGAAAGAACATAGGTAGTAGCACAATTATGAGAGAAGTAAACATTATTATTAAATTTCTTATGCTTTTCCTTGGTAGTATCAAAGACTTACTGATAAACATTTTTATTGTTTGTAGAGCTTCAAAAACATAGAAAAGAAAAGAAAATATGGCAGCTATAAAATAGTAATTTGTAGAAAGTAAAATTAAAGACAGTATTAACAAGAGTAGCGGAACAATCCTTACAATTTTTTTGAGTGTCTCGGAATCTTCTCTGTGAATAGCAGAATCCCAGACTCTCATTAACTTATACTCCTTTATCTGCCAGATAAACATAGACAAAAAAAGATTCCGGAGAATAACAGAAATTGCCGGCAAATAGAGAATAATTGTGAAAACAATTATAAAATTCATGACTTATTGTAATTAAGAAATAAGAAACAAACAAGGAGCAAGTTTCCTAAAATCTGTAAAAGAGTTTTAGTCAGGATTTTCTTGTAAGTACTTATCAATAAGATCGGCTGTGAACTTCGGTTTCTGCAGAGGAAGTCCATGTGTTTCATTTTCTACCATTTCAAGTTTCGAATTTGGGATAAGATTCCGCATTTTGACACCCATCCAGAGAGGGACATAAGTGTCTTTTTCACTCCAAATTATAAAGGTTGGTACTTTTATTAACTTCAGCTCCTGATCAAAATGCTCATTAATAACTTTTTTGAATGTTTCTTTAAGTCCTTCTGATTTTAGATAGTCCGTTTCTCTTACAACATATCTGTAGTAGAAATTTTTGATCCTTTCTCTAGACTTTGCAGGGAAAATAGAAGCGAAAACCTTAAAAATCTCTGTGGCGACCGCCAGTACATTTTTTTTTAGATTATTTTTTGGTTTAATACCGGAGGCGTTTATCAAGATAAGCCTTGAAATCATATTGGGAAATTCCAGTACAAAGCGTGTGGATATTTTTCCGCCAAATGAATGACCAATTAATATAGGCCTTTTTAATCTAAGCATTAAAATCAATTCCTCCAAAAAAACAGCATAGTCCTTGAGTGTCCATGGTTTGTGTGGGGTTTCGCTTTTTCCAAATCCGGGAAGAGAAATATTTACGACACTGAAGCCTTTTTTTGAAAGTATTTCCTGTAGGGGAGAAAGACTTTCGATATTTCCTCCCCAACCATGGAGAAGAAGGACATTTCCCCCTTTTCCCGTTTTTGAGTATTCAATCTTGAGACCGGATGCTTTTGTAAACATGAAAGAATTAAAGCATAAATCAACTCAATTTTCTATTGTTTGTTCTTGGTTGGTGCTGATTGCTTCTAATCTAAATTCCAGACATTAAATAGTGAGATAGTAAGATCAAATATGTTAGCTTTGCCAGCAGGTACCTGATCATACTGTTTGTCGGAATGAGCAAATAACTATTGCTATGGTCATTTTACTTCTGAGCTGATACAAAATATGTTGAAGTATGATTGAATTTTACGTATTTGACTATCTGACTTCCATTGTGACATACTGGTATCAGTTTGATTTTGCTTATGAATGTTGATGAAGTAGTAAAACTTGTTTATGCTTTCGGAATTACTGGAAGTGTCGTGGGAGTCTCAATTTTTTTGATGAGGCTTCTTGATAGATTGACAAGAAGAATGGATGAGATGGAGAGGATAACTGAAAATGTTGGAGAGATCAGTGAAAAAGTTTCTGCAAATATGGATCTTCTGGAAGAATCGCTTGAGATTTTTACAGGTATTACAAGAAAATTGAAATACGGATTAATTGATCCTTTATCCGAAATTTTTTCTCTGGTAAGGATCATAAAGGGAATTATTGCAGGACTTGGGGGAAGAGAAGGTGGAAGGTTTCAGAAGAAAAAAAATAAAAACGAAGAAACAGACAAGAACCAGGAAGACCTGGATCTTGATAAAAATTAATTTTTTATACTAATTAACATGAGAAACAGGGATTATTACAGGTGTGAGGGAGAATCTATAACGGGTCTTATAACAGGTCTTATTCTTGGAGGAGTTGTTGGAGCTGGTATTGTTTTGTACCTTCACTCTGATAAAGGAAGAGAAAAAGTTAAGGAACTAAAAAGCAGGACAATGGATTACAAAGACGAAATAGAGAAGAAGTTTGAAGAATTAAAAGAGAAAAAGGTTTATCCAGCTATCGAAAGTATAAAAAGCGAGTTTAAGGATAGAATCAAGAGGCTTGATCCAGCTGAAAAAAAATCCTCAGGACGCAGGAGGTACAATCAATAATCTAATTTTTACGGTTCTATAATATGACAGTCGAAGTTGCTGATAGTGACTTTCAAAAAGAGGTTTTGGAGTCAAATGGTGTGGTAGTTGTTGATTTTTGGGCGGAGTGGTGTGGTCCATGTAAGGTTCAGGGACCGATTATTGATAAGCTTGCAAAAGATCATAAAGATGATGAGAATGTAAAGTTTGCTAAACTTGACGTTGATGCAAACCCAGCGACTTCTGCTCAGTACCAGATACTAAGCATTCCTACTTTGTTGTTCTTTAAAGGCGGAGAAAAAGTTGAAGTTATGATTGGTCTTCAAAGTGAAGACAGGATTATGCAAAAAATAGCAGAAATGACTGCCTAGGTTGACAAAAAAAGACCTGTAGTGTACCATTCGAAACACTGAAAGATATTTTGAAATGGCTCTTTCGAAAGAATCAAAAAACAATATTGTAAAGAAATTTGGATCTCACGATAAGGATACTGGGTCTCCCCAGGTTCAGATCGCCTTACTCTCTTCCAGAATTGATGAGCTAACCGAACATCTGAAAAGTCATAAGAATGATAATCATTCACGAAGAGGTCTTTTAAGACTTGTTGGACAGAGAAGGAAACTGATAAAGTATCTTGGGAAAGAAGAAGGAAAAGAGAGTCTGGAAAAAATTCAGAGAGAATTAAAGTTGACTGCTTAGGTTATTTCATTTGTTTCCCCTTGTTATGCTTGTCTCTACTATTATTAGTGTTGTATTAATTCCACTTAGTCTTCTTTTTATAGTTTTATAGTAGAATAGACAAAGGAGCTTATATGAAAGTAGTCTGGAAACCAAATACTGCAAGCATCAAGAAAAGAAAAGGGAAGCTGGCCTTATTTTTTGAAACTATTCTTTCCAGAACAAAAAAGTTTTTGATATGGGCATTTGTCATTATTCCAATTTTCGCTGTTTCTCTTTTTTTTCTTCTAAGGTACCTTTCTTCCGGTAAGTTCAATATCAATAATGTGGCTTTCTTTGGTACAACCCTTACACGCCAGGAAGATCTTGAGGCTATTAAAACGGACTTTCTGGGCAGGAATATTTTCCTTTTAAGAACCAGTGAAATAGAATTGGCTATGAGAGAGAAAGGGACGTATGTAAGTGAAGTGTATGTAGAGAAAATTCTTCCGGATAGTCTTGAGGTATACATTGAAGAAAAAATACCGCAGTTGATTTATATAAATTTCTCAAATGCTTATCTTCTGACAGGTGATTCTGAAGTGGTTGACGTAATATCAAAAGACCAGGAATTGGGTTTGAGTGATGAAGAGATATCTATACTCAAGGGTTTTGGAGACTTGAATTCAAATTACGTAATAGAAAGAATTATTTCAAAACAAGAGAACTTGGAAGATAATAGTGAGAAGATAGAAGAATTCAAGAAGTCCATAACAGAAGAAGAGAAATTGAAAACACTGAAAGAGATACGAGGAGAAATGCAGGCAAAAATTGAGCAAATATATGGAATTCATCTGGATAATGTCTCAAAAAGCCGTTTCTGGCACTTGCCTGTTACTTTCGTTTACGAGACTATGAGCTATCAGCTAACTGATAATATCGACAATAGTAAGATAAAATTTTTTCTAAACGTTGTGAAATTTATTGATGAGAATAAAGAGTTTGAAGTATGGCGGTATCAGTGGGACAGTAAATTCAGGCTTTCTATACATCTGGTAAACGGGAAAATCTTCTATTTTTCTACAAAAAGAGACTTCAATCTTCAAAAGGAAGATCTCCTTATCGTCCTAAATGAACTGAAAACAGAGGATAAGAATTATAGGAGTATTGATGTTGGTGCTGATAAGGTAGTAGTTGATCGTTGAATCACAGAAAATAAACTTTATTAGTTTGACAAAAACTGCTTTACAGCTAAAATAGTCCTCAATACTTTGAATTGGTGTATAATTGTTTGCGAAAGGTTCTGGTTGGGGATAGAATATATAAAATTTTAAAAGCTAGGTTAGATGGCCAATCGAATAATTACTGCTCTTGATGTAGGCTCTACTAAGATCTGTGCAGCTATAGCTTCTGTTGAAGAAGGACAACAACCGAAAGTAATAGGAGTAGCTACTTATCCAAGTGAAGGACTCAAAAAAGGAACTATTGTTGATATTGACGATGCAATAAATTCTATTGCGGCCTGTCTTGAAGCGGCTGAGAGAATGGCTGGGATTACTGTATCTTCGGTTTACCTTACTATAAATGGAAAGGATATAACAAGCACAAACAACCGTGGAGTTGTCGCAATAGCACAGGATGAAATTGTAACTGATGATGTTTTCAGGGCTATTGAGAGTGCAAGGACAGTGTCAATTCCTCCTGCCAGGGAAATACTACACGTTATTCCCAGGGAATTTATTGTCGATGCTCAAAGTGGAATAAAAGATCCAGTTGGCATGACAGGTACCAGGCTTGAGGTTGACGCTCATATCATTTCAGCAACTTCTACATCTATTCACAATTTAATTAAATCCGTTCAACAGCTGGGACTCAGAATTGATGATATTGTTTTTACAGGATGGGCATCTTCGACTGCTGTTCTTACGCCTACGGAGAGAGAGCTTGGGGTGATGATGATTGATATGGGTGGGGGAACGACTTCTATCAATACGTTCGTAGATGACGCAATTACTTATAGCGGCTGTGTTCCTTTTGGGGGTGTGAATGTAACAAGTGATTTGGCGATTGGTCTTAGGGTGTCTCTTGAGGACGCCGAGAAAATAAAAGTTAGTATTGGAGACATTATTAGAGGAGCAGGTAAGCAGGAATCTGAAGCAGTAAAGACTAGAGATGGACTTCTGGAGGAAGAAACAAAAGAAAGACGAGGTGTAAAAGAAGTGAAAAAGAAGAAGGAGGTAGTCGATATTTCAGCTCTTGAGGTTGAGGGAATGAAGACAGTAAGTAAGAAACTATTCGATGAAATTGTTGAAGCAAGGATGGTTGAAATATTCAGTCTTGTGATAAATCAACTCGAGCAGTCAAGAAATGAGTACAGGCTTCCTGCCGGGGTGGTAATAACGGGCGGTTCTGCAATGCTCCCTAGAATTACTGCTATTGCAAAGGAAGTTTTTGGAGCACCTGCAAGAATTGGGAGTCCAAATGGAGTAGAAGGTTTGATTGATGAGATAGCTTCTCCTGCCTACGCTGCAAGCCAGGGACTTATTCTCTACGGTGCACTAGATGAGGGAGGAGGAAAGGGAAAGAATATTGGAGGAACTGGAGGGTCAAAACAAAATAGTGGAGGAATCCTTGGTAATATCACTGGATTTATTAAAAATTTATTGCCATAATAAGATAGTTCTTGTATGCTGATTGAGCACTTCTGACTTACTTCTGCCTTTTATTTCAGGGTCTATTTTTATTTTGTAGATTGGTTATATGTTAGTTAAGCCTCAGTCTTCGAGTTTAGCTAAAATTAAAGTTGTGGGGATAGGTGGTGGTGGTGGTAATGCAATTAATAACATGATAAATAACTACAACATTGAGGGTGTAGAATTTATCTCAGTAAATACAGATGCTCAGGCTTTAAACAATTCCCAGGCAGAGGTAAAACTCAGAATAGGTGATGAGGTCACTCGTGGACTTGGTAGTGGAGGAAACCCAAATATTGGAAAGAAAGCTGCTGAGGAGAGTGTTGATTTGTTGCACGAGCACCTTGCTGGGGCTGACATGGTATTTATTACTGCTGGTATGGGTGGAGGGACAGGAACTGGTGCTGCACCAGTTATTGCTGGTATTTCAAAAAACCTTGGAGCCTTGACTGTTGCAATTGTTACCAAGCCATTTTCTTTCGAAGGAAAGAAGAGAATGTCAACGGCTTTGGAAGGTGTATCAGCTCTTCGTGACAAGGTTGATACTCTGATTGTTGTGCCGAACCAAAGGCTCATGGAAATTACCGATAAAAACATTTCCTTCCTTGAGGCGATGAAAAGGGTGGACGATGTTTTGGCTCACGCAGTAAAAAGTATTGCAAATCTCATTACAACTGCAGGACTGATCAATGTTGACTTTGCTGATGTGAAAACTATTATGGCGAATGCTGGTACTGCACTTATGGGAATGGGTTCAGGAACAGGAGATGATAGAGCTGCTGAGGCGACAAGACAAGCAGTTAGCTCTCCTCTTCTCGAGCTTTCAATTGAGGGAGCGAAAGGAGTTTTGTTTAATGTAATAAGTGGAAAAAATCTTGCAATGTATGAAGTAGATGAGGCGGCTAGAATTATCTCCGATGCAGCTCATCCTGATGCCAATGTAATATTTGGGGCGACTATTGATGAATCTCTTGACGATGAATTCCAGATAACAATTTTAGCTACTGGTTTCAGTAGTGCACAGGGAGCAAAATATATTGAGGGGATTATTCCGACGACTTCAGGAATTGCTGATTTTTCAGAGGGTACTGATGAAGCTGAGGAGGTGGACGAAGAGTATGTGCCCCCGGTAAAAGAGAACAAGAAGAAGAAAAGTGACGATGAATCTGAGAAGGATCTGGAGACACCTGCCTTCCTCAGAAGGAGAAAAAATTATTAGACAGTTCTTTGTGACTATTCTTCAAAAGGTTTTGCAACGACCATAAACCTTTTTCCATTACTTCCGTCTGGATAACACGTAAATAAGGTCAGAGTTTTCTGATTGACTTTTCCGTTTATTATTCTTGTGTCATCTGGCTCGATTATTCCGGTACTGGACACTTTGTATTTGTATGTCGTCTCATCCATATGAATTATTATTTCATCTCCCATCCGCACTTTCCGTAGCAACGAAAATGCTGCAACCTTGTCTCCTGTTCTTTTATAATAATCTCCTGCTGCGCTGTGCCCGTAGATGACAATATTATTTTGGACATCGGATATTGGAAGACCTGTTCCTTTAAAGTGTGCCAGTGTTGTTTGAAGAACACTTTTGTACACCTCTTCTATTCCACTTTCGACATTTGCAGTTACAGCGAGTTTATCGAATTCCAGAGATTCTATTGTCAAGTAAAATATTCCCTGGTAATTATTACTAACAGGGTCTTCTTTGATAACGTTAGCCTCAAGTGCTTCTTGTGTGAGATGTTGGAAATACTGGGATCCAGGGTTTGATAAATACTGCTCTCTTGCTGAAAGAAATTCTCCTTCGACAAGAGTAACGTTGCCTTGTTCATAGTAGCCAGACACTTCTTTTAATCTCTGATCTATTTCTGGAGTGATTTGATTGTAAAGTAGTAAACCTCCTGTCGTTATTAGAATCAGAGGTATAGCAAGACTTGCTAATTTTGAAGTAGTAAGCATGTCTTGGAAGTCGTGCTTCAGACCGGATAATACTTTTCCAACTGTCAACTGCTCTTTTGGCATTTTATTGAATATGAGAGGAAAAGCATTTTGTTCTCTACTGATATTCTTTTCGACTATTACTTTTTTGTATGAGTATAAGGCCATTTTCTGTAGATCTTTTCAAACTTCATAATATCATTCTTTCTTAATATAATAAAAAGGTGGTAAAATGAACAACTTAAATTAACCTCTAGTATCTCCTATGGCTATTAGTCAAAAAATCAAAAAGCAGGTTCATGATTTGGTAAAAAAGGGACAGGAACAGGGGTACCTTACGCATGAGGAGGTACTTACGATTTTTCCGGAAGTTGAAGAAGATTTACAACTCCTGGAATATGTTATCACTGAACTTCAGGATTCAGATATTGAGTTGATTGAGCCTACAGAAGAGGTTGAGGTAGAGAGTCTTTCAGGCAGTCCTTCAGAGATGACATTTGAGCAGAAAGTAAATATTCTAAAAAAGATCAGGGCACATGTATCAACAGATCCAATAAGAGCCTATCTTCATGAAATAGGAAGGATTCCACTTTTGAATAAAGAGGAAGAAGTAATTCTAGCCAAAAGGATAGAAAAAGGTGATCTTGAAGCCAAGGAGCTTTTGACTACTGCAAACCTTAGACTGGTAGTTTCTATTGCAAAAAAATATGCAAAAAGAGGGCTTGATCTTTTGGATCTTATACAGGAAGGAAATATTGGTTTAATGAGAGCAGTTGAAAAATTTGAATACAGAAAAAATTTCAAGTTTTCGACATATGCTACCTGGTGGATAAGACAGGCAATAACCAGGGCTATCGCCGATCAGGCGAGGACAATTAGAATTCCTGTTCATATGATCGAAACAATAAATAAGCTCAATAAAGTAACGAGTGAGCTTTCAGCTAAGTTGGGAAGAAGACCTTCTGCAACTGAAATTGCAAAAGAGATGCAGATTGATGTAGATAAGGTTCATGAAATAAAAAGGATTGCTCAAAAACCTGCTTCACTTGAGGCTCCGATTGGAGAGGAAAAAGATAGTAAACTTGGAGATATTATTCCTGATGAGTATTCTGCCTCTCCTTCAGAGATTGCCAACTGGTCGTTCTTGAAAAAACAGGTTGGAGAAATCCTCGATGGACTCACTGATAGAGAAAAAAAAGTTCTTGAGCTTCGTTTTGGCTTGAAAGATGGAGTGTCTCGAACGCTTGAGGAAGTAGGTCACGAGTTTAAGGTTACTAGAGAGCGCATTAGACAGATCGAAGCAAAGGCTTTGAAGAGATTAAGAAACGATGAAGTCGCTCAAGCACTTAGAGAATACCTTCAATGATAAAAAAAACAGCTGCCTTCTTGGTTGCAGTACTTTTCCTTATTGGAGTACTGCCGGTGCAAGCAATAAACGGCAGTCAATCAAAATCAATTAGTGGTGTCCCTGCGGTTGGCTCGTTTAAAGGAGTATCTGCTGGCAATCAGACAGTTTTTTCTTCCTCCTTTAATGTGTCTTCAATTTCATCGAGTGCGCAAGTTCATTCTGCTACACTATCTATTACTCAGGCAAATGGAGCATTGGGAAATTCAACCTTTGACCTTGTGGAGAAAAGAAATGGCATCACCCTAGGAACAAAAGTCTTGTCCAACTCGGGGAATACCCATATATTCAGTGGAATCAATGATGTAATTAATGATTGGATTTCCGACCCATCTGCTAACCAGGGATTTTCCTTTAGTGCCTCTAATCTTGATGCGGATGATAATATTAGTATGACAGGGATAACGTTAAATGTTACATATTACTTTGAAGATACTGTCCCCCCTGTCATATCGAATGTTAAGGCAAGTTCAATTACAAATACTTCTGTGAGAATTACCTGGAAGACAGATGAAGTATCATTAGGTTATGTTGATTATGGTCTTTCTAAAAGCTATGGACTTGCGGTTGTTGGAAATGACTACATTGTTGATCACGCAGTTATGATTAACGGTCTTAAGCCGGGAAGTCTTTATCACTATAGGGTTAGAGGAAAAGATTCTTCGGGGAACGAGTCAGTTACAGGAGATTTTACCTTCACAACAACAGGGGAGAAGGAAGAAGATAGCGTTCAAGATGAAGTTATTGTAAAACAAAAGCTTCTGCCACCGAACGATCTTCGTTATGAAGTCAATGAGATAGACGGAAGTTTTGCTGTGGTTCTTAAATGGGATAAAAGCAACACTGAAGATATAGATGGCTACAGGGTATACAGAGCTGTAGATGAAAGGTTTCCTGCAGAGCTTTATATCCAACTTGATAGAGAGATATACCAATTTAGCGATAGAAATATAGAGAAGGATAAAACATATTTTTATATAGTACGTGCTTACAGTAACAAAGAGGAATCATCAGATTCAAATGAGATAGTGGTCAAGGTTGAAGAAGAAACAGTAATCAGTAAGGTTCCTATCAAACCTGGAAATCAGGCTTTTTTGATGAAACTTGGAGCGGTAAATGTTGCTGCCTTTTCACTTGTTGCTTTGGGGTATTTTTTAATACGGAGATTCAAAAGAAAGAAAAAGAAGACGGAAAGCAAGAAATCTTTATAAGGATTTCTTGTTCTTGTATTTGTATGCCTCGTAAAGTGCAAGGAACAATATAACGATAAGTGGTCCATACATTATTCCGAGAATACCGAATAGTTTTATTCCTCCAAGTATGCTGAAAAAAGAAATCAAAGGATGTAGTTTTACGTCTTTTTCAAGAAGTTTAGGTCTGAGAAAATTATCAATTGAACTTATTACAAGAATGCCCCACAGAAAAAGGATTATTGCGTGAATAGGTTGTCCCGAAACAAAAAGGATAATTGAGGCGGGAATCCAAACAAAACCCGAACCAAGGGGGACAATGGATAGGAAAATCATAACAAGTGTCCAGAATAAAGGAGCATCGATCCCAAGAATCCAAAACATTATACCACCCGAAATACCTTGTGCAGCACCAACAACTAAAGTTCCTTTTGCAACAGAGGTAGATATTGCGTTAAATTTCTCAATAAAAAGATTATCAAGAGTATCGTCGAGAGGGCTGAATGCTTTGAATGTTGCTCTCAAATTCCCGTGCTCCTTGAATATGTATATGAGTGTATAGATAAGAAAAGTTGTTGCAATTACTACGTTTACTACGTCTCTCAGAAAACTGACAATAGTGGATGCACTGCCGACAATATTTCCGGCCAGATTGAGAACTGCACCCTTATAATCAACGACCTCGAACTTAAAATTGATTTTAAGTGAAGCGAGAATATCGTTTATTCTGTTTGTAAGTTCTTTCCCACTGTCTTCGAGTAAACGATTTTCGGTTATATATGTCTGCAGTGAGTCTTTTATGCTCAATGCCTGGTTTGTTGCAATTAGTAAAATAAAAACTACAGGAATAATAACAATTACAATGACAAATATAGTAGAAAGAGTAGCGGCAATATCCTTGTTTTTAATTTTTTTTAAGAAAAAGTAGTAAACAGGGCTGAATAATTCAACAAGTACAATAGATATTACTATAATTCCAAGAAACGGTTTGAAAATAAGAAAAGAAACAATAGCAAGAGCTACAAGTAGAAAAAAGAAGAATAATTCTTTGACATGCATATGTTTTAGCTCCATTATTTGACTACAACTTTATAAATTCTTCCCTCGATTATATCACCAAAGTAAAAATTGCCGGATTTTTCTACAGCCAGCCCCAATGGATTGCTATAATACTTATCTGATTGGTTACTTCTTTCTATTATAGGTGAAAGTGATAATACAGATTTGTCGATTCCTCTTGTGATAATCCCGAGGGCAATCTGTTTTCCTCTTACAGAAGTTGGGCTTGCTGTTACTCCAAAATATGAAATCAATACAGAGGTAGACTTTTCGTCTGAAGCAGGGATTGCTCCTTTTCCCTTGTGAACCTCAATATTGGTTGGGGTTACTGTCTGGTTCCACCTATGGAGTACCATATCGGTAAGACTATCAGTATCCGGATGGGAAATTCTTCTTTGAAGTGATGCTGTAGTTCCATCCCAGCCTAAATTGTTCCCTGAATTAGGAAACCTATTGTTACTTAAAAGGTTCGAATAAATGAATCTGTCATATTTATCTGGTCCCGTATCAAGGATAATAACTCTTTTATCCGGGTCAAAAGAGTCTATTGCGAGACCAGGGGCATTTCTTATTCCTATTGCCTGGATTCTCGGAGACTTCGGGTAAGGTCTTGAGCCAAGTGGATTAGAGCCATCTGCTTGTATCAAAATTATTTTTCCAGACTCCAGGCTTTTATCTTGTGCCTCTGCGGAATTGAATCCATCTCCAATTGCAAACATAACATGAGGTTTTCCGGAAACTAGAGTACTTATCCCTTTTTGTATTTGGTGTGAAGAGCCTCCTTCAATATTTGCAGTGAAGATTGTTGTCAAATTTACTCCCGTAAGTACTCCGCTTTCCTCATTGATAATAATTTTCCCAACTTTGTTAAAGATTTTGTCCTCATTGTTTTTTTCACTGTAAAACAAAAACAGTTCCCGACTCTTTTCAAAATCAACGCTAAAAGTAATTCCTGTAAGACCATATTCCTCTGGAAAACCAGAGCAAAGAGATCCCAGAGAGAAAAATGGCACTGCCTGTCTGACCAGATTTTCACCTTGTCTTACAAATGCAGTAATATCTCCATCAAGTGAAGAGGCGAGCATATACTTGTCATCCGGAGAAATAGCTATGCTGCTTATGGATGGAATGTTTGAAGCAAAAATCGAGACTTCAAACTTGTCTTTCTCAATTGCCTCATAGCCTTCTTTGTCAATCACATCAAACAATTGTTTCTGCTCCTGGGATTCCACTTTTCTGAAAACAGGGGGATTGAAATATATGTATCCAAGTCCTAAGGCTATTATCTGAAAGATAAGAAAATGCAGAACTGGAAAATTACTTTTCTTTTTTTCCATGATTGTTTCTTTATTTTAGATAAGCTTCAGCTAATTGGCAAATGACATAAAACAAAAATATAGTTATACTTGAGCAAATGAATTTTTTGAGAATAACTGATCCAAATATAGAATTGAAGGAAGGGAATTACTCTATTCCCCTTGGAAAAAGTGTGGATTTTTTTGACAGTAAAAACAGTTTCGATTTGGAAGGGTATCTTTTTCTTCCAGCAGCTCCAAAAGCTCTTATTGTTTTTCAAGGAGATATTTTTATGTCTGGAACTCATGAATTTTCAATTAAGCTTGGGGAAAGTTTGAAGGAAAGAGAGATAGCATTTCTAACTTATGACAATGCAGGCACTTCTGGGTTTGGAGGAAAAAGCGGGGGATTATTGAGGGACTACCTTCCAGAGCAAATAAATAGAGATTTGCATCAAGCAATATTTTCCGTGAGTTCTTTAGATTTGTTTCAAAAAATCCCCATTTTTGTTGCTGGGTTTACCTATGGATGTATACCGGTTAGTACTTCGTTATATACTTTTTCAGGTATTCTTGAGGGCGCAGTTTTGCTTAGTCCTCCTGAAAATGGAAAGCATTATTATCAAAATTATTTGGAGGGCAAGATAAAAGACAAAATTAAGGTAGATGAAGAAGAAATAACTTTATACGATATTGATGGAAAAGTTTTTGAATTGTCCAGTTTATTTTTTTCTGAGAAAAGAATGTTGATGAACGTGATTCCTCTGGTTGAAAGTGTTTACAGTTTTGTGAGGGACTTCGACAAAAAGGTAAGGCTAATTTATGCTGGGAATGATGAAATATTGGGAAATCCTCAAATCAGTTCAAAAGATCCGTTTTTCTTGATTAATGGAGCAAGCCACGATTTTGCAAACAAGTGGGATGAAATGATTTTAGAAATTATTGATTTTGTAGCTGGACTAAAATAGTATTAGTAAGTACTAATTTATCTATAATGAAATGGAAAATAATAACCTTCTAAGAAAAGAACCAAAATCGAATACTTTGACTTTAATAATTCTTGGGATACTTCTACTTGCAACGTGCGTTGGTGCATATTTTATTTTGAGGATTGTTTTTGAGCCTGAACAAAAGACAAATAATGAGTCTCAGGAAAATAATGAGTCTCAGGAAAATAATGAGTCTCAGGAAAATAATGAGGAGAGGGACGTTGAAGAACTGGAAGATACAAAAAAGGAGACAGAGGAAGCTAAGAATTTAAATACTGATGGATGTGTACAAAGCACTGCTCCAGAAACCTGGCAGGAGGTGGATAGTACCTATCTAAGTTATACAGCCTATAGACCGGGGTGGTACTTCAGGATATTTGGAGGAGGTACGACTCTTGGTCTTGATCCAAACCCGATTCCGGAAAACAGTGAATATGCCGGAATGTTAACAATAAATAAACTTAGCGGGACAGTGGAATCACAAGTATCAAGTTTTATCTCACATCTTAAGGGCGGATCTACCAAAACTGAAATAACAGCTGGTTGTAGAGAGTGGGTTATTGTTGAAGGAATTATGCCTGCCAGTGAGCTTTTTGATGAAAAGCAGGTAAAAGCCGGTTTTACAACTGCGGGTGGTGCTACTTTTCAGGTACTATATATGACTGGTGCAGAGACTTACTCTACACATAAGGCAAAGTTTGACACCCTTATAGATGTCATGGTCTTCAAATAGCATCTACTCTTCTATTTGGATGGCGGAATAATTATCGGTAAGAGGTGAAAGGTTGAAATTATCTCGGAATTTTTTGGATGTTTCTATTTCGTTTCTATCAACGATTATCTGCTTCATTACTTTTTTAGACTCGTCACTTTTTAGATCGTTGAGGGGAATTGTTTCTGATTCATTTTTGAGAGTATATAGGTAGAAAACTCTGTGCAATTCTTTATCTGTGGCAAAGATCTGATTTGTGTTTTCAAATGATTGAATACCCTTGGGTAGAGTTGTTAGATTCATGACAATTACAACTGCCTGAAGTGTAAAATATGCAAGAAAAAGAAATCCAATAGACTTCGAAAAGATATTTTTTGTATCATCTAAAATTCCGGCTAACTCTTTTGAGATATACATTATTAGAAATGGATAGGCAGGAATAACATACCAGCTGATTTTTGTCTGCAAGAGAGAAAATACGAAGATAATGCAAAGACCAATAACTGACTCGTGAGTGATTTTGAATCTGGTTAGAACAAGGAGTAAAAGAGTGGGTAAAAGTATTCCACTGATTCTGGGGTCAAGAAGCTGTTGCAGATAAAACCATATTGGCTGTGAATGACCTTCCAGCACGGATCCTGCTCTGCCAATCTGGTGATAAAGCAAATATTCGTACAAAAAATCATCTCCAAAATGGAAAAACATATAAATATGCCAGGGAAGAATTATCAAAAGACAGACAATTGCCGGATAAAGAAAAATTTTGGCAGACTCAATAGTGGGTATCTCTTTTTTCTTTATTGAAAAAAAAACTTTTATTGCGAGAAAGAAGATAGGCAAAAAACCGAATATGCCCTTTGTCAATATAGCAAGTGCGGAAAAAACTCCAATACAAACAAGATTTGGTATTTTTTTATAATCCCCAAACAGTCCCTCGAGAGTGAAATATCCCAGGACAATAAAAAACAACTGCAGTATGTCGCTGTCAGTAGAACGGAAATTATGAGTTGCAAAGACGCCTGCTGGACAGAATAAATATAGAGCAGGAATGGAAAGAAAAACAAGAATAGATAAATTTGCCGAAATCAGGGATGTCTTTTTTTTCAAAAATGCCCAGCATAAATATATTATTGATAAAGCAAAGAAGCCACTTATAGCCCTAAGATAGAGAATCATTGATTCCATATTTGCCTGATCAAAAACATTGTAAACAGCAATCCCCAGGAAATAAAACAGCGGTGGTTTCTCCCAGAAAAAGCTATTTGAGTATTTGAGGTTCCACCAGTCAGAGGATTTTGCCGATTCAATTATTACACCAATATTTGTAGCCTCATCCCAAAACTGAATGTCAGCTTTACAAAGATTGCAAAAAAGGAAAACGAGAATTACTATAAACAAAATTATTGTAAATAGTGGTGAAATTAAAACTTTTTTCATGTATAAATTTGTATTGGAAATTATCCTTTACTAAAAAAAGATTAACAAGTGAAATAAATTTCTACCTGCATCGAAGATATATAAAAGGGAAAAATGATAGGTTTTTTTGGGCTAACATTTGAGGGTGTCTTTATAATTCTGGGACTCACAGTAGTTCTTTTTGTCGTTGTGAATTTAGCCTCACTTTTGAGATTTATTCTGAGGAAAAAGGGTAAGATTGTTAGAACAGAAGGTGTAAAACCCAGCAAAAAAGTAAAGAAACCGATTCTGAGTCATTTTAGCAAAGGGGTGATAAAGCTAAAGGGGATTATGCCTAAGCCCATAAAGGTAGTTTTAAAAGGACTTTACAGCATACGTTTAATCTTTTTCGATCTTATACTTATCGCATTTTCAATTTTTCTTTTCAACGATTTGTTTGTTCGTGCACCAGGTGTAAATTTCCACAACCCGGATATGAATTCTTATTGGAATGACCAGAATGCTGCTTTTGTGATTCAGTTTGATAGAGTTTACGATGAAGAGAAAATTATTCCACAGATTTACCCGGAAATAGCTGGAGAGTGGAAACATGAACATCTTATGTTCCCGTTTTTAAAAAGGAAACTCGCTTTTTATCCTGAAGAGTCAATTCTGCCTGGTAATAATATTACTATCTATATTGGAGAAATAAAGGGTCTTTACCAAACCGATCCTACATGGGATAAAGTTATCGATTTAAAATCACCAGGAATACCGGAAATAGTCTCTACTTATCCTGAAAATGAGGGTTGCGATTTTGGAGTAAATGAAAAAATAGAAATAAAATTGAGCAGCCAGGATGGAAATTTTATGGACTGGGATTTTGATATCGAACCTGCGGCGGATTTTCAGGTAGTAAGAAACAATTCGGATAGAGTTTTTATTGAGTTTATAAAACCGCTTGCCCAAAGTACTACTTACAAGCTCACTACGAAAAAAACCCCTCAAAGTTACAGTATTGAGACAGGAGATGTGCTTATTCAGGAAGAAACAATGGAGGAAGAAGACCTTTCTTTTACAACTATTAAGGCTCCAACAATCTCAAATATTGAACCTGTTGGAGACGGGGTACTTGTAGATTCAGCGATAAAAATAAAATTTGACTTTGATATGGTTAGAGAGGATGTTGAGTCAAATATTTCAATTGAACCATCTGTTGAGTATACGATTAGCTGGGAAGATGGAGCAACAATAATACTCAAGCCTGTTCTACCTTTGGAGAAAGAAAAGGATTATACAGTCAAACTCCCCTCAGGTTTGAAGAATTTAAAAGGGGGAGTAAGTGAAATTGAGGTTGCTCATTCGTTTAGGACGGTTGGGGTTGTAAGGGTAGCCTCTACCTCTCCTTCAGCTAATGCCACAGGAAGGGACGTGAATGTAAATATCAGTATCACATTTAATCAGCAGGTTGATAAAGCTAGTGCTCAATCGAAGTTTTCAATTACTCCCGCTGTTGGGGGTGCATTTTCCTGGAATGGAAATACAATGGTATTCAATCCGACAGCTTCATTAGCGTATACTACTCCGTATACGGTAAATATTGCAAAAGGGGTAAAAACAGTGCATGGTATTGACAGCAATAGTGATTACTCGTTTAAATTTACGACTAAATCACAAATCTTTGAGCTAAATACAATAATTGTTACACAGCCATACAGGTATTCCTGTAATCTCACGGCTTCAAGAATAGCATTGAACTATAAGGGTGTAAATGTTTCAGTTGACACACTTTATTCACAAATTGTAAAAGATACAACTCCATACGATGAGGCAACTAATACCTGGGGAAACCCAAATTCGGGCTACGTTGGAAGTATAACTGGAAATCCAAAAGGTTATGGTGTTTATTGGGGACCTATTAGAAATCTCATTAGTAGCTATCGTCCTGCAGAAACTCATACTGGATGGAATAGAACAGCTCTTCTTCAGGAAGTACAGAATAATAATCCTGTAATTATTTGGGCACATAATGCTTATGCTGGCTCAGGTGCAGATATCTCCTGGAATCTACCAGGTGGTGGAAGGGTATATGCTGTTAAAGGAATGCATTCCTTTGTTGTTAGAGGTTATATTGGAGAGCTTGAGAATCCCACAAATATTATTCTTGTCGATCCCGCTGGAAGGGGGAGGTGGGTTATCTCCACTTCGTATTTTGATTCTCTATGGAATGTTTTTGGGAGGGCGGCAGTTGTTGTTAAGTAAGTAATACCTATTATATGTAGATCTGGGGTGTGCTATTTACTTATTGCTGCCTGATACCTGTTATGAGCTTCAAATGAGGTGAGATATAAAATGGGGCCAGCGTCATCTGCATATTTATATTTTCCTGATTCTTCTAGCAGACTGATCATAACAGGTTTATCAATTGTTCTGAACCAGTGCGGATGGCTCATATATGTGAGAACTTGCGGATCTGTCAAATAACCTTTTCCGGTTTGCATGTTCAAGTTAAGTCGTCTTATCAGCTCACTGGCAGTTCTATTTGTTGAATCTGCTCCATTGTTTGGGTATTCCCATATATTTATAAGAGGTTGCGGATAAGGTGCATTCTGATTTGAAAAAGAAGGCTTATATGGCTTTGTTGTCGGGGTGAGATCCCAATTTCTTAACTGTGCGTTTGGTCCATAAGGTTCTTTGAAATCATTTCCACTTGAGTCATAGATAAAACCTGCAGCACTTAAGGCTCTTAAATTATCCAGATCAAGAAACCAGCCTCCAGCACGATAACCTTTTGGCTCAGGAAGTCCTTTTTGTTTGAAAATGTCTTTTGCCCATCTCAGTAACTGGAGGAACTCATCATAATTATAGGCCGAAGTAAGTACGTCATGACCTTCTTCTCTGCCTCCCCAACGTGGTTCTGTTTTTGGAGTAAGGCCTGCTGTACTAACCATATCATAGTGCATATGGAGGTGAAGACCGATCTCGTCTCCTGCCTTTTCCCTATCCTTTACCCAATTTGTCATTTGATTAGCATGTGCGACTGAAATCCCAGAATTTGTGTATATTCTCGGATTGAAAAAATGAGTCATGGGTATTTTGTATTTATCTGAGATTGCGGTCATATCGTTCCAGTATTCCTCTTTTAGTCCGTAACCTTCCCAGTCTATTGTCCATGTCATAAAAAGAGGTGCAGAGTAGCGAATTCCAGTAAGATTTGATTTTATTTCGGTTATTTTATCGGAAGGTGTTCCAACCAGGAATTTTGTAGCTTCAGTCTGGAAATTATATGCGTCAGGGCTGGAGATGTTGATTCTTATCATTATGTAATAATCGCCGTAGGCCAATCCTTTAAGAGGGATCTGAGTGCTCGACATTCTTTCAGGATTCCAGACAATCAACTCCTTCAATATGGCATCATTCTCATTGCTATAGGGCAGCGGATAAATTTCATAACTAACAGAGTCAGACTCATTTATGATTTCTGGAAGAGTAAAATTTACAGTCACATTCTCACCATCGATATGCCAGAACCGGTCAATTTTCATCTCGAACGGAATATGATTAACTTCAGAAATCTGAAAAGCCAGCCTGGAGAAAGGTCTCTGTGGATAGCTTGATTCAAAGTCGAATGACTCATCAAGAAGATCACCGAAGAAGAGTGAATATCCTCCATTCATATAATTCAAGTCTGCCTCCTCGAAAAGCCTAAAAGAGAGTTTTGTGTTATCTGCGTTTAGATTTTGAACGGAAAACTCTATAGGAAAATATTTTTCTCCATTCCAGTAAAGCAAGAATAAATCAGCTCCATCAGTTCTGCTCATTTTCTGATCTACGAAAAGATTGTGATCCATTTCAATTTCAATCCAATTATCCTTTTTTACTATGGTAGGGAAGTTATTACTGTTATCTGCTTTGTGAAAACTTATATCTATTTTGTACGGGTATTGTTCTGAATACCAATAATTTGGCATAGGCTTTTCAACAGCAGGAAGAAGTATTGTGGCAACTTCATCCGAACCTTTGGTAAACGGTTCTTCACTTTTTTTCAAGTTCAAAAAACTTATTCCAAGTATAAGACTTACCGCAACAATAAAAATTAGAACAGAAGTATTACGTATAGTTCCTGCTGGAAGCGATTTCAGGAGTTTTGTAAAATTAATACTTATAATTACAGCGAGTACTGTACTCAGGATATATTCTACAAAAATTACAAACACACTTGAGGTCTTTGGAATATTAAAAAATGCCAGGATGAATAGAAGGAAGGTATGTATAACCCAGATTCCGAAACCGTTTGAAGAAATTTTACTGAAAACAGGTACGCTAAGATAAAGATTGGTTATCGGTTTTGCAAAAATTGATATTTTTTGTACAAAGATCAGAACCATCCCTACCCAGGTAATTCCTATTGTCAAAAAAGAAAGACTAGGTGGCCATCGTTGAAAAAGAATATCTCCACCTCCAACAAAAAACGAGACAATTACAATAACTAGCATTATGATCATAAAAAATGCTTGTCTCATAAGCTCCATTTTATCTTCTTTTCTGTCGGAAATAATAAGCCCCCAGTACATCCCAAATAGATAAACAAGGCTATACTGGAAAACTGGGAATCTGTATATACCTGAATCTGTGCTCCCATAAAAAAGGCTCCCCAGAGCATTGAGGTTTGGGGGAAGTTTCAGGGTATTTACGAGTATTTCTCCGATGATGAATAATAGGAAGGCAACAACCAACAAAATCAGCGGATTTTTAACAATATTTCTTATCTGTTTCGGGAAGAGGAGTAGAAATAAAGTAAAAAGAATAAATGGTAAAATAAATTCTGTGTACCCTGGGACTTCAATCAGGAGTAGTATTTTTGTAATGATTCTTAGACCTGCTTCTGCTCCCTGTGTATCTATGAAATTATTTATTTTGTCAAAAGAGGCTGTGAAAGCAAGAAAGTAATATCCAATAAACAGGACAGCCATTCTCCTGACAAGTTTTCCTTTATCTATTTCTTCTGAATTAAGCTTATGAAGATAAACCAGATAAACAACTGCTCCTGAAATAAATAGAAAAGTTGTGAAAGAAACAGTATTTATCCAGTTCTTGGTAAAAAGAAGAAGATCACTATTACCTGAATAGAAAAATGAAACAATGTGAGCAAAAAACATAAGGAAAATTGCAAAAAGCCTTGCAATATCCAGGGCATGATTACGTTCTGGTTTTTCGTCACTTCTGAAACGCATAATTGATTATAGCGGAATAAGCAACAAGACGTATATTGACTTTATTTCTTCCCTATTTTTTTACAGCAGCAAGTATTGCCAGAAAAATTACTGCTCCAAGCACTGATATCAATAGGCTGACAAGATTAAAGTCAGTGAAAGCAGTGAGGATAATTTTGCCTTCTGTGAAGAATGTTACAACAAGTCCTCCAATGAGGGATCCTATCATTCCTATAAGTATATTTGTGATACAGCCCGTCTGACCTTTTCCAGTAAGGGTATTTGCAATCCAGCCCACAATGGCACCGAGAAAAATCCAAGTGAGAAGTTCCATGGAATTGAGATAAAAAATTATTCTAAATTGTAAAGCCAGGTCATGTAAATCTCAAGGGTAGTCAAGATTAAGCAGCAGGTTTTTGTTGAATTGCAGGGTATCTTCCACAATTGAATACCTCTGATTCTGGGAATATTCTTCTGATTTGATCTAATATCCAATACACTTTATTACTTACTTCCTCAGGGTACGGATTGAAGTAAAGTAAATCAATAACCTTGGTAACCCTTATATTGAGATTGTTTAAGCCAGAAAATTCAAGAGGGCAGTTTTCCTCCAGATATATGTATTGCATGAAAAGAGCTACCAATTCTGAAGGGCAATAATCTTCCTCTGACTGACTATCTGGTTTCTCAAACTTCATATGTTGTTTATTTGAACAGTGCTTATTATCATAAACAAAATCAATTCCACATTCTTTACAAACAATGTGAGTGGCTTCTTCGACTCCTATTAGTATTGGTATTACTTCCGGATCTTTTGCAGTATGTTTATAATTCCCATAGATCCCCGGCAGGTAATACGTTGATGATTCTTCTGTCTGATTCCCCACAAGTTTTAGTCCTCTTAAGTGACTAGACTGGTTTGGAATTTGAATAAAATAATGCGTATTGCCCAATCTATCTTCATAAGTTCCAGCCCTAACTAGAGGAAAGTCTTGTATGCCTCTGCACCCTAAATTGTTTACCAATTGCATTTTCATGCCGGGACTGCAAAGAGTATCTAATACTTTCAAAGTCCAGATGATGCCTTCGATTATTCCGTTATCGATTTCCGGACTGGAGGACTCCACAAAAAGAGAGGTGTCTAGCATTTTGTGACTTAGGCTACCTCTTATACCCTCAATAAGGTTATCATCGCAAAGGTCTTTCATGACTAAACGAAAAAATTGAATGATTATTGATCAATAATTGTTGAATGTCAAATACCCGATATGTTACTCAGGGAAGTAGCTTCAGTGGGACTTCACTTTACTGCAATGGATGATGCTCCAAGGGTATCTTTTTTAAAAAGAGTCACTAACTGACAAATTTGGGACGGTATCTTTTAATGAAATAGTTTTGGGAGAATCGAATTGGTGACCCTACCGGGAATCGAACCCGGATTGCATGATTGAGAATCATGTGTCCTAACCGTTAGACGATAGGGCCGTTAAAATTGCAATAAATCAACTTCCAAAGGATTTTATCACACTGAAACGAAAAAATAGAGTAACTGTTTACCCGATTTACCGAGAATTTTGTGACAAAGAAGAAAAGGGTGTATACAAATCAGACTATTTATCCATTTTTATATTTATATCTCCAGCTGTCATTTCTACATTTATTTCGAGTGTTTTACTCATTCTGTCGTAATTTCTTGTCTCATAAGTTCCTTTCCTGTTTACACCATCAAATGTTTCTCCATCGATTTCCAGACTGCCTGCAGTAATTTTATACATTACCTTAATTCCGATATCTTCAGGAAAATAGAGGTTCAAATCACCTGCTGTAAGTTCAATAGACATAATTTCCGGGACTGATTGTCTGCCTAAATCAATGTCTAAATCTCCTGCGGTCATTTCTATTTGAAAATTATTAATACGTAAAGAATCAAAATCTATGTCTCCGACTCCTGCGGTCATATTAAATTTAAGATCTGTCAGAACTTCAGGATTTCCCAGAATGAAATCATATTTTCTTTTGGATGAGTTTCTAAAAGGAAATGACCAGAATATCTCATCCTCAGTATCAAATCCGATCTCCAATGTATCATCTCTTTTTTCTGTCTTAACAACTGGTTTCCCATGTCCCTCAGAGTATTCTGCGTCTACTCTAAAGTAATTATTCGTATCGTCTTCGGTCAAAGTAAACTCTCCTGCAGTTACATCTATCGATACCTCTCTTTTTTCGATATCCTCATAATCATCTCTTTTTATGGTTATTGTCTCTTGCACTTCCAGGGGTACTTTGATGTTGACTGATTGTTCAAGATCAACATTTAAATTATTCCTGAACCAATCTCTAAAGGAATTATTGTTTATCGATATTACAATTGTAATGATTAGAGAAAGAATTAAAAAAGTCAGACAGCCCAATACCAGATTTAAAATCCTGGATCTTCCTATAATGAGCTGAATTCCTGCAAATATAATAAAGAGAGGCCAAAACTTCCACAGTGAACCCCATCCCCACCAGGGAACGACACCGAAGTTACTTAGAAGGAAAAGAGTTCCGATAAATATCAAAAAGAAAGCCCACAAAACACCCCCTGTACTTCTGTTTTCTTTTTGTTCTTTAGAAGTATTTTCCTCCCCTTCAATCTTTTCTCCCGCAAAATCACTCTTAGACTGAAAGTTTTCTTCTTTGGTTTTCAAGGGTTTTATCTTTTTATTTTTTGACATTTCTGAAAAGGATTAAAAT
This sequence comes from Candidatus Dojkabacteria bacterium, assembly GCA_016931155.1. GTDB lineage: Bacteria > Patescibacteriota > Dojkabacteria > B142 > JAFGFJ01 > JAFGFJ01. Next base: position 135,246 of record JAFGFJ010000006.1, read on the forward strand.
ACCAAAAGCAATTATTATAAGAGGCCATATTTTATCAAATCTGAGTATTTTTATATTGAAAAGACTGTCAAACAAGAAGATAAATCCTACAACAATAATGATCATTCCCCAAATAAGCCGGGAATCATTTGATCTGCTTCCTTTGATTATTTCTTTAGCTTTCTGCTCAACTTCTTTGATGTTGTTCTGAAGAGTCTTTTGTCCTGTTTCCTGTACGTTTTCTTCTGATGGAATTATTATCCAAAGTATAATATAGATTAAAATTCCTGACCCACCAAACAATGTCACTAAGATAAAGACAATTCGGACAATAGAGGGGTCTATTCCGAAGTATTCTCCAAGTCCACCAGAGACTCCACCTATAATTTTATTTACTTCTGATCTGCAAAGCGCACCGGGTGAGGTAGACTGCCCTTGTTTTGAAGTTTTCTCTGTTTTATTTTTCATAATCAAATCATGACGAAATTACAGAAGTCTAACTCTAAATTTGATAAAAATCAACAAATCCAATTGCGGTTCTCGCCTGTTTCAGTATCATCATAGAATTGGAAAAGACTCAAATGACAATAGCCAGCTGAGCATTGTATGTATTTTTTAACCGAGATTTTCAGAAACTTTTTCCCAGTTTATGATATTCCAGAAGGCTGAAATATAATCCGTTCTTCTATTTTGATACTTAAGATAGTAAGCATGCTCCCATACATCAATTACCAATAAAGGTCTGCCACTGATCTCGGCGATATCCATTAAAGGATTATCCTGGTTTGGGGTGGAAGTTATGACAAGGTCGGATTTACACTTAATAAGCCATGCCCAGCCTGAGCCTAACCTTCCAGCCGCTGTATTTGTGAACTCCTCTTTAAATTTTTCGATTGATCCGAAAGCCTTTTCTAATTCTCCTTTTATCTTTCCTGCAGGTTCTCCTCCATTCGGTGATAATATCTCCCAAAAAAAGTGTGGTTCCAGTGTCCGCCACCATTATTCCTTACTGCCAAACCTATGTCTTGGGGAAGACCGTTAATATTTGCAATTAATTCCTCTAAGGTTTTGTCTTTAAGCTCAGGACTTGAATCAATAGCTATATTTAATTTATCTATGTAGGTCTGATGATGTTTGCTGTGATGAATCTCCATCGTTTTTGTGTCAATATGTGGTTCCAATGCATCGAATGAGAAAGTTAAGTCTGGGAGAGTGAATGACATGAGTGGTTTTGTCAAAATTTAGATAGAGAAAGCACTTTATGTTAGCAATTTAGACTGTTTTCAGTCAATAAATAAAGAAACAATACTCAGCAGAAATTATTATAATTAATCTTATACCTATGGGCTAAGCCAGTAGATTTTCAGTTGGAAATCTCCTTGTCTGTGGAAAAAGAGCAAAGTATATGTTTTTATTCAGTCTGAAGATGTGGTAAAGGTTGAAATTTTTGTATAGACTGTGAGCCATATATGATGATCATGATTTCTAGAGGTAGGACTTTGATATTGTCTTTATTGAGGTGCAAGACATCTTTGAGGTCTGCAATTGACAGGAATTTGTAATTCTATTTGAATTATACAACAAAACAACAGTTTACGACTTGAATTATGGGTATAGATAAACACACTTATCAAGCACAAAGCCAAGGAAGGGACAGAAATGAAATAGATCCTATTAATATGGCTCTGAACATGTCTCGTGTTGCTACCGCATTTGTGCCAATTTCTTCTTATTCCGGACATGAAGGAGTTATGGTAAATAAACTATTTACAGATCTGTTTGGGTGCGATTCAGACGAGATTAACAGTGTAGTCCGTCTGTCTTGTGTACTAAGGAATGATCAGTGGCGGGACGAATTAGAACTCAAAAACTATATTCAAAGAATAAAGGATGCTCCTAATACTCACGAAATCAGAACTTTGAGTGATAAGAATGGGGGTAAATTTATGGCAGATATAGAATACTCCATAATATCAAACAATGATGATGAGCCCTTCCTTCTTTCAGTAACAATTAGAAATGTTACTGAAGAACTTCAGAAAGCCGAAGATTTGCGTAGAGAGAGTGAAAGAAGACTTTTTGATTTCATAAATAAAGCACCTTTCGGGATTATTCTTACCAGTGATGGATTAGTAATTTCTCTAAATCCTGCGGCTCTTAAAATACTTGGGTATGCTGAGGGGGATAGTATGGCAATACGTGAAACTGGATCTCTATATGCATACAAAGAAGAAAGAGATATTTTTAAAGAACGGCTTGAAAATAGTGATGATGGTATAGTAGATGGTGTAAGGGTATATATGAAGAGAAAGGACGGAGAGCTGGTGCTTTGCAGTTTTACTGCAGTGCGTCAAATGAATAATACGGGAGAGGAAATAGGTTATGCCTTGATGTTCAGGGATGTAACCCAGGAGGAAGAAGCAAGACGTCTTGAGTTGACTCTTGCTGAAACGAGGCAGAGAGAGATTATCAGACAGGAAAACCACGATAAGTATACCCACGATATAGCTAATATAATATCAGTAATGAGGTTGCAGGTTTATTCTGCGATGAATGCAGTTGGGAGTGAGAAAGTGCTTAAGAATATTCAAGGCATTGCAGAGCAGATTAATCGGTTATATGACTATTTTCAACTTGATTGTAAATCAGATTCAGAAGGACAGATAAGCTATCACTTTAACGAAATGAAGGTTGAATCAGCCATTCAATTTTTTAAAAACGTTGTTTCTTCATATGAAGGTCCTGCACAAGAAAAAGGTCTGAATTTTGGTTTTCAGCGAAAAGAAAATATTGAGGGAAATGGAAAGAATTGTGTTGTAAGTATTGATAAAAATGCAACAGAGCGATTGCTTACAAATTTACTAAATAATGCAATCAAGTACACAATAGAAGGTAGTGTTTTGATGGATGTATATACTGATTCAGACAACTTGATTATTGAATGTAAGGATACTGGCTGTGGAATACCAAAAAACGAACAAAAAAGAGTTTTTGAATCAGGGTATAGAGCTGCAAATTCTTCCAGAACAGAGGGAAAAGGACTTGGACTCTCAATAGTCAAGGAAATAGTTGAAGCTCATAAAGGAAAAATCGAATTACAAAGTACTCCTGGAGAAGGTTCCACTTTTACGGTTAAATTGCCACTTATTGTTAGGGAATAGTACAATACTTTGCTTATCTAGTGGCTTAGTTCACCGAAGTGCAAATATCTCGTGAAATTTTCTTGATTATTTCTATGTTTTGTGTGAAAAATTTAGAGTAAAATATTTTATTTATTAAACTGTTCCAAGTGGCTGCAAAAAAAGCAAAAAAGCCTGCAAAAAAAGTTAAGAAGCCGACAAAAAAGAAGGTTTCTGTGAAAAAGGCATTGAAGAAGGTTGCAAAAAAACCTGCAAAGAAAAAGGTGGCAAAGAAGAAGACTGTGAAGAAAGCAAAGAAGAAATAGTTTTGAACTGAAATAAGTATTAAGATAACACCCGAAAAGGCGTTATCTTTTTTGCTGATTGTATGGTTTATGATGAGATTTACTGAAAGAGAAATCAATGCTGTTTGTTAGACGAAAAATGCTACTGTAGTAGTTTAATAAAATCTCTTAAACTCAGTACCCCGTTTTCAGGGTATCTGGCATCTGTGTCCAATTTTCAGGTTGTTTGAAAGTATGAACGGGAAATATTGGATGCTTAAGTTGATTTAGCGAACTGGCAGAAGGTATAATCTCGTGATGTTCCGCCTTAGCTCAATGGTAGAGCGCTCGGCTGTTAACCGATCGGTTGCAGGTTCGAATCCTGCAGGCGGAGCATTTTTATTTGTTGCAGCATTATCAGCTATTGCTTTGATTTTCATTCCACTTCACGTTAAAGACAAAAGTTCTACAATGAGAGTCAATTTCTTTAACTAGCATTCAATTCTTGATGTACAACCGAAGCAATATAACTTTGATACGGAAGCCCCTTTTGTTTTGCTTGAACCTTAGCCCGTCTGACATCCCTAGCGGAAAGTCGTAAAGTTACTACTTCCCTTCTTACTCTAGTATTTTTTGCAATAGAAGAGAGCTCGTTCAATCTTTTGTTAGATGGCTTTTCTAGGTTTATTTCTTCATTATCAATAGCTTTAAGCAATTCTAATTCATCACTATCAAGTGATATATTTGTATGATCGTTTTGATTAAAATTTTTCATTTTTCGAATTTAATAAATATTTTTTGGTAAACTTTCTACTTGGGACTATTGTTTTTAAGAAAACTACATCATCTCTGATCACATAAGGGACGAAATAAGCGTAATTTTCAATATCAACTACAAAACAATTTTGATGAGAATACTTTACTTTATTTGGATGCTTTCCTTCAAATAGTATTCTTTTCTCCTCAATAGCTAGCTCCACTTGCTCGAAACTAATATTTCGATTTTTAATCAGCCACCTATTCTTTTCATCATTCCAATCTAATATCATTAGTTTGTGTACTACTTTCGTAGTATATCATAAATTGAAGCAGAAAAGAAAGTTAGAATTTAATAGTTCAATATATTATTTGTTAAATGTAGAATTAATTCAGGTGATTTATAGAATTTTGCCCAATCAATAGTTCTAACTTCGTCCCATAATGGGAGCCAAGAAATTTGTTCAATAGGAATCTGTAGTGAAAAATACTTCAAAGCGATCTTTCAAAAAAAATCTGTTGCAAAATTTAAAACGAGCTTCTAGCAGGATTTCTTCGTTTAATACCTCAATAGTAAAAAATCTAGCAAATAAAGAAAAAGAGACCTTTGAACAGTTATTTTTTTTGGCTGGGGTATGTGTTGGTTTCTTCTTGAATTTAACTGCATCAATTATGTACGAACTTATTAGACACTCGATAGTATTACAGATCGGAGTCTTAATTGTGTCCATGGTGTCTATAGTCGGTACTGTATATTTAATAAATAAAATGTATATTAAACCCTATAAAGCTTTGTTGGAAATTAGCAAAAGTACTAAAAATCTTGAAGAAGAGATTAATCATATGGTTAAAGAGACTAAGGAAATATGAAGTTCTAACTTCGTCCCATAATGGGAGTTCATAACTTGAGTAAACATTTTCAGATTACACACTACTGCACATTCAAACCTATATTCTTTCTGCAACAGTGCTGAGAGAAAGTTGGCTTAAACTTTTTATCCGATCTCGTGTACCAGTTCTGAATAAACAACGCCAGCGTCAGGTTTTATAACCACATTTATTGAAGAGCCTTCATTGGTCACAGATAGTCTTACCTCATCTATATCAACCTGCTGCCTAATTAATTCTTCCACTAATCGCATTTGAAGATCAGGACTTGTTATCCACCCGCCTACTAACCGACTTTTAAGCTTTGTTTTGTCAATACCATATTTTTCAATTAGACCATTTTTCTGCCTAGATAAGATTTCCTCCGCACTCTGTCCATCATCCATATGTGTAATTGCTCGCGCGATATTTCCATTTCTTCCTTTACCATAACTTATTACTACCACACAAGGTTCTACACCCTTAGTAACTACCTCCTCTTCTTGATCATCTGTAAAATAGGTGTCTTTTTGACCTACAATATGCCCTTTAATTTTTTCAATTACAGCACTATCGACTTCTCTTATATTTCTTGCAAAAGTTTTCTCTTTTAATAATTCAGTAAATTCCTTTCTTTTTATTAATGAATCAGTAGCATCATCAAGCATTTTTTTGTCGGGAGTGAAATTAAACCTGGGTGACCTATTAATTAAGCCTAAACCATCTTCATCCTTAAACAAATCCTTGAATGAATTTATGATTAAGGAAGGTGGATGTATTGTTCTGAACGTAATGCTATCAGAATCATCTTCTATTATTAACTCAAATTCTGCTTCAGAGCTGTCCTCTATTGCCTTTTTAAAAGTTAACCTAAGAGCACCTTTGTATAAATGCTCAGCATCAACTTTAATATCAAATCTATTACCAAATCCCTGAATTGTTGAACTGATTTTGCTTGGTGTCTTCCATTCTATTGGCTCACTCTCCAAGCCAAAGATAATTCTAACCTTACCATATAAGCCATCTACTTTTATTGGATAACCATGTATCAATGGTTCATCTTTTATTATGGTTTCAGGTAATACTTTAATTTTGAGAGCATCTAAGGCATTTGGGCTATCATTTAGGCTCTCCATAAAAACATCATAGGTATTTTGAGTCCATATTCTCCTTCTAAGCAACTCATTTGCAGCTACTAATCCTTCATTCTTATAGATCTCATGAGGAGTTGCATATCTATTTGAGTCAAAAGGCCAATTCATTATTCAAAATCGTAATTTACCGGGACATTATCCCAAAATTTTAAAGGGATAGAAATAGTTCTAACTTCGTCCCATAATGGGAGCATTGAAATCCAATGAAATAACCTTCTGTTTTCATCTTAATAATAACTATACAGTTGTATATAATCGTGCTATAAGATATGCTACAATTAATTATTCATTTGGTTGATTATCAAGAAAACAATTATGACTGATGCCTCCCCTGAAATATCAGGAAAGAGAAAAAAGAGTGGTTATGAACCGGGTTTATCTTTAGGTACTTGTTTGAGAAAGAGTATTTCAAAGATAATAGTTTCAAAAAATAGAAATGAAAAACAATTACTTGCAAACCAATTAGTCCCATATGGAACAAGGATTTTTCCCCTTAGTATTCATATGTGGGATTTAGGTTTAGATGATGCGAAGCTTGAGACACTAAAAATTCTTGCAGATAATTATGAACCTTATAATTATGGGATTGAAGAGCAGGAAGGTGGACATATAAACTATTCCCTTAATGTAATAGTAGGTATTGCTCTTGTAAATATTGGAGCAAGAACTGAAGATCTTCAATTAAAAGAACAAATTGTAGAAAAAATTCTTGATTTCTCTCAAAATGATCCTGGTTTTAGTACAGCTGGTCTAAAAATTATGTTACTTGGTTTGTCAACAATTGCAGATTCGGTTCACAAAGAGAAGAGAGAAGCTTTTGCTTATGGTATTTTAGATAAACTAATTGAAGCAACTGGAAATGAAGACAATATTTGTACAAAAGATCAGCGAGATGCAGCACATTTTTTTGTGAGGAATTGCTATACAACCAGGATAAGAGAATTATTTATTCAGCAAATTGCTACAAGGGTTCCAACATTTACTGGCGAGGATAATTATATTAGGTTGCTGGAAATTGCAGTCAATGATCAAAAAGAAGAGAATACTAATCTGCGTCTGACACATATGGCAATTAATTCATTTATCCAGCTTATAGATAATATACCGGGGAGTACCCGCAATATAGTTGAATGCCTTACTTATCTGTGTGAATTTCATCCAAATGATAAAGTAAGAAAACATGCACAGAAGGCACTAAGGTTAATATCTGAGCAATAATAGATTGAGGTATAAGAAAAAATGCGTTGGAGTCGGACTTAGATAGAAAAGCTATTAAGTTGGGAGAAACATTTTATGAAATTTCAACATATAGACATTTTCGAAAAAGCTAATAGAGGCTTGCCAAAGAGGGGAAGTGCCTTTGTTAGTATCCGGGATATTCATTCATTGAGAAAGGTTCTCTCTTTTATTTGCTTTCTTGAGGGAACTTTATCCCTGTCTTCCCGATGACTTTAACAAAATCCTTAAATTCCAAAATCCCAAAATTCTGGAATCAGAATACTCCCGAATCACAATTCTTTCGAATCATAGTGCTTTTGAAGAAGAATATTCTAGAATCTCATTTACCAAACCATCAAAATCAAGTATCATCGGGTACTGTTAAATTAGTACAATATAATAAAAAAGTTTCCCGTCAGTAAAAAAATTGCAGATAGATTTCGTTCCCACAAGCCGGAAATTACGATCTTTCTTGTCTTTCTGGCAATCTCACTAGTAATTATAAGTCTTCATCTAATTCTTCATCCTGTAAGAGTTTTGGGTATGAGTACGAGTATCTTCTACATGGACGAAAAATATACTTTAGCGTCTTACTTTACCAGTATTACGGCTTTTATTACGGGGTACACTGCTTTATCGGCTATGATTCTGCAAAAGCAGAAAAAGATTAAAATACAAAACATTGTATTTGGATTGTTCTTTCTAATTCTTTCTCTAGACGAATATTTTGAAATTCATGAGTATGCAAATAGTTTAGCTAAATCCGCCTTGAAGGGCACAGGTATGTTTTCCTCGCTTGCCAATTTGTCGTGGTTGTTTCCTCTTTCAATAATAATACTTGCGGTTTTTGCATTTCTTATAACAAAAATAGTGAAAGCCGGAGGATTGGCAAGAAAAGCAATGATTGCGGGAAGTGTTTGTTTCTTTGTTGTTCTGGTATTTGAATTGTTTGGATCGTTAACATATGGACAAAATATTTATCTTTATTTTGTTGCAGTTGAGGAAGGACTGGAGATGATTGGAGTCTCCTTCTTTCTACTTGGAATCCTCGTAGATGTAAAAGATAATAAACAGCAGTAAACTTCAGTGCAGTTGCAAATTTTTCCGGTTTGTTTTATTGGAACTTAGTCGAGGTAATTTCTTTGATCGCAGAAAAAGCTCTTTCTATATCTTTATCTGAAAAAATAATTGTGATCTCATTTGACGTAGAAACAATATCAACAACATTTATATTTTCCCAGGCAAGAGCTCTAAGGATTACATAATAGATACCTGTAACCTTAACATTTCTGGGAGGCAGTTTGAGTGTAATTGATGAAAGTGAGTGGAAATTATTAAGAAGCCTTTCATCAATAAATACTTTTTCTATTTTTTCCCTCAATTCAATACTGGCAATTATTGTTGTTTCAAAAACACCTTGAGAAATTGTTAGAAATCTATTGTGTGTTGAATTCACAATTTCAAGTAGTTTAGAGAGTTTTGAGAAAAGGTTGTTTGAGTTTGAAAACGTATACTCTAGGAGTTTGGATCTTACTGAAATGTCAGATATCTGTTTCAATGTTTCAATTATTTTATTCTTGTCAGCACCTTTCTCCAGATGCAATCTTTTCAAGGCCATAACAATTGCCCCCTCCTTTACGTTTTTCATGGTAATTTTTTCAACTCTTACCTTTATTATTCTTGCAAGGGAAGACAGATTCAAAATTCCATCAGCCAAATTCCCCTCAAGGAAAGGCGACCCTTTAATAATTTTTTCAACAGCTTTTGAGACCGAAATCATGTTAGGAATTTAACAAAAAGTACAGTTTTTGTCAAATTACGTTAAAATTTTGACTTAATCCAGGCAACAAAATAGAATTCTCCTTTACTATTTGCAGATATACAAGATTCAACCAGCTGCATAAATAGAAATAAAAACAGAAATATTAACAGAAGCACAAAATTCTATGATGACGATGAAAGTTGAAATGGCAAATCAAGTGGAATTGGAGACTGGGTTGCACACAGAGTGTGCAGAGAGTAATAGAAGCTTTAATCAACGCATGGAAAGTGTTGCTCAGTATTTATTACCGCTGATCAGACTCAGTCATGGTGGGGATCTTTCTGCGTTTTACGACTCGTTTCAAGATTACCTAAATGCATATGAAACGATAAGCCATGAAAATATAGATTATTCACAAGTAATTATACAAATTAATGAGAGAGAGCAGTTGCAGTCTCCATTTTCGGTTATCAATCCTCTTCCTGAAAATATCAGCCGACTCGCATGTTTGCTGTCCCCTGGATCGATGATTGAGTTGAATGCACCGGGACAGATAGAACCAAACGGGAACAGACAAACACTGGTAGATAATATTGAGCAAATACTGAAAGAGGCTCCAGGAGTGCTAGTGGGATTACATGCAGGAGCAACAAGGCATCTCACAGGTGAGATAAAAGATATACTTACAAATTTCAATGAAGAGCAACAAAAACGGATAATAATAAAGATGTATGGGCGGATGGGGAAATATGATCCGGCAGAACTTATTGAAACAATTGATTCGTTTGATGTGGTGAACAGTGATAATCTTCGTGTTGGTCTGGAGCATATTTTTAGTTGTGTTTATCAGGGATTTGATCAAGGAGGTTCGGAGTCTGAAGCATCAGAAATAATGCAGGCATATTTTGAAATACTCGATATTTTGAAGAATAAAGGGATAACCAGGATCAGTATGCCTGAGACTCGTGGTATTGCAGAAGATCCGGCAAAGGTTTTTGCTGTCACATCTTTTCTACTGGAAAGTGCTGCACAAGTTTTGGGTGATTCTTTTTATGTTGAGTTCCATTTTCATAATGACAGTCTTTCTGCGCTATCAAATATGGAATCAGCAATAAAAGCAGTAAACTATTTAAATCGAATACAAGGATCCAACATTATCGCAATTGCTGATCTGGGCATAGGCGGAGAAAGAAACGGAATTACACCTCTTGAGGCAGCATTAAGACTGTTTGGAATTAATGAGGAAAGGATTGATGCTTTGGTTGATGCAGATAAGAGATTACTTGGGATAGATTTTGATGTAAATATAAGTAATACAGATAATTTAAGCGATCCGGAATTACTTCTAACTCAAACGGCCGGGACACACGCTGATTATATTTATAATACAATGAAAAATCTTCTTGTTCATATTGTTCCCGATGTCTGGATGGAGGATATCGCAGATGTTGCCGATTTACAGCGGGTATTTGAAGGAAACCGTGAGCAATTTTTAGAATTTGGCATTTTTAATTTTACTGAGTATGTGACTGTTGCCAGTTATGATTCTTACGCCGCCTCGAGAAAAAGGATTACTCATGAATCACCGGATGTAAAAATAGAACCATCTTATTTTATTGACAAACAAACGATAGGAAAAAGAAGTGTAATGTTACATCTGGTTATGAATGGTTTTAGTCTCATTGATACGAGCCCTGAAAATATTTCAGCGATGACATCTCATATATCTCATGAGTGTAAAATTGATCTGACTGGAAAATTCAATGGAATTTGTGAATTGGCACAGACTGCTGTTGTGAGGATAAAAGAGAAGTATAGCAATTTCAAATACCATAAAAATCCATATGAAATTTAGCAAATGATGTAGCATAAACTGGTGCATTTTAGTGATAATCATATAATTGCTTGACATCCGGATAAATTTGTTATATAGGTCTTATATGCCCCAGTTTACTTCTTAACGAAATAGTATGAGTAAGTCTCCGGATTTTGGCCCGACTTCTGAAATGAATGGGCGTATATCAGACGCAGATTTTATAAAATATGCAGTGAGTGTAGTAAAGGAGTGGGAAAAAGATAAAGATAATCTTACTGTTTTTCGCTTTCCTCCCATGGGCAGGCACCACATTGCCATGGTTATTACACCTACTCATCTTAATTTACAAAAACATGCAACAGAAGTTTTCCACGGTGACTACGAAGAGTATCTTTCTGCAGGAAGTCCTTCCGATCATTTATTTCATCGGATAGTAGTTGTTCCGGATTATATACAAGAAGGTTCAATGGCGGATGGATTGACCGCCCTGAAGAATATCTCGACAGGGGAGGGTCTTCAAAAAGGCAATATAGGAGGTACGGCTATTGTAGCAAATAACAGGTTAATGGAAATAATAGCGCATGGTCTTGGCAGTATTAATGAATTGTTTTGTAGAAAACAATCGCAACGAACATACTATATCGAACTTGGAATACTTTCAGATGAGAGAATTCTGAGCACTTCATTGGAAGCTTATAAAAAGATAATGTTGCCATACTCACAGGAATAACCGGTAAAGATACAAGCATCAAAATTGGTCACAGTAGTTTGTTGTTTCAGGAAAAATGATTTAATTGTGACTTTTAGTTTTTAGCGAACGTATAATGACTCAAGACAGGGTGGGGGGAGAAGTGTATGAGCAGCCAGGTCGTCGACAGACCGAAAACTTTGATCAGCTTGCTCAATTATTTGGAGTAAATGCGTCTGAATTGGGAAAGAAAACATTAAGAGTTATTGCGCCAAGGCTGGATGTAAAATCCTTACCAATATTGCCTACTCCAATTACTGGAATTTCTCTTGATGGAATGACTCTAGAGGAAAGAGCACTTGCTGATGAAATGTTCGCTAAATTTGAGAAAGGTCCATTTGATATACTTATGGATCCGACGGAATACATACTTTCGACAGCAGCAAATCACGATAATGTAGTGGAAGAGCAGCGAGCCCGCGAGTTGATATTAAAACACAAAGTGGAAAGTCCAGGAGAGGGAGGCATAGTGATTAGTTTTGCAGGTGGTTCATCTACATTTGATGCAGGACGTTCCTGGTTTTTTCCGCATGATTGTTATGTTTCACTGGATCGTAGTATGGCTTCATTGCAGGCTGGAAAAGAGAATGTTTTCCCTTTATTTTGGGGTGAAAGCGAAAGGCATGCAATTCAGTTTTCACTTGAGCAGCTTGTTGAATCTGGTATAAAAGGACTGCCCGATGTGAGGGGGATTCCTGATGAGGACAGAACACAGAGAGAAAAGCTAGTGGAGAGGATAAGGGGTGAAGGAGTGCATCGTATATACTTTGACCGTGCAGATATGTTTGTTCCTAACAGTATATATGACGGTCTAATCAGGGAGGCAGCTTCAATGCTTCGACCGGATGGGGCAATATTTATGATTACACAAGCTTCAAATGATATTGAGCAATTCGGTTTTAAATTCAGGTCGCATGAGGGGATAGATAGAGAATATGCAATAGCAGTTGGGTTACCATTACCAGTCTTCAAAAATTTTGGTACAAAACAATTACTTGACCAAATAGTCTATCTGGATGGTAATCATACAGTGGATCACTATGAAATAGTCCCTGTAATTTCATATCTCAGGTCTAGCGAAACAATTCGCAGGACAGCTCAAAAATATGGTCTTGAGGCAGAGATACATCCTGTTAGAGTCAACAAACAGTATATTTCTTCAGTAACAAAGGATCGTAGCTTGTACGCAATGGGTCTCAAAGCAATGTCTATTTTATCAGGTAACCTGCCCTACTGGATTGTCGTAATGAAACCACAAAATCGATAAATCTGGTGTTATTGCTTCGATTCTATTAATCAATCAGAGACAAGTTTTGTCTTCATTAGTATAAACCGATCTTCAACCTAAGGGCGAAGCCCGTATATCTCAGTTGAAGAAATCATCGGAATAATACACAATGTTTTATGTCCGACTATTCTTTTATCACAAAAGAGCTTATTGGTTCGCAGAAAAAATGTCTTCGTTTGGCTAACTACCTGTCAGCAACACAGCTTTATCTCAAAGAAAACTTCCTTCTTGAGGTCGAGCTTGAAAAAGCTCATATCAAAAAAAGAATTCTTGGTCATTGGGGTACTGTCCCCGGCTTGAACTTTATCTACTCCAATCTAAATATTTTAATCAAGAGACATAATCAGGAAATGATGGTTGTAATAGGATCAGGGCATGGATCCCCCGCTATTCTTTCCAATATGTTTCTTGATGGTACGCTTGGAGAATTTTATCCTGAATACAAAGTCGGGAAGCAGGGAATAGGAAATTTAATTAGAAATTTCAGCTGGCCCGGAGGGTTTCCTTCTCATGCAAGTCCCAAAAGTCCTGGAATAATTTTGGAGGGTGGGGAACTTGGCTACTCTCTTGCAACAGCATATGGAGCCGCTTTTGATAATAAGGAGCTTATTGTTGCCTGTATAATTGGGGACGGTGAGAGCGAGACAGGTACACTTTCTGCTTCATGGTACAGCAACAAATTTTTGAATCCTCAAAAAGACGGGGCAGTGCTTCCTGTTCTTCATATAAATAAACACAAAATTTCCGGCCCAACAATTTATGGGACGATGTCAGATAAAGAATTGATGAATTTATTCAAAGGTTACGGGTACGAACCGATTATCGTTCAGGAAGAAAACATTTATGAGGATTCACTGAAGGTCTTTGAATACGCATTCCAAAAAATTAAGCAAATCCAGAAAGAATTCCGGGGAGACAATCTTGATCAAGATGAAACTGCTGGGGGTGAGAGCTCAGAGAAAAACTTAAAAGAAAATATTGAAGCTTTCAAACAAAAACCTGTGTGGCCTGTTATTCTTCTGAAAAGCAAAAAAGGATGGACAGGTCCGAAGGAATTGGACGGCACAATGGTAGAGGATTCCTTTAGATCACACGGAATTCCTCTGGAAGATCCTGTAGAAGATGAAGAGCAGTTTAAACTTCTTGAAGAATGGCTTGGGAGTTATAAAGTTCACGAATTGCTGACTGAAGATTTTAGACCAATTGAAGAAATAAAAGGGTTGCTCCCGGAAGGAGAGCTCAGGCCTGGCATGAATAAACATGCAAACAATCTTGTATCCCAGCCGTTAAAGCTCCCGGAAATAGGAGATTATGAGCTGGAAATTTCCGGCAGTAAAAAAGCGAGCAGTATGACTGAACTTTCAAAATATCTCCGTGATGTAATTAAAAATAACCCAAATATTTTTAGAATAATGTCTCCTGATGAGAGCGAATCGAACAAGCTTCAGTCGCTTTTTGACGTTACTGGCAGAACCTATGTCTGGCCTGTCCCGGGTGCATCGGAGAATATTTCCCGGGATGGTAGAATGATGGAGCTTCTCAGCGAAAATGTTCTTCAAGCCTGGCTTCAGGGATATATACTTACCGGGAGACATGGCGTCTATATCTCATACGAAGCCTTCATGATGATAATTGCGAGTATGGTAGATCAATACTCAAAGTTTTTGAAACAGGCAAAAAGTGTGGGATGGAGAAAACCCCTTCCTTCAATGAACTTTATTATTACGAGTACAGGCTGGAGACAAGATCACAACGGCTATTCCCATCAAAATCCCGGGTTTATCAGTAGTGTACTCAACGACTATTCAGAAAGTATTGATGTTCATTTTCCACCTGATGCCAATTCTCTACTTCTGACTTGTGAAGAAGCTCTAAAAAGTCGAGATAAGATAAACATAATAATTACTGGCAAAAGAGAACTACCCCAATACATAACAATGGAAAATTTTAAAGAACAAATGAGAAGTGGAATTTCTATATGGGAAGGCGTTGGAAATGTGAAGAGCGTGGGAACAGAAGAAATACTGGAAAATCAAAAAGAAGATGATATACCTGACATAGTTTTTGCGGCAACGGGAGACTACTCAACACTAGAGTCGATCTCGGCAATAAAAATCCTGAAAAGACTTGTTCCCGAAATGAGAACAAGATTTGTAAGCATAAGTGAGCTTTCGTGTTTTGGAATTGGTGACAGAAGAGGTTTGAATTTTAATGGTGATAATTTGAAAAGAATTTTAACTGATTCAAAACCCGTGATTTATTCTTATCACGGTTATCCTCAGGATATAAAAAGCCTGATTTTTGGTCACTCCTTTGCTGGCAGGATTTCGATTCACGGATATAGTGAGAAGGGAACCACAACAACTCCTTTTGATATGCAGGTACAGAATGATTGCGACAGGTTTCATTTGGCTCTTGAAGCTGTAATGAAGGTTTCAGAAACAAATGAGAAAGTAAGAGAAAAAAGAAAGCAAGTTGAATACTATATAAATTCTTTACTTGAGAAGCATGCGAAAGTAATAATTGAAACAGGAGAAGACATAGAAGAAATCAGAAATTTTGAAAAATATTTTTAAGAAAATTTATGATGACAATTTTGGCAGTAAATGCAGGAAGTGAGACGATGAAATTTAAAATTTTTGATAAGGAGCTAAATTCTGTCTCTAAGGGAAAAATATTTACAAATAATGGAAAGTATTTTTTCAGGATTAATGGGGAAGAAATAGAGACGGGGCAGAAGGAGTATGATAACCCGATGAATTTAATTCGATGCTCGATTCAAGCAAAAATAGATAAAGTTGGATTCAGGATAGTTCACGGCGGAGAAAAATATCTTGATCCGATCCTTCTTACAGATAGGGTTGTTTCTGAAATTGAAGAACTAAATGACCTTGCTCCGCTTCATAATCCGCCTGCACTTAAGAGAGTAAAGGAATTTAAAGAGCAATTCCCGTCCGTCCCTGTTTATGGTGTTTTTGATACTGCTTTTCACAAATCTATCCCTAAAAAAGCTTATTTGTACGGGCTTCCTTACGATTTTTACGAAAAATATAGAATTAGAAAATATGGATTTCATGGGATATCAAACAGGTTTGTTCTGGATGAATTGAATATAATTGAGCCCGGGCATTCGAGGGTAATAGTATGCCATCTCGGAGGAGGTTCAAGTATTACGGCTATTAAGGATGGAAGGTCGATTGATACATCGATGGGATTTACGCCGCTTGATGGCTTGATGATGGCAACAAGAAGTGGGGATGTCGATGATGGTGTTGTTTTCCATTTGAACAGGAAGTTTCGACTTTCTCTTGATATGATAGCTGATATTGAAAATAACAATAGTGGCTTATTGGGCATTTCTGAAATAAGTGACGATATGAGGGTGTTGCTTACAGAGGAAGGAAAAGGGAATATTAGAGCAAAACTTGCAATTGAAATGTATATTTATAGAGTACAAAAGTATATTGGTAGTTTTACTACCGCTCTCGGAGGAGTTGATGTACTTGTTTTTACTGCCGGGATAGGAGAGGGATCTGATATTATCAGAAAAAGAATATGTGAAAATTTGTCTTTGTTTGGGATTGAAATTTCTGACTCTCTAAATGAAGGTAAAAAAAATGTAAGAGAAAATCTGAAAATTTCAAAGAATATTTCCAAGTCTGTCTGGGTAATTCCAACGGATGAGGAACTTCAAATTGCAAGAGAAATAAGTACCCTAGAATAAATTGAATCAGAAGAAGACTGATCGAAGTCAAGCAAGAAAGGAGACAGGTATTCTCCTATTGTCCTTTTTTTATTAGCAAAGTAGCAAGTATTATTAAGGCAAGAGCCAAAGATGCTATCCCGCTATACAAGATATATGTTGCTGTTTGCTGACTTACAGTTTTAAGAGGTTTTGGGATTATTGAATCAACTGCTCCCAGAACGTCATTTTTTGAATGTGTATTTTCTGGATTGCTGGTTTTTGTTATAGAAACGCCCTGAATCTCTCCTGTATAAGTTGCAACAGGCTTTACTTCTTTATTGTTTTTGTAAAGAGTATAGAGTTCAACAGGAAGTACAAACATTGCCAGAAATATTACAATGATCGCTACTATCTGATGAAGGTTTGTATCAATTGTAATTCCTTCCTTGTGCTCTACTTCCTCTTTTTCTGGTTTTCTTTTCATGTCTCTATCTACATTCTATGCAGATAGGATTGAATTGTCTAGAGCTATTCCTCAGGATACCACGATTCTTCTATTTGCTATCAATGTATTGTTTTTTATTTTCATTATGCTCGCTTAATGTTTTTGCATAATGAATCTGCCCATCATTCCCGTGGAGATAGTAAAAGTATTCATTTTTACCAGGATAAATCACTGCATTAATCGAATCAATTCCGGGATTTGAGATTGGAGTCGGTGTAAGTCCTGGGTATTTGTATGTATTGTAAAGGGAATCTTTTTCTTTCAAGAGAAATGCATTTGCTTTCCAGTCTTTCTTCTCGTAAAGAAGAGCGGCATCAACCTGAAGAAGTTTTACTCCATCCAGTTCACCTTTGAGTCTTTTCAATAAAACGTCTGCTATTTCGTGTTTTTCATCTTTTGTAAAAGCCTCTCTCTCTATTATTGAAGCAAGTATGAGCGTTTCATAAAAATTTAAATTACTTTTTTCTATGGCAGCATAATCTTCATCCTTGAATTTTGAAATAAGAGTAGTTATCAGTCTTTCTATTGCCTGCTGTGTAGTGATGTTTTTTGCAAAATTGTAGGTGTCAGGATATAAAAATCCTTCGAGTGACTTCTTTTCAGGTTTATAAGCAGTAAGAAAATCTCTAATAGATGATGAAAATGTATAATTGTCTGGATTCTTGACCATATCATCGAAATCAGACCTAACAAATTTGGACTGATTGCCTTGTAGTTTTTCCTCAAGTATTGTTCCAACTTCATCCATTCTGAGTCCTTCGGGTATTGTTATCCAGACAGTATCATCTGCAGTTGCATTCTGTAGAGCATTGGCTATCTCAACAATTGTCATATTCCTTTTAAGCACGAAAGTGCCTGCTTTTATCTCCGGGATCAAATTGTTTAGTCTTAAATACCAGTAGAAAGCGTCAACATTATTGATAAGCCCTTCATTTTTCAGTTCCCTTGCTGTGGTATTAATATCCTGTCCAAGTTTAATCTCGAATCTTACTACCTCCTCAGAAGAGCTTGCTGGAGTATTTACTGTCTTGATGTACCATTGTCTTGTAAAGAAAAATCCTACTCCTGCAAGTATGATCAGGATAAAAAGAATTATTAGTAATGCATTGACAAATTTTTTCATTATATTCTTCGATAAATTTTAAATAGGTAGAGGTGATTTTATCACTGTTCTGATGAATTTAAAAATTCCTGCAGGATAATTGCAGCTGCCTGATCATCAATATCTTTCCGTCCATTACTATTCTTCTCAGCAATTTTACTTGATAGATATTCATCCCAAAAAATAATCCTTGTAGTAATTTTTTTGTTTAATTCTTCAGCAAAGTCCTTTATGAGATTTGCCTCCTTTCCGTGACTTCCATCGGGCTTGAGAGGTATACCTATCAGAATTTGCTGCACTTTCAGTTTATTGTATATTCTGGCAATTTCTTCTATTGCCTCTTTATTGGTTCTTCCCTTGATTATTTTTATCGGTGCTGCTGCAATTCCAAGCTCATCAGAAACAGCAATTCCAATTCTTTTTGTTCCAAAATCAATTGCAAGAGTTTTCATTATTTTATGAGAAAGCAGCAGAACAGTAAATAACTTGTACAGTTTTTGTATTAGAGAGTGAATTTTAACATAATCATGGGGGTTCTGTTTCTGTATTCTATATATCTGAAAATTTTGTTTTTATTAAATATGTTCTGCATTTTCTGTTATAATCGTTCGACTAATGCTTTTTTGAGGAAACGGGTGGTGAGGATTGACAGGAGAAATTAGTAAGGAGTCTATTTCAGGGGATCCGGGAAAAAGACTTCCTGCTAATTTATTCAAGATTCCCCGCTTCAGTTCTTCACAAAGCAAAATATTTATATTTTGTTTAAGTCTAAAGATGAATAAAAAAATCACAAAGACCTTTAGTTTTAATGGTCAGGAAATTATCTTTGAAACCGGGCATATCGGGTTTCGTGCTGACTCTGCACTAACTATCAGGCAGGGTGAGACTGTTCTTATGATATTTGTTACTGCAAGTGACAAGCCTTCAGAGTTGGATTATTTCCCTCTGGGAATAACTTACTTCGAAAAGGACTATGCAGCAGGTATTATTTCAGGATCCAGATATATAAAGAGAGAAAGGAGACCTTCTGATGAGAATATTGTAAAGGGAAGGGAAATTGATCGTGCACTTCGTCCGCTTTTTCCTGAAGGATTTAAAAATGAGGTTAACGTTGTAATAAATGTGATGGCATATGATGGAATTAATGACCCTGTTGATCTTGGGATTACTGGTGCTTCTCTTGCTCTTATGTTGTCCTCTGTACCTTTCGAGGGTCCGGTTTCAGGTATTACGATTGGTATGGATGAAAAGGGAGAATTAAAAGTTAATCCGAGTCTGGAGGAATTAAAAACTTCCAGCCTTGATGCATCTTTTGGAGTAAATGAAGTTGGAATCACTATGCTTGAGGTTGGGGCAAATATTGTAAAAGAGGAGGAGATGAGTAAAGCATTTGAGCTTGCCTATAAAGAAGGTCAAAAGCTTATTGGGTGGCAGAAAGAAATTGCAAAAGAACTGGGAAAAGAGAAAATGCAGTTTGAGCCTTTCAAGCCCGGTAAAGTACTTGTAAAGAAAATAGAAGAGAAATATGCAAAAGAAATTGAATATGCTCTTTTCAATGATGATGACAGAAGGAGTATGCTTCGTGAAATTGAAGCAAAAGCTGTTGAGGAAATAAGAACAGAAAAAGGGTTTGAGGAAGAGAGCCCTTTTCTTATAGTTGAGGCTGTGAATAAAGTAGCGAAAAAAATTACGAGGCATTCTATGCTTAAGGAGAAGAAAAGGCTTTCAAACAGAGCAATGGATGAAGTCCGTGTACTTGATGTAGAGGCAGGAGTTCTTCCGAGAGTGCATGGTTCTGCTCTTTTCTCCCGTGGAATAACTCAGGTAATGTCAGTTGCAACACTTGGTTCGGTAAGGCTGGTTCAAACTCTGGAAGGACTGGAAGGTGAGGAAAGTAAAAGATATATTCATCATTACAATGGACCCAGATATTCACTTGGAGAAGCCGGAAGGTTTGAGTTTTATCCCGGAAATAGAGAAATCGGTCATGGGGCAATGGCGGAGAAGGCATTACTTCCGGTTATTCCCCCAATGGATGAGTTTCCATATGCAATTCGTGTTGTTTCCGAAATTCTTTCACAAAGCGGATCAAGCTCACAAGCCGCAACTTGTGGATCATCTCTTGCCCTTATGGATGCTGGCGTTCCGATAAAAGCTCCCGTTGGTGGCATTGCAATCGGTTTAGTAACTGGTGAAACACAGGATGAATTTCAGCTGGTAACGGATATGCAGGATGTGGAAGATTTCTATGGCGATATGGATTTCAAGGTAATGGGGACAATGGAAGGAATTACTGCTATTCAGATGGATAATAAGTTGAACGGTGTGAAAGTTGAGATTTTACAAAAGGCATTGATAGAGGCAAAGAAAGGAAGAGAAGTTGTGCTGGAAGCGATGATAAAGATAATAGCTGAACCGAGGAACAATCTTTCTAAATACGCTCCTAAGGTTGAAATTGTTAAGATTAACCCGGCAAAGATTGGTGAACTCATTGGACCTGGAGGGAAGAATATCAAGAAGATGGCTGAAATTCTTGGAGACGGTGTCGATATTAACATTGAGGATACGGGAGATGTTTTTGTAACAACTTCTGATACTGAACTAATGGCGAAGGCAGTTCAGATGATAAAAGCTGTGGTGGAAGAGGCAGAAGTTGGGAAAGTATACGAAGGTACTATTGACAGGATTGAAAACTACGGTGCATTTGTTGATGTCAGTCCTGCAATATCAGGTCTCATTCATGTCTCGGAAATGGCGGATGGATTTGTAAAAGATCCAAATGCTATTGTAAAGCTGGGGCAGAAAGTGAGAGCAAAAGTAATACGAATTGATGAACAGGGTAAGGTCAGCATGACACTAAAAGGAATAGATCAAGTTTCAAAAGCTGAATCAGATAGAGCTTAATACTTTTATGGTTAGTACAGTTTTCGCAAAAGGAAAAAGGCTCCTTTCTATGGAGCAGAGTGGAATCCTTTCAACGGCCGTACTGTTGATGGTCTTGAACTTGATCACCAAATTCGCAGGATTCTTTTTTCTTGCAATAGCTGCTTCTACGGTTGGAGCAAACAGATCTTCAGATATATTCTTTGCGGCAAATACCCTTCCTGAGCTTATTTCCAATGTAATTCTTTTTGGAGCAATTTCAGTATCGGTTGTACCGGTTCTTATTGACGTATTAAACAAAGAAGGTGAGAAGAGTTTTTTGCGTGTACTAAATTCCATAATGAATATGAGTCTTCTTTTCTTTTCATTTATAGGAATTTTGCTTGCTGTTTTTGCACGGGATATATTTCCTTTCTTTCTTCAAAATGTAATTAATCCTATTGATCCGTTCACACTCGCTGAGATAGAGGAAATAGTTAACATAACGAGGGTTCTCCTTATACCGCAAATTGTGCTTGGAATATCAACTTTCGTCTCTAGTGGACTATATTCGAAAAACAGAATTATACTTCCTCAGATTGCACCACTTTTTTATAATTTTGGAAGAATAGTTGGAACCTTGCTTTTTGTCTCTGTTTTTCATATGGGTATATGGGGACTTGTATGGTCAACTCTGGTTGGCTCAATTTTTCACTTGATAGTACAATTGCCTATCGCACAGGAACTGGGGATTAGATATCTTACTGTACTTGATCTTAAAAGTCGTGCTGTGAGAGAGGCTATTACTCTGGGTATTCCCAGGGTTTTAAGTATTGCAACTGAACAAATAGCTCTCACAGTGGATCAGTTTATAGCTCTTGGGCTTGTTGCAGGCTCTACTACCACTTTTTATTTTGCTGTAAGACTCATCTCGATTCCACTTGCTGTATTCGGAAGTACTTTTGCAACAGCAGTTTTCCCTTCACTTTCGGATGCATTTTCCAAAAGGAATATGTCAAAATTTTCAGTTATTTTGCATAGTGCTATTAATAATATATTCTTTCTTGCCATTCCAACGTCTGTTGTTCTCCTTGTTCTTAGGGTGCCACTTGTCAGGTTGACGTTCGGTATTTTTGATAAAAGTACTTTCGGTTTTGATAGTACATACATGACAGCATGGATAGTTCTTTTCTTCTCATTTGGGCTTGGGTTTGAGTCTCTTAGAACGATTTTATACAGGACATTTTATGCAGCACACGACTCAATAAGACCTTTTTTCTCTGCGGTATTTGTTGTAGTTGGGGGAATTATTACAGGTATTCTATTTACCAATTATTTCAGTCATTTTGACCATTTTAGTTTAAGAGAAGTGACCTTTAATTTCAGTTATTTCTTTAGCAAGGCAGGGGGGAGAGCAGGTGTTGGAGGACTTGCTCTGAGTTCGAGCCTTATCTATTTTATCGAGTTTGTGATACTTATCCTGATGCTTAATAAAAGAATTATTAAAGTCAATTTTAAAAATCTTATTATTTCTTTTGGAAAAAAGTTCTTTTCAGCAATAGTGATGGGACTCCTGCTATACAGTCTCTTCAAACTTTGGGATGATGTCTTGGATGTTGCAAGAACCATTAATCTTTTTATCTTGACTTCGTCAACTATTATCTCCGGTCTCATGGTTTATGTCTGGATCAGCTACCTTTTGAATGATGAAGATGTAAGCTTGCTTGCAAAATTGATAAGAAAAATTGGAGGTGCTTTTAAGAAAAGCGGACAAAAGCACAAGATGTTGGCTCCAGATACTGAGCTAGACTAGTCGAAATTTGCAGAGAGCAGTCTTCTGATATACTATTATTCTGGAAAGTAATTTATGAAGAAATAATTTAAATGTCCACGCCGGATTCTTCGGGAAAAAACCAAAATCCATTTGGGACTCCATCAGTCCAGCAAAACGGCACAGATAACTCTTCTGCTTCTGGGAATATTGCTGTTACGAATGCATCATCTGATGAATCAGTATCAACTGTATCATCTGTATTACCTGATAAATCAACGTCTCCCGATGTATCTCCAGCTCCAGCTACAGGCGTAGGATCCGATCGAGCAGGTATTGGGGCTCAAGCGCAAGGAGTAGTTCCGGAAGAGACATCTCGGAGCAGTACGTCTCCGGGCACACCTATAAATGCTGTACCACAAGGTAGTGTATCTTCAAATGGAGTATCCCCAACAGGATTATCTCCTGTTGCTGCACCTCCAGACAGTTCATCAGTTGATACTCTGCCGGTTTCTGCTTCTACCCAGACAATTCCAAATACGGTGGGAGGAATGACGGACAATCCAATACCACAGTCAAACGGTAATGGAGGACTTCCTCCAATTTCTGATACTCCGCCGGCTGATCTGGGAAATAAAGACGAAAAAGAGGAAGATGATGAGAAAGATGAGCCTCAAGTTGTTGAGAGAGTTATTATTAAAGAAAAAGGAGGGGGTCTTGGATGTTTCGGTTTAATAAAGCGGATTACGTGTTTTATTTTATTGATTTTTCTCCTCCTGGTAACAGCTGTTGTTGCTTTAATTATTTTCAAACCTCCATTTCTTACAGAGCCACTAAAAATGTATTTAAACGGAAATTACAAGCCTGATAAGACATCTGAGGGCATAACCTCTATATCAGTGGAAAGTTATATCGATGAGGTTACAAGTCCAACGAATGGGGAGGTTACTTTTCAGCTGACTGAAGATCAGCTTACTACTCTGGTCAGGGCTCGACTTGCAGATGGAGCCGATGTGAGGGTCGGCCTTGAGGAAGAGAAAATACAGATATTTGTTGATGTTGCTGAGCAGGGAGAACCACTGTGGGTCATTGTTGAACTCACCGATACTGAAGATAAACTTGTTTTTTCCAGAATTGGTTTTGGAAAGATCAATACACCCGAGTCCCTTCGAGAATTTGTAAAAGAGAGGGCATTTGGTCTTATGGGAACAGTAATTAAGGATCTGGAATTGGGCACAAGTGAACAGCTTATAAGTAGTTTAGCAGGTGGTGAAATAAGTAGTAGTGTTGTAATTAAGGATGTAAAATTTGCGAAAGATCTAGTTTTGGTCACAGTTGAACTTTGATATATCTAATCCACGGGGACAATTACTTTGAAAGCGGAGAAGAACTTAGGAGTCTGGTTTACGAGTATAATCAGAAATTTTCCGATGCTGAAGTTGAGGTAAAACATGGAGATGAGGCTAATACATTAAACGATCTTTTTTCCGGATTAGATACAATTTCTCTTTTTTCTACAAGAAAGCTTTTAGTCGTTAAAAGATTATTTTCAAATAAAAAAAAATCTATTTTGTCAGAGACGGCAGATTTTTTGTCTGAGCGGAAAAAAATGACTTTAGTTTTATGGGAAGAAAAATCTGCTGATAAGAGATCAAAATTATTTAAGCTAATTAGTAAAATTGGAGTAGTCAGGGAATTTGAAATCAGGAAACCAGCAGCTCTGAGAAGCTGGTTTTTGGATCAGGCGGAGAAAAAGAAAATAGAATTTAAGTCGGGTCTTGCAGATCAGATTATTTTTAGAGTTGGAGAAAATGAGGCAGTTCTTTCCAACGAACTGGATAAATTGAAATTATTTCTTGAAGCGGAAGGAAGAAAAGAAATAACGGAAAATGATATTGAGAATCTTGTTGAAAGCAGAGAGGCAAATATCTGGGAATTTATTGATTCGCTTGTTGAAAGAAATCGCAAAAAGGCTTTATTTCAAATTGAAAAACTAATTCGAGATAAAACTGACTATATTCAAACAGTCGGAATGATTGCCAGGGAGTTAAGAATGCTTGCCCTTTCAGACTACAAAGAAAAGCTTGGCCTTCATCCCTTTGTCCTTTCAAAGTTGAAAAAGCATGCCGGAAATTTTACAAAAGAAAAAATTAAGGAAATGTATAAAAAGCTTGTTGGACTGGATTTTTCCGTGAAACAGGGAAGAATAGATGAGAAACTTGGTCTTAGTTTATATGTTATCAGTGTTTAATGTTCCCGCTGCTAACATGATAAGATAATACAATATGCTAAAGATTATCTATTTGCATTTGCATAAAACCAATACCCTTTTTCTGAACATCTTATTAGTGTTTGGGGTAATTTTTTGTTTTACACCAAAGGTGAATGCAGAAGTTTCCGTTGTTTCAAGGGCTGAGAGTAAAATTGATGAAAACCTGACAAAGGAAGATGCAAACTTTGCCTCTCCGAAAAGTATTCTGCTCGTTCCTTTATTCAGACCGGAAGGAGTAAATGAAAATGATAGTAAGTGGTTTAGATCTCTGTACTATTTTTACACTGCGAGGCTTGGTTTTCCTGATATCCCATTTCACTTTGTGGTTGGAGGAAATGGTGATATTTATGAGGGGAATAAGGGTGGAGAGGAGCAAAGTATTCTTATTAATGGAGAGGAGCCTGGCTCAATCGTTATCGCTTATCTCGTAAAAGAAGGTGAAAATGGATTTTCTATTAGAGCATATGATTCCATCCGGGAAATTTTGCTTGACGTTGCAAATAGAAACGCTATTAAACCAGAAAAGATTAAAATTACTGGAGCAGAAGTTGTTGTTAACCTCAAAAACAAAACAGTTTTTATTAGATCGAAAGCTCTTGTTGGGGGAGGATGGAGTAATGGAATGAAAGAGGCTCTTGATTTTGTCGATAAAAACTATAAACCTGTTCCAAAGCTATATTCCATCAAAATTGTCGAGGCAAAACCTCCTGATGCACCGGTAAATTACCGTGAAACAGGACTTATGACTTTAAAAATAAAAAATACGGGAAAGAATAGTATTTATCAAGGTGGAGATAGCGAAATAATTGGTCTAAAAAAAGACGGAGAGGATAGTAGATTTTTTGTAAATGGTGTCTGGGCAAGTCCTTCTCAACCGACAATAATGAGTGAGGGCAACGTTATCCGCCCTGGTGAAGAAAAAACGTTTATATTTAAGTTGCATGTTCCATTGTATTTTGGAGAGCAACGAGAGTCGTTCAGCCTGGTAAATAGAAATGGACAAAATTTTGATGGAACGGATTTTGATATTGTTTTGAATGTAAATACCCCAACTGAAAAAGTTGTTGAAATACTTTCCACTGATACTGGATATCTCAATGTGCGTGAAATAGCCAGTGGAGCAGCAAATGTTATTACAAAGGTTAATCCCGGGCAAAGGTATTTCTTCTTGGAGGATAGCAATACCGGGTGGTACAAAATAGATATAGAGGGAGGAAAGAGCGGTTGGGTAGCAAAACAGCATGTTAAGTTTGTGAATTAATTACAGTTTGAAGTGTGAGGGTAAGGAGTGCAATATTTTTAATATTTTTTTAATAACTTTGATTTAGAATTTTATATTATTTTTTATTTAGTCCCTATGGTAAAAACTGACGAAAAGAAGAATACAAAAGAAAGTAGCATTTCTGAAGGTAAAAAAAAGGCGATTGATATAGCAGTGAGTCAAATTGAGAAGCAGTTTGGACAGGGGTCGATTATGAAGATGGGAGCCGGGGTGCAAAAAGACATTGACGTCATTCCGACAGGAGCGCTTTCCCTGGATATTGCTTTAGGAGTAGGGGGAGTACCAAAAGGCAGGATTATTGAGATTTATGGTCCGGAGTCTTCGGGCAAAACAACGTTGGCACATCATATTGTCGCTGAGGTACAGGCAAAAGGAGGTGTTGCTGCTTTTATAGACGCTGAACATGCTCTTGATCCGGCTTATGCGAAAAATATCGGAGTTGATCTTGAAAATCTCTATATATCGCAGCCTGATTATGGAGAACAGGCGTTAGAAATACTTGAGACCTTAGTGAGGTCAGGAGCGGTGGATGTAGTTGTTGTTGATTCTGTCGCCGCACTTACTCCAAGGGCTGAAATTGAAGGTGATATGGGAGATTCACATATGGGACTCCAGGCACGTCTTATGAGCCAGGCACTCAGGAAAATCACAGCAATTACAAGTAAGACAGGTTCAACCGTTGTTTTTCTTAATCAGATAAGAATGAAAATAGGAATAATGTTTGGAAATCCTGAAACAACAACTGGGGGTAATGCATTGAAGTTCTATTCTTCTGTAAGAATGGAAATAAGAAGAAAAGAAAAGCTAACGGAGGGAGATGAAGTAATTGGCAATACAGTTAATGTGAAAGTTGTTAAGAACAAAGTTGCTCCTCCTTTTCGGGAAGCAAGCTTTGACATAATTTTTTCGAAAGGAATAGATAAATACAGTAGTCTTCTAGATGCTGCCGTGCAATTTGAGATTATTGAAAGATCGGGGGCATGGTTTAAGTATGGAGAAAAACAGCTTGCACAGGGAAAAGATGCCACAAAAGAAGCACTTAGAGCAGATAAGAAGTTAGCAAAGGAGATTTTTGATAAGGTCAGGGAGGCAGCAGGGATAAAGTAAAAGGACAAATAGTTGAAAAACTTTGTACTTTCTGGTACAAATTAGCACTGCCGTTCTTTCTACTTTATCAGTCTTTAGCCATGTTTAATGAAAAGGATATTGTTAAGCACTTGCTGGTCTCGAAAGTAAGGATAAAGGCTCTAAAATATTTTCTATTTCACCCTGATGTTCCTATTCATTTAAGAGGAGCTGTGAGGGAACTGGGTGAGGAGATCAATGCAGTTAGAAGAGAACTGACAAGGCTCGAAAAAATAAAATTTCTCGATACTGAAAGGCGGGGCAACAGAAAGTATTTTTTTACGAACAAGAAGTTCAGTTTTTTTTCCGAATTTTTATCAATTTTTCACAAAACCTATGGGCTTGGTGGTGAAATAATCAGAAATACGGGAAAGCTTGGTGATGTGCAATTTGCTCTCCTTACAAGTTCGTTCACAAAGGGAATGAGGGTGGGGTCACATGATATTGATCTCGTTCTTGTCGGTCAGGTGAATGTTGATGCTCTGTCTTCGATCGTTGAGAGGATGGAAAAGCAATTAAGAAAAGAAATAAATTATACTGTTCTAAAAAATAGTGAGTTTCAGTTAAGGAAGAAAAGAAGAGATGCCTTTATTGTGGATTTGATTGTTGGAAGTAAGATAATGCTTATTGGAGATGATGAGGAATTTATTGCAGCATAGATATGGAAACAGGTTTTGATCCCAATACTAAACAAGCAAGGGTTTGTACTCAGAGAAGATTTTACAGTGATGGGAAAAATATTCATGGAGAATCAGGGTGTGGAAGATGTGGAGCTTGTTGTGTGGCTCTAGGTGTCCCCTCAATAGGGAAAAAAGCAGGAGACAAATGTGTGCATATGACTATTGAAGAAGGTCTTGCCAGTTGTGCTCTTCATGAAGCGGACAAACCTCCTGAATGTAAAGAGTGGGGTTGTTATGGGGAAGGCCTGCCAAACGCCCTCCAGAGAGATGATTTCCTGGATATTGCTATTAAGATTGGAACAAGGACGGAGGAGGATATTCAAGGATTGATTTCTTCTTTTTAAGAGTATTTACTTGACTGGATTTTGTAGTTTAGTTCTTCTTTCTCCAGGCTGGGAATTATGTTTATTCTATAGATATCCCTCTTGCTCCACAATTCCTATATAATATTTTCTATATTGATTGATAATGAAGAATCAGTTATTTCCTCTTCACCAAAAAGGAAAAAGGTTTAAGGTGTGGATAGAGCAGGCGAAGTTTGATCTTCAGGCCGCGAGGATTAGTTATGAGAATGGTTTTTATGAGTGGACAACTTTCCAGTCAGTTCAGGCGGTAGAAAAAGCACTGAAGTCGGTGATTGTTTATTCCGGATGGAGACCACCCAAACTCCACAGACTCTCTGTACTTATTGGTTTGGCAAACCAGGTTAACCCGGAATTTGAAAGGATAAAATTTTTATTTAATGATCTGGAATCGTTTACCTTTATTTCCCGATATCCGTTTGCTCTTCCGGGGAACTATGCTACTCCTCACGATAGTATTTCAAAAGGCGATGCCGACAAAGCCTACAACCAGGCTGTTGATATAGTTGGGAAGATAGGATCACTTCTTGAGGTGAGTGTAGTTCCTGAACATTCATTTGAAATTGTTGAGCAATCTCTAACTCTGGAAGAGATTGATGAAAGGATCAGACAGATTGTTGGAGTGATCAAAAGGGAATTTGATCCTGATAAGATTGTTTTGTTTGGCTCATTTGCTGAAAAGAATAAGAAGAATTCAAGACCATTCAATACTATGGATATTATGGTGATTGCGAAAACGGACTTGCCTTTTTTTGAGAGAATAAAAAAGGTTAGAGAAGTGACAAAGGGAGGAATACCGACCATTGAGCCTCTGGTTTATACACCTGAGGAATTTCAATCATTGAAAGATGAAGAAGGAGAAGGTCTTTTGGAAGAAGCTATTGAGAAGGGAAGGGTTCTATACGAAAGACACAACAATGAATTCTAATCCTAGAGCCAAAAAGATATTGTGCTAAGGAGATTCCAATACTTGGGGCTATATCCTTGGGACGACCAAACGTTATGACGTTAAAACAAGATGGACAGGAATATTAATTATTTGTCCTACTATTGCTGATGAGAGAGTAGAAGGTATAAAAGAAAAATACCGAGGAGCAGAAGAAAAATCCAGGAAACTAGGTCATCTGTACAAAGAAATAGCTGATAAACATGGTCTTCCTTTTATCGATCTGGGTAGGCATGTTCTCCCAAGTAAAAAAGATGGTTATCATTTTGACAAAGATACGCATAAGAAAGTAGCAGAAATATTATTTGGAGTCATTCGGGATTTTTACTCTAAATAAAGGCATTGTCCTGAAGCGAAACTTCAAGTTGAAAACTTGGTTAAGCGAAAGGACAATGCCTTTTATCTTATTTGGCTTCCTCCTCTATCCTGAATTCTCTTATTGCTGTGATTTTTACAATTCCAGGATAATTTTGAGTTTCTTCAATTTCTTTTGCTATTTTATGTGCCAGAATCTTTGCTTCTTCGTCATCTGCTACTTTTGGATCAATTAAAACTCTAACTTCACGACCGGCATGTATTGCATATGCTTCCTTAACTTCTTTGTATTGTTTTGCAATATCTTCCAGTGCCTTAATTCTCTTTATGTAATCTTCGTAATTATCAACTCTTGCACCCGGTCTTGCCCCTGAGATTGCATCAGCTATTGCAACCAGATGTGCTTCGGTACTTTTTGCCTCGATGTCCCCATGGTGAGCCTCTGCTGCGTTTGCCAGTTTCTCATCTTTAAAATATTTTCTAATAATGTTACCTGAAATATGGTGATGGGGTTTTCCTTCAATTTCGTGAGTTAAAACTTTTCCTATGTCGTGGAGTAAACAGGCTTTTTTTGTAAGTTGAACGTCGGCTCCGATCTCTGCAGCAAGTTGTGCTCCTATGTTGACCATTTCAATAGTATGTTTTATAAGGTTTTGCCCGTAGCTGAACCTGTACTTGAATCTTCCAAGAAGCTTTACAACTTCGAGAGGAAGATCGTTGAATCCGGTTTCATAGGCGATGTATTCTCCGGTTTTTCTAATTTCTTTGACGACTTCTTCCTTTGCCTTTTTAATACTTTCCTCGATGGTTCCCGGGTGAATCCTTCCATCTTTTAAGAGTCCTTTTAAAGCTATCGCTGCAACCTCTCTTCTGATAGGGTCGAATGAGGAAACAGATATTTGGCCAGGAGCTTCATCAACGATAATATCTACCCCTGTCAGCCTTTCAAATGTTCTAATATTCCTTCCTTCTTTCCCGATAATTTTTCCTTTCTGATCCTCGTTTACTTCAACAGATGTGGTAGTTGTTTCTGCCACATAGTCCGTGGCACTTTTCTGCATTGAATCCACCAAAATTTCCTTTGCCCTTTCTTCAGCTTCGCTTTCTATTTTATATTCAGCTTCTTTAATTTTCTTTGCAATGTACTCTTTCATATCTTCTTCCAGCTTTTTTTCCAGCTGTTCTTTTGCTTTTGCCTTGGTAAGCCCTGCTATCTGCTGGAGTTCAGTTTCCGTTTTGTCTCTTAATTTCTTAACATCAATTTTTGCCTGTTCAATTGCCTTTTCTTTTCTTCCAATTTCGTCAAATCTGTGGTCTATTGAATTTGCTCTTTCTATTATCTTTTTCTCCCTTATGTCCAGTCTTTTTTCATTTTCCTCTAAATCCCTGTAAAGACTTTTCACTTTTTCATCTGTTTTTGACTTTACGTCAAGGGCTTCTCTCTGTGCTTCAAGAATAATCTCTTTAGCTCTTACACTTGCTTTTTCGAGAGCCTCATCTTCAGGAATAATTTTGTTCTCTCTATCTTTAAGTTTTCCAGCAAGATCCTTTCTTAGAAGAAACCCAACGACTGAACCTCCAATTCCTACAGTAGAAATGATCGACAAGACAACGATAATTAACGTCTCCATAATCGTAAATTAAATTTAAGATATATCAGCATAGCTGAAGCAAGGGATGAACCTGGTGAAGAACAAAGGGTATGAAACCCGAATCTCAAGTCTGTTGAAGTATTCAGTCAGTGCTAAATTCCTCTTTTATCAACAGTGTTCCTGAACGATAAGTGTGCAATTGCCTATGTATCAAGGTTTTCAAAATTATGAGATTGTGATTTTTGCCTTTGGACTTCAAAAATAAATACATCAAAAGTAAAATTCATTTCTTGCACCTAATAATAAATTCTCATCCTCTTATAGTCAAGGATTTATCTGGAATTTATCTAGAAATACAGTCTTTCTCCGATATTTATTCAAAAATATCGCTAAAAAATTTAAAAACTCTGTCTGTAAATGAAGGTTTATAGCTCAAATAAGGGTCTATTTTACCAGAAAGACTTGATTGATCGTCATTTCGCAAACTTTTCGGTTTCTTTGCTTCAGCTTGTCGCATTTTATTGTTAATGTCCGAAAGAGCTTGATTCTTCTGGGCAAGAAGAGTATTGAGAGATTTAATAATCCCTTCCTGATCTTTCGCTTTAGTATCAATCTCCATAAATTTTGAACTGAGTTCTTCATATTTCTTCTTTGTCTCTATTACCTCTTTTCGAGCTTTTACCAGATCCATATGTTCCTGAGAATCTACCATTCTCTTGATGAGTTGATCCTCTGTTATTCCAATATTAAGGAAATAATTCAGGTCATTTTGATTTGGCTCTCTTCCGAGTACCTTCATGTAAGTTTCTTCGATTGTTTTTTTCCTACTATCACGTGACTGTGTAATATTTGATCCTCCATATGTACTTTCCCCGTTGCCTCCAGTTTCATTGAATAAGCCAGCCCCTCCGACAGGGCGGTCAAATCCTCTTGATAGTCCGCCGATGGATCCACCTGTCAGTGGAGAAGGGTAAGTTACTGGCGGAATACTACTTGGCTGGAAAGAGGGCCTAGGAGGGAGGTTTGGTTGTTGTGTCTGTGCAGGTGGAGGACTGGTTCTCTGGTTAAGTAGAATATGCTCATTTGCAGCCTGTGATACCTTGTCTTTTTTGTTATCTGTCTGGTTATCTGGAGTAACTTTTGAAGTTTGATTGATTTTTTGTGCCGGGATTTCCCCGGTATTTTTCATTTCTCTAAACTCAATATTTAAGTATTTTAATATGCCTTTCGCAATACCCTTTCCCAGGAGATCAATTTTCTTATCGTCCTTCAAAAATACCCTGTCTTCTTCGTTATCAATATAAAGACATTCCAGTAAAACGCTTACTGGATTACAGTTGTGTACAAAGGCAAGTGTGCCCAGTTCATGATGATATTCACTACTTACTCCCTGATTTTGAAGTCCAGTTAACCTGGATGATTCTTCAAGTATTTTTTTTGCTAGATCTTCAGATTTGTTTCCCCCTTCCTCCTTGAACCAACCTTCTATACCACTTTTCCCACCATCATTTATATGTATTTCTATTGCTATGTCATTGAGCGTCTCTCTGTACCCGGTTGAATTGATCCATTCAATTCTTCTTGCAAGGTCAAGTTCAGGTGGAACCGATAGAGTAATAAGGCCGTGAGATCTCAGATACGGGATAATAGCATTAGCAATTTTTCTTGTTAGTTCATACTCCTTTAGATTGCCAGAAACTGCTCCGGGATCAACAGAAGTATGTCCTGCTGAAATAATAACTCTTGCCATAATTTGTTTAAAATACTACAGGGTATTTTATCACAAATAATGAGCTTTTTGCTAGTTGTTGTTGCTTTTGACTTTGTCCAACCCATAACAATAAAATTGTAGTATAATAAGGCAACCGCATAAGATAGTATCTAGTTGTGAGTAGGGGAGAAATCCCAAAAAACTATCAAAATTTAAATCCTCCCTGATCTTTACAAAATTTTTGTTAACAAAGAACCATATGAACAACAATATCGACAATCTACAATCGGGAGAAGTAGTAATGGGGAGGAGAAGTGCTTTAAAGGTTATTGCAATGGCTGTTGTCGCTGGTATCAGTTCAGCCTGTAGCAGGTTAAAAACAACTTTACCAACTCCCACAGACAGTGTTTCTACTCAAGTAGGAACTGTAGAACCAGCTACTCAGGTTCTTACAGCTACAGTCACACCGACTGAGGCGCCAACGGCTACTCCGACTGAGGTGGTTCCTACCCCCGAGCCCCTGGCAATTCCAGAGGTGGAAGATAGTTTGGTGTTTAGTTATAGGACTATAACACAAATAGTTAAAAATGAACCTGGGTCTTTTGGTCCTGAAACCATCATTATTGATCAAGATAGTCGCCTGCCCATTCCTATTGGTAAAATTGACCCCGAGACAGCTAACCCCAGAGTCCTTGAAGCTTTGTCAAAATGGGAAGAGCTTTATGGTATTTGCGGGGTTGTTTTAAGTGTCGATAAAGATGACTCTGTACCAAATATCTGGTACATCACCCTGAGGACAAAGACCCCCAATCGCACCCCCTTCATAGTTAATGCTCGATTTGATAATAAAGTTTCATTTGATCCACGTAACCAAGATTTTGATCCGGTGGGAGACCAAGATGAAGACAGCATTACATTACACGGCATTAATTCAGTGTTTTCACCAGATAAAATAGTTACTCCTACGGGGGCAGTCATTGGGCCGGGAACAATAATAGCTTTTCCTATTGAAAATCCCACTGCCGCGAGCAATGACCCCATTGGAATTGCTTTTCAGATTAATGCTATGGCAAATGGGGTTGAGGATGGTACACCAAGTAAAATTTTTGACCAAATTGACAATGGAATCATTGATCCGGAAAATGCTTTTTTGCACACTCTGGCTCATGAAATAATTATTTATATTCAAAAAGACAGACTTCTCAATCGTAGTTAATTCATCATATACTATATTTATGAAGCCCAAAGTTATGTTGGCTGATGGTTTATTGATTTTGACTCTTTTTGCTAGTTATTGGAGCTTTTATGATGCTAAAATCCCGTAGATTCTATCCAGTTCCTTGTCGTTCTTGAAGGGGATTATAATTTTTCCGCCTCGTTTTGACCTCGAAACAGAAATTTTGGAGTTAAACTTCTTACTAAGGAACAACTCGATTGAACCTACGAGTGTGTCGGTTGTCGGTTCATCGACTGCTTCAGCGGGTGATTTATCCTTTGATTTTGAAAGGAGTCTCCTTACAAGCTCTTCAGTTGCTCTTACACTTATCTGATTTTTTACGACAAGAGCGTAGGTTGCAATCATAGCCTGCGGTTCATGGAGTCCAAGAAGTGCCCTTGCATGTCCTTCGCTTATTGTTCCTTCCAGAAGTCCCTTTTTAAGTTCATCGGGAAGTGTAAGTAGTCTGATTTTATTTGCAATTGCTGGTCTTGAGTATCCAACCTTGTTTGAGATTTCCTCATGACCCATATTGAAGTGCTTTACCATTTGATCAAAGGCAAGTGCTTCTTCAAGAGGATTCAGATCCTGCCGCTGAATATTTTCAACGACTGCAAGTTCGAGCATCTGCTGAGGAGAAGCTTCAAGAACAACAACAGCTACGGTTTCTGCTCCGGCAAGTTTTGCAGCTCTTAATCTTCTCTCTCCAGCAATAAGCTGAAACTGTGAGGGTGATATTCTTTTTACAATAAGGGGCTCGATTATTCCGTGCTCTCTAATAGAATCGGTGAGTTCAACAAGGGTTTCAGGCTTTATTTCTATTCTTGGCTGATAGGGGTTTGGCTCAATGTTGTCTATCGGAAGATTTGGTATATATGCTTGATCGGAGGAATCAAGAGAACCTTCTGAAATCAGTGCAGAGAGACCTTTCCCAAGTCCTATTTTGTTCATAATTATTTCTCTTGGGCTAAAATACTAAATGATCCATCGCTGTCTTTTGCAAATTCTAAAACTCTAAATGTTCTCGATAACTTATTTTTAATATCTTTTTCTTCCAGGATAAGATGGTCAGACATTTTATTTTTTTCAGTGTCTTTTGAAGGGACAACAAGCCAGAAAAGTCCGCCGTCTTTTAAAATTCTGTTTATCTCCCTCAAAATATCATCAAACTGCTTATCACTAGAGTACTCTAATGTGTGTACTGCAACAACTGCGTCAAATGAAGAATCAGCAATTCCTGCAATATGTTCATGGATATCTGCTATTAGAAGTTCTGCATGTAGATTTTTACTTTGAAGCCAATCTCTTGTGAGCTGGATAGCAGCAGGGGAGAAGTCAACTCCAAGTACTGAGAAACCCTTTTCAGCAAAGGAGATTGTGTGTCTTCCGGTTCCACATCCCATATCAAAAATACTATGGACATCATAGGTTTTGAATCGATTCGCTATCCTTTCAAAGTACTCGTGTTCCTTCAAGTAGAAGCGTCCGTGTTTTCGATAGAAGTCAGACCATTTTTTGCTCATACGAAGTAGAGTTGAGATAATGTTATTATAAATAGAAGGTGCCGGACTTGCAAACAGATAGTTGGTAAATTGGTGTGAATAGGATTTGTATAGAGACTAGCCTATTTCTCCTGACAGTATTTCTTTAGCAAGTTTTTCATATGATTTTGCCCCTTCGGAAGACCTGTCATAAAGAGTAATTGGTTTCCCATGAGAGGGGGATTCGGATAGACGGACATTTCTTGGGATAATTGTCTTGAATACTTTATCTTTGAAAAATCTGTTGACTTCCTCAACTATCTCCTTTGAAAGTCTTGTTCTTGAATCAAACATCGTGAGTACTACCCCTTTTAGTTCAAGGGTGGAATTTAAATTCTTTTTAACTATGTTAAATGTATTTATGAGTTGTCCAAGCCCTTCCAGGGCAAAGTATTCGCACTGAACTGGAATTATCAGTTGTTCTGCAGCGACAAGTGCATTGATTGTTAAAAGACCGAGGGAAGGTGGGCAATCAATCAGAATATAATCAAATTGATCATTAACTGTAGCGATTTTTCTTTTCAGGATTGTTTCTCTGCTCATCATACTAACCAGTTCAATTTCTGCTCCTGCAAGTTCGATACCAGAGGGAACTAAATAGAGGTTTTCAATCTGAGTTGATACAAAAACGTTGGAAAGTTCCTTGTCTCCAATTAACACTTCATATACAGTTTTATTCTTAGTTTTTTCAGGGATAGACTTTTCATCTCCATGAACGGAATAGCCTGTGCCGGAAGTAAGATTCGCTTGTGGATCAAGGTCGATTAGAAGGACTTTCTTTCCCATTTCTGCAAGGTAGCTTCCCAGATTAAGTACAGTAGTTGTTTTTCCGACCCCTCCTTTTTGATTTGAAAAAACTATTATCATTTAAGGCATGTGCTATTCTGATGGATTTCTGTCTACTTCCTGATACTTTCCGGTTTCGATTATTCCGAATCTATTCAAAGGCCAGTATCTTAAAAAAACTTTTCCTTTAATGTATTTTCTCGCCACGAAACCTACATCTGAAAACCTTGAGTCCTTGCTATTATCTCTATTATCGCCCATTACAAAATATGAATCTTCCGGGACTCTTTTTGTTTCTCCTTCTGCCAGAAAAGAAGCTCCTTTTGTCGGTTCATTAATATATTCTTCGATAATTATTTTCCCGTTCACGACTGGCTTACCTTCCTCTATTGAGATTGTGTCTCCAGGTTTTGCAATTACTCTTTTGATGAAATCAGATTTTCCAGGTTCTTTAAATATAATGACATCACCTCTCTTGTAATTGTACTCAAGATTTTCCCCTATTGCTGTATCACCAAGGTACTGAATAATCTTATTTGTTAAGAGCAATTCGTTGTTGTAAAAATTTGGTTCCATTGACTGACCATCAACTTGATTTGGTATAGCGATGAAAAGATAGATAACAACTACAATTGCGAGAGCAATTACAATTGTTTGAATAAAATCAACTACGACACCGGCACTACCAGTTGTGATAGTTGGAGCGTGGAGAAAAGGATTTTCCTGTTGTTTCTGCTTGTTCATTACAATCTTTAATATAAACTAAAATTTTTACTTTATCTCGAAGGTTAGTTTTTCCCCGTTCAGATTTATCTCATTTTTTTGTGGTGTATCTGATTCTATTATCTCATCAGCTGAGATGCCTTGTTTCAGCTCTTCATTGAGTGCTGCAAAAAACTCTTTAATCATTATACTTTCAGTATAAATCTGGAGTTTGATTTTGTCCCCAATTTTCAACCCCTGTTTTTTTCTGGCTGCCTGAACAGTCCTTATGATTTCTCTAAGTGTTCCTTCCCGCCTGAGTTCTTCGGTAAGGGTGGTGTTTAGTGACACAGCGAGGTGTCCATTCATTGCTGCTTCTGTTATCCACCCTTTCTCTGCTGGTGACTCCTGTATTTCCTTTACTTCCTTTACGTTAAGTTCTTCTTTAATAAGCTCTTTCATCCAGTCTTTTAAGTCCTGATCCTTTGTGTTACTTTTCACATAAGCAGCTGCAAGAGGCTGGCGGACTTTTGTGCCTGAGTTTATCCTTGCAGCCTGTCCCAAATTCACTATATCACGTACAATTTTCATCTCCGTTAGAAGCGGAGCATTCTTCTCCAGAAATTCTATATCATCTTGAGGGTATGATGTCAGGTGTATTGATTCTTCAACTTCTATTAATTGGCTTTTTACCAGATTCTCATACATAGCCTCAGTAATGAAGGGTGCGAAAGGTGCAAGAAGTTTGATAAATTCAATAAGAACAAAGTAAAGAGTTTCAAAGGCCTTTATTTCTCCTTCTGCAAATCTGTCTCTGGATCTTCTTATGTACCATTTAGAGATATCTTCAAGAAGAGGAGAGAATTCTCTCGCAGCTGAGGGAATCTGGTATTCCTGCATGGCATTAGTTACTGCTTTTATTGTCTCCTGAAGTCTTGCTACAATCCATGTGTCGAGCTGATTATCGAGTTTCAGGGGTACTTTATAATTACAGAGACTCTCCTTGTCTTTCTGACTTGAAAATGCGTTTGTTACCAGACTATTATTTGGGCTCCATTTGTGAATTTCGGCGTACGTTATGAGAAAAGAGTAACTATTCCACAGCATTAGAATAAAATTCTTTATCTGATCTGCAATTTCTTCTTCATTTATATTCACATCATCTCCAACCATAACTTTACTCCCCATAAGATAAAGTCTTAAAGCATCTCCACCATATTTTTTAATTGTTTCTTTAGGATCCGGATAATTGCCATAATTTTTACTCATTTTTCTTCCATCATTCCCGAAAATTACACCTGTAGTGACAACATTCTTGAAGCTATTTGTATCAAACATTGCTGTTGAAACAACGTGCATAACATAAAACCACGCTCTTGTTTGTGCGATATATTCAACTATGAAGTCAGCGGGGAAGTTCTTCTCAAAACTCTCCTTGTTTTCGAAGGGATAGTGAATCTGGGCATAAGGCATAGATGCACTATCCAACCACACATCAAGAACCTCTTTTATCCTGTGCATATCCTTGCCGCATTTTTCGCATTTTACTACTATCTCGTCAATTTTTGGTCTGTGGAAATCAACTATGGTCTGGCCGGAAGCCTCTTCTATTTCTTTCTTTGACCCAAAGACCATTGTATGACTGCATTCCGATCCGTTCTCGTGTCTCCATACAGGCATTGGCGTTGCCCAGTATCTTGTTCTTGATATGCACCAGTCAGGAGCGGAATCAATTCCTACCTTAAATCTGCCAGTCTTTAGATGATCTGGAACCCAATTTATCTTTTCGTTATTTTTCAGAAGACTTTGTTTCATATCCTGGATGTTGATGAACCAGGAATCCTGTGCCCGGTGAATAAGGGGAGTCTGGCATCTCCAGCAGTAGGGATATCTATGTACTATTTTTTCATTATTGAACAACAACTTCCTACTCTGCAGCTCCTCAACAATGTTTTTGTCTGCTTCTTTTACATAAATTCCTGCCCAGGGCTTAACCTCAGAGACGAACTTACCTGCATCATCCACTCCGGTCATTATTGTAAGACCGGTTTCTCTTCCCATCTCTGTATCGATTTCTCCAAAGCCGGGGGCAGAGTGAACAATTCCTGTTCCTTCTTCCATGTGTACCATTCCTTTGAAAGAATATACTTTCCAGTCTTTGGAGTTGGGGGGAAAAAACTTGTACGGAGGTTCGTATTCGAGTCCGGTAAGCTCTTTGCCTTTAAAAGTATCAAGTATTTTATACTTTTCTTCTCCAGTAAATTTTTCACTAAAAACATATTCAAGTCTCTTTTTCGCAATAATTACTTTTTCTCCTTTAAATCCGGCTATTACATAATCCTCTTCTTCATCAACAACTAATGCTCTGTTTGAAGGCAGTGTCCAGGGAGTAGTGGTCCAGGCGAGTATATATGTGTCTTTGAATTTGCTCCCGTTTTTTACTTTAAATTTGACTGTCACTGCCGGATCTTCCATGTCAGTGTAGGAGTTGTCCATTGCAATTTCAAAGTTTGAAACAGGCGTTCCGCATCTCGTACAGTAAAGGGAAGTCCTTACTCCCTCGTATATAAATCCTTTATCGTAAAGTTGCTTGAAGACCCAGATTACAGACTCCATATAATTTTGATCGATTGTTTTGTATGCATTTTTGAAGTCAACCCAGCGTCCAATGTGATCGACGTACCATTCCCATTCTGCGGAAGTCTCCTCGGTGTATTTGTAGCATTCGTCAATAAATTTCTGGATTCCGTAGCTTTCAATATCTCGACGGTTTTTAAGTTCCAGTTTTTTTTCCACTTTGTTTTCTATTGGTAGTCCGTGAGCGTCCCATCCCCAAACTCTCTCAACTCTTTTTCCTTGCATAGTCTGATACCTCGGAACAACGTCCTTTGCGATACTTGGGAGAAGAGAGCCGTAATGAGGGGTTCCAGTGATAAATGGAGGTCCATCGTAAAAAACATACTTGTTTTCCTCCGGTCTGCTTTCGACCGATTTTTCAAAGATTTTTCTGTCCTTCCAGAATTTCAGGATTTGTTCCTCCTGCTCTGCGAAATTTTGTCTTGGGTTTATTTTCTTAAACATTGTGAGTATTTGACTGTCAAGCTATCTCAGCAAAAAGATACTACCACCTTTACTTCTGATTGGAAAGTTTTGGCATTATTCCTCAGTCTCACTATCTTTTTTAGCTACTTCTCCTTCTATTACCTGTCCGTCTTTTTTTTCTTTTCCCAAAAGCTTGTCTCTTACGAGCTCAATAATTGCAGCAGTAAGAATAGCGATCAGGTCATCGAATAAAAGACCTGGAAGAAGATCAAGAGGCCATATAAGGTATGCTATTGCGAGGATAAGAATAAAATGTTTTTTTATAAAATTTTTCATAAAAGTATTGACTATTTTTTTCTAATTTGATTATTTAAATTGTAAGATAAATTACTTAATTTTATTCTACAGGATTTTTCTCACATGAGCGACGATAATAAAAATAATACACAAGTTGAAGACTTGGAAGAGCAGGATATTATACCTGACGAAAATGATTTGGAAGAGATAGAGGATGAGTCAGGAGATCTGGAAAATGATGATCTGGATTTAGATGAAAATGAAGTTTCTGCAAGTGATCACTTTTATTCAGATGATGTTGCGGCTGCAGCAATAGCAGATGTAAACCTTGATCCAGACAAACTTATTCCTCACGACGAAGATCCGGTTACTTCGGGAGAGATGGAAATTGGAGATTTGGATATTGATGAAGATGATACTGATCTTTCAGGAAGCGATGATGAGGAAAACGATGCGACATTTGATATAGATTAACATTTTGATTGACTATCAATACTACGCAAGCTTCAGTGTACTGATCAGCAGGGCAGGGTTCTGTTTATCCATAAACCCAACATTTCTGCTGTTGCAGAAATAATTGTATTTAGATAAAAAATGAGACAGTTGCGCTAATCTTTTTTGAGAAAGAACTGGGACACTAGGATGCTGTTAGGCTTTCATTTGTGTGTCCTGTGTACTATACCCCAGAGACTTTCTCGTTTAGCATTTTGCAACCATCTCACTTATAATAACGGAAGTAATTTATTTTTTTCACACCTCTATTGTCTTGTTATATAGGCATAGGGAGTGAAGATGAAACGATAGAAAACGCATTGATGTTGTAGCTAAAAGGGTCGAATGGTTATGTAAAACAGGCGATATACAATGGGTTTTCAGTAGTTGTGGTCTATTTACAATTTAATTAAATCATTTCAAAAGCTGGGACTCAGAATTAGTGGTATTGTTTTTACAGGTTCTATTTTTTAACTTACAAAAAAATGGTTGCAAATTATAGGGCAGTAGTTGAGTCAAATGAAAAAATAAATGCGAAGATATATAAGACCGTTTTTAGACTGATTGAACCAGTTTTAATGGAATTTAAGGCTGGACAGTTTATTAATATTTTGGTTGCTCCGAACACTAGAAGAAGCTATTCAATAGGTTCAAGTCCTGCACAAAACACAAAGCTGGATATCTATACCGATGTGACCCCGGGGGGTCCAGGATCAAAATTTTTTGAGGCGGCAAAAGCTGGAGATGAAGCAAGCTTTATTGGTCCTCTTGGGCTATTTGTGTATGAGGATAATGAAAATAGCAAAGCTATATTCATCGCAACAGGCACTGGGCTGGCTCCATTTTATTCAATGATTTGCTATGCTCTTGAGACCCTGAAATCCAAAAGAGAGATAAAGCTTTACTTGGGCTTTCGCTATGAGGAGGACTGCTTTCTATTGGATGAGTTGGAAATGCTTGAGGAAAAGTACTCCAATTTCAGTTTTTGTCTCACGCTTTCAAAGCCTTCCGATTCGTGGAGGGGGAATTCAGGTTATGTAACAAAGTATCTGGAGCAGGATTTAAAGGAGGACTTAGGGGAGGATTTAAAGAGTGGCTTGAAACAAAATTTGAAGGATGAGTTGGATCAGGACTTGAGGCAAAATTTGAAGAAGGAATTAAACCAGCAAATAAAACAGGACTCAAAAAAGAAAGAACTTCTAGATGCTTATATCTGCGGAGGGCAGGCAATGATTACTTCTGTGAACGAATTTTTAATAAATAAAGGAATAAGTCCGGATAATATATATTCTGAAAAGTTTTTTTAATGGGTAAAGTTTTAAAAGTTTTTCATAAGAGAAATTTTGCTTATCTCTTCTTCCTTATCCTTTTTTTTCTTGGTGTGTATGGGATGTATATTATTGCTCTGGCTTTTGCAGGAAAGATCGAAATTCCAAAGGGAATTATGCTTGGCAGGGTTCAGTTCAGGTTCTATGGAATGATCATAGTTTTATCCGTACTGATCTCAGCAGTTATATTTGAAAGGCTCGCAGGAAAACTTGCTAAAACGGATCAAAAATTCCGGAAAGAAACCAGAAAGTTTGATATTTATGAAGCTCTCATATGGATAATTATTCCAGGTGTTTTGTTGGGGAGAATTTTTTACTTTGTGCAAAATGCATCGATGTCTGGTGTATTCCCAGAGATTTATAAAGTTTGGGATGGAGGATTATCAATTTTTGGCGGGGTACTTGGTGGTGTTCTTGGTATAATTATTTACCTGAAAAGATCAAAAATTAATACTTTTCCTACCCTCGATCATGTATTTATAGCGATCCCGCTTGGACATGCTGTCGGGAGATGGGCAAACTTTATAAACCAGGAGATATATGGTCTTCCCACAAATCTTCCCTGGAAAATGTATATATCACCGGAAAATAAAGTCGGAATTGCACCTGAGTTTGTTGGGGAGAAATTCTATCATCCTTTATTTTTGTATGAGTTTATTCTGAATCTTGTTCTTTTTGGGGTTTTGTATTTTCTTTTTAAAGCAAAAAATAAGAGATTTGACGGATTTTTCATCTCGGTTTATTTGGTCGGATATGGACTCATTAGATTTTTTATTGAATTTTTAAGGTTAGATCCTAAAGTATTTTTGGGGCTTTCTGTGGCACAATATATTTCAGTTGTTATGGTTGTTTCTGGTACAGTGGTTTTAGTGTTAAAGCTAAGAAAGGGGAAATAGTAAATTTTAAATATCTAACATGAGAACACTGTGGAAAAATGAACTGGGTTCTGAAGGAATAGAGACGAACAAAATTCAAATGCACCAGGGCTGGATAAAGAGGACTTGGAGAACAACCCCCAAAAGAATTAAGGGATAATGAGGAATAGCAGTGGACACAATGCATAAATCAAAGATAAAAACACTTTTTATAGGCACATCGGAGTTTGCTGTACCGACCCTTCGTGCCTTGGCTCTGAGTAATCTCGTGGAACTTGTTGGAGTGGTAACTCAGCCTGACAGGCCGGCAGGAAGAAAACAGGAACTCGAAGAGCCTGCTGTGAAAAAGGCTTATTTGGAACTTAAAGACGAGGGTACTTTGGAAAGAGATGTGGAAATCTTCCAGCCTGATAAAATAAAGAATGAGGCAGAGAAGATTTTGAAGTTGACTGAGCCAGAATTGATAATCGTGGCTTCCTATGGACAGATTCTTCCCGCAGCTATTATCAATTATCCAAAGTACAAATGTCTCAATGTTCACGCTTCTCTATTACCTGATCTGAGAGGTGCGGTTCCCATCCCCATGGCGATTCTTAAAGGCTACGAGAAGACAGGAGTATCGATCCCTGTTATGACGGAAGGACTTGATGATGGGTCGATTGTTGTACAAAAGGAGTTGAGGATTTCGAAGGAT
The DNA here is from genome assembly GCA_016931155.1 of Candidatus Dojkabacteria bacterium. Classification (GTDB taxonomy): domain Bacteria; phylum Patescibacteriota; class Dojkabacteria; order B142; family JAFGFJ01; genus JAFGFJ01. The sequence continues at coordinate 179,420 of JAFGFJ010000006.1, forward strand.
GATACGACAGAGTCTTTGACAAAAAAGCTTGCAAATCTCGGAGCGAAACTTCTTATCGAAGTACTTTCTTCCTGGATTAAAGGAGAAATTGAGCCGACTCCACAAGAGGAAAGTGCAGCAACTTATTGCTACACAAAAGATATTTCAAAGGGAAAAGCAGAGATTAACTTTGATAAACCCATTGATGAGATAGAGAGAATGATAAGAGCTTTTTTTCCGTGGCCTGTTGCGTGGATGTGGATAGAGCTTGGTGGGCAGAAAAAACGACTAAAGATATATATAGCGAAGAAAGTTGATATGAATTGTTTTGAGAGTAGATACAAATCTGATGTTTCTATGTTTGAGAGTAAACAGGAGGATTTCAGAACACATATTTACAGGGTGCTTCATAAACTTTCTGTCGAAGAGAAAAGAAATTGGGTATTTATTTTGTTCGAAAAAAAGTTATTCCTAGTGACTAAAGACGGAGCAATTGAGTTTATGCGAATACAACTAGAGGGTAAGAAAGTAGGAACTGGTAAGAGTTATCTCTATCTTGCACAAAAGAAATGAACATATCTGAGCTGCATAAATTTATTGATCAATGGAGAAAATTAAAATCATACCCTTCAGCAGGTGGGTGGCCGGATAAGCTTTTGCTCACTCCGGGTATCTGGAAAAAACTCTCAGAAATAATGAATTATACTAAAGGTGATGGTCATGAGTATGCGGTAAACTTATTTTATGTTGACGGAGAAATTGTTGTTACACCATCTACAAGAGGTACTCGAGAGAGCGTGACTGCAAGGAACAAGATAGAGGTGAAATATGAACCTGACAGGAAGGGATATTACTCGAAGAAAATATTCATTGATTCAAAGTTAGTTGGGAAAAGCGTGCTTACTCAAAGCAAAGTACCAAAGAAAATAGAAATAAGTTATCTTTTTAATGTTCACACTCATCCTGTTTGGAAAAATCTGGGTCAAAAGGGAGTTTCTGTCGGATCTGAAAGCTACAGTTTTTTCTCCGATACCGATATAAGAAGCTTTTTATTGTCACCTGCACTTGTAATGGGACTTCTTACTGATAGATTGTGGCTTGTGTGTAAAACAAGTGGATCTATAAAAATATTGGGTGAGAATGGGATAGAGAGGCTTTATGATATCAGTAAAGATATTTTTGAGGGGAAAGGAAATGCTGAATCTTTGATAAAAGACAAGCTGGCTAACTGGGGTCTTGTGTTTTACAGGGCGGGAAAAAATCAAAGTCTGGTGAAGGTTAATTGAGTCCTGCCGTTACCTGGCAAACTGTCAGGAGATTTAAAAGTGTTACCCGGTAAAAGATAAAACAGCCTGCCTATGCTATAATTCAGGATTCTTTTGGCTCATAGAAAAAGAAAAGATATGGGAAAAACAAATACGGTTGATCTTCTTTTTGAACTGATAAAAACCAATTTTAAACTCAGGTACAACAATTCAGTACTGGGTTTTGTCTGGGTTCTTCTAAAGCCATTTTTAACATTTTTAGTTTTGTACATTGTTTTTTCCAACTTCAGGGGGAATTCGTCCATCGATAATTACACTATTTATCTTCTATCGGGAATAATACTTTTTACTTTTATTAACGAAGGAGTACTTTTTGGACTAAACTCTCTCCTTGATAAAGCAAACATTATTCTTAAAGTTAATTTCAATAAGATAATTGCAGTGCTCAGTTCGGAGATCATGGCTCTGGTAAATTTTCTGATCAATCTTCTGATTTTGTCTATCTTTATTATTTTTAATCCAGTAAACATTTCTGTTCTGAGTTTTTTTTACTTATTGTTCATACTTTTTGTAATCTCGTTAGGATTAGTTTCAATTTCTTTGTTCTCCAGTATTCTTATCTTAAAATTCAGGGATTTGCAGAATATTGCTGAACTTGCAATGCAACTTTTATTTTATGGTTCAGCTATTTTTTATCCCGTAGAGCAAATCCCCGGGAGGTTTCAATGGCTTATTAAACTGAATCCACTCTATAATCTGATTGATGCCGCAAGAAATGCTCTTGTGCAGGGGGAGATTATCAATACGAAAGAAGTGCTGATCATTTTTTTTGTTATTGTTTTCTTCTTCTCAATTGGGGCAATCTTCTTTTCCAGGAATGTAAAAAAGGTAGCTGAATACTTCTAATATGGGAAATCTATTCGAACCAAAGGTCTCAATTGTAGTAGTGAATCTCAATGGTGAAGATGATACTTTCGAATGTGTGGACTCATTGAAAAAGATTGGCTACAAGAATTATGAAATTGTTGTTGTTGATAATGGCTCTTCAAAGAAGAATTACGAAAGACTTAAGAAAAACTTAAAAGGCGTAACAATTCTCAGGAAAGAGGAAAATCTGGGTTTTACGGGAGGCTATAATGTTGGTATAAGATACGCAAAGGCATCAGGTTCCAGATATGTTGCCATATTAAATAACGATACTGTGGTAGATGAAAAATGGCTTTCTGAATTTGTAAAACTTGCTAAAGAAGAAAAGAAATTTGGAGTGATAGGGTCAAAATCGTGTTACTACGGTCAAAGAGAAATTATCCAGACCGCTGGTCTTGCCTTCAATAAGTTCTGGGCTACTTTTTATGAAATCGGAAACGGTCTTAGAGATGAGGATCATTATAATGAAAACAGAGAAGTAACAGCTGTGAGTGGAGTTTCTATGCTGATGGATTTAAAAAACCCGCTAGAGGATATATTATTTGATGAGGAACTATTTCTCTATTACGAGGATGTTGATCTATGTTTGAGAATGAAGAGAAATGGTTATAAAGTGCTGTATTGTGCCAAGTCAAAAGTCTATCATAAGATTTCAAGGACAGCCAAAAAGGTGAAAGGTCTTAGCTTGTATTGGGGGATAAGGAACAGGCTTAGAGTCATAAGAAGATACTATGGTTTTATTCCATATGTCTGGGTATTTATCAGACTTTTGGTAAAGGGGGTAGTAGATTTGTCTGTGATGGATAAGGTATCAGCTAAGGCTTATTTTAGGGGATTATGTAATAAATAATGAAAAATTTAGTTGAGATAAAAAATCTTTCTAAGGTGTTTGAAGTACCAAGAGAGAAAAAACAGACCTTGAAGAGCCATTTTCTGGATTTATTTAGAAGAACGAGTAAGGAATTTATACTATTATAGTAAGGAATCTATTGTTCCCATTTACTACTGACTAGGATATTCCCTCTTTGTCCGTTGTGAGGAGACTTAGTATTTACAGTAAAAATGGTTCCCTTGGGATAGAAGTCATAATACTTTGTCTCACTTTCACCAAATACAACAAAATTTACAAAGTACTTCCCCGATAACAGCGATGTATTATAGATATTAAACGAAATACTTCTTTTTTCCTTGTTTATTAATATCTTTGCGTACTTTGTATTTGTTCCGAATAAGTAGAAACCAGTCTTTTCATCATATATACCCAATCCTATGTGTAGGTTCTCGACGCCCTTATTTATTTTATAATCAATTCTGAACTTTATATTATCACCCACTGTGAAGTTGTTCCCATCTTTTTTATTCTGATCTTCTATTGCTATTTTCGAAATTCTTACTTGTCCTGTGCCAGGCCTCTCTTTTTCTGGTGATCTATTTTCTGATTTTATTTCAGATTTATTGACCAATTCATGGTAGTGAAATATTATGTCTCTCACTTCCCCTTCTTTTGCAATTTTCCCGTCCACTAGTAGAACAGCTCTATCGGAAAACTCTTCTACTTGAGATAAAGAATGAGAAACAAATATGATTGTCTTTCCCAGCTTTTTCATTTTCCTAAAGTATTCAAAGCACTTTTCTTGAAAACCCATATCTCCAACAGCCAAGACTTCATCAAGTATATATATGTCAGCATCTGCTTTGATAGCTATTGAGAACGCTAGTCTCACCTGCATTCCAGAAGAGAAGTTTTTAATGGGAACGTCTAGAAATTCTCTGATTTCAGCGAAATCAACAATCTCATTAAATTTTTCGTTGATAAATTTTCTAGTCATTCCAAGAATTGTTCCATTCAAGTAAATATTTTCTCTAGCACTTAATTCTGGGTTAAAGCCAACGCCAAGCTCTAAGAAGGGTATTATTTTGCCTCTCGTAACTATATTTCCTGAATCTGGAAGATATATTTGTGAAATAAGTTTTAACAAGGTCGATTTCCCGGATCCATTTTTTCCGATTATGCTGATAAACTCTCCTTTGTTTATTTCGAGAGTTAATCTGTCTATTGCTATAAATTTTTTTTTCCTTATTGGCCTGAAAAGATTGAAAAATCGAGATTTTATTGTGTCTCTTTTTTCACTGACTATTTCAAAACTTTTCGTTACATTATCTATTTTAATTGCTGTTTCAGTTTTCTTCATTAGTGGTATTTTGTATAAATTTTATTCTTATTGAAATACAGAAGTCGATTTCACCAGTATGATTATTTTACTCTGATAATTTTCCTTTAATTTTTTGTAGAGAATTAATGACTTTCGTCAGACCAGTTTTTTGAGATACCTTAATTATGTGTTTATTTTTACTAAGAATTTCAGATAATTGCTCATTTTGATTCCTTAAAGAAGTTAATTCTTCTTGCTGTTCTACTGTTTTCCTTTCTAGATTATGCAAAAAAGTTAGCCTTTCTGTGAGATCGGGAGTTTCACTATAGCTAAAGATATTTTTGGGAATTCTACTTAAAGAGCTACGGTTAGAAGTCGTCAGATTAATGTAGTTTTGAAAAGAATCCTCGGCAAGCAGATACTGCTCTTTATAATATTTTGAGAATATTCTATCTTCAATATAACTTGGATCTAAACCTTGAGATTGGATTGCGTCAAGCAAAGAATATAGTCCACGAAAAATTACAAAATCTCTTGGAATTGGGAAATTCCAAGTCCACTCATAATCGATGTTATAAATAATTTTTCTATTTATTGTGAAATTATCGAGGTTCAGATCAAGAATTCCTGGTTTAATCCATGCAGTCTCTTCATTTAGGTGATGGCCAAAAATATTATTAAACTCCTTATTTATAATGGGAGGTTTTTTTATCTGATCCAATTTGTTAATAATCTCTTCAAGATAAAACTTAAATAGTTCATCTATATCTTTATAATCTCTTTGTTGAACACTCCTATACATTCTATTAAGTAGATTCTCCCCATTTATATATTTAAAAATTACTCTGTTATCAACTATGTTAGGTTTTAATATTTGAAAGGGGAGATGGTAACTCGAAAGGAGTTTGTATTTGTTGTAAAAACTTCTTAGGAATTGTAGAGATGAAGGGAATGCAATTTTGTGTACAAGTAGGGATGTGCCATTACTAACAAAAGCAGTCATTAATCTAAACTTTTCCTTTCTATTTTGGTTATGTCTTACGTATAAAACTTTCATATAACTTACTTATTTCTTAATACTAATTTGAGACTTTTTTGCTACGATTAGAAATGCGTTAGAAAATATGTCAAAATACCCTGATTCAATTAATTGCCTTGCGACCCTTGCCTCATTAAATAGTTCTGTTCTGTTGGTAGAATGTTTGGATGGATATATTCCTGCCTTCGGAAGAAAATTATTTGTGGGCAGATACTGGTCACTAAATATTTCATCAGGAAAGTGATAGTGAGGTAGGGGATAATAGAAAAAGATATCTGAAAATCCTGTATCCTTGAGCATTTTACTGATTTCATCTTTACTGTAGGTTTGTATGCCGTTATGTTTTGGGTACCCCTCGATACTCTCAAAAAACCCTACAGTGTGATCCTCTGGAGCTCCAGCCCAGTATTTTAGTCCAAACTTATTTTCTATGGCAAGAATAAACTCACCATTTGTCTTCATAAGAGAACAGATTTTTTTGAGTAGCGTTAAGGCTGGATTTTTTGTTTTAATAAATAACCCTGAATATTCTAAGACACCGATAGCAGTGATAAAATCATACTTACTATCCGTTTCATATTTCATGACGTCGATGGGGAAAACCTTTAAATTTTTTAACTTTTTATATCTTTCTTTTATGATTTTTGCTCTTCTATCTGAAATTTCAATACAATCTACATGTTTCACTCTTGAGGTAAAAAGTCCTGTCAGTGCTCCACAGCCCCCGCCAATTTCAAGCAAATTACCGCTTGAATGGAAATCATACCAATTAAGTAAGTTTTCTCTTCCTGGTGACAGATGAGCTATGAAAGGCCAAATCCCTGTTCTAATGAGATTATCCCTCTTTCGCTGTGATCCAACAGATTCCAGTAAAGCTTTTTCCACTTCATCCCCATCTGAATAAACCATAGTATTCATATTTGCTTAAGATGTTGTAATGTTATCACTAACTAGGACATTAAAAAATTGAATTGCTAAACCTTTGTTAATTAGATTCACTTTAAATGTGCTATATACCATTTAACTCACTGAAGGAGTTATTGTATCTTACTCTTTGCGTTGTGAATATATTTTGATCGGAATAAATTATTACTGGTCCTCCAGTTTGTTCATTGTATTGTGGAGTTATAGTCTGACCGGGGTTAACTCTTCCATCAAAGATAATAACGCCTTGAACCGTGATTATTACAATCGCTGTGGAATTAATCGATGGATTCCCAATAAGAATCCATGCCTCTCTTATAACGCCACCCCCGTCACTGTCGTCATACCATGTATAGAACTGTTTCTTGTTTAATTTATTGTTATCAATAGATTTTGTTTCATTAAAGGAGTTGATATATCTGACTCTTTGTGTCGCATATATGGGTTGCGTACTAGTTACTACTATTGAACCTGTACAACATAGCTCATCCCATTGTACTGAGTTGCTACTATTCGCATACACATTTATTACCTTATCGGGTTGTCCTGGAATTCTTAATGTGACCGATGTGTTTGAATCATTAGGATTGCCTATTAGTATGTATGCTTCTCTATGAATGCCTCCATTTTCGCTGTCATCGTACCAAGGGAAAAAGTGATTACTTTCTATATCTGAATTAGTTACAGCCATTATTTCGTTGAATGAATCCATAAATTTAACTCTTTGAGAAGAATAAATATTTACTGGTATACCAGTACTTTTTTCTACAGCAGTTATCTTTACAGGGCCACCTCTTTGTTCGTCAAATTGAAAACAAGTGCTTTCTCCGGGGGATGCAGACTGTGTATGTAATATAACTTGTCCGCTTGTATTTTTGAACTGAACTGTAACATCAACGTTTGCAGAAACAGTTTCTGGTATTCCTGCGATGATCCATGCCTCTCTTACGACTCCATCGTCACTATCATCATACCAGGGGAAGTACAGCAAATTGGCTAACTCACTTGAAGGGAAACCCGTGATTTCTTCAAATGATTCGTTATACCTTACCCTTACCGAAGAGTAGATTGGTATACCGTTAGTACTGTTAACAACAATTGGTCCTCCGGACTGTTCATTAAACTGTGGAGTGATTCTTTCTCCTGGGGCTAACGTTTGATCTATTTCCAAGACACCTTTGTACCAAACCTCTATACTAGCAACTTCAGCTTGGCTTTGGTTTGCTATTATAAGCCATGCTTCTCTTGGTATACCAATGTCACTGTCGTCATACCATGGGAAGTAGTATTTTGTATCAAGATTTCTTTCAGTATATCCTACTAAGGAGTTGTCCAATTGCAGGAGCCCGTAACCGGTTTGTGTATCAAACCCTGATGATGCTACATCTTGTGCACTGCTCCTTAATCTAATATTAATATCTATTGGTGTTATGTTCGGGTGGATACTTTTCATGAGTGCAACCGCTGCACTCACCTGAGGTGCGGCAAAACTTGTACCAATTACTGTTGTAGGTGAAGTGTTTGAAGTGAAGGCATTGAAAAGGTTTACATTCGTTTCATCTGAACAGTTGTTTTTATTGGGATAGCATGAATAAGATTGTGATGCAATTTGGGGTCCACTATCTCCAACAGGGGCAACAAGATCCAACTCGTCTCCATAGTTTGAGTAACTTGCACGGTTGTCATTCGCATCTGTCGCTCCGACTGCTATTACATTTGGAAATGAAGCAGGGAAGTAGTTTGCAATATCCGAGTTGTCATTTCCTGCCGCAGCTACAACAACAACTCCGGCATTGACAGCGTCATTAATTGCCACTTGCATCATAGGGTCAGTCCCGACTCCTCTGAGGCTCATGTTTATAACATCAGCACCATTTGCTACAGCATATTCAATAGCCTGTGAAATTACGAAAGAATCAGCAACTGTCCTGTAGTCTTTGCTTGAGTTTGAACACGTAAGATCAAGATTCCCGGAAGCATCCTGGCACATTGATCTGTCATTCGGATAAAAAACTTTAATTGGCATGATGCTTGCATTGTGTGCTATTCCAATTACCTTGTTTGGTGCAGTATCACCTGTTCTCCCCGCTAGAATTGTTGTAACAAGAGTGCCATGTCCATAGTCATCATTTGCATGGTCGATTTTGGCAAGCTCATTTGCATTACAGTCATTGGCAGGATTTCCATCAATAGCTCTAAGCATGCAAAAATAATCCTGCACGGCATCATATGGACTTACAATATTTACACCACTTAATTCTGAGGATTGTGAATATTGCCTTTCATAACCTTTATAACTGCCGTTTACGAAGGTACCATCTTGTGTATTATTTGTTGGATACTCAAGGTAGATTCCATTAAATTTTCCAACAGTATAGGAGTTATCATTTCCAGCGTCATATACATAGTTTTCATAGGATGCCCCTGTATCAAGAACAGCAACAACCACGGAGGGGTCGCCTCCACAGGAGTTGTCACTTGTACATCCTCCCATTTCTTTCCATGCCTCAGGAAGTTTGGTTTTTTCAGCTGTCCAGTGAGTAGCAGTATCATAGTCGCTAGGGATAGATCTTTCAGGGTCAGTATTGTTCCAGCTCTCAGTTTTGTAAATATAGATTGGCTGAGGATTAGTCTCGGGAGCCACAAGAAGAATCTCTCCTATGAGTTGATCTATTTTTGAATTGTCGACCTTATAGATTATTTTATTTCCGAGTTCTGCTAAGCTCTCTACACCACGTGACAGTGTTAGTAATTTTTCTTTGGTGAGTGCGTTCGATTGGGAAGAGTTGAGTGCTACCCGTGCCTTTGTTCCATCAATAATGTAGTTTCTATTGTCTATTAAATTGTTCCTTTTAGCATCAGCTGATCGAAGATTGGAGTTTAGTGGTTTCATTTGGACTGCACGAGAAGCAACAGTTTCTAGTTGATTGTAGATTCTTCCAGGACAGGCTGTTGCCGCAAGATCTCTGTGTCCGTAGAGTCCAGTTCCGCTTTTTGGGTCACCACCTTGCCATACTGCATTGAAATTGTTCAGTTGGGATAAAGCAGATATGAGTTTCGTGAGAGCTTCCATTGAGGCCTGTGTGGGATCCTGCGAGACATAGTTCCCAAGGATTGAGATTCCTATGCTTCCGGTGTTTGGGACTGCATGAGCACCAACAACTCCGTTTCCTCCAGATCTGCCTTCATAAATATTTCCATACGGATCAATCATGTAGTTGTAGCCAACATCAGTCCAGGTTCCTTTGCTCGGATCAGTGCAGTTTGGCCATGAACCCGAGTTATCTGAACATCTGTTGTAGTGATAATTATAAACTGCCATTACCGTGTTTTTTGGATTTGCCATGTCAACACTTGTTGCTGTGTGATGAACAACTATGCGGTTAACATTTGCGATCGTCGGAGCCCACGGGCTTGCTGTAGGAGCTCCCCATTCTTCTCTTGTAATGAGATCGAACCCCATTTGTGAAAATAATTTTTCCTTGTAAGCTCTTTCTGCCTGAGTGCTTGCAAATTCCTCTGGTATAGAAAAGGAAGTGTCTGAAGTGCTGTTGAATTCATATTTGCTGATAATAAATTCTTTTTCTCCATCGTAATAGAACTCTATCTCTTTAACTCCTTCTGAAAATATGAACAAATCAGAAACACTGTTCTTGCTTGTATCAAAGGAAGTGTCGTCTCCCATAAATACATCTTCGCTCTCAATCTTGAGGTACTTGGTAAAAGTATCATCTCCTTTTTTTACTCTGACTATTATTCCTTCAATATTTCCAGAGATGGAGAAGCCGTAGTAGGTTTTATCGAGGGTTTCAATTTTTGTTGGTGTGCTCCCTGAGAGGAAAATTCCTGCCTTTTGAATTAAGCCTGCTTCTTCGTATGCTTCGGGATCAGAGAGATTTGTACCTCCCATTTTCGGGAAAGAGGAGTCTTCCGCATTTACTTTCTGAATTGGAGCAGGGGAGAAACTCAATGTCAGTACGAAGGTCAGAAAGATAATGAACAGATGTTTTGTTTTTTTTCTGGCTTCGAAAAAAGATTTATGCAATTTGTGTTTTTCTTATAAGGTATTTTATCAGAAGTTTGCGTCGGATTGTAGAGGATGCATGGATTGTACACATCTCAAATACTGAGGTGCAAACTAATTAGTCTACTAATAAATACCTGTTTTGGAGTCTAAAACCGAACAGCCTACCATCTTCTTAGATTTCTGATGATTTGAACGCCAGTCCTAATGAAAGAATGAGCAGGTTTAATCTTCTCTACTACCCCAAGAACTTTATCTAGTACTTTGTACCTGAGACGTTCAAGGTTCCTTTTTTGAATGGAATGCCCCTTAACATCTTTATAAAGTGATTCCTGCAAAAGTGTAAAATCATTATTAATTATTTTAGAAACACCAAGAAAACGCGTGTAGATTTTATTGTAGACTTCCTTATATTTTTCTATCATTTCTTCCAGGCTTGTAATTTTTGTACTGTCCAGATTTTTATATATTTGTCTTAACATTTTTCTATCTTTATCTATATCTAAGAGCAATCTTTTAAGATTCTTATCTGTTTCGAATGTCAGACCAAATTTATGCTTTTTTATTCTTGATCCAATTGCTCCAATATTTCTACCAATAGCTGGGATACCCAGGCTTACACTTTCCGAAAGAGTAAAGCAAAAAGACTCTGGAACTTTTGTGGGGAAGATGGAAATATCAACTTTATATTTTTCTATTAGTTTTGAAGGGTCAGAATTTGAGTACGAATCACTTGTATAGTGTATCCCTCTTTTTAGGCCTTTTTGTCTCAAATATCTTTTTACTTCTGGATCAACGATGCCTATTAAATGCCAGGAAAATCTGTTTCTTAATTTGGTATCTGCGATTAGATTTACGAAAGTCTTGAGACCTTTTTGAAACGAGCATGGTCCAATATAGGCAATGCTTAGTTTTTTCTTTTCATGTTCAAGATTCTTGTTGGATTTTAGTAATTTTATGCCATGTTCAATTACTATTTGCTTCGTGTTTATATTTAAGACCTCGTTGTATTTCTTATAAAGATACTCTGAAGGGTAAATTATCAAATTTAATTTGGAAATTAGATTTTCTATATGACTTTTAAAACTAGAATCATTTACTTTGGAGAGAAAACCCTTTTTTGTATGTTCAATAAGTTGTTCTGCACTTGAAATTAGAAGAACATCATGTGCAGTAAAAACCGCTTTAATCCCAAGCTTTTTGTGAATACCAAGAAGGTTGATGTTTGCGTTTAGCAAATGATGAAAATGAATTAGTCCAATATTAAAAAATCTGCAAATACTTGTTATTACTTTTTCTTGAAATATTTCGTTTGCTTCATTCGTCTCATTTACTAAACTAGTGTTTAGTATTAACTTTCCTTCGGAAAAAATGTCTACAAAGATATGATCGTTTCTGATTGATAGTGTAATAAAATTTATAGTTTTGTTCCCGTCAATTAGATGCTGAATATGAACTTGTGTTCCGCCAATCGATTCCTCAACGTGCTTAACAAAAAGAACGTTTTGAGATTTCCTATTTAATTTTAATTTTTTGCAAAGAAAACTGGCAATTGTGGTTTGTGCATCAAGTGGATCCAGTTTAATGTATTTATTAATATGTTTTTGGAAGTCCGGGTGTTTGTCTAATAACTTCCGCATTTTTTCTTCTGAGAAGGATTTGCCGGTCTGGAAACTGACGTTGCCTTTATGGTATATAAATGTTTTTGTATCGGCAACATTGATATAACCGGCCTTGATTGCTCGCATTGAGAAGTCATTTTCTTCACCATATCCTTTTCCAAATGTTTCTTCATCAAAAAGCCCGACTTCTGTGATCACCTGTCTTTTGATATACATACAAAAACCTATAGCGGTGGGGATTGAAAGGATTTCATTACTTGAAGACTTTTTGGCTATATCCGACATATCTTCTATTTCAAAATCTTTTGGGAGTTCATTGTTTGTGTTTTTATTGGGGAGCGATAAGATTGAGGCATTGTTGCTCATTGGTGTGACTGTTGCAATTGAATCACTTTTATACGCTGTGATTATGAGATTTTGCAACCATCCCTTTGTTACTTCAGTATCACTATTGAGAAGTACTACATCGTTCTTTGTAAGGGTCATACCTCGATTACAATTGCCTACAAAACCCAGATTTTTCTTATTAAAGTAGACTTTGACATTAGGGTGGCTTAGGCTCCCTAGATACTTTTTAACTCTTGAATCGGGGCTTTTGTCATCTATTAAAATTAGTTCGTATAGCTCAGCTGGAGTATTACATATGACGCTGTTCACACATTTCATCAGATACTCGTAGGCATCATAGACAGGAATTATAATAGATACTTTAGTTTTTACACTCATGGGTATTAATTTTAAGTTGTTTTAGACTCCTATTATATTGAATTAGCATAACAGAATTAAGTACATATCCACTATGAGTCTCTTGTTCTATACATATAGTTTCGCTTGCTGGCAGATAAGAACTTTCAGCCAGTATAAAATAATCATTATAAGGACTGTTATTGTATCTGATTTTATCTCTTTCCAGGATTGTAGCAACAAAAGCTGGCTCCAGGTGATTAATAATGTTTCCTTCTGAGGTGTCATATAGTTCAACGGGAAACATGATTTCTCCTTTCGCCTTTTTGTCTATTTGTGATTCGAACTTATAATATGATGCAGTTGTAATGTAGACTCTATCCCAAGTAAATAGGCTTTCCTCTCCCGTAGAAAAAAAATAACCATTGAGAAAAATTACGAATAGTATTACCCAAGTCAAAATATTTACTTTTTGGGTTTTAAACACAATTGACCATATTCCGATTGCCGAAAGAATATATACGTAGGGAATTAAATAAAGTAAAAATCTTCTATCATTCCAGTTGTACAAGAATACCCAGAAGATAACAGTGAAGAAAAAAAATAAAAAAATATTTAGACAAAGAACCCTGTGATTATACTGTTTTAACAGAATATTTATAAAGCCAATGGCTAATAGCAGCAAGAGTGGTATTCCAAATATACTGATGGCACCTGCCAGATAAAACAAAACAGAATTTGCGTGGGGAATAATTAACTCTAATTGCTTAACATTAGTATAAAGAGGATTCCTGAATAAAAGAAATTTATATAAAAACCATGGTCCTGTAGTTATAAGGATAATCTCAGTATGGAAAAAAATCTGTTTTATGAATAACTTTATACTTTTCTTGTCTTTTGCTTTGTTCTTAATTACTTGTTTTAAGAAGAAATCAGTAACTAATACTAATTCGTAAATTAGGATAAGGAAAAATGAAAAATTCTGAAAAGAGGTTGATATGCATAAAAACAATATAGCAAAATTACTTTTTCCCTTTATCAAAAATAGAACAGCCAGGCAAATAAATAAGATTGCATAGTAATCAGATAAAATGAAATTACTAAAGTTTTGCATCGTAAAGTTGCAGAAAAAAAGTATACTAACTGCGGAAGTTATCGCAAAAAGTACATTTGTTTTTTTAAGTTGAATTTTCCTGCCAAAAACTTCAATTGTTTGTGTCTGTTTCTCTTTTGCGGAGAATCTCTTTAGTAACCCATCAATGCATGCCCACAAGGTAAAAGTTATCCCTGCAAAAACCATTTGGTTTAAGAGAGGAAGCATTCTCAGTGTATTGACTTCTGAGAGTGCTCTAATAATAAGAGGAAGTCCGGGATTTCTAAAAGAAATTGTTGAGTTCTCTCCAAATCTTAGACCATTAGCAATCCAATCAAATCCATCTGACGTGAAGTATTTATAAGTCCTTAAGAATTCATTATCAGAATTTAAATTGGTGATCAGGAAAAATTTGGCGATTAAAATAACGACCGCACTGAGAGCGAATAAGAACAATAAATGTTTTTTGGAATTTTTTTTGAGTAGCTGATTAAGTCTGCTCATTGCTAATTAAATAGGGCTTTTATCATTATAGATTCAATTTCTCGTAAGATATTAGGTATATTATTCCTAATATTTTCTGTTTGCAATTTCCGGTTCTTGGTTAGTAGACGTATAACAACACTGCCTAGGAAGGCATTTTGTATTTCTAATGACTTCCAAAGGCAATTTACAATTTAGCTCAATATGTCCACTCCTCATATGATATCCCATCAGATCAATATTTGTCGGGTTTTCGAGTTTACTCTAAACGATATTGCGACGTTGACATTACCATTTTAATTAAATACTATTCTTAAGAATTTCGCCAACTCCTTAAATTTAGAGACTAATGGGAAATCTATTATCAATAATCATTCCAGCGTGGAATGAAGAAAATACTTTAGAAAAACTGGTTTCAAAGGTTAGGAAAATACGTCTTCCAGATGGAATTGAGAAGGAAATTATAATAATAGATGACTGCTCGACAGACAGGACGTTAGAGATAATAAAGAATCTCGGGGAAAAGCATAAAGAGATCAAAGGACTTTCAAACTTAAAAAACAGCGGAAAATCGCAAACCGTAAAGAAAGGTATCCTTGCTTCAAGTGGTGATTACGTTGTTATTCAGGACGCAGATTTAGAATATGAGCCGGAAGAAATTCCTGAGATGCTTAAACTGTTGATAGATAAAGAATACGATGCCGTATACGGAAACAGATTTGGAAAGAAGAATAAGGTCATTTACTGGCAGAACTATTTTGGAAATAAAATGTTGACAGTCTTCTCAAATATCTTTACTTTTCCGAAACTAAAAACGTGGATACCGGATATGGAGGTCTGCTATAAATTAGTGAGAGGAGATGTAATGAGACAGATAGCAAAGATGATCGTATCGACAAGCAGGTTTGGACTCGAACCAGAAATTACTGCAAGACTTGCCTCATATAAATCAAGGGGAAAAAGAATAAAACTTGGCATACATCCTATTAGCTATTATCCGAGATCAATTCAAGAAGGGAAGAAAATGAATGCGCTCAAACACGGATTTGAAGCACTGGTAGAAATTATAAAGTTTAATCTTCTTAAGAATTAGTTTTGCTCTGGTTTTTGTATCCCACTATTTATAGGGTGCTTTTTTCCTAACCAGTAAAGTTTCTGATTCAGGATATGAGAATAGAACCTCAACTTCTTTTTCATTTATGTCCTTTCTGAATACATAGGATAATTCTTCGCCTCTGTTTTTGTCCGTGTCGATGTTGTTTGTTTCTATGTAGTCTAATTTAAACTTCTCTATGTAATAGTGTACTGGAGGTGCTAATCTCCAGTTCGTAGACAGACTGATCTTATTGTTGCTCTCATTAAGACTCAAAGTCTTTACATCAGTGATCATATTTTTCACATCACAATTACTTTTCCAGGAGATTGTATAAGTAAAATTAATTGAAACCAAAGATATAATTAGAATAAAACCGGCTAATGCGTAACCTGAAAAGAGTGCACACTTTTTTGCAGTATTTGTGAGCAAAGTCAGTGAGTTCAGTGCACTTACGAAACAGAAGAAAAATAAAGGAATTAGAAATATTGCTGTTCTCTCGATCAAGAACTTTGTTCCAAGTATGTGGTGTTGAAGGATTGTACTCAAAATACATATTGTCAGAATCGCAGTGGTTGAAATAACCGGATAATTCTTTTTGGATAAATTTTTACTTACGAGATAAAGGGTGGTAATAGAAGTAATAATATATATCAGAAAATTAAAATGGTAAGTATTGTTTCGTGAGTTGGAGATAAATTGAATTTGTAAAGAGACGCTCTAACAAGAGAGCCAATGGTATCAGAAACAAAGTTGTTATCACCCCCATAATAAAGCAACTTTCTCTTTACGACCCTCCCCAAGGGGATAAGTATTGATAAGAATGTTGTAACAGTAATTATTATTATTGGATAGCTGTTATATAATATTTTTTTCACTCTACCAAAAAAATTCTGTTTCATCCTTATGTTTTCAAATATAGACAGGCAAAATAGAAAGGAAATCAGAGCAATGAAATAATTCAATAATGTAAAGTTGGTTAATACCGAAAGCCAGCTCGTTATAAGACTGGCGAAAAGATAGATCCTCTTTTTTCGGTTCGATAAATATTCGATAAGAAAGTAAACGCTTGAAGCAACGAGTCCTGCCGCAAGTGCATAACCTCTTGCCAGGGAGAAAAAATCGAGGAGAAATATGTTTAAGTTTAGGAGTATAAAAGAAGTTATTTTAGCAGTTTTGCTTTTTACAAATTTTTCAACAAAAATGAAAGTGAAAAATAAATAAAGAAGGTGACCGATAAGACTTGGAAGTCTTAAGACAAATTCTGTGTTTCCAAAAAAGTTGTAAAAGATTTTAACCAATATGGTATTTACAATGTGATTATTTGCGATTTCTGCCGAAAAATTATTTGTAAGGATATCGAAAATATTTGTATGTACAAAAGTTTGAAATGTATATGCTTCGTCAAAAGTCAGAGAAAGATTGATTGCTCGATAGGTTGTGTAAGTAAAAAGTATTATTGAGATTAACACCATCGTGAACTTTACAGGAGAGATTCTCATTTGCAAACTTTTTAATATAATTCTGTAAGACTGTCAGTGCTGGAAAAGCGGTCACCAGTAAATCTACTTTTTTCTTTGCTGTTCAAATAGGTTTTCAGCCCTTTGTAGATTGGAGTATTCTACCAGACAAGTGCCATACAGGTAAGTAAATGATGTAAAACAAAAATTATTTTTCGCATTGAAATATTCCAACAAAAAGGGTATTATCCGAATCCGTATATCTTTATTCTATAAGTTAGCCAACAAAACAGTGGGTCAGAAAATTGTTGATGCAGGAAAATGTGACTACTGCAGAGATAGAAAAAAAGCAGTTTACTACACAGGACTATATTCTCAAGATGAGGATTTAATGGAAATACACTGCAATACTTGCAGGGCATCCTGGGAGGCGGATGGCACTCCTAGGGCAATACCATCACAATCAAAATTGGAGCAGTTGGGAGTGTTTAGTGAAGTTGTAGAAAATAGTTTGCCTTTTACTCCAGGAACCAAAGGTGAATGGTTTTGCAATTATGTGGGATCAGCAGAAGCTTTGGGTTGACCTAATCTTTTGATCCTTCTGTATTTTAGATGCAAATATCCAATACCCAAAAATCAATCCAGCCGTTACAGACAGCACCCCTAATTGTACATTGACAATTTCCCCGATACTCGAATGATACTGGCTTATCAAAAATATTTGTGCAACTATGGCTATAGTTGCCACCACTACGTGCCCTCTTTTGTTGATTGCTATGAGGTAGCTGTGGAAGATATTAATAAAAGAAAGCATTACCATAGCTAGACCAAACTTTCCTATGTATTTGGCAGTTTCTTTGAAAGAATCACCGTAAAGAAGCCTTACCATAAATTCAGGGAAGAAAACATAGAGTAGTAAAACCGAGGCAACAGCTAAAGTGGCGACCATCAATACTGAAACAAAGTTACTTTCGTAATTGCTACCTTTGTTTTTTGCCTTTACGGTAGCCGGGATAATGGCATTTCCAATGCTTGCAGAAAGAAAAAATATTACCCGTCCAAGAATTGAGGTGCTTGCATATATTCCTGATTCGTGGTCTGTCAGATAATGTTTCGCCAGAATAACATCAGCAATCAGAAAAATATTAATTGCTGAAGACACAAGAAGTATTGTGAAAAATTCTTTTATATCAAAACTGATTTTTATTTCTTCAATTTTTTCCTTGATTATTTCTTTTATACTGAATAGTGCATATAATAATGAAACGATACTCCCGGCTACGAGACCTGCTAGAGCACCTGGTGTTTTGAATCCTTGAGTTACTAAAAGCGTTCCTATAAACAATCTAAATAAAATCTCTATCACATATGCGATAGCGAGTTTTTTGTATTTCTCCAGTCCAAGAAGAACACCAAATAGAATTGACTTCTCAGTCATAAACAGCAGATAGGCAAGAATTATTAAATATGACGACGAAGATTCTATTCTCAGGAATTCTTTTAATGAAGGGATCAGGAATATCATTAGTATTCCGATCGCAATTGTTATCAGAAAAACAATTTTGCTGAGATGAATTATGAAATACTTCATCCTGTCCTTTTCATTTCTGGAAGCAAGGTCAGATATGTTTTTCGCTGAGAATACTTGTAAGGCTGTGGCAGGAAGTGTGATGACATAGGTGAGTGAAGCAAGAGCTACAAAATTTCCATATTCAGTGGTTCCTAAAAGGTTTCCAAGGATCAATTGAAACAGGTAAGTCCCGAAGTTAACTATCATGGTAGCGGAGAAGAGAATTGCACTGCCTCTGATTAGAGTGTTTGATTTTAGAGAATTTATTTTCTTGAAAATTCTGTTCATAAAGATATTTTACTGTCTGGTTATTGAGTTGTCCCCAACAACACGATAGTACTCAAAAACTAATAGAAAAAAAAGTAAGCCGGATAATAAAGAGGCTTTCACTTTTTCTTTACTCTAAACACAAAAAACTTGTAAAAGAGAAAACTGGTAATAAGCTGGATAGATGTTGCGAAAAATTTTGCAAGGAGTTTGTTGCCATCATCCCCTTCTACAAAACCAAAAGTTTCCCGGAGATTTTCTGAAATGAGACTCGCTATATTTAAGACTATGGCACTGACGTTTATTGCCACGAAAAGAAGAAGGAATAAGTTGTTTGAAAGAAAATTAAATCCCTGAACGAGCATAAATTTCCCGAATTCCAGTGCGACTTTCTTTTCTTCACTTTGCCAAACCCAGAACCGGTTGATCACGTAGTTTACGACTATTGCAATGCTAACGGAAATAGAGTTGGCCAAAAGGAATGGGAGTCCAGCTTTTACCCCGATCGAGTACAGGGCAAAATCAATAGCAAAAGCGGTTATCCCTGTAATAAAGAATTTGATAAAGCGAGGAGTGAAAAAAGTGTCTTTAACCTTTTTTATTATATTCATTGAAATTGTATTTTGTGAGCCTGATTTTAATCAATTCCGAGAGTGTTTTAAAGTAGTGGAAGGGTTTTACCTTGCTGTCTTCTTTGTGTTCCCACTTTACGGCAAGCTCTTTTATTTTATAACCCAGCCTTTGTGCGAGGTATAGGATTTCAAAGTCAAAGCCCCATCTCTCAATTTTCTGCATGATAAAAAGCTTCCGGCATTTTTTATTGAAGAGTTTGAATCCTGCCTGAGTGTCTTTTATATCTTTGACTAAAATTGTGTTAATAAGAAAATTTCCAACTCTACCCATTACTTTACGTGGAAGAGAAGTGTTAACTTTTGAATTTGCCATTGCGCGTGAGGCAATTACAATATCGTATTGATCTTTGTACTTTAAAAATTTATCAAGCTCTTCAATAGGGGTAGAAAGATCACTGTCGCAGAGGTACATATAGTCACCTTTAGCAGCAAGCATTCCTGTTCTGGTAGCATATCCCTTTCCACGGTTCGGCTGATATTCAAGACCTATGATTTTTACATTTTTTCTCTCGTGTTTCTTTATGAAATCAATTACAACTTCGGTAGTTTTGTCTTTTGAACCGTCACTAACTACAATTATTTCACTTTCAAAATTTTTCTTCCCCAAAAAACAGAAGATTTCCTCAAGTGAAGGACGTAGTCTTTTTTCTTCGTTGTAACAAGGGATTACTACTGATAAAAACATTCTATGGTTAATAAATGCATAACTTCTTTGCTTATGCGTACTATTTTATCTATAGATCGAATGAGCGCCAATATCAAGGAAGTATATATTATTCCGGTTTATTTGAAAAACTCAACTATTTGCCCGTCTTGCTGTATTCTTCCCCAAGAAGACTAGAAAATAACTGGACTTTCTCTGAAACCAGATTTTCATCTTTAGCTTCAATGCTGAGTCTCACAAATGGCTGAGTATTTGACTCTCTCAAGTTGAATCTCCAGTCAGTAAAATCGAAAGAAATCCCATCTATTTCATTATACTTTCCCTCTTTGAATTTATCTTTTAACATTTCAAATATCGCCTTCGTATCTTTAATCTCAAAATTTATCTCTCCGCCTGTAGGATATTTTTCGTAATAGTCATCACAAAGTTCAGAAAGTTTCTTTTCGCTTTCTGAGAGAAGTTCGAGCATAAGGGCAATTGTAACCATACCCGAATCCCAGAAAAAATAATCTCTGTAATACATATGTGATGTCGTCTCAAATCCGAAAAGTGCGTTGTATTTTTGCATAGCTTCGCGCATGAAACTTCTTCCGGATTTTGACATGACAGGTATTCCTCCTGCATTAGAGATTTCTTCATGGGGTGCCCAGATGAGTCTTGTATCGT
Organism: Candidatus Dojkabacteria bacterium; assembly: GCA_016931155.1. GTDB lineage: Bacteria > Patescibacteriota > Dojkabacteria > B142 > JAFGFJ01 > JAFGFJ01. The sequence goes on from JAFGFJ010000006.1 coordinate 199,965, forward strand.
GAATAATTTTTGGCTTTTCTACTTTTTCTTTTCTTATCAGGTGGGAAGCGATCAGGGGACCAGTGTAATAACCACTTGGAGCTCTTCCCTTACTGTCGATAAACGATGCTCTGTCGGCATCTCCATCAAAAGCAATTCCAAAATCAGCATTCAAACTTTTTGTTTTTTCTCTAATTTCCCTTATATTTTTTTCTTCTGCGGGATTGGGTGGATGATTCGGAAAACTTCCGTCCGGTTTGAAATGCATCCTCGTAACATCGAGAGGTAAACCAGCAAAAACTATATCAAAAAACTTTCCTCCAAGCCCGTTACCTGCATCAACAACAACTTTGAGATCTCGTATTTTCTCTATATTTATAAAACTCAAGACTTTTTTCCTGTAATCCTGTATCAAATCTTTGTTAATGATTTTTCCTTTCGGAGGACGGGACGGGAAGTTGTTTTCAATGATTATTTTTTTAATTTTCTCGAAGCCTGTATTTCCTGCCACAACTGAAGCATTTGCTCCTACTATTTTTGCTCCATTATATTCTTCCGGATTGTGAGAAGCGGTAACAATAACGGTGCCATCAATTTCTTTCATGCTTGCGGCAGAGAAGTACCCGATCTCGGTGATAATCTCTCCAAGAAAGTAAACGTCGCATCCCATATCTGTAATTCCTTCTATGAGAGCCTTTGAGAAAGGTCTGGAAGACTGCCTCATGTCAATTCCTACAGCAATAACTTTTGCATTCCAAAATTTGACGAGAGCCTTACCTAGGTTTAGGTAGAAATTTTCGGTCAGCTCTTCTCCAATTATTCCACGGATATCGTAGGCGAGAAATATTTTATCAAGAAGGCTTTTGTCCATAGGGCAAGTATATTTGAATATACAATCGGTGTAAATTAACCTGAAAAATGAAAACAATTCATAAACCTGTAATTGAAGCTCGTAGAGTATTGGCAAAATCAGGCTTAAATTTGCGATTTAAGCTCACAGAATCTTGGTATAACCAATCTTAAACCTGCAAGTGAAGTACGTAGAGTCTCAGTACAATTGGTTCTGAATCTCCAATTTAGCCTATAGAGATCAGTTTACAAAACCCTTCGTTTTATAAATAGTGTGCTCTTTATCTACGAGCATACCTTCCAATTCTTTCCGTTCAAGCAGTTTTATCCCATCTCTACCTGCAACAAAAAGGGCGGTTGAGTATGCATCAGCCAGAATCGCACTTTTTGCAACTACAAATGATTGCAGAATTTTACTGCAAGGTTTCCCTGTTTTTGGATTTAATAAATGGTGAAAATATTTTACTTTCCTTGCCCATGAGCCTGAGGATGCTAGAGCCTGGTTTTTGAGATTCATTTTTCTGATCACTTCGCTTTTACCTTTTTCGTCAACAAAAAGAAGTCCTGCCGTCCAGGGTTTATTTTCCTTATTAACACCATGCGCATAAATGTCACCCCCTGCGTTTATCAAGAAATTTTTAAGTGGTAGAAGGACTTTTCTTGCAAGATCCATAGCGTATCCCTTTCCAATCCCGCCAAGATCAATTCTTTGATTTTTGGCAAGTGTTATCGTTGATGCTTTTTCATTGAGCTTTATGTCTCTGAAGTTTGGACGATCTTTGACAAGTGTATCTATTTCTTTTCGGATTTTTTCCGGATCTTCCAGAACAGAAAAATCATATCCTTTTTTATAACCGTATGCTTCAATGAGATCGATTATTGTTGGATCAAATGCTCCATCAGTTTCTTCGGCAACGTCAAGGGAAAATCTTACAAGCCTGAAAAGCTCTTTGCTTGCCTCAAATGCTTTTTTCGAATCATTCAGTTTTGCAAGTTCGCTTGTTTCTTCAAATCTGGTAAATCGATTGACAATATATCTAAATTTTGAAAATGCTTCATCTATCTTCTTTTCAATCTCGTCTCTTTCCGCATCGGAAAACACTTTAATATTTAATTTTGAGTTCATAAAAACTCTCTCCTGTTCTATTATTCTTGGTCTTGTTACTGTCTGGATCATTATTTCCCAACTTTCCGGTATCTAATTGCGAGCATGATACCTGTCATTACAAGAAGTATCCCAACTATTCCGGTGAGTACTGGACTTTCATCGAGAATTCCGCTTTTTGGAAGTCCGGGTGTTGGTATTATGGTTGGAGTTGTGGTGTCTCCGGTGATTGTTATTACAAGTGGTACAGTTGATGCAGGAATGTTTGTATTATTTGTTCCCGTAAGAGAGCTATGCTCATCCATTATTTCGAGGGTTACAGTTCCTGTTGCCCGTCCCTCAAATTCTATGTCAGCTACATTTCTATTTACAGTAACTGCAGAGCTTGGAGTTGTAGCGGCAATTTCAATTGTTCCAATCTGCTCACTAGCCAGATTTGCATTATCTGTAAAATAAGTATCAGTGAAAGATATTTGTGTTCCGGAAGTCTGTGCGTCTTTATCGATAACTCCAAGTTTAGTTGGGTCGTATGAAATAACGATTTTGTAAGTATTTATTTCTATGTCATCTGATTCTACTCTTATTGTCACAGTCGTCTTTTCTCCCACTTTGAGCGTTGCTTTGCTGGTATTGAGAGAGATTTTTGCTCCATCAGTGGTTGTCGCTGGGGGTTGTTCTTCAAATGGTGGAGTAAACGGAAATGTTGGTGCCGCCAGGGTGTCCAAATTGCTTTGTGCGTATACTTTGTCTAATAAGTTCATGTGATAATGATGTCATTTTAGGCTTTTATTGTAAAGTCAAACGATTTGAGGAATTTTTGTGAGGGTCAAGACTGGAAATTGTTGAAAAATGAAGATTATCAAATAAACTGATTATGAATTAACTCGGACATAACCGATTTGTTGCTATTCTTGTTGAATTTATGTATACTCCCTTTGTTTTTCCTTCTTGAGAGATACTCAATATAAATTTATTTGGTTAGTTTTTATGCATTCTATTGCAGCTGGGGTTATAACTGAAGTGTTTGGAATACCGGTAACAAATACCATGTTGGCGGCAATGCTCACAACTATTACTATTACTATTATAGCTCTTCTAATAAGGAAGAATCTTTCTGAAAAGCCTGGCAAATTGCAGGCTTTTTTTGAACTTATTTATGATTATATCTATGACCTTTGTGTTTCTATTGCTGACAATAAAAGAGCAGAGAAATTTCTTCCATGGATACTAAGTTTTTTTCTTTTTATTCTTGTTAGTAATTACTGGGGATTGATCCCGATTTTTGGAGAAGGAATTGTAGTAGAAGAATATTCGGATGAAATAAGTTTGACACATAAAGTTAATACAGAAGAGAATACTGTTTTCGAAGTGAGTAAAGACAATCTGGAGTTAGCAGAGGGGACGGGGACTCTAATTATTGAGGAAGCAGAGTCAGATGAGGTTGAACTTTCCGAAGAACACGGAGAAGTTACTCTTCTCAGGGGAGCTACAAGTGATCCAAATGCAACATTTGCACTGTCAGCTGTCTCTTTTGCTTTGGTCATTGGATTTGGCATTTCTGCACACAATCCGATTGGGCTTTTGAAGCACTATATCCAATATGGCTCACTGAAAACGATGAAAGGGATTATGCAGATAGTGATGTTTCCGATATTTTTGTTTGTAGGTATTCTCGAAATTATTCTTGAGCCGCTGAAAAGTGTTTCTCTTTCGTTCCGTTTGTTTGGAAATATTTTTGCAGGGGAAACTCTTGTAAATGCAATGACAATTTTGAATGGTGTGGCCGTTCCTTTTGTAGCAACGCCTTTTTTGCTCCTTGAGATTCTGGTCGGAGTGATTCAGGCGCTGGTTTTTTCTTTGTTGACCTTGGTATTTTTATCTATAATCACCAAGCAACATTCGGCTGAACACTAAATCCCGTAATCGGGAAGATTTTATTTTTTATTATTTTGTTTAATGGAAATTATAGTTTCAAAAGCACTATTTGTTGCACTTGGAGGAATATTTCCTGCTTTCGCAATCGGTGCGATCGGGAAAGCTGCAATGACCGCTATTGGTAGAAATCCTGAGTCAGCAGGCAAGTTATTTGTACCGATGATTTTAGGTTTTGCTTTTGCTGAGGCTATAGCAATTTATGCTATCGTTGCTGGATTCCTGTTTTAATAGATTATTATTTATGAATATAAAATGTCGGATATACTTGAAAAGCTGACGATAAATCCAAAGATTCTGGGATTTATGATCTTGAACTTCCTTGTTCTCGTTGTGGCTTTGAGATTTATTTTATTGAAACCTCTAACTAAGGCAATCAAAGAACGGCAGGAAAAAATTGGAAGGGGCTTGGATAATGCGGAAAAAATGGAGAAAAAGATGGCAGAATTTAATGAAAATTACGAGAAAAAAATGATAAAAGTGAAAGAGGAAACCAAAAGTATTTTGGAAAGGGCAAAGCAGGAAGGAAGACAACTTAGAGAAGAGGAACTAAAGAAAGCAAAGAAAGATGCGACAGCTCTTATTGAGCAGGCAAAATTGGATATAGTAAAAAGCAAGAAAGAACTTAAACAGGAAGTAAAAGAGGAGATAGGAGTTGTCATGGAAGAGGTCTTCAATAGAGTTTTAAAGACTGGAATGACAAAGGAACAAAAAGAAGGGCTTGTTAAAGAAGCAATTAAAGAGTTAGAGAAATGAAAAACGTTCAAACAAGACAAATTGCCGTTAGTTTTGCAAAAGCTTTGAAGGAGGAGCTGGTTTCATCACTTGGGGACGAGAGGCTTGCAGATAAGTCCCTTTCTTCCTTTTACAAGGTAACTACTGATTTGGTAAGGGTATTAAAAGAAGTGCATAGGGAAGATCTTTTTCTTGAAGCATTCTCCCGGTCTGAAGATACAGCAAGTATGAAGTTAGTAGAAGAGGATTTAGCTTATGTCCTTTCACCTATTGAATTGACTGAAATACAAGTCAGCTTACTGAAAAAAGTTCTCGGGAAAAAACTGGGAGTAGATGTAAAGATGAAAGTTGTATTAGATGAAAGTATAAAAGGGGGACTTCTTATAAAGTATAAAGATATGGAAATTGATTTGAGGGCAGAGTCGAAGTTGAAAAAGCTCTTGCAAAATTTTAATAAAAATTAGTACAACAACTAATGTCAAATAAATTCATTGAAGAAATAAAAAAGGATCTTTCAAAAACACAAAATTTTGCTGACGTAAAGAACGTTGGCTATGTACTTGCAGTAAAAGATGGGATTGTTCTTGCTGATGGGTTATCTGAAGTTGGATCAAATGAGGTAGTCGAGATAACAACCAGGATGAACAGAGTTGTTAAAGGACTTGTATTAAATCTTCTGGAAAACACAGTAGGGATTGTAGTTCTAGGAGATTATGAAGATATCCAGGAAGGGGATGAAGTAGTTGCGTTAGGAAAATTATTGGGTATAAATGTTGATGAAAGTATTCTGGGAAGAGTAATAGATCCTCTTGGAGAAGCTATTGATGGCAAAGGAAAATTGAAGATCGGGAAAGAAGCAAAAGTAATGAGCTATGATAAAACTGCACCTGGTGTTATTGGAAGAAAGGATGTTAATAGGCCTCTTCAAACAGGAATAAAGGCGATAGATGCACTTATTCCGATTGGAAGAGGTCAAAGGGAGCTAATTATTGGAGACAGGCAGACAGGAAAAACAGCTATAGCGATAGATACAATCATTAATCAGGCAAAAGAGAGTGTAAAGTGTATTTATGTTGCTATTGGGCAGAAGGCATCAAAGATTGCTCAGATAAAAACAAGGCTTGAGAGTATTGGAGCAATGAAATATACAGTGATAGTAAATGCAGGAGCATCTGATCCAGCTTCGCTTCAGTACCTTGCTCCATATACAGGGACTGCAATAGGAGAATATTTCGCTGAAAAAGGTGAAGATGCGCTTGTTATCTACGACGACCTTACAAAGCATGCATGGGCATACAGAGAAATTTCTTTGTTACTTAGAAGACCTCCGGGACGTGAGGCATATCCAGGGGATGTTTTCTATCTTCATTCGAAGTTGTTGGAAAGGGCACTTCAATTTAGCGATGAAGAAGGAGGGGGTTCGCTGACCGCTCTACCCGTGATTGAAACTCAGGCAGGAGATGTTTCGGCATATATTCCAACAAACGTTATTTCAATAACTGATGGACAGATTTATCTTGAGTCTGATCTTTTCAATGCTGGACAAAGACCTGCAGTGAACGCAGGGCTTTCAGTTTCCCGCGTTGGAGGCTCAGCTCAGACCAAAGGAATGAAGGGGGTTTCGGGACAATTGAGGCTTGATCTTGCACAATATAGAGAACTTGCTGCGTTTGCCCAATTTGGATCAGATCTTGATGAAGATACAAAAAACACACTAAAGAGAGGTGAAATAATGACAGAGCTTTTGAAGCAGTCGCAATATGAACCGGTTCCTCTGGCTGATCAAACGGCAATTTTGTATGCAGGAACAAATGGTTATCTTGATGGGAGAGAGAAAAATGAGGTCTTGGAATGGGAAAGAGGTTTTAGAAAATATCTAAGTGCAAATCACAAGGACTTGATTAAAGAATTAGCGGAAGGAGCAAAAGTTGAGGGAAAGCTTGAGGAAAAACTAATAAAAGCCATCGAAGATTTTAATTTTTAAAATTACGCTATGCACAAAGCCAAAGCTTTAGTTGTTTCGTGTATTGATTTTAGATTCCAACTTTATGTTCAGGAGTGGTTGAAAGAGAAGGGATATTTGGGGCATTGTGATGAAATTGTCCTTGCCGGCTCATCGAGAGACATGGTCAAACCTCTCGAAGAATTTCACAGAGATTCTTTGGCAAGACAGATAGACCTTTCTGTAAAGCTGCATGATCCAGATGAGATAATAATTATTGATCATCAGGATTGCGGAGGTTATGCACAGGATGGAACAATCCCTGGTGAGCTTCCTGAAGGAGAGGACAAGGAGAAGCATGTACAATATGCAGGAGAAATAAAAGAAATTCTAGAGAAAAAGTATCCGGGGAAAAATATAAAAAACTATTATCTGAGTTTGAAAGGCGAAATGCAGGAAATCTAATTATTAACTGATTTCACAAGAGGGAAATTATGGCGTCAACCCGGGAAATAAAAAGAAGAATAAAGTCGGTAAAAAGTACTGCACAAATCACAAAGGCAATGCAGATGGTTGCCGCCTCAAAAATGAAAAAAGCACAAGAGAGAGCAATTGCGGCAACCCCTTATGCGCAAGGTTTATATGATATTGTGAATAAAATAGGTAGTATCGACAATTATTCCAGTCCCTTTTTAAAGAGTGCGAAAGAAATAAATAAAGTTGCTCTTATTGTCATTGCTCCTAGTCGTGGATTTGCTGGATCTCTACCTTCAACTCTTCTTTTGAAAACAAGCGAACTTATTGCCGGACTAAGAAGCAAAAACAAAGATGTTGAAATAAGAGGGATTGGTATCCATAAACTTGGATTAAAAACTCTTGTGAAGTTGAAAGTTGAAATGGACTTCCAATTTGCAGATTTTTTTGAAAAACCCAGTACCACAAATCTTACTGCTATTTATCAGGTAGTAAAGGAGAACTTTATGAAAGGTGAATACGATGAGGTGTATATGGTTTATACTCATTTTATAAATACTGCTCTTCAAAAACCAGAAGTAAAGAAAATTTTACCATTGTCGCTTGAAGAGATAGTTGAAGAAGCATGCGCTTCGGATCATTTAGAGAACAAAGAAAAACAAGTAAGAAAATCTGATAACTATATTTTCGAACCCTCAACAAAACAGGTGCTTGATAGACTGCTTCCAGAGTACTTTGAGATGCAGATTTTTAGTGCTCTTTTGGAATCAATAGCATCGGAACACTCAGCACGAATGGTAGCAATGAAAAAAGCTACCGACAATGCGGGTGAAATGGTTGGGAATCTAACACTTAAGTACAACAAGACAAGACAGGCAGGGATTACCCAGGAAATGGTAGAAATAGCAGTCAGTACTATGTCCTAATTAATTTAATAATTAACGAAATGGCGGGAAAAATTAAACAAATTCTTGGTGTAGTAATAGACGTTGAATTCAAGTCCAGTGATGAGCTTCCAAAAATATTTGAGGCATTGGAAGTGAAAAGGAGAGATGGAACCATACTTATACTTGAGGTTCAGCAAAGCTCAGGAAGAAATTCAGTAAGGGCAGTAGCTTTAGGATCAAGCGACGGGATCAAGCGGGGTATGGAAGTTAAGGCTTTGGGGCGATCGGTCTCTGTGCCGGTTGGAGAACAGACACTTGGAAGAATGTTTAATATGCTTGGTGATCCGATTGACGGGATTTCAAAAAAGATTTCCGGCAAAAGATGGTCAATTCATAGAAAGGCACCGGAGTTTATAGAACAGGCTACGGAAATTGAAATATTTGAAACGGGTATTAAAGTAATTGATTTGATATGTCCTTTTGTTAAGGGTGGGAAAATAGGCGCTTTCGGAGGAGCGGGAGTAGGTAAAACTGTAGTGATTCAGGAACTGATTTACAATCTTGCAACAAAGCATTCGGGCTACTCTGTTTTTGCAGGGGTTGGGGAAAGAACAAGAGAAGGAACCGCTCTTTACAGAGAAATGGAAGAATCTGGAGTTTTAGACAAAACAGCACTTGTCTTCGGGCAAATGAACGAACCACCTGGTGTTCGTTTGAGAGTCGCACTTTCCGGTTTGACAATGGCTGAATATTTCAGGGAAGAAGAAGGGAAGGATTTGCTTTTGTTTATTGACAATATTTTCAGATTTACCCAGGCAGGGTCGGAGCTTTCTGCATTGCTTGGTAGAATGCCTTCAGCGGTAGGATACCAGCCAACTCTTGCGGATGAACTTGGATATCTTCAGGAAAGGATTACTTCCACTACAACAGGTTCGGTTACTTCAATGCAGGCAATTTACGTTCCTGCAGATGATTATACAGATCCTGCACCAGATACAACTTTTGCTCATCTTGATTCAACTATTGTTCTGGAAAGGTCTCTTTCCGAGCAGGGACTTTATCCAGCGGTGGATCCTCTTGCATCAACTTCCAGTGCATTGACAGCAGAAACTGTTGGTGAAGATCATTACAATGTTGCCAGAGCTGTGCAAAACGTGCTCCAAAGATATAAAGACCTTCAAGATATTATTGCAATTTTGGGAGTAGAAGAGCTTTCAGATGAAGACAAACTGATTGTTTCCAGAGCAAGGAAGATACAGAGATTTTTGACACAACCTTTTCATGTTGCTGAGCAGTTTACTGGAAGAAAAGGAGAATATGTTCCAGTTGAGGATACTGTTAATGGTTTTAAGAAAATTCTTGATGGCGACATGGATGATATTCCTGAAAAGGACTTTTATATGAAGGGTGCAATTGACCAGGTTAAGAAATAATAATGCTTTTAAAGATAGTATCTTCTTCTAAAAAACTGTTTGAGGGTGATGTTGAGGAAGTGTATGTTCCTGGGTCGAAAGGTCAGATGGGAATATTAAAAAATCATAGGAATATGATATCGACTCTTGATGTTGGTCAGGTAAAGATAAAAAATTTAGAGGGCGAAGAAATATTTATTTTGAATGGTGGATTTGTTGAAGTAAAAGGTGAAGAGGTAATAATTCTTGCGGATGAAGCAGAGTCAACCAGGGATCTTGTTCAGAAAGAAATTGGAGATGCAATCAAGCTTGCTGAAGAGAAAATGGCTTCCGAGCTTCCTCCAACTGAGCTAATCAGGCTTGAAAAACAACTTCGTTACGAAAGGCTTAAACGAGAGTCGTTTGAAAAATCAAAATAAATCAAAATAAATCAAAATAAATCAAAATAAAGTTCTGGAATTGTCAGAAGAAAAATTATAGAATGAAAATACTACTCAAGTTTTGAATATATTACTATGAATAAGAATATCCATTTGTTTCTGAGACACCTGTTTATATTTATTACCGTTGCTGCCACGATAGGCGGAATTCATGTAAGAAATGGAGCTTTTGGCTATATTGTCACAGGTGCTATATTTGCTTTGGCGATGATGTTTGTTCCTTCAGTCATAAAATTCTTCAAACTTCCTGTAAATTTTTCTGCTCAGATTCTTATTGGAACACTTGTAAGTATCCTTATTTTCTTCAGTTATAGGTACCTTGTTTTAGGTTTTATTGATTTTGGTGGAACAGTGTTAGGGGGAAATGTGGGAGGTTTAGTTGAACTCCCAAGGGTAGAATTAGATAAACTTGGTACTGTTCTATACGGAGCTCTGATTGCCTCCCTGCTAAGTGCTATAATGCAGGAGACCGGGAAAAAGAGTAATTAATCAATTATTTAGATATGGATCTGACAAAAACACTTAGTATTGTTGAGATTGTTGTGGGTATCCTTCTTGTTGTGGTTATTCTTCTTCAACAAAGAGGCTCTGGGCTTGGAACAATGTTTGGAGGAGGAGGAGGAGAGGTATACAGGTCGAAGAGAGGGATCGAGAAATTTTTATACAGTGCAACGATCATTCTTGCTGTAATGCTTGTGGCCATCGCGGTTGCGATTGCAATTCTAAAGGCATAAAAATTCTCATGTTCAAAGCATTAGAAAAGGGACTTTATAAAATTCGTGATTTTTTCTGGAGCTACCCCGATCTTCTTTTCTCCGGCAGGGACTCATTCTTTGGGGTTTTTATAAGGGTTTATAAAAGGGGACGACCAATTAGTCACGTTCTTGCAACCACGTCAGTTATTCTCCTTCTGGCTGCAGTTACACTTAATAATGTTTCAGCTTTTCTATATGTGAACAGTGATGATTACATAGAAGGAGTTATTACCGGGATAGATGAGAATGGTGATCTTGCTTCTGTAAATAAATTGAATCCACTTATTCCACAGATTGTTCAGCTGGAAAGAGATTTGAATGAAATCATTTATGAATCACTTGTTGAGGTGAAGCCCGATGGAAGTGTTGAGCCAGTTCTTTTAGATAGATATGAAGAAATAGAGACAGGTGAAAAGTATAATCTTTATCTTAAGAAAAATATTTTCTGGCATGATGGGAAGAATTTTAATGCCGGGGATGTTATTGAAACTCACAGATTGCTAAAAGAACTGAACTCAAGAACAAGTACGCAAAGCAGTTTTTCTAAAGCTGCAGTAAAAATGGTTGTAAAAAAGATCGATGATTATGCTATTGAAGTTACGGTTAACGGTATACTTCCAAACTTCTTTGAAGTAATGAGATATAAAATTCTTCCTGCTCATCTGATTAGTGAGATAACTGCTGATAATATAAATACTTCAAAAGTGAAAATAAATACTAATCCTGTAGGAACTGGTCCCTATAAGTTTAGATATGTAAGAGCAGGTAGAATAACTGTTTCAAGGTTTGACTCTTATCATGGGAAAGAGGCAAAGCTTAATACTATTACATTTGTGCCTTTTCAGGACGAAAGAAGCGCACTTAACGCAATTAAATCTGGCGAGATACATGGACTTATGGGAGCTTCAGTTGACTCAATGACGACTGTTTCGGATTATCCAAATATCAAGCAGATAAAAAGCTCAACACTTTACAATCAATACTGGGGTTTGCATTTTAATCTAAGAGAAGAAGGGCCGGAAGCTTTGAAAGATAAAAAGGTCAGGCAGGCTATAGCTTATGCTATAGATAGAGCGAGAATAATTGAAATTCTAAATAATCAGGGTGAAATTGCTAATGGGCCTATTCCTCCTTCATCATTTGCTTATAATCCAGATTTAAATGTATATAATTTTGACAAAGAGTCAGCAGAAAAACTTCTTTCTGAATCTGGATGGGAAGGAGAAACTAAAACAAAAAATGGTCAGGAGATGAAATTTGTTCTTACATATGTTGATAATGTTGACAGAAATAAAATTGCAGAGCAGATAAAACTTGATCTTTCGATGGTGGGTATAAATATAGAGCTGAACCCGAAAAGTCTTATTGAACTGAACCAGGATTATATTCTTCCCAGAAGATTTGAAATACTTCTATATGGTGTGAATACATTCATTGATCCTGATAGATTTGAATTTTTTAGTAGTGGAGAAAAAGAGCACCCCGGACTTAATATTTCAGGATATGCTTCAGAAAAGAAAACAAAGAAAGTGATTTCGGGAGAAATGAAGGAAATTCCTGCAGTTGACAGTCTTCTGGATGCAGGAAGAAGCTACGGAGATATTGAAAAAAGAAAAGAAAGATATCATGATTTTCAAGATATTGTTACCCTGGAGCTTCCCACAATATATCTCTACCATCCGACCTTCACGTATCTGGTGAATAAGAGGGTTGAGGGAGTCGATCTGTCAAATATCAGCTCTCTAGAGGATAGATTCCTTTCGATTTCAAATTGGCAGATAGTCTTGTAGCAGGTGTGAAGCTATTCAAGAATTTCTCTCTATCATGAAATCTGCTATCATTGTTTATACTTATTAAGTTACGAAAATGAGTGGATTATTACTTATTCTTTTGATTCTTGGTGGTGGTGTTTTATTTCTTGTCTTGATAGTTGTTGTGCTATACAACTCTATTGCAAGACTTAAGATACTTGTTGATGAAGCGTGGAGCGGTATAGATGTTCAGCTTAAGAGAAGGTACGATCTTATCCCAAATCTTGTTGAGACTGTAAAGGGCTATGCAAAACATGAAAGAAAGACTTTTGAGAAAATTGCAGAGTTGAGAACGAGCGCAATGAACGCAAACTCTCCAGAGGAAAAAGGGAAAGTTGAAAACCAATTGACTGGAGCATTGAAGACATTGTTTGCTGTTGCAGAAAATTATCCGCAACTAAAAGCAAATGAAAACTTCTTGAATCTTCAGGTTGAACTGTCAGGAATAGAAGGTGAGCTTCAAGGGGCGAGAAGGTATTACAATGGTGCAGTGAGAGACTTTAATACAAAAATCGTATTGTTTCCGAATAATATAATTGCTGGAATGCTTGGGTTTAAAATAAGGGAGTTCTTTGAGGCTGAAGAAGGGGAGAAACAAAACGTGAAGGTCGATTTCTCTGAAACAGATGAAAGTGAAAAATAATTGCTGTTTATGAAGTTTACTAATAATTTTCTTCACAGGTATTTTGCGGGTCTGTTGATTGCTGTTGGCGGTATTTTTGCAGGTCTTATCTTCCCTTTCCGAACAGTATCAGCTCAGGATAGAAGCTTCATATATGAAAACATAAATGTAGACATATCTGTAAACGAAGATTCGACTATGGATGTGTCTGAGAAAATTACATTCAGATTCGATGGTAGTTTTCGAGAAGTTTACAGGCAAATAACTCTTTTGGACAGCAGAGATATTGACTACTGCAAGAATAATGAATCTGCCCAGTGTGGAGGTTTTGAATTTATACTTGTGAAAGATGTGCTTGATGGAAACGGAAACAGTCTAAAAGGAAAATACAAAGAGAGTGAGGTAGATAATGGATATGAGAAGAGACATGAAGTAGCATGGGAATTTGCTTCTGGTGGAAAAAACTTCAACAACGAGACTTTTACCTGGACAATCAAATACAAGGTTTTCGGAGGATTGGGATACTTTGATGATTATGATCTATTCTACTGGAATGTGCTTTTTGAGGACAGGGCCGAGCCGGTTAAGAGTTTTACTGCGGAAATAAAGTTTCCTGAGGATATAGCCTTCTCTAAAGAAAATTTTAGTGTATTCGGAAGTTTTTCTTATGATTATGAGTATGATCTGAAAAATACGACTTTGAAGTTGTCAACATTGGATGTACCACCATATAGTGACTACACGGTACTCATTAAGTTTCCTAAAAATATCATACATGAGTATGCAAGACTTGACCTGGAACTGGATCCCTCCAGTCAGGATGTAACCATAGAAGGCGTAAAGCTACAAGGAATAGAAGGCAGACTTTACGGGCTTCCCGGAGGAAAACATGAGCTGGTATTTTCCAAGTCTGGATATGTATCAAAAAATGTGTTGGTTGAGATTGATCCTGGAGAGATAAAAAGTATTAGTGTGGAGCTTGAGCCAACGTTTTTCACAAAGGTATTGAAAATAGCAATAATTGCAGTGAACGGTCTTGCCTGTATTTTTGTTCCGGTTTTTGCCTATTTTATGTATGCATGGTGGAATAGAAAGGGACGGGATAGAGGTGGAAGGAAAACAATTGTTCCCTGGTTTGAACCGCCTGATCAGATTCCTCCCTATCTCCTGGGATCTCTAAAGGATGAGAGAGTAGATACAGTAGATATAACTGGAACAATAATTGACCTTGCCTATAAGGGCTTCATAAAAATAAAAGAAGAAGGGGGTAGGAGAGTTACCGGTTATGAGTTTACTTTGCTTAAAGATATCAACCAGCCGGGCACGACTGAGACAGAAAAGGTTATATTGACCTCTATTTTTGCACAGGGAAAGAAAGCTTCAACCTCAGATTTGAAAAATAAATTCTACTCAAAAATGCCGGGCATAATTGACGGGATATATGACGAAATGGTGGCACGAAAATATTTTGATAAGAGACCAGACAGAGTAAGAACAAAATATCTGGTGATAGGTATACTAATGCTTTTTGCCGGTTTCGCCGGGTTGTTTGTTCTGCCTTTTCTCGGTCTGATAACTCCTCCCATGAGTTTGCTTGCAGGGGCTCTTATAGTGATTTTCGTATCTTTCTTTATGCCTGCAAAGACTCCGAAAGGAACAGAAGTCTATGAGCAGATTAAGGGGTTTAGAATGTACCTCCATACAGCTGAGAGATTTCGTGTGCAAAAATTGACTCCTGAAACTTTTGAAAAATATCTGTCTTATGCAATTATTTTTGGGATTGAAAAAGAATGGGCAAAGAAATTTAAAGACATTTACAAGAAAATGCCAGAGTGGTACGAGTCGAGAAGTGGAAGGCTTGATACTTTTAATGCTATATATCTTGCAAATTCTCTTTCCAGCTTTAGAACTTCAGCAGGAACTACGTTCACCTCTTCTCCTAGCTCGGGAGGAAGTTTTGGCGGGGGGTTTTCGGGTGGAGGTGGTTTTGGTGGTGGTTTTGGTGGTGGCGGTGGTGGTGGTGGCGGCGGCGGCGCACGTTAGGGCTCAATTTTTACTCTTTGAGGAGCATACTTATACATTCCATGATTGCTGTCATTGTGTTCTTGCATCTTCTCTGTGAGCAACTGTAACTCCATAACATGCTGTTGTCCGTCCCCATTCAAGTATCCTATTGCAAGATGAATGCACTGGTAGCCGTTGTCCTTAGTGCCGATGGAATATCCTCCGTTGTATTCCGTGTATTTTTCCCTTAATAACCCGATCAAGCTAGCCATGTGAGGATGATATTTCCGATTCATAACAATTTGAACTCCCTCTCTTCTGGTTAGATCACATTTTCTGAATCCCAATTCCTTATATATAGCAGTATTCTTTAGAACAATATTGGCAGAAGGGACTAGAATTTTTCCTATAGCATTGTTTGACCTTTCGGGTACAATAATTCTTGCACGTACGAGATCGCGCATCATTTCAAGCAGGGCAACTGTTGCCTCCTGCTTCTCAGTTGCATTTTTTGCGTCGGATAATGCCTTTCCAAGCTCCGGGTAGTCCTTTCTTCCATATTTAAGCATTTTTATAATTGTACTTCCTATCGATTTGAGAAAGGGCTCAATGACAACTGCCTTAGTACCGGGACATTTTTTTTCCAGAAGAACGTTAATGGATTCAACCATGACATTGAAAACGGGTTTTAACTGAGGAATATGTTGCTCTCCCAATTGATTAATAAGAGCACTTACTCTTTTGTAGCATTTGGGAGCTAATTGTTCCACCGATCTGTTTTTCAGGTACACCACAAGTGCCGGAGGCCCTATCTCTTCAAGTATTGGAAGGTAGAATTTTAAGACTTTTACAGCTCCCTGTATCCTTGGTGTTAGCCGAAGTTGATTTACTCTTCCGGTGTTATCCTCAAATATTCCTTTTTCATCCTGAATCAAGTCATGCTCCCCAACTCCTTGAGAAATAAATTTCTCAATTATTTCACACACCTTTACTGCTATTACTGATTGATCGTAAGATCTTGCGAAGAATTCAATTTCTTCTCTTCTTTCTTCTCCCGGGCAGGTGAAGAAATCGGCTACAGCTGATATCTCCAGAGAGTTCATAAATTCACTTGCTTTTTCGTCAAGTTCCTCAATTGCAAACAAATCATGGACAAGTAGTTCACTGTTAACTCTGTTTTCCTGACAGAATTGATCTAGTTTACGCATTCTATCAAGCATTTCTTCATTATTGTCCATGTGTACTGGCGATAAGTAGTCATGCAGAATACACCTGAGGAGTACATCCTTGTTTTCATTAAAGCCAGCCTGGCATGCAATTACTGCCGTGTTCAAAGCGTGATGATAGTCATCATGCCTTTTATTTCCAGCTCCAGTTTCCCTTTCTCTTGTATATAAATCGGGGCCGATAAGGATCAGTGCTTTTTTGAGTATAGGATCTGTCTCTATCTGAAGTTTATATGTGTCACTTTGCTCTGTATCCACAAGGATATCCTGGCTGTCTATAGCACCATATTCCTCTCTACCATATCCTTTCGTACTGTATCCTTCTTTACCATATCCTGTGCCAGGTATATTTTGTTTTTCTGCTAATAGTTCTGTCATTCTATAATAAAAAAACCTCCCGTTTCTGGAAGGATTCTGTTAATTATTTATTTCTATCTTAATTCAAAATCCTCCTGAAGCTATCCTTTGAGGATAACCAAAAAAGTGAGAATGTTTTGAGTAAAATAGAATTTCATTTAGAAATTATTAAACCGTTAGTATTATATCATGACTCTATAGTACGTCAAGTATATAATATTAGTGTCATTATGTACGAACGATATTTATTTAATTAAGTTTCTCGGAACAAGCATCACCTTGACACAGGTCATTAGATCATATAGTTTTTATTGTCTAAGGATATCGTCTGAGCATTATGACTAAAAGTCGCAGAAGTGTAAAGAGGTCGGATAAAAGACAAAAAGCAAAAGTATAATTATTTGCCCCAAATAGGACTCCATGAAAAGAATTTATTTTGCAGTTACAATTTTAATAGTACTTGTGGTCTTTGTTTTGGTCTTGCCTGCTTTCAATCTAAAGATTTTTAATCAGAAATTGGATTTACCTGAAATAGGACTTAGTTACATAAAAAGCGGCGAGTATAGAAACTCGGTAGCTGCACATCTATTGCTGGATTTGCAGGATGGAGAAGACAATTCTTTGAAAATTGCTCAAATAGAAAAAACAATAAAACAAAGACTTGAATTGATGGAAATCAAAAATTCTGAGGTTTTTTCTTATAAACAAGGTGGATCTGAAATTATAAGGGTAAAATTCCCTGATGATGGAGAAATTACAGATAAAAGAATAGAAGCTCTAACAATGTGGGAAAAGGTGAAAGTCTACAGTTCAGCACCTTCATTAGAGATGGACGATGGAGGGTTGACTAACGAACAAGGTTCAGGTCTGGTGATTTCTGATCTTGATTATGATTATGCCAGAGGTGCGAAAATGAGTTTTGATACCAATAGTGGTTTCTATGTTATTGAAGTGGATTTCGATGAGAATCAGTTAGACAACATAGCAGTAATAGTGACTTCGGCTTCTGCTGTGGCTTTCTCAGGGGAGAGCATGCCTATCGCTGTCGTGAATACCCAGTTTGCTCCATCAAAACCCAAAATGGTGTTTAGATCTGTGGAGGGAGATAGCAGGCAGGAAGCACTTATTACACTTGCACAACTTGGTACCAGATCATATCCGGTTGAAGTGAACTTGCTGTTTCAGGAAACTATTCTTGCTGAGAGGACGAATTCAGACCTTGTGGTGTTTGGTGGTTCGTTTATATTGGTATATATTGTTAGTTTGTTCTTCTTTTATTTCAGGTATAGAAGTGCGTTGAAATTTCTTGCGGTTGCTTTGTTTATGTTTTCAGTCTTGACACTTGCTTTAATGAAGCTAGAGATTTTTGCCTCCGGGATTACCATAAATCTTCTGATTAGTTTCATCTTTGTGTATATATTTGCAGCATTGAATTTTTGTTTTTTGTTCGAACGAGTAGGTGCCAAAATCGCTGGGCTTTCTTCTCAGACAAGAATTAAGGTATTTACTGAAAATTATAAGGAGATGAACAGAGACCTGAAGGTTATGGTCGTATTTCTTCTTTTTCTTCTTGTTGTTCTGAGAGGATTCCACTCAAATTTCTATTGTGATTTTGCGGACGGTTTTGGCTTTGGGCTAGTGGCTCTTCTAATAATATCGGTTTTCTTCTTGAAGACTTTGTTTGTCAATTTATATCTGGAACCCTTCAATGTTAAAGATGTCTTTAAAAAGAATTCTAAAAAATAAAACCTTTGTAAGAATAACATTGGTATTTTTGATGCTCACATCGGCTGCACTGGTATATTTTTTTGGATTCAATCTTTCAAAGGAATTTTCCAGCTCAACAGTCGTTGAATATTATCTCAGTGGATTTGAAGCAGAAAAAGTTGAAGAAATAATTAGTAAAGTAAAAAGGCCTGTTTATGTTGAGAGAACAGAAGATGGCAGAGTGCTGTTCTATTTCAAAAATATTTCATCTGAAGATATAGAAAAAATTGACGAACAGGTTGGTGACGAGAATAAAGAATCATTGGGAAGGATGATTTATCAGGTTGAACCAGTTATTGACCACGATCTTGAGTACAGATATTTGAATATATTTCTAATAGGGCTTGTGGGTGCTGCAGTTTTGATTGTTTATAGATTTAGAGGGGGACTGAAAGCTTTACACTTAGCAGCTATATACTTTATTTTTCAGCTGAGTTTTATTTTTGAACTGGTATTATCTCTGGGCTTTATTTCTCTTGCGGGTCTTGTCGGCATGAGACTTGATTTAACTGCACTTTATGCACTTCTTTTCCTTTTTGTTATTTCATTCTTTGCAAAATATGTCATCCTCGCAGGAATTCATAAAAAGGCGAAAGAGAGAATTAATCCGTTCCTGAGTATGTGGCTTGATGAATTAAAAATTATGAAAAAACTATTTATTTCTGCCATAATCCTAATATCATCAGCGTTTGTTCTTTTCTTTATTTTTGTTCCTGACTTTAGGTTTGCTCTTGTAATAAGCGAGGTCTCTCTCTTTATATTTGGTCTTTCAATTTTTGTCCTTATTCCTGAAATTCTTGATCTTAGATGGAGAAAAAATGGAAATACTTGATTTGAATGAGGATAACCTTGATTCTTTTTTTATCCTGTTTGAGCAAGTTGTAAGAGAGGATTTTTCTGAATATTCCGGACGGATTAAAAATTACTTTTTGACAAAGGATTATTCCAAGGATACTTTTAGATATTTTCTGGGAAAGCCTTATAGAAAAGTGTTATTGGCAACAGAGAAGGATAATGTAGTTGGTTATCTTGTTGGAGATCAGACCTATGGTGGAGTAGGATTTATAAGTTTTTTAGGTGTAGAAAGAACTAGAAGGAACAATGGAATTGGAAGAATGCTTCTCGACTCTTATGAAAAATTTTGTAAAAACAAAAAAGCTCACATGGTTAAGCTCTCTACTTTCAAACGACTAATGCCATTTTACACGCAATGTGGTTTCAAACATATTGGTGAGGAAGAGATGGGATATTGGGGAACAAGAAATCAAATTATGGGCAAAATAATTGGGAATTGGAATGAGGACACATTATCCTGAATCAGGAGTAATAAATTTGATAAAGACTTAGAGGAGTTTTTCTACAACATCTCTCCAATTTTCCTTTAACCACTTTTTGCTCTTTTTCCATATCAGATACATTCCTCTTTTTTGCATATCCTTTCTAATTAGTCCTCCTTTATGAGGATGTTTGTATAGTTGTTGTAGTGGTGAGCTAAAACCGTGAGCATAGTGGATCATTTCGTGGGCGATTGTTGAATCTACCACATATTCAGGAATTTTTTCTTCCTGATAAAGTCTTGTGACAGTGATAACTGAGACTCTCGGATCTTCAAAAATATTTCGAATGTTTTCTTTGTACTGCTTTTCAAGTCTTTTTACAACTTTTTTGACCCCTGTGGTTTTATGATTTGCCCATTTGATACTGCCCAGTTGTCTGGCCGATCTTTTACCAAACCTGATTACTACGAGGTTTTTTCTTGGGACATCGTTGAAGTGTTCTTCCCAAAGCTCGTACATTTTATTTTCAAGCCATAAGTTATCTCTCAATTGATTGTTCAAAATCTTTCCATTTGTTATGCTTAAAAGCATTTTACACCAGAAATAAACAATATGGGGACAAAAAGATCGATCAGGAAAATTGGAAATGTTTTCTACTCAGCCGGAAATTTTTTCAGGGAAAATATTATTTTTCTTCTTATCTCAATTTTACTGATTCTGCTTTCTCCTTTTGCAATAAGAGTCCTTGTTGCAAGCAGTCTGAGCGACAGAGTTTTCTATGAGGTTTCCGATATCCCTTCACAACGAGTTGCGCTTGTTCTTGGGGCTGGACTTCAGGACAAAGGCAAACCCAGTCCGGTTCTAGAAGATAGAGTACTTACTGCGGTAGAATTGTATAAAGCAGGGAAGGTAGAAAAGATAATTATGTCAGGTGACAATCGAACGCTTGATTATGATGAGCCGTCTGCAATGATTTCTCTAGCTATCCAGAATGGGGTAAAAGCTGAGGATCTCCAGCCTGATTATGCTGGGAGAAGAACTTATGACTCGTGTTATAGGGCAAGAAATATATTCTCTCTTTCAGAGGTGATTGTGGTCACTCAAAAATTTCATCTTGACAGGGCGATGTACACCTGTGGGGCACTTGGTATAAAAACTTATGGAATGACTGCGGACAAGCGTGAGTACCTGGATCAGGAGTATGTTTATGTAAGAGACACATATGCTTTTTTATTAGCAATCTGGGATGTCAATTTCCGCAGACCAGAGGTGGTTCTGGGAGACAAGATAGAAATATGAGTTATTATACTATTAAGACGAAGGTTATTCTTGTTGTTTGATGAGTATATCAGGTGCATGATGGTTGGAGTGGTTTGTAATAATGGGGATACTTCTGACTGTGGTTTAGTGATGGGGTTAATTTTATCGACAAGGCAATCAAATGAAGGACAATATTTCTCTTATCCTTTATAATGCAATATGTCTATATACGAACCAGTAATCGGTCTTGAGGTTCATCTTCAGACTAAGACAAAATCGAAAATGTTCTGCGGTTGTTCCTCAAACTATTTTGGAAGTGAGCCGAATACCAGGACTTGTCCAGTCTGTTTGGGTTTGCCTGGAGCTCTTCCCGTACCAAATGAAAAAGCGATTGAACATACTCTCAAACTTGCTCTTGCACTCAATTGTTCTATTAACAAAAAGAGTAAATTTGACAGAAAGAATTATTTTTTCCATGACCTACCAAAGGGCTATCAGATTTCGCAGTATGACCTTCCAATAGGTTACGATGGCTGGGTGGAAATTGAGGTCAGAGATGACAGCAAAAGGATCAGGATAAAAAGGGTTCATCAGGAAGAAGATACAGCGAAGACAATTAATGAAGGGGAAAATTTGCTGATCGATTTTAACAAGTCAGGTGTACCTCTTACTGAAATAGTAACAAAGACCGATTTTGAATCGATTGAAGAAGTTATAAAATTTGCCAAAAGAATGAGGCAAATAGTTCGCTATCTTGATGTAAGCGATGCTGACATGGAAAAAGGCCAGATGAGATTTGAACTGAATATGAGTTTGAGAAAACAAGGAGAGAAGCAATTGCCCTCATATAAAGTGGAAGTAAAAAATATTGGATCAATTAGTGTTCTCGAAAAAGTAATTATTAGGGAAGTAGAAAGACAGACAAAGATTTTGGACGAGGGAGAAATACCTGACCAGGAAACCAGAGGATTGAAAGACATGACTGGAGAGACTGTGTCTCAGAGAGTGAAAGAAGACTCTGATGATTACAGATACTTTCCCGAGCCGGACATTCCACCACTTGAATTTAGTGATAATTATATTTCTGAAATTAGAAAAACAATCCCTGAACTTCCTCACGAAAAGAAAATGAGATTTGAGGAAGAATATGGACTTGATGGGGGAATGGCTGAGGTACTGATCAGTACAAAGGACTTTGCTGATTGGTATGAGATGGCATCTGAAGGGAAAAAGAAAGAACAGGCGATTGATATTGCAAGCTGGATAATTGGAGACCTGAAAAAACTTATGACGGCAAAAAAAGTCAGTTTGAAAAAATTGAAAATAAAACCTGTTCATATTTCGAAAATTTCAGAAATGGTCTCTTCCGGCATAATCTCAGGTACGACAGGTAAACAAATACTTGAAGAAAGCTTTGATACAGGAAAAGATCCTGAGATAATTGTAAAAGAAAGAAATCTCGGACAGATAGGCGATAAAGAGGAAATTGAGGAAGTAGCAAGTAGAATAATAGAGAAAAATCCGAAAGTTGTCAGTGATTATAAAAACAAAAATGAAAATGCGTTAAAATATCTTGTCGGGCAAGTTATGAGGGAGACGAAAGGAAGGGCAAACCCGAAATTAACAGAAGAAATTTTAAAAAGCATATTAGAGTAAATGCATAAAAATTTTAGACTTCTTACTACAATAACTTTATTAGTAATACTGTTAAGTATTATGATTATATGGCTTTTTTCTGGAAACTTGAGGCTAAAAGCTAAAGAACAGGAGACCATATCGGTGGGAGGAGAAACGACACTTTCTTTGAGTATAAAACAGCTTACTCAGGATCCGAAAACAAAAGAGATTCCCCTTGCCCTTTCTATTGTTTCAACAAAAGACTCAGACAGAGTACAGGTCACATGGGAAGTTCCAAAAGAAATGGAAATTATTGGAGAAAGTTCATTTTTTACAACAGTTAAAGTTGGTACTCCGAGAGTTATTCAGACAAATTTCCTCGTTCATAGTGCAGGAAGATTTGAAGTAAAGGCAAAGGTTCAGATTTTTGGTGCAGATGTAAATTATGTAAGCTCAACAAGTTATACAGTTCCTGTCGGGAATACACTTGAAGTATTACCACTCAGTGATGAATATCTTGCAGCAAAGAGGAGTTATCAGACACAGGAAGTACTGAAGTATCTTGGAATTGGTTCAGTTATTTTGGCTGTGGTAGTGGTAGGGGGAATTGTATTTGTAAAATGGTTAAATGCTGAAGATTAAATTATTAATATTTTTTATGGCAATGGAAGTAAAACCAATAACAGAAGCAAAAGTGAAAACAAAAAAACAAACTGCTGCTGCAAAACAGCCTTTCGATGCAGTTGCTGAAGCGAAAGAAACTGCAACAACCACCCTGAAACTTATTATTTCTTCTCTTACTCTTGTTGCAGGTCTTGCATGGAATCAGGTGATAAAAAAATTTGCTGAAGTATACATTGCGAGTTGGTTCAAAGACTTCGGTGAGCTTGTTGGACTTTTAATTTACGCTATTGTTTTGACTGTTGTAACAGTGCTTGTGATAGGAAGATTGAGGGTAGTAGACTCAAGAATCAAAGCTAAGAAAGAAGAGAAATGATCATACTTTCTTTTTCAAGTATTAAGGAAACAGAGGAGCTCGCTGGTCAGTTGGCTTCAAAACTCGATGGCGGGGAAGTGATATTTCTTGAAGGAGAATTGGGTGCAGGAAAAACACTTTTTGTTAAATTTCTGGCAAAACATCTTGGTGTAAGTGAAACAGTAAAAAGTCCTACTTTTGTATTGTTCCAGAAATATGAGGGCGAAAAGCTGGGCATTTATCATTTCGACCTTTACAGGCTGGAAGATCAGCTCAAGAAAAAATCCATTACTATGGAGGAGATAGGAATTAGTGAGGCTTTGAATGATACAAGCGGAGTCGTGGTAATAGAGTGGGCGGATCTCTTGGGGGAGAATGGTTGTGAGAGCAAGATAGGGTCTTATTTACAGATAAGATTTAACATAAAGGATTATCAGAAAAGAGAAGTTGAAATAATTGGCAAAGGTGAGAAATATATTGGTCTTATGGAGAGCCTGAAAAACAAATTGTAAATTATTTTTTATGATCCTTAATATTAAATACTTGCTCGCAATACAAACAGCAGAGTTCCCCAATTCTGTAGCGCTTTTTAATGAGAAAGGAGGTCTTGTTGATGAAAGGGTTATTGAGGTGAAGGGAAAAAGTGAAAAACTTCTTGGTGAAATGACAAAGGATCTGATAAAAAAGAATGGAATCACTTTTGATTCCATTCAGACTCTGGCAGTCTGTCTCGGACCGGGTTCTTACACCGGTCTTCGGGCGGGAGTCGCTTTTGCGAAAGGGCTTTGTCAATTTAGCGGAATAAGACTTGTCGGCGTTGATATTTTTGAGGCCTTTGACGAAAAGGGGATAAAAGACGGAATATTTTTACTTGATGCAAAGAACAGGAGGGTCTATTACAAAATCGGTGACAAAATAAAAGTCAATAATATTGAAAAGGCCTTAGTTGACCTGGAGGTTTTGAATGAACCGAAGACGTTGGATGAAGCGAAGGCTTTGAATGAACCGAAGACCCTGGACGAACCGAAGGTAAACAAAACAAAACTCTTCGGGAACGGAGCGAAAGAAAACGAGAGTTTTATAGCTGGGAAGCTGGGAAAAGATATTGTCTCAAATATTTCTGATGAGAATCTGGTGAACGCAGAATTTATAGGTCGAGCGGCGTTGAAGAAGAAAAGACCTGATTCGGTTTTTGAGTTGAAACCCATATATGTTCAGGAGGCAAATATTACAATAAAAAATAATGCAGATTAATCTTGCTCCAGAAATTTCTTCAAATGTATCGAAGAATCTCTCGATGTATCCAGAGATTATAAGGCAACTTTTGTTCAATAGAGGAATTGAGAATGAGCAAAGTGCAAAAGTATTTTTCGATCCAAAGAAAGAATTTGGTGATCCTTTTTTGCTTTACGGAATGGACAGGGCGGTAGAAGCTATTTTGAAAGCGGTCAGGGAAAAAAAGAAAATTTTTATTCACGGTGATTATGATGTCGATGGAGTTTGTGCAACTTCGCTGATCTGGGATTATCTTTATCGCGAACTAAAGGCTGATGTCCTTCCTTACATCCCCAGCCGTTTTGAGGAAGGTTATGGTATGACAGATTCGAGCATTAACCAGATTGTGGAAAATGGTGGACAACTTATCATTTCTGTCGATTGCGGAGTGAAAGATATAGAGCTGGTGAGGAAATTTAAAAAGGGAAAAGGATTGGAATTCATTATTACAGATCATCATACCCTGCTTCAGGACAAGAAAGGCAATAGTGTTGTTTCAGAAGGAGCAATTGCAGTAATACATCCGAGCCATCCAAAGAGTAAATATAAGTTTAAAGAGCTTTGCGGAACTGCAGTTGCCTGGAAATTGGTGTGTGCAATTTCGAGTAATCTTGGAAAAAGTGTTTTGAAAAATGATAAATATCTTGAGCTTGTTGCACTTGCGACATCCTGTGATGTTATGCCCCTTGTTGGAGAAAATAGAGCAATTGTAAAATTTGGGCTTGAAAAACTCAAAGATACAGATATTATAGGACTTAGAATTCTTATGCTTGAGGCAGGGATAGACCTTCAAAAAATTGAAGCATATCATTTAGGTTTTGTAATTGGACCAAGAATAAATGCGGCAGGAAGAATTGAACATGCAATGGATGCTCTCCGTCTGCTTACAACGACTGATACAGAGAAAGCAAGAGAATATGCGGAAAAACTCTCAAAATTGAATCTTAAAAGACAGGAGATAACTCAAGAGTTGATTGCCAAAGCTGAAGAGCAGATTCTCGCAAAAGGAAAAGAGAAAAAATTGTATTTTGTGTGGGGCGTGGAATGGCCAGAAGGGGTAGTTGGTCTCGTTGCCGGAAAGCTTACCGAGAAATATAGCAGACCTGTGATTGTTGCTACAAAAAACAGAGAAGAAGTGAAAGGATCTGCCAGAAGTACAAGTGCTCTAAATATTGTGGAAGCAATAGGAAATTACTCCCATATTTTGGAAAGGTTTGGCGGGCACTCACAGGCTGCAGGATTTTCTTTGAAACCTGAGCATTTAGAATTATTTATTGAGAATCTTGAAAAATATGCGGAGGAGACTCTGACGGAAGAAGACGTGGCAGGTTCGGTAAATGTTGATATGAGCTTAGACCTTTCCGATATTACGATTGAACTTGCTGAGTGGCTTGAGAAGTTTAAGCCTTTCGGGTTTGAAAATATTACTCCGTCATTTCTGCTGGAAAATGTCCGATTGGTTGAGAAGATGGAAGTTGGGAAGGATGGCGCTCATACACGAGCTGTAGTTGAGCAGGATGGCAAAAGGCTTGTCGGCATAGGTTTCTTTATGTCAGAGAAGTTTAAAAATATCGAAGTTGGAGATGAAATATCGCTTTGCAGTACCATTGAGCTGGATGAGTGGAATGAACAGAGAAGAGTGCAGATGAAGATTAAAAATATAGTATAATGGAATAATTATGGTAGAATCAGTCAATTAACTTCGACTTATGGTCATACGGAGTGCCTATGAAATTTCTCCAGAAAAACGCTTACAATATATTTTTATTTATCATTCTACTTCTCAATGTAGTTCCCTGGCTTGCTCCGATTTTTCTACATTTCGGATGGCATGATCCAGCGAAAATAGTATATAGAATTTACTCCTTTTTTTGTCATCAAATAGCGTGGAGATCATTGCATGTCTACGATCATCAGTGCGCCTGGTGCACTCGTGATACAGCAATATGGGGTGCTTTTCTGCTGGTAGCATTACTTGTTAAGTTTAGAAAAACAAAGGGACTCAAATGGTACTGGATTATTCCATTTATTATTCCTATTGCTCTTGATGGGGGAATTCAAACAATTGCTACCGTTTTAGGTTATGAAAGTGAGGAGCCGTTTTATACAAGTACTAATTTTGTGAGAGCTACCACAGGTGCGATTTTTGGTATTGGACTTGGAATGACTCTTTTGCCGACTTTAAAAAATGACATGGAATATGAAGAAGCATAGAGCAATTAAAAAACTTTTAGAAAATGATTGGACATGGGTCGTGATAATTTTTATTGTAACTATGATGGGTTACATCTTTCTGGTGCAAGTCTGGAAAAATACTTCGTCACTTTATCCACCTGCGAATTCTTTGGATCATGAAATCAGACTTCCAGAAAATAGGGGGGACTGGCTTGTTCGTAGAGAGAATGGAGTATGCCCATTTGATGCAGGAAAGTTCAATTTGAAAGATCCTTTCGCAGGTTTTCGAAATTGTTGATTTTTATATGAGGAGGAATTTTATTGTTTCTTTTTAGTATAATCGATCTTAAATCTACGGGCGAAGCCTGTAGAGTCTCAGTATAACCCGCGAGTTCACCAGAAATTTTTTGTCAACTATCAAACCAACCCGCCCCACGTCATACTATAATCTAATGTCTATACCATAAGAAAATCATCTTCGGATGCAAATAAACACAAGCAAATTCAATAAATTCAAATAAACTCTCTTCTTTTTAGTGGAGGAATAGGGTATCTTGTATTTATTCTCTGATTAATTTTTATACTTCACTTATGGCCACACCAGAAAAAATACCTGACCCAATAAAAAAATCCAAAAGTAAATCTGTTCTTCCCGCTGTATTATTAATTCTTGTGTTTTCAGCCGGACTTGTTTTTGCCATATATTACTTTTTCATTAAGGGTGAGGCAGAACAAAGTAGTATCTCAGACACACAGGAAACACCCGGGGTGTTGGATGTGAGTTATTTAAAGTTTGGGGATTATAATCTACCCGATATTGATGTAACTCCCAACGTAAAAAATTACGAAGTAAAGGAAGATTTGTCGAATGTTTTCTATAACAAAAAGGATGATCCGGCAGGAAATTATAAGGCGGTTTTAAACAAAGAGCTGACTTCGAATTTGAAAATTGAACTTGCTAGAGATAATTTCATTATTACTCCGGGGAAAAATAAAGAATTCTTCAGTGTTTATGAGCAAAACAGATATGACTTTGTGCCAAACTTTGTGACTACGGATGCGATTTTGCACACATATCATTTGATATTTGACTCCAGTTTAAAAAATTTGGAGGAAGAGTATCTGTATGAGAACTCAGTCAAACTTTCAGAGAATGCTGTCCAAAAGTCTTTAGAGCAGTACAACAGTTTTGATGCGGGAGAATTGAAGGACGCAGCAAGAAGAAATGTCGCTTTCTTTTCTGTGGGTGCAAAACTGTTGAATCCCGAATTTAAAATACCTGCCGAGGTTGCTACAGAAGTCAATAAAGAGCTTGAGATGATAACGGAGCATACCGAAACTGCAGAAATTTCTGAGGTTATGGCAATAGGGTTCAGTAATCCGGATTTACTGAACAATCTAAAAGAGGATTACACGCAGTATATCCCGCGTGGTCACTATACAAAATCCGAAGATCTTAAGAGATATTTCAATGGCATGATGTGGTTTGGAAGGATGACTTTCTTAACAAAAGATAAATCAACAACAATGTCTGCATTTTTGATTGTGGAGGGATTGAAAGACAATGAATCTGAATTCAAAATCTGGGAAAGCATCTTCTCTGTTGTAAATTTCTTTGTAGGGAAAGCGGATGATTTGACGTACTATGAATATGAAAAGATTTATAAGGATAATCTTGGAGGAAGGAAAATATCAGAGGCAACTGCTGAAGATTTGGATAAGCTTTGGGAGGAAGCAAAAAAGCTTGAACCTCCTCAGATAAATTCTATCCCAATATTTGATGCAAGTATTCAACCGGACAGGGACAAAGAAATAAAAGGCTTCCGTTTTTTCGGACAGAGATTTACTGTCGATGCGATGATATTTCAAAGACTTATGTATCGGGATGTTGAGGAAAAGGAAACCGGTGAGAGGAAAATGCTTCCCAGCTCAATTGAAATTCCAGCTGCAATGGGTGATGAAACAGCGAGGGATATTATTAAGAGTGATACTGATTTTTATACTTATCCGAATTATGAATCGCAATTGAAGAAATTGAATGAAAAGATTGTTGCCTATCCTCAGGATCAGTGGACGCAAAATCTTTACTGGAGCTGGATGTACACATTAAATGGTTTTGTCGGATCGATAAATGAGGGTTATCCTCAGTTTATGAATTCAACTAAATGGGAAAAGAAAGAATTGAATACTTATGTAGGAAGCTGGACTGAGCTGAAGCACGATACCATCCTCTACAGCAAACAAGCTTATGCTGAGATGGGAGATGCAGGACCGGTGAGTGCTCCTGATGACCGGGGCTATGTTGAGCCAAATATTGATGTATGGGGAAGATTGCTAGCTCTAACCGGGATGACAAAGGACGGGTTGGAGAAGAGAGGTCTTGTTACACGTCTTCAGATAGATGAAGACAGCTATGGGACTTGCTCATATAACGATGACTATAAGAAAAGGATTTATTGTAGTCTCTCAGAAATGGAGTATGTTCTGGATAATCTGTTGAACATTTCGGTGAAGGAACTTGAAGAAACGGAATTGACAAATGAGGAATATCATTTTATTAGGAATGTGGGAGGATTTTTGGAAGACATGTTTATGTCAACCCTTAATCCGTCTTCTGACAAGTGGACAGCAGTCACTGACAATCCTGCCATGCTTGTCGCGGACGTCGCCAGTGATTCAGGTGGTAGTGTGTTGGAGGAAGCAACTGGATACATCTACAACATCTATGTGATTGTTCCGGTGGATGGCAGTTTAAGAATTACAAAAGGAGGTGTGTACTCTCAGTATGAATTTGTACATCCGGCAAGTGACAGGCTTACTGATGAGAAATGGAGGGAAATACTTGAGGACGGCAAAGCTCCTGAAATGAAGAAATGGCAGAAATCATTAATAACTGAATAGATTGAACAGATAAATGAAAAAGTTGAATGAGGTTGCTGAAATGTCTGAATAATCTGAATAAATAGAACAGATAAATGAGAAAGTGGCTGGTTCCGATAATCCTGATTACGATGATCGGTGTTTTGTCGTTTCTTGCCCTGTTCCTCCCAAAACTTACCGGGTCGCTTTTTGGCTCCTGGCCAAGTAAATCCCAGGTCTACGATTTCGACTCTGATGGTGTTGTAGAAAAAGTGATAATGGAGGCGGGTCGTTTATATGTTGAGTCGGAAGGGGTGAGAATATTTTCTTCGTCAAGTGAGCAGAAGGTAAATGATTT
Source organism: Candidatus Dojkabacteria bacterium (assembly GCA_016931155.1). Lineage (GTDB taxonomy): Bacteria > Patescibacteriota > Dojkabacteria > B142 > JAFGFJ01 > JAFGFJ01. The sequence continues at coordinate 230,059 of JAFGFJ010000006.1, forward strand.
TGAGATTGGGGATATCAATAATGATGGCAAAGATGAGCTTTGTTTCGGTTTTTGGAGAGTTGGGGATTATGGCAAGAATAGACCTTACGCAAAAGCCAGAAGAGATCCACTAAAATCCTATCATTTGTATCTTTATGAGTACCTTAAAGAGCAAAAAGTCTTCCACCTTTTGTGGGGATCCTCAACTTTGCCTGAGCCAATTTATGATATGGAAATAGTAAATAACGGGCAAGAAAATTTTCTCAAAGTCAGCGAGGGGACTTATGAAGATTATGATAGAGATGGTTTTATCAGGCCAGTAAAAACTACTGAGTGGGTTTGGAACGAATGGTGGTTTGAGGAGGCGGAATAGTATACTAATCCTAAAATCGCTGATTATACTTATTATTATCTTGGATTAATATACAATTTGATTCATTTGTTTGATTAATCTTTAAAGGGGAAGTGACGACAGAGTGATATGACCCCTCTGCAAATCTCTTTTATTCTTCCATCATTTTTTACTTTCTGCTGGAATTTCTCAAAATCGAGCTGGGTATACTTCTTTGCTATCTCTGTTACCTCAGCTATCCATCCTGCAATTATTTTCATTTCTTTTTCTTTCATTCCTCTCGTCGTGAGGGTAGGGGTGCCAAGTCTCAGCCCGGAAGGATCAGCTGGCGATCTTTGTTCACCTGGGATTGTGTTCATATTTGCAACAATTCCGGCAATGTCCAGGGCACGGGCAAGATATTTTCCAAAAATTCCTTTACCAGTAAGATTGATTAGAATAAGGTGTTTGTCTGTTCCTCCAGACACCAGCTCAAATCCGTATTTTTTTAATTCTCCTGCCATGTACTTAGCATTTTTCACTACCTGTTTTGCGTACATTTTAAAGGAAGGTTTCAGCGCTTCCCCGATCCCAACAGTAATTCCTGCAATGTTGTTGTTGAATGGTCCTCCTTGAAGGCCTGGCAGAACCGCTCTATTTATTTTTTTAATAATGTCTTTATGTGCAAGAATTATCGCTCCTCTTCCAGACCTCAAAGTCTTATGAGTTGTCATCGTTACGATATCGGCAATTCCTACTGGAGATCTATTTACTCCTGCCGCGATTAACCCTGCCTCGTGAGCGATATCTGCCATGTAGAGTGCTCCAACTTTTTTTGCAATTGTTTTCATTCTCTTGTAATCTATCTCCCGAGGATAAGCAGTCCCCCCGGTAATTATTAGATTGGGCTTATATTTGTTTGCGATTTTTTCTATTTCTTTATAATCAAAAACTTGTGTTTCAGGATTCGTCTTGTATTGTACAGTCTTAAAAATTTTTGAGGTGATATTTACTTTTTTCTTACCTCCAAGATACACTGGATTATCCGGGTCAGGTTTTTTGTCTGTATCATAAGACCACCCGTGAGAAAGATGTCCTCCATCGGGAAGGTACATCCCCATCATGGTATCGCCGGGACTCAAAACTGCGAGATAAACTGAAAGGTTTGCATTGCTCCCAGCAAGAGCTTGAACATTTACATCCCAGTCTCCCGGCAGTTTGAATAGTTTTTTAATTCTATTGATGGCAAGAGATTCAAGTTCGTCCACATGCTGATTTCCTTCATAATAGCGTGCATTTATATTTCCCTCGGCGTACTTGTGCATAAAAACTGAACCGACTGCTTCTCTTACAGCTATAGAGAAGAAATTTTCGGAAGGTATCATGGAAAGTTTGCTTTGCTGTCTTCTTTCCTCTTTTTTTATTATTTTAAAAACCTGCGGGTCACTTTGTTTCAGTTTCATTGGGGTAATGAATTTAAAAACATAAATGTATAAGTTTGTTTTTTCATACTTTTGGTCTCCAGCTTTCCCTGCTTTTTTCCAATGTTAGCAAATTTTTGAAAAGCATTGCGACTGTGAGTGGTCCGATTCCGCCAGGGACTGGAGTGAGCCAACTGGCTTTTCCTATAACTGATTCCTTCTCAATATCACCAGCAACTCCTTCAGCTGTTTTGTTTATTCCTATATCGATTACAATTGCTCCCTTTTTTATCATATCTCCTTTTAGGAATTTCTGTACTCCCGTTCCGGAAATAACAATGTCTGCTCCTTCCGTAACCTTCTTAATATCTCTCGTTTTTGAGTGAGCGACAGTTATGGTTGCATCAAGATTTATCAATGCGGCAGCTAGAGGTTTCCCGACAATATCTGATCTGTTTACTATTGTAATGTTTTTACCGCAAAGGGCTTTCTTTAAATTCTTTGTTTGAAAAATCTCTTCCAAAGAAGCAAGTACGGCTTTGGGTGTTGCCGAAAGCAAGGACTTTGGAGAATCGTGAAAAACCATTCCTAGGGTAGCAGAGGAAAGACCATCAGCGTCTTTGCCTGGATCAATTTTTGAAAAAATTTCTTTTATTGTCATCCAGTAAAGATTATCTTTCTTGACTGAGCTATCTTTTTTGAAATCAACTGGTCTGACATCTTTTAGAGTATCCAACTCAAGTGATTCTTTGGGTATTGGCATTTGGATAATGTAGCCTGTTGTCTTGTTATCCTTATTAAGGTTATTGATAAGCATGAACAACTGACTTGTCTTGATCTGTGGGAATCTATGGACTTTAACAGGTACCCCGATTTCTTCACCCTTCTTCTTTTTCAAGTCAACGTAGAGATGACTGCTTTTGACATTCCCAATAATGATAATGTCAAGATGAGGTTTGTAATTGTTCTCTGAAAGTTCAACTTTTAATTCCTTAAAAATTGCTTCAGAAAGAGCTTTCCCATCTAATATCTTTGTCTCCATTCGTTGCAAAGGATACTTGATTAAACTAGAATGGATTTTAACTTAACGCATAAATACTTGCAAAGGGATGAAAAAAACTTTTGACATAAAGTTGAGTAAATCAGATTGTTTTAGTTTCAATGTTATTTATCCCAACTTTAATAGGGAGGGGTTGGCGGCACTTTTTCCGATTCTTGACTGGATCGTGTGGGTTGCCTCTTTTTTATTCTTTTTGAAACTTTTTGGGACTCAGAATTATGCATTCAGCATAATAAATGAGCAATCAACTCTTTCAAATCTTTACACATTTGTAGTGGTTTTGTTTGCTGTGCAGCTTGTGAGATTTATTATTGGAGGAATTGGTCATTATCCTAAAACAGCTTTTGATGTTGCCGTTCTTGTCTTTGTTGCGGCTGTTGTGATTTCAATATTGCTCTCAAGTTCCCAAAGCAGTTCAGTCTTTGGGGTAGAAGGAGTTAAGATTTTCAGTGGGGTCAGTAATTTTGCATTATTACTTCTCTACTACCTGCTTGTTTCCCAGACAATAACTTCAACTTTTATCTCCTTGAGGAGTATTTTGTTTTTTACAATTATTCCATTTTTGTTATCTTCACTCAATATTGTGGGGTACTCACTTCAGGGGATAGAGTTGGGTCAGAATGCGAATTATGTCCTCTTTCTGTTTCCTTTATTTTTTCTTATCTTTCTATCTTCGAAAAGTGCGATTTTAAAAACTATTTCTTTTGTAGTAACAGCTGCTGCGATATTGATTGTTAATTTCAATTCGTACTATATTTCTCTTTCGCTATTCATATCTATTTTTATTTCCACGATAATTTTTCTTGGGCTGAGAAGTGATTATGTATTTACTTATCTTGTTTCATTATGTAAGGATTTGAAGGGTTTATTTAAGAATAAGGGAGTTGTTTTTAGTACTTTTTTAAAAAGAAATTGGAAAATTCTTCTGTTTGTTCCTGTCTATTTGTACCTTTTTATTGGGAGTACAGTGAATACTGTTGAATTTTACACTCTAGTTTATTTTGAAAAATTTAAGAGTAATTTTAATTCTGTGAAGATAAGTCTTTCTGGAATAAAAGAATTGCTATTTGGAGTTGGTCTTACTGAGCCTTCCGAAGCCTTCGTTCCCAGGATCTTTGTCAGTTATGGTCTTTTGGGGGTAGTGGGTTTGGTTCTATTGGTTTCTCTGTTTGCATACTATTCGGTCAGAGCAATCAGGGCATTGAAAACAGACTTCGAACAAATTGCGATTCTGGCTGGTTCTTTCACTGGAGTTTTGATGATTATTATTTTCGGTATTTTTGTGGAGCTTCCTGCTCCACTTTATATTCTTTTTTGGTTGTTTATAGGTATTGGAGGTATTGTTTCGACCAAAGCTTTATACAAACAAAAATATAAATATGACTCTGTCACTGTGATAAAAAGAGGAAAGTATAAAAATATATTAAATGAGCTTCGCTATATTGGTTTGATAATTATTCTAGCAGGATCCGTTTTTTTAATTCAGTCTTTATCTTAGATAAACTATAGTCCTTTTTTATTCTTTAATAATACCGAAACGTTGTAGAAATGTGGTTGAATTATTTGGCTGATTGAAAAATTATTTAGTTATATCTATACTATTTGTGCTTATTATTCTTTTAGCTTTATGAAATTTGCAGATGTAGTTATCGTAATTCTTTCTATTGCTATTGTAATTGTTGTTGGATATGTTGGATGGACATTTCTGACATTGCCTGATTCTGCAACTATTGCAAATACAAATCCTATTGAAGAGGAAAACTCTGGTGAGCCAGAGAAGTTTGATTTTGAAGAGTGCAATGTCTCTCTGTTAAAAAATAAACTATGGACTCCACAATATGAGAATAAAACAAAATTAATACTTGCGAGGGGTGATTATAGTTTGGTGATAACATGTAATCAGGAAATAATTTCTGGAGGATCAATAGAATACTACGATCTTCAGGATATCATAATAGGAGAAGAAACATACCAAAAGATTACAGTTTATACAGATGAGAAAAAAGATTTTATTAGAGAAGTACGTTTCACCGATAAATTAGAAAGCAATGATGTGTTAACTGGTACGAATAATGCAATATCTAGCAAAGACATATTAGGAATTAAGGTTAATGATAATAAATACTATATATATTATGAGTTTGTTGATTATATGAAGGATAAGGTTTATGTAAAGAGTGAAATGGTCATAAGTATTATTAATGAGATGGATGAGATAGTAAAAAGTATAAATTTTATAAACAGATAGGTGAAAAAAGGTAGAATTATTGCAGCACAGATAGTGATATTGTTTTTGGGGGTTTCCATGGCAATAATAGGACATAGTATGAGGACGAGTCTGGCTCCTGGAGCCGGTAAAGCTCAGACATGTGGTGCTGGTTGTTGTCCGGATGGTTGGTGTTATGGGGAGGATACAAATTATCCAGATTGGAGTGATTGCAGTGCCAGGGCATGGGATGCCTGCAGGAATCATCAGGGCAGTTGTTTATGCGATGGATGGGCTGCATGTGGAAGCACACATTGCAATACGGATCAGGGAGTAAAGTATTATTGCAATAATCGTTCCTGGCAGAATACAGGTCAACCCTGTGGTAGCCCTAGTAGTAGTAGCAGCAGCAGTAGTAGTAGCAGCAGTAGTGGAGGAGAATCGTGTAGGTATTATTCGTGCAATTTTCAGATAGTAAATGGACAGATTGTACCGGGATTTTGTGGTACTGATTATCCTGCAAAAGATCCTTGTTCGTTAAATCAGACAATATATTGTAGCAACAATACGGATTGTGGCACTGGTTGCTGTAAAGACGGAGTATGTGGAGTTGGCTGTACTTCTACCTGTAGTAAAAAAAGTGACTGCTGTATTGGTTTGGATTTGTCGAGTTGTACAGTGGAATGCACAAATGGTGTATGTATCGGTTCTGGAGGTCAGGAGCCTACTCCTAGATGTGGGGATGGAGTATGTGGTAGTACAGAAAGTGCGGCAACATGTCCTTCAGATTGTCCTGGAACTCCGGGGACACCGGGGGGTGAAGATGGAGGAACACAAACGGGAACTGTGATAGCTTGTAGTTCAAACAGTCAGTGTCCAGCAGCTGCTCCAACATGTAAAAATGGTGTTTGTGTTCTAAATATTACTGGAGATGCCGATGGAGTTTGTCCGGCAGGTTATACAAATCTGCCAAAATCTGCTGATGTAGTCAATGGAAACTGGGACATTATCTGTATTTTGGGAGTTCCTGGGGTTATATCAGGTTTTCAACCTGAAAATTCTGCTTGTGTGCTGGGTACTAGGACTGCCTGCGGCTCTGGGTGCAACTCGTCGAAACAGCAACAGATATGTTATGTAACAGGTTGGAGTGAATGTGTGGGTACTGATGCTTGTGCTCCAACAATACAGCCGGGAATTCCTTGTGATAATCTTTCTCGATATAGCGAAGGGGAACCAAGCAAAGGAGCATTTGTGGGATGTCAGGGAACAAAGAATTGTTTTTGCCAGGTAAATAGCACATTAGGTCAGGCTGGAGGACTGACAGGTAATGTTGTTTGCTATGACGATCCTGGAAATGATTCCTGTGGTATATCTGTCCCTGCTGAAGTTGTACCTTCAACCTCTCCTTCACCATCTGTAGTTCCTTCTGGTCCGGTTCCACCACCGACTATTCCTCCCTCACCTCCACCGGGTGGTGATGCATATTGTGAAAGACTTGATGATAGTCAGACAGAAGACGGGAGCAGGGTGTTTGCCGTAGTTAGAGGGGAGGACTTTAGTGTAAGACTTTATACAGATGTTGCAACGAGAAGCGGAGGATCTGTTACAAATTACAGGTACAATGCAAGTGACGGGAGTGTGGATCCAGTAGGAAATACAAGTCAGAGTTATACGGACTACACAATTTCCGGCACGATAACAGCTGCGCTTCCTCTTGGTCTGATAGATGCTGCTGATGTAATAGTAACAGATAACAATGGGAGAACATCAGGTGGGATAGGAACGCTCTGTTCAGTGAGACTTTATGTTACGGATACACCAGTGGAAGGTCCCTTCTTTATAATTGAGAAGCTTGCAGGCAGTGTCTGTATAGATGAGCCTCAGAGAGCACTTGTTGGCTATACGATTACTCTGACAAATATTGGAGATACTGCGGGAACTGTTAATGAAGTTGTTGATACACTTGATAGCAGAATTACTACAAGTATGATATCAAATATAAGTCAGGGGGGGACTTTCAATAGTTCGACGCATCAGATCACATGGAATAATAATGGGGCAGGTTTTACGCTTGATCCGGGGGAAGAGATGACGTTTACTTATGAGGTGACCTTTGCTGCAAGTCAGTTCGGAACTTATACTAATACTGTAGAAGCTGTTGTTCCGCCTGATATACCGCCGCCTTCTCCGGCAACTGTTACAATTACGACAATTTGTTCAGGTCTTCCGGGGACTGCAATCTTCGGTGATTCGATGGATAGAATACTTCTGGGTCTGGTACTTGTTACATTTGGGGCACTAGTCTATAGGCTGGGTATTCACAATCTTCTTGGTGAGAAATTCAGTATGTCTGAAGTGGGTTTCTTTCTTTCAGGATTAAGCAGGAGGGATAGAGAAGACATAATGAGAAGAAGAAAAGAGAGTCTTGAAAGCAATCTTTTGAGGAGAAAAAGAAAGTAAATGAGTATGCGGATACAGGAGGTAACCTGGAAGACTACTACAAAAGATAATCCTTCGCAAAATTAAGAATCTCGGCTATTATAGATACTTTAATTTTCTTATCCTCTTTTATTGGTATCTCAAAATTTAATATCCTGTCAGAAATTTTATTTTCTAATATCCAGTCCCAGAAACATCCTCTTTCGGGGATTACCTCGTCTTTCAGTGAAGCATATCCTTCTTTGAGTTGATAACCAAGATACTTGTCCTTTGTATCATCCACTCCTGAGTATAGCCTTGTGCCTGTGGAAGATAATTTGTTTTTAAAAAACTTTAATTCTCCTTCACTCAAAGATCCGCTGTCATAAAAGTAAAAAGAATTGATGTATTTATCTTCATGAAAATCAAGGCAAAGTTTAAGATTAAAATCTTTGAGAAATTTCATAATTACGACTGCTTCATTATCGGTTGTGCCTTCAAAAAACTGTCTATTTAAATCGTTTTTATTTTTATTAATTCTTGTTTTTGCTGTCAGTGCACTTGGGCTTATTGTGGGGATAAATAAAAAAGAGGGTAGTATAGTAAAATTGTTTTTCAGATAAAATTGCAATAGTTCTATTATTTTATATTCGTCTCCGTGTATTCCTGAGATTATGAGAAGTTTAGGATTTTCCCCGCTCAGGAAATATTTTACGGAAGTATTTTTATACTTGAATTTTTTTTGTAGTAGTCTTTTTTGCATAGAGGTTTACAATAGAATCTTTTGTGTAAAAATTACGACAGTTTTTTTGTGTACTAATTGTCATTAGTTTTTTTGGATAAAAATTTATGATAGTCTCTTTTGTGTAAAAATTTGCAATAGTCTTTTTGCGTGAAAATTTACGTTAATTTTTTTGCATAAAAGTTTACGATTTTTTCGTTGAGTATAACACTTCGAGTATTTTACTATAAAATATCACCAGACTTTCTGTAGTTCGTAAATAATATTTATATGATGCACTGTTGCTGAATCTGAATATCCTACTTCGGGACTTCCTTTGAAGCTGAAACCTACAATAATTCGCTCTATTTGTGATAAAATCTCCTTGTTCTTTGAGAGTAATGGGAGTATAAAGCGTGAGTAGCTCAATGGATAGAGCAACTGCCTTCTAAGCAGTAGGTTGTGGGTTCGAGTCCCGCCTCGCGCACTTTGTTTTCTGATCTTTGGAAATAGAAAGTAAGAAAATCCATCTACTTGACGATCTCTTAGAGATGGTGGCTGTAGCTCAGTTGGTTAGAGCTTCGGTTTGTGGAACCGAGTGTCGTGGGTTCGAGTCCCACCAGCCACCCCAATTTAGACTGCTACTCGTTTCAAAGATGCTATCAAAAGGCTTTTGCATTGTGTAGATTATCTTTCCAGCTTTATATGACAGGTTCTGAAGTGTAAGTTGAATAATTTCCCTTTTTTCTTCTGGTTCTGAACCTGTAAATAGCTCAAAACTCTTGGAAGCCAATTCCAGTAAATAAGAAGCATTTATATAATATTCTTCATCTGCCTGTTCCAAGCGAGCTAATTTATCCTTAAATTCCTGCTGTTCCTGTCTAAAGCGTTTACGCAAATTGTCATATTCTTCCTGAGTAATACTACCATCAAGCTTATCTATATAGAGCCTTTCTATTCTACCTTCGAGTTTCTTTATCTGGTTATTATATTCATCGAACATTTCGGTATTGAAATTGATTTTACCTTCATGTGCTTCTTTGAGTGTACCAACCATATGCTGTAAATAAGTTTTGGGAATATGCATCTTCTTATATATTTCAGAAAACTGCTTAGTAAGGCTCTTTTCTTCTATCCAGATGTCCTCGTGTTTTCCTCTCGCACCTGTGCAGTGATAGTAGATATAAGAATGGATGTTCCCGTTTTTTTGCTTCTTGGTGTGTAATTCAGGGGTCATACTGCAACCACACTCTTTGCAGTATATTAAGCCCCTGTAGCTACCATGTTTACCTACGAACTTACCTTTGCGATTATTTTTATATCGTCTATTTCTGACACTTTCACACATTTGCCAGACATCTTTAGTAACTAATGTCGCATACTTATGTGGACCGATTTCACCATTTAGTTCCCGCATTCCATAATAGAAAGGGTTCTTAAGAATTTTTTCAACTTTACTTTTGTAAATATCTGCATTTATGTCTAACTTAAGTTTTTGTGATATTTGTAAATAAGAGTAAGAACCAGAGGAGTACCAATCAAATATTTTTTTAACAATCCCAGATTCAAAAGGAAGCACCATAACCCCTGCTTTTTTAGTATTTTCATCCCTGCAATTCTTATACCCATAGGGTACTCGACCATATACTTCATGAGTTCTTAATTTACTTTGTATAGTATTATGAGTATCTTCCTGACATCTATTAATATGTTGCTTTGCAAGAAACACTTTCATATCCCAGTCTACTATATCTCTTCCGAAGCTCTTTGAAGTAAGGACAAGCCTATCATCAACAAAATGGAGTTCTTTATCAAAATCGATTCTTAGAGAGTCCATTTCAACTGCATCCCTGTAGTTTCTTGTTAATCTATCAACTCGAAAGCCTATGATGGCTTTTATTTCACTATCAGTCTTAATAAAATCAATCATTTCATCGAATTTCTTTCTCAGTTTCTGACTGGCAGTTTCCTGAAAAACAAACTCCTTTATTACTTCAAGGTTATTGTCCATGGCGTACTGTCTTAGCTTGGGCAACTGAATTTCCTCGATTGACAATCCCTGTTTTTGTTGTTCTGGGGTAGATACTCTAGCCAGAATTATTGCTTTTTTCATTTAAAAAATTTAATATTTTCTCTACAGAATCACTCAGACTCTTTTCAATTTCGCATTCCCAAATATACAAGGTATTCCATCCCTGTGACTCCAGAATTTCCTTTACTTTTTTATCTCTAGCAATATTGCTATCGAGTTTTGTATTCCAGAATTTTTTATTAGTTTTAGGTCTATAAGTATTGCTGCAACCATGTTGATGCCAGAAACAACCATGAACAAAAACCACACTCTTCTGCTTCAGAAATACAAGGTCAGGTTTACCAGTGAGTTTATATTTCAGTCTATATCGAAACCCTTTCCTGTGAAGTTCTTTTCTAATAAGTATTTCTGGCTTTGTATCATTGCCTGTTATTCTGGACATGTTCCAGCTTCTTCTTGTTTTCGTCAGTTTGTCTGTCATTATTTCTGTACATAATCAACGTATTTAATGAAAGTTCCGAGAGAGTAAATCTTTCTTTGATATTCTTTAGGGTAAGCAGAAATATAATCTTTAGGGACAACCAGTTTTACATCGTTTTCGTACATCTCTTTCAATTGATTAGATGAGATACCCTGTTGTAAGGTGAACAGATGTTTAACTCTTATTCTGTCTGCCTCATTAAGAATCTGTCTCCATCTATCTTTACAGGTAGTTTTTGCAGCTAGAAATATGAGTTTGTCTGTCTTAAAACTGCCGTTTCTGTATGATTCTATATCTGGAAAAATAAAATCAGGTTTTTTATTCCCTTCAGTCACTGGTTGTTCGTCAAATTTTAATTCGAAGATATTGAACATTTTAGATAGATGATGTTCAAGTGATTTCCCAGCCCTGCTTTTTCTTCTCTGTAAAACTGAATTTGCAGATTTTATGAAATCGTCAATACTTTTGAATGGGTTCTTTATTAAAGGCGCATATCTATCATTTTCTATAGCTTTGAACAATTGATACTCTGTATCCAGCCATCTTAAAAGTTCTCTATCTGGCATCTTTTTTATCTCAGGAGTATTTATATTTTGTGCTTTGATAATAATTCCCCTTGCATTATCGGCAAGTTCCGTAGAGGTAGGAAAATCTACTTTTAAGGTTTCAATATAACTTTGGAATAAGTCTTCAAGTTTTGCATCAATATCTATAACATTACTCTTTGGTATTATCCTATTTGTTTCACTTGGACTTAAACCGAAAGCGCTTAAGAAATCTTCTGTATCATCATCTGAAGAGAGAACAAACGCTTCATAATAATCATCAGTAATTCTGCCTATAACTATAAGATTTCCTATATTATTCTCTTGCAGAAAAGGAAAATTTCTTCCAAATCTTGTCAACCTGTATTCATTTCTAGTTCCTGTCCCATAATAAATGAATCTGCTTTCTGTTTCGAAATCTCCTTGCCATTTAATTTTTACAAATTTATCTTTATTGCTTCCCTTGACACCTGCCTTATCGAAGAATAAAGGATAGGAATTTCTATGAAGGTAAAAGCCGCTTTGATGAGCCCCTGTGGCTACGGTGTCGTTAGCAGTAATGAACTTGGTAAATGCAATATCACTTTTATTAACAAGATTTATTGCGTTATTTACAAGATTATTTTCTGTCATTACAAGTATTTAATAACTGATTTTGCCAGATGTTCCATTAGTGGAACAACTACTGAGTTGCCAAACTGCTTATAGGCTTGAGTATCTGAAACAGGAATGATGAAATTTTCTGGAAAACCCTGCAGCCTTGCACATTCCCGTGGGGTTAATTTTCGTGGATTTTTACCTTCCTGTGGAATCAGTATTTCTGAACCATCCTTGTAATATCTGGCACTAAGTGTTCTAGTTACCCCGTTAAAATCAGCGAGTCCAAAACCAAATCCATTGCCCTTTTCTCTATGTTTTTTTGCATAGCTTTGAAGATATTCCCATAGCTTGTCTGAGAGAGTGTATTTTTCATCGATATCCTTATCCAGAATATCAGAGAGTTTAGTCTTATTTAGTGGTACTTCAGGGAAACTGAAATTTTCTTCATTATTAAAAATGTCATTATTGAAGGCTACTACTATCGTTCTTTCTCGATGTTGAGGGACAAAATGTTTGCCATCAAAAACCTGAAAGTATGGTGTGTAGTTCAAATCAGTAAGAGTGTTAAGTATGACTTTAAAGGTATTTCCTTTATCGTGAGACATGAGGTTTTTTACATTCTCTAAAAAAAGTATTTTAGGTCTCTTTTCTTTTACAATTCTTGCTATATCAAAGAATAATGTTCCCTTTGTACCATCAAGAAATCCATGATTAACTCCCATGCTTATCTTTTTGGATACACCAGCGATTGAAAAAGGTTGACATGGAAATCCTGCAAGTAAGATATCATGATCTGGAATATCTTTTTCATCAATCTTTGTAATGTCACCTGCAGGAGTTTCTTTGAAGTTTGCTTCGTAAGTTTTACAAGCATAAGTGTCAATTTCAGAAGAAAAGACAGAAATACCCCCCTGTTTTTCAAATCCGATTCTTATACCGCCAATTCCTGCGAACAGGTCTATGAATTTGAACTTGCCTGTTTTCTTCTCAGGTTTAATATCGTTGGGAAATATACCTGAGTTATCAAAACCCAGTTGAGGTTCAATAAGTGTATCTATTCTTACATCAAGTGCATTTGCAATTCTGACTACAGTTTCTATAGTTGGATTATGTTGAACCCCGCTTTCCAGTTTTGTAATAGTAGAGTAGGTAACACCCGATCGTTCAGCCAGGTCTTTTTGGGTCAGACCTCGAATTTTTCTCTCCCTTTCTATCTTTAATGCTATGTTTGACATATGTGTTAATAATTTCATTCTATTGATATATTATACCCAGTGTTAATTCATATCAAGTTTATTTAACTTAACTTTTTCAAACTTACTTAATTTACTTAGTAACGACTTGAAAGGACTCTTTGTTTTACTTACAACAAGCTGTTTCATTTCCTTATTTAGTCTATACCAGCTTGTTTTTCCAAACCTGTCTGTCACCTTCCTAAACTTTCTAACACCTATTTCCTCAAGTGCTACTTTTGCTCCAAAATAGACGAGTAACTTTCTGTAGCCAAGCTTTGGATTATTCAGTTGCAGTTCGGTTAAGATTCCTTCAAATGTCTCAGTTTCAACCATTAGTAGCTTTGGATAAGAAGATTCTATCTCTTTAATTATAGCAAGTAGTAGCTTCTTAGATAGTTTTTTGCTGTAGAGGTCTGTAAAAATGAGCTGTTTATTCTTAAAGGAGTATTTTTCAAGCAATTGCTTCATCTTTCTTCTGCTTCCTATCCTTACTTCGACTCGTAGGACTTCGAAAGGCTTCTTTGACTGTGGTTGGTCAAATAAACTCAATTGTGTGTAGTTATCCTTCTCTATAGCACGTTTTTCAGATAGTTTTGCCTGTTTTAGGTCTTTTAACTTGTCGTATAGAATAACTTCAAAATCATTACTGTGATATTTAATTGAGTGACCTTCATTTCTGAAGTCTGTACTATTCATGTCTAATAGTCTATTTACGTTTATTTTACTTACCTCTTTCAGGATGGAGTAGGGCGTAGAATAGTCTGTAAGTACAATATTCTTTGAATAATGGACAGTAGATACATCTGCATTTGCTAGAATTTGTATATCCTCGATCTTTACTCCCATAATAAACAGTAAATCCTTTAGTTTCCAGCATATTTCACCGAAGTCTGATTCTTCTACTTCATCAAAGTTGTTTCCATGAAGCAGTTTGGGGATGGAGAACTCAACCTTGAGGAATATAGTAAAACCACCTCTTCTAAGAGCTTTAAATATGGTTAGACGGGGTAAGTAGCCATGTTGCTGTTTGTCTGCCTTCGTGGGGTTATTTGTAGCCTTAAAAGGTGCTCTGGCAGTGACTTTAATGAAGGGGGGTACAAATAGGTTTTCTGTTGAAGGTGAAAACTTATTATGGTCTAGAATCTTGAAGTCTTTTTCTTCAATTGTCAGTGAAATTGTATCTATCATTGTTCATTACGTTTTTTAAGTAATTATTTACTTCCTCCTCAATCAGGCTACCTGTCTGTTTGTTTATTGGATGAAAAAGATTCATATCCCTGTTCCCAATGTGTTTGGTAGGGTAAACAAGCCTGTAATCCCTATCGGGCTTGGTAAAGATAGCCACAGAACTGCAATAAATAGCTTCAAATAAGACAAAGCTACAAAACGCAATTAAGCCATTGTTTGGTTTCACTGGAATTACTTGTATTTCACTTATTATTTTCATTGCTTTGTCTTTTTGAGTCTTTTGTCTATATCAATAAATATCTGAAATAGTTTTAGAACTCGCTCTTGTTCTTCAGAGGTTTTACAAACAGAACAATTGTCAGGTAAAGGCACCTGATCCTTGTTGTATATAGTTTGTAAATGCTTATCCTCAGTTTGCATATACTGAGGATACAGAGTGGGTAGTTACGTAAAGTTACGTGACAAGTGAAGGATTTACCTGAATAGTCTTAGTTTTTACAATTAGAAACTTTTTAACGTCAGTTTTCTTAGCAACTTTCTCATTAACTCTCTTTCCTGCTCTGTAAACTACTTTGTTATCGATATTTTCTGTTGATTCACCCCATTCCTCAACGATTTCATCCCATGACCATTCTTTTTTCATGGACTCTGTGTCTTTGAGGATAACCTTTAGAAGCTTATTTTCTAGGGAATCGGAGGGAAAATCCCTAATTAGTTCATTCTGAAGTAAAAGTGCTGGAATGTCGGGGTAATACTTTGGGATACTCTTTCTCTTTGACCTTCTTAGATTCTCCTTCATTTCCTTAAGCTCGATTCGGAGTTTTTCATATTGTAAGTGCTTCGTCCTGTCTTCTTCTGTGTCGTAAGTATACATTCCGTCAGCGCTACCGTGTAGTAGAAATTCTGCTATACGCCTTAATTGCTGAACAACTGGGTCTTCTCCTATTGTTGGAGTTCTTTTACCAACAAACCCAATTTGGAACTCTATTTTGCCCAATATTTTATTTAGTTGAACAAGTTCTTCTTTGATTTCGTTTAGTGAGGAAGTTATGTTTTCATTTGAATCATTTTTCATTACGTCTTCGTTCTACTACTCTACAATAAGTTATGGACTATTTACATTCTTCATCCTTGTTCTTATCAAGAATATAGTCCTTTATCTTCCAGTAATTATCTACTATTTTTTGATAGTTGTTAGCAAATATCTCCTGTAAATTACTGTCAGTTCTTAACTTTTCTTTAAGGTCTTGTAGATAGTTAATTAAATCAAAAAATAAGCAGAAGTTATTAACCAAAATCTCGTTCCTATGATACCTTAAATGGCAATAACCTTTCCTGTTTTTTGCGATTTTGAAGTACTCAGATAGTTCCTCTAATGATTTAGGAGCATCGTGTTTTAAGTAATTAGACTGAAAGAACCACGACTCCTGTCTATCTTTCCTAGTTGCTCCTTTTCTTATAGTATCAATTATATGGGGTAGGGGACGGACATTATGGACTAGATCATGCCTATAGACCTGCACAAGATAGCTCCTGTACCTTTTGTATTTTGAATTTACATATTTATCGTAAGGCATAAAGTCATTAAGTACTATTTTTATTCTTTCTGTTTGTTTTTTCCCTGTGTGAATATACATTAGAGAAGCAATGTGATCTGTAAAACAAAAAATATTCCTTGCTATAGTAAAAAGGCCTATTTGACTTTCTAATAAAGGGAAAATATCTCCTTTTAGTTGGTCTATTAAATCAGATACATATTCATAAGGTTGGAAACTTTTTCCTGGAAGAACGGCTAAATGAAATAGACCTTTATCTTTGTTCACTACTGTAAGGTGTGTGGTCATGAAAAGGTGGAATAACTATAGAATTATACTCTAATGTACAAGCCTATAATTGAAGAGCAATGTTTTCCATATATGAACTTTCTATGAGCCTTTTTATATTGTTTACGTTTATAGTAATCTCAGTAGATTGGTTCATGAACGAGTCTAATAAGTGACCCCACTACCAGGAAACTCGCCCTAAAAGACGCTTGCACTCCATAAATACTCGTGTTATTATCGATTATGGTAATAAAAAGAGCAATCGAAAAAGAAATAGTCGAGCATCTCTCCTCACCAGAAATAACTCTCATAGTCGGGCCAAGGCAGGTTGGTAAAACTACATTGATAAATAAAATAGCCGAATCACTGAAGAACAAAGGGGAAAGTGTCTTTACACTCAACCTGGATATAGAAGATGATTTTGGTTTGCTTGAAAGTCAGTCAAGGCTTGTGAGTCAAATTGGACTCAATATAGGAAAGGATAAGGGATATGTATTCATAGATGAAGTGCAACGGAAAGAAGACGCAGGAAGGTTTTTCAAGGGAATTTATGACATGAAACTTCCTTACAAGTTTATCTTAACAGGTTCCGGAAGTGTAGAGTTAAAGGAAAAGGTTTCGGAATCGCTTACTGGGAGAAAAAAGATTTTTGAAATGAGGCCGATAAGTTTTTTCGAATTTATAGACTACAAAACTCAATATCAGTATTCGGATAGATTGGCTTCCTTTTTCTCTCTCAAAGATCCAAGACTTGAACCTTTGTTTAATGAGTACATGCAGTTTGGCGGATATCCACGCGTTATGCTTGCGGACAGACTAGAGACAAAGCGTGCGGAAATGCAGGAAATATATAAAAGTTATCTAGAGAAGGACATTACGCAACTTCTGAATATTCAAAAAGCAGAATCATTTAGCAAATTAATTACTTTACTATCAAGTCAGGCAGGTAAGCAGATAAATATAGAAGAATTAAGTACTACTCTCTCTCTCGATTCAAAAACAATAAAAAACTATTTGTGGTATTTAGAAAAGACTTACATAATAAAAGTCTGCAGACCGTATTTTACGAACCCAAGAAGCGAACTTGTTAAATCGTCAGTTTACTACTTTCTTGACCTTGGAATGAGTAACTATGCACTCAATAGATTTAGTAATTTTGATCTTACTTTACATGGAGGACAATTGTTCGAGAACTTTATATTTAACCACTTGATCAATAAATACTACAAAACTGATCCTACAATCAATTTCTGGAGAACAAAAGATGGAGCAGAAGTTGATTTTATCTTTAGGGTGGGAGCACAGGTAATACCGATCGAAGTAAAGTATAAGAAACTCTTAAAACCCACCGCAGGGCGCTCTTTGTATAATTATTTAGAAAAATACAAATCTGCTGAAGCTCATATAGTAAACTTAACGCTGGATGAGGAAATAAAATCTAGGAAATCAAAACTCATATTCAGTAGTTATCCAAAATTTCTGTCTATGGATATATAATAGTACCAAAATTCCTTCCACCAGCCACCCCAGACGCAATAAAACATAACAAACCTTCCAGAACGCTCTCCTGTTAATAGAATTCGAGGTTCGAATTTATAAAAAATCAAATATAAAAACACTTCTGTTAGTAATATTGCATTTAAAGACTGTTTAGAATATAATACGGAAGTGTATGTTATCTTAAGTAGTCAGAAATGAGAAGAAAAACACTTTTTACAAATTTTATAAACACACCCTACTTTACAAAGCAGGATCTATTGGTTTTGGCTGATAAATTCAATATCTCTGAGACAAGTATTAACACGTTAATTCAGAGATCTATCAAAAGCAAGGAAATCATCTCATTAAAAAGAAATTGTTATGTTAATAGAGAATTTTTTCTTAAGAATAGAGATAATCTAGAGTATAAGTTCTTTGTTGCCAATATATTGATAAAATCCTCGTATATTAGCCGAGAAACCGCTCTACAGTATTACGGACTACTTTCCGAAGCATCACTGAACTATTTTACTTCTACTACTATCAAGCTACCTAGAAAATTTGAGAAATCACTCGGTATTTTTGAATACAGAAATATTAAGGATGAACTTTTTAATGGATATAAGAGTGTAAGATTTTCGATTGGTGGAAATGAATATTCGTACCTAATAGCAGAACCCTACAAAGCAATATTTGATTATATATATTATCGTACAAGTAAAAGGTCAATATCTGAAGGATTACTTATGTCAGTAATGAATGAGCTCAGAATAAATTACCATGACCTTGAAAAGGATCAGCTAGATAAATTAATTAATTCTTTTAAATAAATGTTAATAGATAAATTAAAACTAAAATTTAAAGAACTTAAAGAGGAAGGTAAAACGGAAGATTCAATATTAATAGCCTTAAAGGAAATTTTGCAGCACTATATATTGAACTTCATTTACACAAGCAAAAATTATTCTTATTTGACAATGTATGGTGGGACTGTTTTAAGAATAGGATATAACCTTCCTAGAATGTCTGAAGACTTAGATTTTCAGACACATAAGAAATTAGATTTAGAGAAATTTACCGAGGAAATAAAGAGGTATTTTAAGGATAATTACGCATTTGATATAGAAGTAAAGCACAAAAGCTCACCAGAGAATAATACAAGCACATTATTTATAAAGTTCTTCACGTTAAAAGAACTAGGTTTTAAAAAATTAAAGCTTGAAAGACTTCATGTCAAAGTAGATGTAAACTACTTTGAAACGGCAAATAAATTTGTAAACGATACTGTACCAGGTGGTAAAGGCACGGAGTTAGCCTATACAATTAAAACTTATCCCCTTTCTACTCTAATGGCGAGTAAGGCTGTTGCATTCCTAAAGAGAGATGCCAGAGGTATAGGTGATATTTTAACGAATGTAAAATCAAGAGATGTATACGATATGATGTGGTATATGAATCGAGGAACTATGCCTGATTTGGAATATCTTAAAGCAAAAGATATAAGCTTTGACACATTTTTAGATTTTAGAGATAAAGTCAAGATTAGAGCAAACAAGATTGAAGACAACGCCTTTAGAAATGATTTATCTCAGTTCTTTTATGATAGAAATGAACTTGAAAACTGGCTATCTAGCTGGAGACCAAAATTTATGCAGTTATTAGATTCATATAAAGTATATGAAGTTGGGGAATTAGAGAGGATTTATGGGCATGTAGATTTCAGTACAGATAATAGATCTATTTCTTATACATTTAATGCTTTAGACAATCAAAATCAGAATGTGATCTTTAGTGTGACACTTACAGATTACTGGTTCGAGTTTAGAGATATAAAAATAAATAGAGGTCACAGAGTAGCAGAGATTGAAGATAAGGCTGAGAAAGGAAGAGGTGAAATGACTGAGTTAGACTATGAGTATATTGGACTCTTCTACACAAAGATTAAAGATTACTTAAAGCGAAATAAGAACGTGGTTTTCCAGAATGAATTTGAAACTAAAGTAATACGGGCTTCAGCAGACAATTTAGATCCAAAAAAGCAGATTTATCTTGATAAAAGGCTTTTGGAGAAGATAGATTTTGAAGAATTATTGTGAATATTAATGAACAACTCTCAAGAGAATACGGTTTAACCAACGTTCCAAAATTCCTTCCACCATTAAGCCTAAATTTCCCTTTAGTTGTAGCAGAAGCTTTTCAATTTTACTGAGAATTGATAATCTACTGATGAATATGTCGATCAAACAGAATGAATGAAACTGAATCAGGTATAAAAATAAGTACGGCTGATTTCAGACTACTCCAACCCTATTCAGACTATTTAACGAAAGCTGTGAGTCCTTTGTGGGGAGAAGTTTCTTCATCTAAACCTGGAGATTCGCTTTTCGAACTTGGGCGGATCGCGTTATCCAATAAGGCTTTAGTCGAAGATATCCATGTTTCTCACTTGAGAGATACAATTATAGAGAATGAAGTCAATCCATACCTGGTCAAGTTAGTCTCCAATTTTGACAAGTACAGTGAATTGATAGACAAGATCCAGAGAAAAAAAACTGACTTAACTTGGGATGATGAGCGACTTCATGAGGATGGATTACCTGAGAATCTTTTTGAAGAACACAGGGCATATCAGAAGGAACTGTATCATCCAACACCAGTATGCTTACGAGATTTACATATAGAGAGTTTGGACATTCTGTGTGAATATGAGGTTAATCCCAAATTAAGAAAATTTATCAATAAAATTGGTGGGATTGCTCTGTTCGAAGAACTAATTGCTCTTGCAACTAAGCAAGACTCTGTGGACTTGGATAGAGTAGTCCCCTTTACTGACCTCGCCTACCAAGGACTAAATAAATGGTCAGTCCTATTAGAGCCTGTTTCGCCACCTCTTTTTTGTTTGCTCAGTAAAGATAATAGATTACTTCTGAAAGAACAGAATCCCAAGTTGCTAGAAATTCTTGAAAGATTTTTTCTACTAGAATTTGGACCTCATAATTCATCAGTGTATGTTGTTCCTTCGGTCGAAAATCCAACAGGATCTTTGTCAAGGGAGTACGAATTAGATTTATTATATTTAGAGCAACATAAAATGAAAGAAGAGGAATATATTAACCTTCTTGGTGAATTATGTATGAGTTTTCATAAAGTTAAAGAAGGGACGCGAAGTTACACCTTTAAGGGAGTAGAATTTAGAAAATTGTCTATTTCTCATTATGATGAGAGATCCCCATTCACTGGGGAAATACCAGAACAGGAAGATTTTGATTTGGTTCTATACAAGGGAGGGAAAGAGGTTGGGGTAATTCCGAGTTGCTGGAAATACTTTGCGAGTGAGGGTATTTATGAGTCACCTGGTGCAAGATTCTCTTTTAGCCCTAGAAAGATTCTCCCCTTATTTGCTAAATGAGAAGTTCAAGGGAAATAGTTCCAAAATTTCTCCCACCAGCCACCCCGCAAAATTTCTAGGTCCATTATCAATAAAGGCCTTCTTGTTCATTTTGTTATTTGCTTCGAGTTCTGTAACATACTTTTTACTTTAGCGAGAGCAGAAGAATCGGATTTGCATTTGATAAGGTAACTATATGCTGAAAACAAATGAAAAATGTAATATCCTCGCACTTTTTCCATTGTTACTGGTACATTCATAATTTTTTCATATTGTTTAACAAAAGTGATGAAGTTCTCAGAAATGTCATAGAAATTAAACCAATACATGATTATCCCCAGTTCTGCATGATTGTCTCCAATACGATGACTTTCAAAATCCAGTACAGCAGTTACATTAGTGTCCTTTACCAATATATTCTGAGGATTGTAATCCCAATGCAACGGGCATAACATCGGAAGTGAATTTGAGATTAAGCCAACTAATTCTTGAATTTTACTGTCAAAATATTTATGTGCATTTGAATCTATAATGCCCTGTCTTGTGAGTAACATTAGGTCTGGGCGCCATTTTTTTACTGCAGATATCCAGTCTGAATTGTTGTTGCATGGAGCATTCTCATTTTGCCATATCTCTTTGTTGGGTAGTTTGTGAAGTCCAGCAAGATTTCCAGCAATACTGTGAAGTAATTTCTTAGAGACAGTCTTATCAATTATTCTATAATAGAAGGTCTCTCCTTCCAGGTACTCCTGGATTAACAAACTAAACTCAGTAGTAAAACAGAAATCAAGGAATAATGTTTTGGGAACAGGATACTTATATCGAATGAGCAAATCATCAATGTCGGTTGATCTTTTAATTCTCTCCTTGTAACTGATGGGAAAGATTTTACAGATGTACTTTTTGCCAGTACTTAATGCTGCAACTTTAAATACTTGACTTTTTGAGAGACCAGTATCGAATTTGTTTATTGAAAGGGGAGGCGAGGGGCTCTTCAAAAACTTACTAAAACCTTCAGTAATGATATCTTCCATAAACTATTATAGCGAATATTCTGTAGAGGAATGCAGGATTAGTTCCAAAACTCTTTCAAGGAGGGCTAAGGTTTATGAGAGTGGCAAGATGACCCTAAAGTTCCGCAAACTTCACGAAATTCGTTCATAACACCTGTACCAAATTTGGGGGTCTTGACATACTTAAAGCCGAGGCTATAAAAAGCAATACAAAACGTATATAATCAAATTATCAAAAGGGACTGCTTGATTGTTTTACCGACAAAACCTGATCATTACTGTCACAAAGTACCTAGACAAAATTTGTACCGAAAAACTGTGATTGATCCCTAGCTAACTCTTTAAAATGCTTTATGGGTAAATATATTATTCCATTCTACTTCTTTTTCCTATTTATAACCGGAATACTCGTTGGTCCACAGATGGTCTTTTTGTTGGTCGGCTGGGTCGGTATATTTGCTTTCATTAAAATTAAAGGTTTTGATAGTGGTCTTCCTTCCAGATATGAAAAAGTATTTACTGCCACCGCATTGCTCTATCCACTTATAGAAACAGCAATAAAATTTGTAATTGAAAGGGATTTGATTCCTTATTCATGGATCTGGCTTAATAGGATCGAACATTTTGGTTTCAGTGCTTTTCTTGTAATACTTATCTTTCCTGTTATTAGACGATTCTATATAAAGCTGGACTTGATCGGTCAGATAGTATTTGTAGTTGGAATTATTGTGTTTCTTGGAAATATTAATGAATTTGTTGAATACCTGGTACGTTTAATGCTTAATCTTCGCTCAAAATTTGGACATTACTATGAAGATACTATTATTGACTTGTTTGTAAATATGTTGGGAGCATTTGCGGGTTTTGGCCTGTTAAAACTTGTACTCGATAAAAAGAGAAAGAATAAGGAGAGAAATAATCTAAGATAATTTCTTTTAGAAGACCTATCAATTTAGGAGCATTTTTAAATGCGTAGTGGCGTGTGAGTTATTTTTGTCGTAATGCACTTTATATTATTTTTTGAAGTAGCTTTGAAGTAGCTTTGAAGTAGCAAGTTATTCCATCAATAGAATATATCTTTAATGAAAGAAGGTGAGGAAACGCTTTTACTATAAAAGTGTTTAAAGCTTGAATGTTTAGAGGTAGTGGGGGGAATGTATTGATATGGCAGTGTTTTGTATTATAATCACTCATACAATTCCAATTATAATGCCATCGGAAGTTGATAGACAAAATAATACTGATGAAATAAGTGAATTCATGAATCAACGGGCGGGGGAGTTTTCTCATTTAGGTTCAGATCATACAAGAGAAGGATATATTCGCTTATCAGAAGATATGTTTATTGGTATATGTAGGTTATGTCCTGATTCACCAAAAATTCCTCCTGGAACTCTTCGTTATTTAGGGCAGGATTTAGGTAACAGCTGCTTAAGCAGTATTACCCATAGTGAAGAATTTTAGGCTAATAAACCTGAAAGCTATGATAGGATTGATATTTCTTATGTGAGGAATGGAAATGGCTATTACTTTTTTTATAGGGGAGCTTTTCATGATGCTTATGACAGATATATTGAAGCTCAAGTGGTAACAATGGATACTTCTTCACCAATTACTCAGGAGGAGATGTTACATGCAGGAGAAGAAATTCTCAGAGAAAACGTATTGGATCTGGAGACAGTTGAGCCACATTTGGATAGAGCAGCAATACTGGCAGTACACAGCTCGATAGTTTTAGATTCGATTTTGACGATGGCTGCAGTTGAAATGGGTGAGGAAGAATATTTGTATTGGCATGATAGAGCAAAAGAACAAACGGTGAAAGATGCTTTGGAGATAAGTGCAAAGAAAAGGGAGTCGCTTACTTTAATGGGGAAAAAGGTAAATGAAAGATTTATTTATCCATTTATCACCAGAGAATACTTAGAAATTATATTGAATAACTTTCAAGAAATGTACATTGATTTAATGTTTTGCGGGAATATGAATCGAGAGAAGACAAGAGTTAGCGAGGATATGGCAAGTATGCTTGAGCTCGTATTGCTATCTTATGGTGAAGAACATAGAGGATTGCTACAGCAACTATTACATATTGAAGATGAGGTCAATGGGAAAATTGTTAATGTTGCGGATCAAGCAATAGAATTTGGCAAAAGATTGCTTCAATATGCCAAGGGAACCGCCCTTGAGGTAGCCATAGTAAGGCATCATAAGCCTTTAACTAGACCACTAAAAGAACTTAGCTTAGACTACAAGATAGGGGACTTATGTGCAGTATCAGATATTGACAAGTTATCCAATTTGGGACTGCCTGCAATGTTAACCTTGAGAGATCTTAAAAGAATAGGTTCTTTATAATTTCTTTTTATGGTGAGTTCTATTTTGAAGGAAAAAGTAAGAATGATACTTAAGAACAAAATGCTTCTTATCTTAATCATATCTGCCCTGGTTTTAATTCCCCTTGTGACGGCAATCTCTGTTTATGCAATTTATAAGAATAATGAACGGAAACAAAATAAAGAGAAGATTGAACAACAGGTATCACAAAATGAAACAACAAATGAGGAAGTAGAAGTGTTTACAGTACCTACTCCTCCCGGCATATGCGAATTAGCAGTTAATAAGCTCTCAACAACAGTATCCCAAAAAATTGATGATAAAAGTAGAAAAGTATCAGTTGATTATTCATTTAAACAGGATGAGGAAGTCGATTGTTTAGATCCAATAAAGGCCATGATAGATTCACTTACCTCCTTCAAGTATGATAACGGCTCTGAAGTGAATTTCCCGGGACCGGAAATAACGAAAGATAAGATAATATTTGACCTATCAGAAGTGAAAAAACTTGGTAAAGGCAAGCTTTATTGGTTAGTTCAGTATGATGACAATTCGAATTCAATCGAAATTGGAAGCGTGGAAATTTTGGGTGCTGAGATCAGACAACCAACTACTACACCGACACCAACAACTGCACCATCATTAACAAAGGTGAAATACGAAGTTAAGGTTTTGTCGCTTTCATATTTCCCGATAAAGGAGGGGAAACTTGATACTACTATCTTGAATAATTCCTGGGGTGAGTACAATATGACGCTAGCACAAGTAAGACAAAAAGTTAGTGCAACTCAAAGCGAACTTATTTCTACTTTGGAAGAGGGCAGTAGATATAGGGCATATAAAGATGTTTCTGCTCCAATTGTAGTGGACTACAATATACATAGTGCCAAAGAATATCTTGCCGCTGTACCTATTTCTACAAAGCCTAATCCATGGGATGGAAGTGTGTACATGACTGACTACAGGAAAATTCTTGAGGATCACGGGATATGCAACCTTGTTGAAAATCAGGGGGTTAAAGAGGTGTGGCTTTGGAGTTATACAGGTATTGGAAAATCCGGATGGGAATCCAACTTTGCAGGGAAGAATGGCAGAGATATAAGTAATAGTGACAGAGATCCAGGTGATATGCCTATATGTGGGAAGAGCTACACAGTATACGAGTATAATTACGGACGTGGTACCTCAGAAGCAACCGAAGATCACATGCATCAGTTTGAAGCAATATTTAATTTCGTAGATAGTAACCTGTTTTGGAATAAATTTGTGGGGTATCACCCTTCAAATGGATCATATTCAGGGGATTCCAATAGAAGATGTGGATGGGCTCATTATCCGCCAAATGGAAGGCATGATTACGATTGGACTAATCAGAATTATGTTCAAAGCGATTGTATGGACTGGAATCCGGACTCTTTAGGTAAAACAACAACAATGAATTGCTCCAGGTGGAATTGTGATAGCAGAAGATTTTTCATATTCTGGATGCAAAGCCTGCCGGGTTATGGAAATACTATTACTTACCAGGGCAAGCAATTTAAGAATTGGTGGGGCTTCATTGCAGATTTTGATAATGAAATGAATAAAGGACAAAGCCTAACGTTCCAGCAGAATTAATAGGTTTGTGTACAAATTTGTATAATCGATCTTGACTCTTCGGGCCTTGCCCCTAGAGTCTGAGTAAATATTGATTTCCAAAATTCTTCCCACCATCCGCCCGATTTATAATAGCTTCCAGTTGGGATGTTGAGTGAAATATTTTGATTATTAATCTTTCCATTATTTTATCTTATTGCTAAGCTTTGGCAGAAATTATTACTGAATTATGAGCGACAAAAGAAATAGTCCTATGGACATTGTAAACGAGCTAGAACGTTTGTATGGAACAAAAGAACACCCCAAAGTATCAGCTGTAGAAAATGTTCGAGAGTTAATGAATAGTGGAGTGGAGGCATTGACGATTGAAGGTCTGGATAAGGAAAAGTATCTTGTTCCTGAGGCAGTTGGTGGAGATGAAAGACTTATAGATCCGAATTTTGAAATTACTCAAGATCTTTTTAAACAAAGAGTAAGGGAAGCTTGCCATGAAGTATATCCTGGCTATCCGCCTCTTGATGCAAGGTTGAAATTATCAAAGAAGGATGC
The DNA here is from genome assembly GCA_016931155.1 of Candidatus Dojkabacteria bacterium. GTDB lineage: Bacteria > Patescibacteriota > Dojkabacteria > B142 > JAFGFJ01 > JAFGFJ01. Next base: position 256,461 of record JAFGFJ010000006.1, read on the forward strand.
GCACGACTTATCTGAAAGGGCAAAGACAGGAGAATTATCTATTCAAGCTATTCATAATGGAACAAATGCATGCTATGAACACCCAAATAGAGACTCAGGTAATGTTTATTTTGAATTTGAAATGTAACAGATCCTTTTCCAGATGTGAGAAAATTTCATAAACCTCCCAATCAATATGACTTTTTGTGTCCCTAAAGAATATTTACTAGAACTTTTTAATCAGCAGGATTACTTCAGATATAATCCACAGAACATAAATACCAAGAAGAAAAAAACCTTCTTTTCTTGTTATTTCTCTTCCGGAAAAAGCTATCAGGGCAAATACAATCAGGGTCAAAGCTAAAACCGCCATTGCCGGAACAAGAACTTGAAAATATTCAATCTTGTGAGGACTCAAAAGTGAAAGCAATCCAAGTGTTGGGACATTGATCATCGCGCTCCCTATGAAATTTCCGACGGCAAGTTTTTCTTTTTCCAGGGTATTACTTCTAATAAGTAGTGTCAGTTCGGGGATGTTTGTTCCAATACCAAGCATTAATAAGCCAATAACTGCATTAGGTATTCCAAAGAAAAGGGCGATGCCTACAGTTTTTTCTACAAGAAGATGCGAAGAAATAATTAGTCCTGCAAGACCAAGCAAACCTCCGGCATAAAGCTTCCAGTTCTGCTTTTTTCTGTATTTCTTTGTTTTGTGATGAGAGACAACATTTTTTACAATAAATAGTATGAGCAAAATGTAGCTGGTTATCAGAATCAATCCATCAGTAGGCACGAGTTCTCCATCTGCAGTGAGAATAACCATCAAACCAATAAGAATAAGTGATAGTAGAAGAAAAGAAAAAGAATAGCTTCCTTTAAAGGGAATACTTTTATGCTTTATTGCATTCAATCCTATTATCAAACTTAGGATTACAATTGTTGCACCAAAGAGGTTGCCTATCGAAATACCCGGTACACCCTCAAGAGAAGAGTTTACTGCCACTGACATTTCAGGCAATGAAGAAGCGATTGCCAAAACTAAAAATCCGATCAGGAAAGGACTCAGTCTTGCTTTTTGTGCGATTTGTACAAAGGTGTCTTCCAATAGATCTGCTGATTTTATCAGCAGGTAAAGAAGACCAAAAGACAATAATATATCAAGTGCAATTCTTTCCATCGCTCATTATAACAACAAATACAGAATTGAGAGAAGGGGAATTACTCAACTTCTCTTGGAATAAGTAGAGTTGGAAGAATAATTGTTCTAGATAACGTTTACTAAATCGTATCTAAACAGGTTCTTAAGAAATTCTTTCAGTTATATACCAACTAATTCTCAGTAAATGAGTGAACAATTTGTAAAGAAATACCGTAATATCTATACTGTTAGCATAATTGTTTCCAGGTGTCTTATAACTTAAAAGAAAAAATGAGTAATAATTTGAGATGAAGGATTTGTCGAAGGCGAAATTAATTATTATTGTTTTCATACTCGGTCTTTTTGGGCTTGCACTTTATTCTATTCCTGCGATAAAGGATGCAGAAAGAAACTATGGATTTGGAATAAAACCAGTAGGAACAAAGGTACTTAGTGCATTTAGTTGGCCGACAGATATGCAGTGGTCCGTTTTGACCAGGAATGGAGCGGTTCTTGTAGATCATGAGGATAGGGCAAGCTGTGAGGATCCGACAAGAAATACCGCAATCTCAGGTAGTCTCGATATTGGTTCGCAGTCACAATGTTCTTCAGGACAGTACAATCCTGGCAATAATGGGCAGCCTGGAGCAAAAGCAAAAAATACTTATAGTGCAGGTTTTTATTACGATGACCCAAATAGAGATTCTATTGGCTACTCAAATTTGGCTGATGACTCTGCATATTTTCGGTTTAGGCTTGCTGGAAACCCGATGCAGACAAACCAAAATCTGGGGCTTCAGAATTACTACTGGTGGATCGTATTAGATGACGATGGAAATGGAACACCCGATTTTTATATAGTTTTAGATGGAAATGGTCCCAGACCTGTAGAAACTCTCACTTTGAAATACGAAACAACTGGAGACAGTAGTCCAACTGGTGAACCTGATATTGTTTCTTACGGGAATCCGATTGGAAATGGACTTGTGAGATCTGTTCTGACACCGGACAATGGATCCATCGGAGATACGACTGAGTACTTTCTCGATATTCAATTACCACTTGGAGATTTTGATGATATAAACGGAATTCAGCAAATCTATCAAGGAACTAAAACATATTTGAAGTATTCTACTTCCGCCAGCGAAGATGATCCAGTTCAGGGGGATTATATATTACCAGGTAATGCTTTTGCTGATCCTGTTGTTTTTTCCTTAAGTAATTATTATGCGGTAAAGAGTGTCGATGATATAAATGGTGGGTCATTTGAACCTGGCGATATAGTTGAGTATACAGTGACAGTAAATAATTCCGGGAACAACTTAACAGATATTAATCTTTCAGATGTAATTCACGAAGAAGGGGTTTTTGAAGAAAATGCATACGGTTCTGGCTCAGGAATCCAGGCAGTAATCAATGGGAATACTTATAATTTGAGCAATATTTTTGATCAGCCTGATGCGGGAGGCTGTTATGTATACTCTAACTGTAGAGCAGATTTCTCTAATAACACAATCAATTTTTATAGCGAAATTATCAATATTGCTGGTTTGGGAGTACAGTCTTTTGATTCCTTCTCGATAAAGTATCGGGTTACATATTTATCTGAAGGAAACTATTCAAATCAGGCTATACTGAAAAGTAATGAAATAAATGGACAGAGGTATAGTGATGATCCTTCAGTTGATGATTCTGTAGATTGTATTGTTGCAGGTGTGATAAATTGCAATGATGGAATAACGGGAAATGATGATCCAGTGGTCATTAATAATGTACCAACGCCAACGCCAACGCCAACGCCAACGCCAACGCCAACGCCAACGCCAACGCCAACACCAACGCCAACACCAACACCAACACCAACGCCAACACCTAAAGCTGACTCTGGATCAACTTCCAAATCTACCACCACCCTCGTAATTAGTGAAATGCCAGAGACACATAAAGGCTATTATGATGGAGAGCTTATAGTTAGTTTGAAAGCCGATCCACCTCCTGATTTGACACTTTCGTTTGGGGATGTTGTGACCTATACCTTGATAATAAAGAATACTTCAAGTTCAGCAATTACAGGTGTTACTGCAATAAACCAGATCCAACAGGGTCTTTTATACGTTCCCGGGAGTTCGATTTTAAATGGAGTACTACTAACAGATAAGGAAGACAAGGATTCAGGTTATTACGATAAGGAGAATAGTATCTTCCAGGTTATGGTTGGAGACATAGCTGGGGAATCTGAAATTAGTCTGGTGTTTAAGTTGGAGCTTGATGATCTGGAACTTACAGGTAAAGAAGTATTAAAAAAGGTAATGATAAAGACAGAAAAACTCGGTTTTATCTACTCAAATGAAATCAAACACTTAGTTGATCTATCAACTATTTCTAAAGGAATTGATGAAACATCAATAAGCACAAAAGATATTATAAAGTGGATGGCAGATATTAAGAACATGGGGTTACTATTAATCATTCTTTTTTCCCCGGTTCTAATTGTATTGCTCCTGTACAATCGCAAACGTGGTTTTCTTTACTTGACAGCTCCAAACCCAAAGGGAATTAACACGCCGATTGAGTCTTTCAACTTCATGGGGGTGAATTCTGAATCTGACATTCAAATAACTGAGTGTCTTGAGTATTCTTTGTGTTCTCTTGTTGAGATGGATTCATCCTGGGGTCGAATCATAAAGTATGACAATAGCCCATGGATAGTTGTTATTAGCAATAAAACGCAATATAAGAAAAATGATAATGGAGGAACTCTCTTTATCTTATCCAAGAAAGATTTTAATTATAAGAGTGGTATATGGACAACTAACAAGGAGGTGAAGCCAATTGAAAAATTATTTTTTCATACTGGTCTTGAAGCTTTGATGAGTAATAAAATCCAGGTATTTTTTGTGAATAAAGCAGACTTTGATGTTGTGATCAAGGATGACGAAAAAGCTATTTGCAAGCTAAAGGAGCTTAAATCAGAAAATGAAAAAGAGGGGATCAATTCAATAAACCTGAAATCACTTTTTTAGTATAAACAATCTTAAACCTACGGCTGAGACATGGCACCTCAGTTATTATATTTATTCCGATCACTCTTGTTCCTGTACATTTTTGAGATTAAAATCTTGAAGACCTTTTTGTCCGAAGACACTTACAATTTCCGATTTTATAAAATCAATCGCAGAGGTAAGATTACTTCTTTCTGTAAGGCTTAAAGTATGATTCTTTTCCTGTTTTATTTTCGCTACAGAGTGTAGCATTCTAATAAGTAAAACTGCATCCTCTGTTGCACCTGTAGCGAGTTTCTCTTTTGAAATATCTGCAAGATTACTCATTGTTTCATCTTCTATATTGATTTTTTTATTCAAGTCTTTCAGTACTTTTGCTAGATCTTTTTTTGAAAGAGGATGTCTCATGCCGAGCTTATTTGCCTGGTCTGTAGGAACGGAAACGTAGAGACCATTTTCGAAAGCTATTTCGTAGTATTCTTTGTCTACTCCTTCAACCTTTTCTTTATAAATTCTTTTAATTTTACTTATTCCATAAAGAGGGTAGATGATTGTCTCGCCTTTTTTGTACATAAAATTTATCCTAATGAATAAACTCAATTAAACAAACGTAAGTGCTTTACCAGTATTATTCGCTCTTCCGGTTCTTCCTATCCGATGAACGTAGTCCTCATAAGTCTTTGGTAATTCGTAGTTAATCACATGACTTACTTGTGGAATATCAAGACCTCTTGCGGCTACATCAGTTGCTACCAGAATGTCAATCTTTCCCTCTTTGAACAAGCTAAGAGCTCTCTGCCGCTGTGACTGACTTTTGTTTCCGTGGATGCATTCAGCTCTTAAACCTCCTTTGTTGAGTTCAACCATAAGTCTTTGAACACCATGTTTTGTCTGTCCAAAAATTAGTGTTCTAGTAAAGTCTTTCCTTATAAGTAACTCACGGAGAGTATCAAGCTTTTTGGACTTGTCCAATACACGCACAATATCCTGATCAACATTTTCTGCAGTATCCCTTGTCTTTACGGAAACTGTTACTGGCTGGTTTGAGTGCTCCCTTATAAGTGTTTTGATTTTTTCATCAACTGTTGCCGAAAAAAACAATGACTGTCTTTGTTTTGGAAGCGAGCCTATAAGGAATTTGATGTCTTTTGAAAAACCCATATCAAGCATTCTATCAACCTCATCAAGAACAATACTACGGAAAGTTGTCAAATTTATTGCTCCTCTGTTTATTAGGTCAACGAGTCTTCCTGGTGTTCCTATCACGAAATTACAATTTCTTCTCAGATTCGAAAGTTGTTTCCAAATGCTCGTCCCTCCAATACAAATAGCTGAAAATATACCAAGTTGAGTTGTAAGTCCTTTTAGTTCTGAGTCAATCTGTAAAGCAAGTTCTCGAGTTGGAGCAATGATCAAAACTTTTTCTGATTTGTTATTAATTATTTTATTGATTAAGGGAATCAAAAATGCCAGTGTTTTTCCCATTCCTGTATTTGCAATTCCGATTAAATCTTTCCCTTCAAGCAAATAGGGAATTGATTGATCCTGAATTGGCATAGGCTCCTCAAAATTCTTTTTTTTAATATTTACCTTGAGAGTTTCGCTTATGTTGAAATCATCAAATTTATGCTGAGCAATATATTTTTCAGTCGTGACCGGGGAAGCCCTATTGATAAATCTGGCTATGTCTATCTTGCTCTCCCCTGACTGTCTACGTTTAGGTCTCCGTCCATAACTGCTCCTGTTGCGACCATATACACCTGAACCCCTGTGATTGTAAGCACGTTGATACACAAAAAAATGTTAACAGATATTATTTCAATGGAATAAGAGGATCTTATACTTTTGAAGAAACTTTTACACCAGCTCGTATTTTGATTGGAGCATTCGATTATAACACAGAGGAACAAGCTCACTATGTTTCTGAGTTCTAAAACGAATTGCAACGGTATAATTCTAAACTATGAAAAAACAAGAATTAACCGCTGCAAATCGTGGAGCAATAGAAATATTGCTTAAAGACAATCTTACACCAGGTGAGATTGACTTTTAGTTTATGTATAATGAAATTCCAAGGATTATTGAAAAAGAATAAAGAAGTGGATCATAAATAAGTCTGTTGTCAAAATGGAGAAGAGATTTTTTAGTCTTTAGTCTGTTATAGAGTATGACAGCTATTATTACTATGGGGATAATAAGTAAGGAGGGAAGATAGATTCTTTTATATGCTATAGAGAAAAGAACGAACAGTATTATTACACTTGTAGCAGCCATAACATTTTTAAGTATTGTAGTTATTTTGATTCCAAGAATAGAAACTGTATTTTTGAGTCCTGATTTTCTATCAACCTCATAGTCCCTAAGTTCGTTATAGAGGTCACCTGACATTGAGAAAAGTCCTACTCCAATAAAAGCCGGAATGATCTCGATATCAAAATGCTTGAAACTGAGATAACTTGAGAGAAGTATCCCGGCCGCAAGAAAGTATCCGTGCGAGAGGAAATCCGCCCATGCTATGCCTTTAAACCTGACTTGTTTCCATGAATAAAAAAAACCACAGACAAGGAGGCTGATTCCTACTCCCAGTGCTGAAAAATTGACTAGAGCAAATAAGATAAGGGATATTCCTGCTACAACAAATGAAGCTGCGTATGCATCTTTCTTTGATAGAATGCCAGCTGAAACAGGATTTCTGTGTATCTTTTTTGGATCCATTGCATCATCATCCGCATCTTCTGTATCATTTATCATAAATGCGAAAGATACAGAAGAAAGATTTGCCATAAAGATCAGAAAAAGTTTAACAGGGGTTATATCCTTGCCGGCCATGAAGGCTCCAAGTATTGAGAGGAATATGACAAAAGAGGTAAATGTCTCCAGTCGAGTAAGTTTATAAATATTCTTGAACTTTTTAATCATTCGGAATTATACAGTTAAAACTCTTTATTTGAAACTAAATATGCACCAATGGATTTGCCAGTATAACCTTCAGGATTGCTTTCTGATGTTGTCATTACAATTCTTAATCTTAGATCAGACAGATCGATATTATTTTTAATTTCAGGATTAACGGTAAAACTGTAGTCTTGCACATGGTTTCCTGTCCTGAGAATTGCATAACCATAGCCATTGTTACTGGTTGTATATGTTTTGGCAGGTTTGTTGTGGGGCACTCTGTCTCCAAAATTAAAAACAAATAGTGGTAACCCATACTTTCGGGAAAAATTTATATTTGCCTCATCCATAAGTTTCCCAAGCGTACTTGTGCTCCAGCAAACTCCTGAAGCGTAATAAAAGGGTTTTTCTGCTTTGACGTAACCAGCATTTTTCGAGAAAGTAATATATCCATCGGCAATTACTCTTATTCTGTCTCCCGGCGTGAGAACAGGTATTTTATTTAATTGGTACGCTCCTGCAGCTGCATTAATAAATTTCCCTGTGTAGTAGTCATTTCTGACAAGCGGTAGTTCAACTAGTATATTATTAAATTCTCTACATTGTGAATTTTTCGCATCAAGGCAGATGAAGTGATCATTTTTTCTAAAAATTTTATTTTCGTCTGTTTCATTTCCGGCAGAATTCAAAGAGACTGTCCCGGAAATTATAATCACAATTATAATTGTGGTGATTTTTCTGTAGCTTCCCAACTATTTCTAGAAATCTCAATAATGTTATTGGATAGGCTATTCTATTACTAACGGTTCCTCTTTGGTAGATTACTATTGAGAAATATCCGTAAAGGGTAGCGAAGTTTGTTGTTTTATTGATATTATTGTCAATCTCGAAAAATAATATGTCTTTAGAAGAAGAATTGGCATTAGTGGCAAAAGCCAAAAAAGATATCAGATCATTTGATAAACTCTATGAGTATTATCTCCCGAGGATTTTTGCTTATTGTCTTAACCGTCTGGCAAATCGAGAGACTGCTGAAGATATTACCAGTCAAGTCTTCGTTGGGGCAGTAGAGGGAATAAAGAGATTTGATCTTAAAAAGAGAAATAAGTTTGGTACGTGGCTTTACAGGGTTGCACACAATAAGATTGTTGACTATTACAGAAAGAAAAAACCAAAGTTTTTTGGTCTTTTCGGGAATGAAGTAGAAGAAGATTCTGATCCTGATGAAAAAATGGATATGTCACAGAGGCAGAAACAGATTGTGATTGTTTTGAAAAAATTGAAACCTCGTTATCAGCAGATTATTTCGCTAAGATTTTATTCCGAAATGAAGAATGAGGAGATTGCTCAGACAATGCGAATGAAGAAATCGAATGTAGCTCTGGTATTGCATCGTGCACTTCGTGCGTTTAGATCTCAATATACAAAAATGCATCCAGAAAGTGAAATTTTTAACCTAGGTTAACGAAGAACTAAGTGCAATGAAAACTAATATTAAGGAGAAAAATATAAGTGTGGAAGAGTTTTTCAAAGGGCAAGGGATCCAGCCCGGCGATAAGCTTCTCAGCTCTAACTTTTCAAATTCTCTTAGAGAAAAGGTTCATTCATTGTATTTAGTTTTTACAGATCAAAAAATGAAGTGGTTAATTGCGAAAAAGAAACTTCTTCTTTTCGGAGGAGGTTTACTTGCTTTTATTTTTGTTGCGACTGCTTTAGTTACTCTTACGGTTCCTTCAGTGCGAGATCAGGTTACTTCCACTGCTGCTAATCTTTTTGGGATTGGGGACAAGAATCAGGAAGATAATTCAGAAAGACCAGAAAAAGAGGAGACTGACACAGAAGCCCCGGAACTATCCATTACTTCGCCTGAAGATGGGGCAAGTATAGTTGAGGCAAAGATTACTATTTCCGGGAAGACTGAGCCTGGAGCAACAGTTTTTGTTGGTGAAAGTGAGGTTGAGAATGTTGAGGGTGAGTTTAGTAAAGAAGTGGAGCTTGCAATAGGTGAAAATAAGATAGTTGTAAGAGTAAAGGATGAGGCTGGAAATGAAAATGTTAAGACCTTAACCATAATAAAGGCAGAGGTTACACCGGAGCCGACTCCAGTACCTGCGAAGATATCTTTATCAGGAGTCGCAGTTGAAAATGGAATCAAACTGACTTGGGGTGTGACAAATGTAAATACAAGTAGTGGATTTAAGATATTGAAGGGTTCAACTCCAAATCTAACCTATCCTGCTAATGGATACTATAAGTACATAAGTACTGGATCAACAAGAGCATATGTCGCTCCTATTACAAATGGAGAAACATATTACTTTAGGGTCTGTCAGTACCAAAACAATGGGACTTGCGGTGTATACAGTAACAGCGTAAAAGTTACGGCACCGAAAAAATCGGGAGGTGCCGTGAGTTCGATATCACTTAGTGCAGGTGCTGAGTCAGTTAGTTGGAGTGTGAATGGATACTCTGATATGGGTTTCAAAATAGTATGGTCAAAGACATCTGGACCGACTTATCCTACAAGGGGTACTGACCAGTATCAGTATAATTCAAGTCCTGAGGCAAGAAGCTACTCTTTTGGTGATGGTGAGGCATTCGATGGACCTGGCACTTATTATGTGAGAGTATGTGAGTATCTTGGAGGAAAGTGTGGAGTCTACTCGAACTAGGTACAAGTCACTTTAAATTAGATGAGTATGGATTTGAATCAGGAATAAGGTCGTAGACAAGAGTGAAGAGTGAAGAGTGAAGAGTGAAGAGTGAGAGTCAAGAATAGGGATGAAAGTAAGAATAAGGATGAGAAGGGCGAGTCCCTGAAAGGGACTCGCCCTTTGTTTTCCTGATTAAACTCTTAACCATTGGTACAACCAATCAAGAGAGACAGGAGAAAAAAAGATATTAGAAATAATGCCTTTGTACGGAGTTGATTTATAGGAAAAGTTAAACTGAGACAGGATATAAGGATACTGTGAGCGCGAGAGGATTCGAACCTCCGACCAATCGGTTAAGAGCCGAGTGCTCTACCACTGAGCTACGCGCCCGCTTCAAGGCTTTTGATTTTACTACAAAAACAATAATAATTCATGGTGCACCCGGAGGGAGTCGAACCCACAACAACTTGTTCCGAAGACAAGTGCTCTATCCATTGAGCTACGGGTGCTCCTTTGAATTATACATTATTGTTCCATTTTTATTGACAATTTTGCTATTATTAATTTAATTATTATCTTGATACCCATGTCATCTATTAATTTTAATTCAGCCTCATTTCTCAAAAGAATTTGGCTGATAGTTTTCGTTGTTTTTGTTTTTGCCTCACTCAGTTCCACACTTGTTTCTGTTCAGTACGGAACGGTTGCGGTTGTTACGAGGTTTGGACAGGTTACCGATCGTGTTCTTCAGCCTGGTCTGAATTTTAAGATTCCATTTGTTGAAAGAACGGTAGTATACAGAACTCAAAAGGTTGTTTATGAAACGAGTGATAATCCTCAATCTTCGCAAGCTGCTTATACTGACTACCCAGTTGATACAACGACAAAAGACGGGCAGGTAATAGGAGTAAGATATTCGGTGAGATTCTCTATTGATCCCAAACAAGCTGCCTGGATTGCAAATAACCTTGGGACGGAAGAGGATGTCGTTTATAAGATAGTTCAGACAGACTCACGAATTCACACAAGAAATATTCCAAAGGAATTTAATGCAGCGGATCTCTACACAGGAAATATTCAAGATGTTCAACAGAAGATTGATGATGAGTTGAGACCAATTTTTGAACAGAATGGGCTAATTCTTGATGAATTTGGAATTAGAAATATCTCGTTTAGCGAAGAGTATGTCCAGGCAGTTGAAGCAAAGCAAATAGCAAAAGAGGTAGTTACAACGGAGCAGTATATTGCAGAGCAGGAGCAATACAAGAAAGAAGCGGCAATAACAAAGGCAGAAGGAGAGGCACAAGCTCAAAGACTTCAGCAACAGACATTGAGCAACGAGCTTCTTTCAAAACTTTGGATAGAGAAATGGGATGGAAGACTACCTACATATATGGGGCAGGGAACTCCGCTCATACAGTTTCCAAAGTAGGCTGATAAACAACCTAACAAGTTAGTTATTTAATATGAGTAGAAGGCTTGTTTTTGGACTGGTAATACTGTTTTCTGTCTTGTTTATGACGTCGGTTTTTCTTTACACGGGAAGCAGAAGTGACTTGGATGAAAGAGGGAAGCTAAAAATAGCTGCGAGTATTTTTCCACTCTATGATTTCACAAGAGAAATTGCCGGTGATAAGGCTGAGGTGATCCTTATTCTTCCTTCAGGATCGAGCCCTCATACTTTTGAGCCTACTCCCAGGGATCAGGAAAAGCTCATTGGTACGGATGCAGTATTTGTAATAGGTCATGGTCTCGACGGCTGGGCAGAATATCTTGCAACTTCGATATCAGTAAATACGAAAGTGGTACCGGTAGATAGAGGAATTGCTCTTCTTGAGAGTAGAGATGAGGATGCCGGGGATTTTTTCGATCCTCATTACTGGCTATCTTTGACCAATGCGGGAATAATTGTTGATAATATCACAGAGGAGCTTACTTTGCTCGATCCAGCAAATTCGTATTTCTATACAAGGAATGCAATCAAGTATAAGGAAAAACTTTTTACACTCAGAGAAAATTCTCTTGGCGAATTATCCTCTATAAGAACAAATAAGATAATTACTTTTCACAGCGCTTTTAGTTATTTCGCTCAAGATTTTGGTCTGGAAGTAGTTGCTACTATAGAGGAATATCCCGGGAAAGAACCTACAATTCAGTACATTGCTAGTGTTCGTGAAATTATGGGACAACACGAGACAGATGTTTTGTTTAGAGAACCTCAGTTGTCTGACAGTGTAGTCATGGCCTTATCGGAAGATACAGGTGCACAAATATATACAATTGATCCGGAAGGTGGAGGAATTGCAGGTATTGAGAGCTACATAGAGCTTATTGAGTACAACGTAAGTACAATTAAGAAAGCATTGAAATGAAATGGATAAGAAAAATTTTGCGATTGAAACCACAAACTTGACAGTTTCTATTAATGGAAATAGTATTCTTAATTCTGTTAATTTATCCATTGATACTGGTGGGTTTGTCTTTGTTGTCGGACCTAATGGTTCCGGAAAGTCGACTTTGGTAAAAGCTATCATGGGGCTTATTGATATTGATGGGGGTGAAGTAAAAGTATTTGGGGAAAAAAATACGCAGAAGAATATTGCATCCAATATTGGTTATGTTCCACAGTATGTCGGACTGGATCGTGAGTTTCCAATCACTGTTGAGGAGATGATTAATCTGGAATGTGAGGACAAAGGTAAATGTCATAAAGAAATTGGCGAGCATTTTGAGTATTTGGATTCCCATTATTTACTTAAAAGAAAGATCAATCAGCTTTCGGGTGGTGAAATGCAGAAAGTATTGATAGTTAGAGGGCTTGTTAAAAATCCAGAGATACTTATTCTGGACGAGCCAACGAGCAATCTCGATACTGCGAGTCATAGGGATTTATATTTGTTACTGGAAAATTTGAACGAAAGGGGAAAAACAATCATCTTCATTTCTCACGATCTAAATGTTGTAAACAAATTTGCATCAAAGGTGTTGTATCTCTATGAGCACGAAGTAGTCACAGGCGACAGGGAGTCAATTCTTTCTCAGTACAGGGATCTTTTTGATAATCGAAGCGATAGTAATATTCACGGATCGAATCATATCAACTATAAGAATCACAAAAACACTGATGGATAATATAGACATAGTTGAAATACTAAAACTTGAGTTTATGCAGAGAGCAATTATTGGTGGCTTTGTTGTTGCAATGATTACTGCAATGATAGGGGTGTTTGTTACTCTTAGAAAAGAAGCCTTTATTGGTGACGGTATATCACATGCTTCTCTAGCTGGGATAGCTCTGGGCTTTTTTATTTCGGTTGCTCCGTTCTGGATGGCAGTCGCTGTCGCAGTTTTTATGGCGGTTGGAATTACTTTTTTACAGAAAAGATCTACACTTTCATCGGACTCGATAATAGGGGTATTTTTCACTCTTCTTTTTGCACTTGGTATTGTGATTTTTAATCTAACACCAGGCTATAGGCCAGAAATTTCCACTTATCTTTTTGGATCAATTCTCTCCATAACCTGGGCGGATATTTTTTATGCCTTTGGAGTTGCGTTTCTGGTAATTTTATCCTTTGCGCTATTTTACAGGCAGTTTTTGTATACAACGCTGGATTCTGAGGCGGCTTATTTGAGAAACGTAAAAGTGAGGCTGATGAATTATTTAATAAGAATCCTGACCGCTATCGTAATAGTCGTGAGTATAAAAGTCGTAGGCGTGATACTGGTGTCTGCGCTTTTGATAATACCTGCATCAGCTGTAAAGTTGATAGCGAAAAACTTTGGTCAGATGATTCCGCTCACAGTTACTTTCAGTATCTTCGGGACTATGATAGGTCTTTTTATGTCCTATATACTGAATCTTCCATCCGGAGCAACAATTGTTCTTGTATTTGGAATAATATTTATGGTAGTTTTTCTCCTTAAAGGTATTCCCAGGGACTGATATCTCCATTTGGGTTATTTCTGAAGTTATCGTTATATGTTGTTTGTATCGGGGAAAAAGGAGGCTCTGCGGGACCGACCGGATTCGAACCGGCGACCTCTCGCGTGACAGGCGAGTGCTCTAACCAATTGAGCTACGATCCCGCAGAGCCTTCAAGAACTTCTTCAAAAGTATACTATTTTTGAAAGACTTTATTTTTCTTTCAAATAGACAAGCTTCTGATCGAGTTGTGAACCTCCTCTTTAAAAAGAGTGATGAGATTATAACAAAAAGTCATAATAAGTATCCATTTTATTGATGACAAATTGCTTCCGATTAAATAGTATGATTTTCCTTCTTTTTTTTCTTGAATCCTATTTCCATGGTCAATATCTTTTCCGACGTAAAAATTTTACTGGCAAAGTAAATACAGATGCAAACAAGAGCCAGAACATAAATAATCCCATAAATAACCAGGTCGTATCGTTGGAGGAAAATATTGTTTGCTGCAGTAAAGGTATGAGTAAACGGAATAGCATATATAAAAATTCTCAGTGGGACAGCAAACTGATTGATGTCAAAAAGCATTGTCAGTAAGTAGGGGATTAATACCACTATCATAAGTGGTGTTGTAAGTGCTTGACTGCTTTTAGTGTCCTCGGCAAAAGATCCAATGATAAAGGCAATCGAAAGTGCTACTAGTATCCCCAAAAATAGACATGCCCCGAGTAGAACAAAGTCAGTAAAGCCTAGTGTTAGATTAAGGGATTCGAGAGCCTGCTTTATTCCTTCTGTTTTCACTGAATTCTGCGATTCTCCGGTTATTCCACTTGTGTAAGATTGAATTCCAATGAGATAAAGAATGGCCATTACTAGAGAAACTGTTCCTGCAGCGAGAAGTTTGGCTGCTACTATCAATTTTCTATTGATAGGTGTTGATAATAAAGTCTCTAGAGTTTTGTTTTCCTTTTCTGTTGCAATTGCACCTGCAACAAGTTGTGAGGCCAGACTAATAACAAGAAATAATACAATAGGGATAAAAAGCGTCTGTGAATATAGGTGACTAATAATTGATGTAGGATCAACATTTGTTATCTTGTCTTTGAGAATTACGAAGTTATTTGGTGTAATTGGATTTTTTAGAAATATCTGATCAATGCTTGAGACATTTGCCTGAATAAGCTGACTACTGAGATACTCATTGAGAATTGCCGGAATCTGGGTGGTGATTCCTGAATCTATATTATTGAATAAAGACAAAGAATGGAAAACAGAATATACTTTTATCTCCTGTTGCTTATTCTTTCTGAGATTTTCTTCCGTTGCTTCTGGAAAGACAATTAAAAACTTTTCTCCATTTTCCTTTATCTGTGTGATTATTTCTTCAGTTGGAGCATCTTTATAATAGTCGACTTTATAATTATTTTGTTTGATGATTTCAACAAAGCTGTTAGTAGTCTGACTCTCGTCGAGATCAAGGATAGCTACTGTAACTTCCTTCTCCTGATTTTTTGTTTCGGATCCAATAAATTTTCCAATGGAAAAAAACAAGAAGGTCATAGCAAAAAAAGGTACTATTACCTGAGGAGACAGCAATTCCCTTAATTCTTTTTTAAATAGCATGAAGAATTTTTTCATGTCTTATTTGTTTTACTGGTGATTTTTGCAAAGACTTCCTCCAGATTTGCTGCTCTATATTTTTTCTTTAAGAAAACTGGAGTTCCAATTTCAATAATTCTTCCTTTGTCAATGATACCAACTTTGTCCGAAAGAAATTCAATTTCAAGCATATTGTGTGATGATAAAAGAACAGACATCCCTATTTTCGACAAGTCCCTTATCACTTTCCTGATGTAAAGAGCATTGATTACATCAAGTCCGCTTGTAGGTTCATCAAGTATTGCAAGTTTTGGTTTTGTCATTACAGCTCTTGCAAGTAAAAGTTTACGTGTCATGCCCTTACTGTAAGTTTTAATTTTATCATTAAGTCTCTCTCTTAAATCTGCAATCCCTTCGGCAAATTCCAGGCACTTATCTCTCTCCTCCTTTGTGCTTGTGTAAAGAGAGGCCATAAAGTCCAGGTAGTCAATGCCCCGCATGTTCTTATATGCTCCAGCCTCTTCAGGCAAATAAGCGATTATCTGACGGATTTGACTCGATTGTTTTACCAGATCATTGCCGAAGACAGAAATAGTACCCTCTGTGGGACTGAGTACAGTTGCAACAATTTTTAAAGTGGTGGATTTTCCTGCTCCATTAGATCCGATAAGGGCAAAGATTTCGTTTTGATTTATTTCAAACTCAATATTGTTTACGGCGATTATTTCTCCGTACTTTTTTGAAAGATGTTTTACTGATAATGCTTTTTGCAATAATTGTGTTTGGTTAAGCAGTAAATTTAAAACTAATAAATATAAAAATCAAAACTGTCTCTTGAGATTTTCAGCAACAATATAATTGTCTGGTGCTCAGAGAGGGAGTTGAACCCTCACGCCCCGAAGGGCACTGCCTCCTGAAGACAGCGTGTCTACCAATTCCACCACCTGAGCGCAGAAATATCATAATTATTGCCCACCTCCTTTTTCTTATCTCTTTTATTTAGCTACGTTTTGGGGGCAAGTCTGCTAAATACCGGCCGTCAAAGCGAAACAATTCATTAATCCCGTTATCTTCTGTGGCTACCAGTGTATCATTTTTGTAAATTGAGACCTTTGATCCAAATCTGAGGTAAGACCCGACAATTTTCCAGGTCAGACCAGCAATAAAATCAAAAATTTTCTGCAGAATCTTTGGATAATTCTCTGTATCAAGTAAAAGCTTTAGAGTCGGTACTGCTAACCACGTCTTTATATCTTCAACTTTAATCAGATATTTATCTTTACCGACTTTTCCATCTATATAGTATACTTTTGGTCGCTGATTGTGTGTCTCCTTACTATATGGATCATCCCCACGGGTAAGAACCCACTCATCAGCGTTGGCGGAAATTACTGTTCCGTCATTCTGAGCAAGAACCATTGTTTGAACAACTGCATCTTTGTACTTTCGAGTTCCTACATTGTAACCAAATAACATCATATACTGTCCCAGTTTACAGCTTAACCAGATCCAGTATGAGAATAGCCCAATCGGTTTTGTCCCGGCACCCATGTCTGCATAACCATCTCCACTGAGATCAATTTTCTCCTTCTGCCAGATCATGTGTCCCTTTACTTTCGAGAATGGTTGGGGAATAAGCCAGGCAAGGATGTCATTGAATTCAGATCCCCCGCAATAAAAACCAGTTTTAACTCGATGTGGTCTAACAAGTCCCTTATGCTCAACTACCATTTCTTCAAGACCTATCTCCGGCAATGAAACTCTTGAGTGAACCAAACCCGGGTTGCCGTTAATTGCTTCTATCAATATTTCTCTTTTTAACCATTCCTTACCTTTTTTAACCTTACCGTTTACTTTTATATATAAAGATTTATTGCTAAAGCTGACTTCTTCCGGCTTAAATTTTACTTCTTTAACAGAACCTCGTTTGTTTTTTGGATGAATTTCTATGCGAAAGTATGGAGCCCAGTTCTGCAATTTGTATAGAATAAAATTTTTCGTAACAAATCCAAATACTATTGATAGTTTCTCAGTTTCTATATGGAAATATCTCCACTCGAGATGGCCTTTCTTTCGAGGTGTTCTTTCTGCGTATTCCCAGTCCTGCATTAAACCGTTTTGGTCAACTTCGTCAAGACGGTACATTTTCCGCAACTCTGGACTGTCAGGTAGTCCATATACTATTCCAGGTCTTTCAAGTTTTTCAGTTACTTCTGTGTTTTTACCTATAGTAGATTCTTGTTGCATTGCTTGAAGATAAAAAATAAGTGTTGAGCGAATTAAATGCTTCAGAGATATTATATATAAACCCAGGAGGTAATCAATTCCCTCAGCAAACAAATTTTAGTGGAAGTTCAGATTGAATGACTTGTCTGTTAAGTTGAGAAGTGAATTTGGTGCTGAGGAGAGGAGTTGAACCTCCACACCCTTGCGGGCACTACCACCTCAAGGTAGCGTGTCTACCATTCCACCACCTCAGCATGGATAATTATATCAAATCAATAAACATTCTTTCATTTCTAAATTCTCCTGTCTATAATCTAATATTGAAAATAATAATATGAAAATCAGAAAACTATTCGCAGATAAATACAAAATTATTTTTATTCTTGCAATTCTTATTCTTATACTTCTGAGAATTCCGAGTCTTTTTGAGCCTCGCTGGCACGGAGATGAAGGGATTTACGCAGCTGTAGCAAATGAAATGTCTCATGGAGAAAAGCTATATGTTGATGCGTGGGATCACAAGCCTCCGGCAATCTACGTACTTTACTGGATTGGTAGTCATTTTGGAAATAACAATCTTTTTTTTGTAAAGACATTGAATCTGGTCGCTGCAATTGGAACTCTTATTTTTATAAAAAAACTGGCAACACAATTTTTCAACAAGAAAGTCAGTTTGATTGTAAGTGCATTGTTTGTACTAATGATTGCTTCAAAAATATTTGAAGGGAATATTGCAAATGCGGAAAATTTTTTTATGTTTTTCACGACTCTCGGGATGTATCTGTATTTAAATGCCAGGAATTCCAAATCAAAAGTGTTTTCTGGTCTTTCCTTTTCAGTTGGAGTACTGTTCAAGATCCATCCTCTTTTTGATTTTATTGCTCTGATCTTTTTTATTCTCTTAATTGCAATTAGAAAAAAAGAAAAAATTAAGAATCTGGTTTTTGATATGGTCTATGTTGTAACTCCATTTGTGCTGCTTCAACTCTGGACTTTTGTTATTACGGGTCTTTTAATTGGCAGTTTTTCTGAGTATATATTTACAAATATTACATATAATCTGGGCTATACTGGTTATACTGAAGCAGCAAAGGCTCCATCGATCCTTTCATTTGAATCTCTGACCTTCAGAGCAGGACTAACGGTGCTCGTATTTGTGATATCTGGATTTCTCTATTACAGAAAAAAAATCTCGGACAAACTACTTTTGTTAATTCTCTGGTTTACTGCAGGACTATTTGCCGCATTCCTTTCGGCAAGGGCATATCTTCATTATGCTTTGCAGGTATTGCCTGCCTTTGTTCTTATGGTTGGTATGATTGTTTACTGGGTAGAAAAGAGCAAGAAGTTGTCAGTAAAGATTCTTCTAGCTCTGGTGCCAATTGTACTATTGATTGGTACATTCTCGGGCTTTTTCCCAGTAGTAAAAAGCGTTAAAGGTATATTGAAAGAAGACGACCCTGTTTATTATACTAGTTTCTTGAAAAGGGCTATGGGTAAGATTAGCACCAGAGAATACAACGATGTCTTCGATAAAAAAGTGAATGATATGTACGACCTTATAGAATTTATAAGAGAGTCGGCTGGAGTAGCTGGTAAAGAAAATGACGGGCAAAGGATATCTGTCTTTCTTTGGGGGAAAAGTGCCTGGTTTTATGACTTAGTGAATGCAGATAATCCAAGCAGATATGTGGTAGATTTCCATATTGGTTCCAAGCTTGGAAGAAGAAGTGAACTTATGTATGACCTTGAAACTACAAGGCCTGAATTTATTGTTCAGGAAAAGGGAAAGAAGCTTTTTGAAAAAAAGGGGAATAAACTCAGAGCTGGTCAGAGAAGTCTGGATGAATTTGTAAAAGAAGATTATGAGCTTATTGGAGTTGATATTGGGGGTAGATATATGGTGTACAGGATAATAAATTAAACTATTTTTTCCTTGTGACCCAGTAGCTGAGATACCTTGAAAAAAGTAGTCTGGTATTGGCATCCAGTCCGGGTATTGCCATAAAAAATATCGCAACAAATGGATTTAAAAGCCACTGAAAAGGGCTTATCAATTTCTTCAGGAGGCTTTCTTTTCCTTCTTTTAATGGCTGAAGAAGGTAGTTTATGAGAATGGTGACAGCAAAGGTCAGAAGTGTCAATCTTATTATGAATGATGACACAACAGGTAGTCTTGCTCCCAGAACAGTATTTCTTAAAATTGGATTTACAAGTGGCGGGATGTTTCCTCCGATCAGAAGAACAAATCCTACTGTACTTCCAAAAACATGATCTAAAAGTGTGTCGAAACTACGATAAAGCACGTAAGGTGTCAGTTCACCTTTAAACAGAGCTTTGAAAACAGACTTTATAATAAATTTGTCGTCAGATATTCCCCATGCCCACCTTCTTGTCTGCAGGTAATTATTTTTTGTTACTGCAAATAATGTATCTCCTTCTGCTGCATCTGACATAACTTTTAAAAATATAGGGACTGTACTTACCTTGTTTTTATATTTAAACAATGCTCTATGAAATGTATCCCAGTCCTCTCCAGATGAATTCGGATTCCAGAAGTCTATTCCTTTGGCAAGAAATAAAGGGAAGCAGTATGTTGAAAAGGGGATTAGTTTATCAGTTCTTATTGTGCGGCTTACGCTATTTGTTACATCAATGGTTGCTTTCATTCTAAGAAAGAACGGAAGTTTCCAGATATTTGCATAAAACACTATAGGCGCCCAGTAGAACTTGTATAGCCTGTCAGGGTTCTTTACGAATTCGTATGCAATATATGAATAGTATTGAGCAGGTAATTTGGAATCGGAGTCACTGTCAGTTATTAGGGTAAGTTTGTCATCCCATCCAAGTCTTTCTGCTTGCTTGCTTACATACCTCGATGCGTAGTTCATGTTTGCAGATTTTCCTCTAATTTCGTCTTCTGAAAGTACATGTCTGGTTACCCAAATATTTTCAAAGATTCCTTCGTACTCCTTTTGCAATTTTCTCCCTATTTCATAACCTGCTGGAATAGCTGCCTCACTTGCCAGGCAGACCGATATCCGTCTTATTGGAAAAGTCTGTTTTGCAAGGTACTCCATTGTTTTTTTCATCACTTCATAAGGCTCCATAACAAAAGGGATGATGAGGACGAATCTCATATCCTTCCAGTTCGGCAGATCTTTTCTTTTTGATAATTTTTCAAGCTCCTTGATTTCGGACTTCAAGAATTTTATTTGTTTTCTTTTTTCAAGCAAGAATGCCAGTCTGTGTAGGAAGCTTGGCAGCTTGTCTATTAAGTGAAGAGATCTTATGTCATCTTTGTCTATTTTTTCCTTTAGTTCAGCTGAATGCTTTAGGTCAATTTTGAATTGTTTGCTCCATTTCTGTTTTTTTATCCTTGCAAGGTCTTTCTCAAGGTGCTTCACAGTTGCATCAGGATTTATGGTACTCTCCAGCTTCTTCTGCCAGTCTATTTGCTCACTTGCTCTTATTTTCAGGAAGGAAATAATGAAGTATATACCGGTAGTTGTTGCTCTGTAGAAAAAATATACGTTGTAAAGGATAATAAAATATGCCGTAAAATCAGGCAGAAGGAATCCTCCCCAAATAGGGAGTGTGATAATTAGATACACAGCGATTGGTACAAATTTTTCAACAATCTGATCTGTTTTTGTCGTTCCTGGTGGAGGAGCCATCAATTACTTATTGTCTTTTCAAATAATGGTTTGTAATTTTTTTCATAAATTTCATCCCACAAAAAATTCTTCACCTTTTTAAAATTGGTATTTTTGATCTTTTCAATTCTTGTTTTTGATTTGAATAATCTTACAAATTTTTGTTTCAGTTCCTCTAAATTCCCGAAATCGAATAGATATCCGTTTTCTTCTTCTTTAATTAAAAAATTCCCCCCCTCAGTTCTCGTACTTATTATCGCATTCCTCTTTGCCATTGCTTCTACTATGACGATCCCAAATGCTTCCCACTGGCTTGGAAGTATTGAGATGTCGGATCTTTGTACAATTTGGTCTCTAATTTCATCAGAAGGATTCTCCAGTATTTTTACGTACTTTTTCAATTTGTTTTCTTTTATTATCATTTCATAGACAACCTTTTCTGTAACATCACGACCCATAATAAAAAACATAATGTCTTTATACTTTTTAGTCAGTTCAGGAAGTACGTTCAAAACCTGATCAACTCCTTTGTATTTATTAAATCTGCCGACATATGAGATTACAGTCTTCCCGGCAAGCCTGTACTGCCTCTCAATTTTTTTTGTATTTAGTTCCTCAAGTAACTCCGTGTCAATTCCGTTTGGGACATATCTGATCTTTTTCCGATCCATCCCATAAAGAGAAGACATCCACTCTTTTTGAGTATCATTGTCGTCTATCATTATATTGAAAAGTGAATTCGCATAAAGTCTAATGATTGATGAAAATATTTTTTTGATAAGATTTTTAACAATTCCGTAATCTGGTAGCGACATAAAAGGACCGTGCGGTGTATTAATAAATCTGGTGTGTTTACTAAATATTTTTTTGATTATCAAACAAAAATCCTGCCACAAAAATCCTATTCCGATCGAGTGCACGTAGTCCAGCTTTGTGTGTAGAAGTTTAAATAGAAGACCGGGATAAAATAGCAGGTAATATGAATTATTTAATTTTTTGAATCTGTGGATTCTGATTCCTTCATACTCCTCTTCAGCAGGAAGACCTTTGTTTCCTGAGGTAAAGACTTCAACTTGATAGTTATCCTTTGCAAGCCTTTTCCCAAGGCTGAGAGCATTGTGTTCAGCACCACCTTTTTGAGGATAGAAAAACGGGATTACTATTCCCACCTTACCTCTGGTGCTGGAGTATAAATTTTCAAATGAGCTTACTGTCATTTCTGTTGTTTTTGTCCAGCTGAATTGTTTTGCTCTTGCGAGTCCTTTTTTTCTCATTTCTTTTCGGAGACCCTGTTCGATCAGGATACGATTCATTGCCAGAGAAATTTGTTTTTCATTTTTTGGTTCTACAAGGATCGCTGCATCACCCAGTACTTCAGGATATGAAGTTTTATTTGCTGCAATGACGGGTGCCCCTGCGGCAAGAGCCTCAAGAACTGATAACCCGAATCCTTCATACTCGGAAAGATGAACAAATGCTTCTGCATTTTGAAGCAAGGTGGTCATATGTTTTTCATCTATTCGTCCAGGGAAGTGTACTCTGTGTTCAAGCTGAAGTTTTTTAATTTTTTCAAAAAGTAGACTTGCAGTTTTAGTTTGGGGGTGTGCTTTGTTGTCCCATCCAAGCTTAAACTCATTCGAAACAATCACCAGTTTAAGGTCAGGATGTCTTTGTGAGATCCTCTGAAAGGATGATATAAGTGTCTCTATGTTTTTATTTGGTTCCAGTCCACCATAGTATAGGAAATATGGTCTTGTAATTCGATAAGTCATTAACGTTCTTTTTTTATCTTTTTCTTCTTCCGTGCTTGCGTCATTAAAAAAATTTTCTGAAACGGCGAGTGGGGTAACGACAATCTTTTTGGGATCAAATCCTCCTTTGTTTACGAGCTCATTTTTTGAAAATTCAGAGATAGTAATTATTAAATCTGCTTCTCTTGCTCTTATGAGATTATTCCGATAGAAGTCTCCTTTGAGCGAATTAAAAATACCTCCTTTACTGGAGTATTTATTGGTTACAAGAGGAACGATGTCGTGGACAACAACTGCTACTCTAGTTTTTCCAATAGGCAGACCCCTTTCCATGTGGGTTGCAAAATATAAATCGGGTTTCACCTTTTTAATAATTGGAAGGTATTTAAGAGAAAAAAAAAGAGAATTAAAAACATTTGAAGGTCTGGTTTTTCCTAGTGAATGGAAAACAATTTTATCGCCTTTTCTTGTTTTAAGAAGTCGCAGATTACTTTTTTCATCATCAAAACCAAGCAGGTGCCACTCATGGTTTGGAATTTTTACAAGACCGGAAGTAATATTCAGTCCATATCTCCCTATACCTCTTCCGGAATATTGGTCTTTTAAAAAAGTTATATCAATAGCAATTTTCATTTTTCTCTCTATCAAAAAGACTAATGCTGATTATACCACTTCGTTTATCTAGTTTGGCGAAATGTTCATTAAAAGATATAATCAGCAATAATACTTCTAATTATTTTCTTATGGATAAAAAAGGATGTTTGATTTTCGGAGGAATTTTCTTTCTGATCTTCGTGATTTGTTTTTGTTCTTTTTCTTTTTTTCTTGTGAGCATAGGAAGCTCGACCGGTATGACTCAGGAAGGGATAATAGAGACAACACTTAAGGATGGAATCTCAAAAGAAAAGATTGCTGTAATTGATCTGGAGGGAGTAATTATTTCAGATTCCTCAGGTGTTTACAATGGAGATGATATGGTTCAAAGAGTGGTTAAGAAGCTTAAAAAAGTGCAGAAAGATGATTCATATAAAGCTGTAATTTTAAGGATAAACACTCCTGGAGGGACGGTCTTTGACAGCGACAAAATCGCAAATGAAGTAATAAAGACAAAAAATAAGGGGAAAATAGTCGTTGCTCTGATGGAAGAATCAGCGACTTCGGGTGGATACTACGTTGCCTCAGCAGCAAATAAAATAATAGCCTCTGAGGTTACGGTTACGGGTAGTATAGGTGCTGTCAGCCAGATAATTGAGCTTGGTGGGCTCTATGAGAAACTTGGGGTCGAAGTTATAACTATTACCAATACCAGCGGGGATGTCAAAACCTTTGAGAATATTGGGGATCCGGATAGTAAAGATAGAAAAGTATATGAGCAACTTCTTGATGATAATTTCGATGCTTTTGTGAATATGATTGACGACAACAGGGAGCTTTCAAGAGAGGAAATATTGGAACTCGCTGATGGAAGTATTTACAGTGGGAAAAGAGCATTGGAACTTGGTTTGGTTGACGAACTTGGTGATATGGACGATGCGCTGGATACGGCTTCATGTGAAGCAGCTCTTTCAAATCCTAAAGTAATTGAGCTTGCTGATCCACAGGATTTTTTCTCCAGCTTATTTGGACCTTCCTATATCAAGTCTTTGAAAGTAATTGATAACTTTAACAATAAAACGAATGTGGAACCGGGAATTTATACCTGGTACATAGCTGTTCCTTAGTTGGACTTAATAATATGGAAATTACTGCTCTTGTTAGGGGTAAAAGGTCGAGCAGAATAAATGTGTTTGTTGATAAGGAGTATTCCTTTTCTGTTGAGGAAACTACCCTTACCAGGGAAAATCTTTTCAGAGGGAAGAAAATTTCAGAAAAAGAAATAGACAAAATTAAAGAAAAGGATTTGGTTGAAAAACTCATATTCCGGTGCGTTGAGCTGATTGGAAGGAGACCAAGAAGCAGGGGGGAAATTAGGCGTTATGTGGAAGGAAAGCTGAGGAATAAAAAGTATTATGATTTTTCGAAGGAGGAAATTGAAAATGTTTGCAGCAAGGTCGCTGAAAGAATGGAATCTAAAGGATATGTAGATGATAAAGAATTTGCTGGGTGGTGGGTGAGAAGTAGAAAGGAACATCGGCCCAGAGGTCAGATTGTTTTGAGGCAGGAGCTCATTAAAAAAGGAATAGAAAAGGAAATAATTGATGAAGTATTGGAGAATAGTTATGATAAAAGTGTTGAATTAGAAACAGCATTAAGCCTTGTCAAAAGAGAATTGGAAAGTCTCAGGAATAAGGATATAGCAAAAATAGAAATCAAATTAAAGCTTTCAAGATTTCTAGGAGGAAAAGGCTATAGATGGGGAATTATCAGCGAAGTATTTAAGCAATTGGGTTTGTGAAAAGTACAGTATTTTTTATTAAGCAATAATAATACTTGACAGGCTTACCGCAGCATTAAGTCTTTTTCAATTCTTATGATGATACTGAAACAGGCAAGGGCTGTAATCAAATTTTTTGACTATTGTCAAAATAGAGAAGATGTATTATTATCTGTCACATCAAATTTTTTCTGATTATTTTTATGAATACTCTTGGTGAAAGAATAAAGCAGGCACGTGTTGAAGCAAAACTTTCTCAGCTTGAGGTGGGGGTGGCTCTTGCTGTTTCAGATAAAACAATAAGCGGGTATGAGTCGGGGCGCATTAGTCCTCCGATCGATAATCTTATGAAGTTAGCTGATCTACTAAAGAAGCCTGTAGGCTATTTTATCGGTGTTGATCCCAGACAATATAGTGTAGGATCAAGACTTAGAGGAGTTGAAATAGCACTTCGGGAAATTAGAAAAGAGTTGAGAGAAATTAAAACTGGACTTGGAGGTAGTTATCCAGGTTCGTGAATCTGGGCTGAGAAATACGTAATTAGTCACTTATTCTTGTTCGATTTACTCTGAGGTGATAAAATCAAACCTGCTATCAATATAAATCAATGAATACAAATGTGCTGGAAAAAATAGAAAAGGGTCAGAGAAAAGGTAAAATGGTCAGCTTCAATGTGGGTGACAGTATTGCTGTTCATAGTGTTATTGATAAAGATAAAGAAGGGAAAGAGCGTGTTCAGATCTTTAAAGGTATTGTTCTGAAGGTTAAAGGATCCGGGATTGGAAAGACCTTTGTAGTAAGAAAAATCGCTCATGGGGGGATTGGTGTGGAAAAGACGATTCTTATGAATTCTCCTCTTATCAAAAAAATAGAATTTATAAAAAAGGGTAAGGTCAGGAAGGCAAAGCTTTATTACATGAGAAAAAGAATAGGAAAAGCTGCCTTGAAAATAATGGAGGGGACAATGAGTGAAAAGGAGATGAAAGAGTTGGAGGAGGCTATGGAGGAACAGAAAAAGGAGAGGAAAGAGGGAACTGAAGAAGAAAATAATTCAGAAATTTCTGAAGGACAAACGAAAAAAGAGGAACAGAATTCTGCTGTAGAGAATATGGAGAAAACAAAGGACAAAAAGGAAAATCAAATGACTAATGAAAAGGACGGGGAGAAGAAAGATAATAAGAATGTCGAAGAAGAAAATAAAGGATAAAGAAAAGATAAAGATAAAGACAAAGATAAAGACAAAGACAAAGACAAAGACAAAGACTCGAGGCTTTAGTTGCGATGAGTCTACAGAATAACAACTTCTAGAATTACAATGTCCATTAGCTGTAAGGGTTTAAAGCCAGACTACGAATACGAGTTGTTTGCAAAGGGTTTTAGTCGGGTAGTGGGAATAGATGAAGTTGGGAGAGGGGCATGGGCTGGACCGCTTGTACTTGCCGCATATATTTTTACCCAGGAAGGAGAATTTGTTGAAGGAGTAAATGACTCGAAGAAAATTTCAAAAAAGAAGAGAAAAATGTTATCGGTTGACCTCAAAAGCAATTCTTCAATCATTGAGGTAGAGGCTAAAAGAATAGATGATATGGGTGTGGGTGTTGCAACTGAATGGGCAATTTTGGAGCTTATTAATAAGTTAAATTCTCCGGATACCTATTTTCTGATTGACGGAAAATTCCCTTCAATTCAATCTGTAAGGACAGAAATAGTAATTGGTGGCGATGCAAGGTTCTATTCAGTTGCCTGTGCATCAATTATTGCAAAAGTTTACAGAGATAATCTCATGTGTAGTTACTCCGTTAATTTTCCTCAATATGGTTTTGAAAAACATGTTGGTTATGGAACAGAAATGCACCTGAAAGCAATAAGAAGCCTTGGTTTAACTTCCCTACACAGGAAGTCCTACAAGCCAATCCGGGCATTTATTTGTGATTGACGAAGAAAGATGCGAAATTTGTAAGGATTTTGTAAAGTTTTTGTACTCATAATGATAACGTATTACTTTTTACATTATCTAAATGAGCAAATTAAAGACAGCTCTAGCTAGTTCGTTTGCTGTGCTTATTGCCCTAACTTTGCTTCTTGTGGGCTTCTCTCAAGCCAAGGCGTGCAATGGGAACAATATGGGCAAGTGGAAGAAGTATCTTTTCTACGATGATTTTGTAGGCAGAACTTTTTTTAAGGATGAGAAAAGCTGGGCGCAGTGGTATAGGTATGAATACAATTTGGATGGAGCAGCAAGTTATGTAAAACTACCTAGAGCCAGTGCATTAAGATTGATGGTAGATGAAAAAGCTACAGATGTTTATTACTCCAATGCCGACATATCTACTTCAGAAATAAACAATTATCAGGGAAGGTTTTTGTTCGGGGAAAATACCAAGGTATCGGTAAGAATGAGGTATAGTCCGAATATAAATGCAGATCCTGCAACTCCAGCGGGAGCGAAAGGCTCGGCCGGATTACTATTTTGGAACTATTTTCTTGGACCAGTTGATCCTGAACTTAAAGATCTTACAAAAGTTAGGGATGCGTTTGGCTTTGTCTGGCAGGATGAAGGTTCTGTTCCCACTCCTGGTTTTTGGGAAATTGCAGTTGCACAAGGAGTTCCAGGTGAGTATCTACCTGACTATGATGTAGATCTCTCACAGTATCATGTGTACTCACTGGAAAGAAGACATGATTCAATGAAGTACTTTATTGATGGGCAGCTTGTCCATACTGTACTTCTGAATCAGCCTGGAGGATTGGATCTGCCGGCAACCAGCAAGTTATCGGTTGATATGTGGGTAGACAATGCAACGTATGTATTAGACTTTAGTACTTTCCAGATAGATATGAATTTTAATCACCTGGATGAGAGTCAGTACATTGATATTGATTATGTGAAGGTTACCAGACTGTAGTATTACTTGGGGGGACGCTGTAGTGTCCCCCATTTTCCCTAATTGCCCGGTTTAGTTTAGATATTATTTTCTTTAGATGGGAATTTTTTTGACTGAGAATGAGGGTGCTTCTATGCCAGTGGAGAAGGGAGATCTATCCTCAGGTGAACTATTAAGACCAAGTGAATACTTGGAAGG
Organism: Candidatus Dojkabacteria bacterium; assembly: GCA_016931155.1. Classification (GTDB taxonomy): domain Bacteria; phylum Patescibacteriota; class Dojkabacteria; order B142; family JAFGFJ01; genus JAFGFJ01. The sequence continues at coordinate 284,743 of JAFGFJ010000006.1, forward strand.
GATTACCAAGCCGGGAGTACTTTCTGAAAAAATCACTCCTGGTATTTTTGCTGAGCTGACGAATACACATTTTGAAGTGTTGAGCAGAAAGACTGGCGACTCGAATAATTCTATTTACGATATGACCTGGTTTTTGCTTGCTGGCATATATAGCGAAGAAGAAGAGGGACAGGTTTTACAATCTCTTCTTGACGACCAAAACAGTGATGGTACCTGGGGAAATTTGGATTTTCCTCAATCTGCAATAATAGACAGTTTTTCAATGCTTCATCTGCTTGCCGAGAAAGGAATTGAAATTCCAAATATTGAGGCAGTGTCAAATGGGATAAGGAATCTTTTTAGAGGCTGTCTTAATTATAAGGGTGAAGATTTTGTGGCTTTTGAGCTCATATTCTCACAACAAATGAGACATTTGTTAAAAAAAGAAGAAACAGCACCGCTAATAGAAAAATTTCTAAAAGATATCTTTACTGCTCCTCAAATTGCTGAAACTGAAGAGGATAAGAAACTCGCTGAGGGGATTATACTCTACGTTGGCGATAAGATTGGTAAAGGAGCCTGGAAACTTGCATTATCAAGGATGTCAGGGAATTTGTATGATCCCAAGATGTCTTTTAGCTTTGCCCTTGAAATACTTAATTACCTGGATGATTTGTCAGATAAAGAATTGGATCTGGTTATGAATATGGTTCAGGAAAACGGTTCAATAGGCTATTCACCGGCAGCAACGGCTGGGGTAAAATTTTTAGTTGAAAAAAGATATGGTAGTGAGGAGCAGACACTCCCTGCCGGTTATGAAGACAAGTTGAACAGAATGGCCGGATATTTTCAAAGAGTCAGAGAGGACTATGATTTTGAAGATGTTCCTAATTTACATCCTATTGATACTTCCGGGGAGCTTTGGAATCTTCTAAGTTATATGCTTCCAGCTACCTGGAAAGACCTTAGCTCTAATCCTGAGATTTTGGAGAAGCTAAAAGAGATATATGGCAGGATAGAAATAACAGATCTGGGTGTTGCATGGGCTATAGGGCACACATTATATGATTTAGACGATACGTCAACTACCTTTGAACTCTTTCATATACTTCAAGTTTTGGGACTTGATATCTCAGATCTGAAGCCGCTGGGAATAGATGCTATATCTGCTTTTCAAGAAATCGATCAGAGATTCTTTTGTTATAAATATGAAGGAGATCCTTCATTTGCAAGTATCCTGCATTTAATCTCGGCTCTCGAAACTGCCCTGGGGAATCCTAATATTGACGAGGAACAAAGGGTATCCCTGGTTAAAATTTTAAACACAGCTGTTCACCAGATGACTGATTACTATGTAGATGGGTATGGATATTCTATTGAAGAGCTTGTTCATGACAAATGGCATGCCTCCAGATATTACGGAGAAAGAAGTTGGCTAAGCAATGAGAGTATGTTTTTATCAGCTCCAGCTGTAATTGGTAAAATCGCACAAATGCTTGTTTCATCCCAGGGAGAAGACGGGGGATTCGGTGAGCTCAGAAAATCTACTCTGGAAGAAACATCCTATGCAATTGCCGGAGTATACAGACTGATACAAAATATAGATTCTCACAGTGATTTACTTGAAAGAAATGAAGAATACAGAAAGATTGCTTTGATGAGGGAGGACTTATTTAAGCTTTTGGAAAAGGCACAGGTCTTTTTTGAAAGAAAGTTATCGGAAGAAGGGATAAAGTTTGATAAGTTATGGATATCGAAGAATCTGTACTATGCGAAATTCCAGATAGTGTCTGCAATATTGAGTGCAAAATATCTACTTGATTCCAAGATAGATATTGAGGGAAGGAGTGTTGCGGAACCTGCTAACGGGAATGTTGTTACCAGTGAGCTCATCGGTACTAATATTCCAATGAGAAGTATGGCTACAATGCTTGGGGGAATAAGAGAATGTACTGGTAAAACTGCAAAAGATCTTACTGACGGTGAAAAGTTTTCGACACTATGGGCGGTTATGATTGGGGTTGATAACGGTGCATACCGTTCAGCAAATGCGCTTATGATAGCGATTGATGCGCTGGCGGAGAAAAGTATTAATGAGAAGGGCGGTGTGAAGGATTTAGAGTGGTTTATGGAGCAGCTGGAAGCAATAGATTCACTGGAAGCTGCAGAGAAAATAATATCAGTGGTAGAGAACAGGTATTTAAACGAGGGGAAAATGAGTTTTTCTGATTCTATTGCATATACACTGGCTTTTATGGTGAAAAAAGCTTCTGAGAAAATTGGCATAGGTGAGGAGTTTAACTTTTTCATATCAAAGTTCAAACAAGGGTTTGCAAGACACAATAGAGCACAGATGAAAGAAGTAGAGCTTTCATCGGGAGAAGAAATTTCATGTCGAGACCCTGAATGTATTCCGGACATAATGGATGATTACACACAAAAGTTTAAAGATACTGTTGGAATTCAACCAATTATGGCTCTTTGTTTACCCTATTCTGAATATTTCTCTGAGGAATTAGTTACAGAAATTGAGGAATTAGGCTCTATATTTGCCGAAATGCTTTTCATGGCAAGTCAGGTGAACGTTATTCCTGAAGAAATAAATATGGGATTTTATGCTTATGCCGCTCAAAAAGGTAGCCCAATTTCTGATGAACTCAGAAAGGAGTTTTATGGTGAATACTATGAAGATATTACAAACCGTACTGGCAATCCATTTCACAAAACTATCCCTATGATGAAATTACAATCGGAATTTGCTGAAAATTATAGAGGAGTATTCCTGACGAACTATAAGAAATTGATAGAGCAAAAACTTACGGAAATAGAAATAAGGGGAGGGCATACAGATGTATTAAGAGGTTTGTGTAGTAGTCTCGAAGGTATTGCTAAAAAGCTATCATGCGGTGATATAGAATCAGTAGTAGACTTTCTTGGATTACAGGCAATGTATGCTTCTATTGTTAAATCTCTGTTTTAGTATAACCGATCCTAAGCCTACGGGTGAAACCCGTAGAGTCTCTGTTGCAAAGATGTTTTCCAGATGATTTGTCGGCTTTCTGCTACATGGGGGTCTGTCTGAAGACCCCCATGCTATTACTCCAGTAGGCTCTCTTCTTCCCGCCAGATATTAATGGCTTGCTCTATCTTGTTAATGGGTTCTTCCTGGGAGGTTTGTTAGACCATCTTTCGACAAGTTCCTTAGCCTTACCTGGCGTTGTATCAGGATCTGCTTTGGTAATTCCAAAGCGTTCAAACTGGTTAATCCACTTTAGTGCCATAGCTGGCAGCTGAGTGCCAGGTTCTTCGACTACTATTTCTCCTATGAAAAGCGGAGAGCCAGTTAATGGTGCGAATACGTTTGATACTTTAAACAAATCACTTATATCTCCCATTGTGTCAATATTTGCAGTTGGCAAGATGCCAAGAACACCTTCTTGTTCATTATTACTATGTTCACCTCTAATCATTCTTTCCAAAAGTTCGTTAAAAACACGACCTGTGTAGGCAAAAGTTTGTTTGTCAGCTCCTCCAAAAGCTGCGATCAGAACAATTCTAGTGTTTTCCAATTCAACAGAAACAACTCCAAAAGTTTCATTCTCATTATAACCAATTGCGTAGCCTTCATCTCTTTGAAAAATAAACCTCTCGGGAACTTTATTTAACAAAACAACTTCTTTTGTTTTTCTTCCGTCAAAATAACCCATAAACTCACCTGGGTCAGAAGATATTTGAGATGCAAATATCTGCATCTGCCCGACTTCTCCATGAATCCTATTAATATCACTTTCATTCGGTGCTGGGTTTTCTGGCATGATAAAAAAATAAAAAATAAAAAATAAAATTGGGGCAAGTAACGGGGCTAAAAACGACAAGTGCTTGATATTACCAATAAATATTTTACAAAATTCTTACAGTAATAATTTATTCTCCCATTATATAAGAGAAAGAGCAAGTTAAATGTTGATTTGAATAGTAATTAAAAGAAGTATTGAATATAGGGGTTTATTTACAAAAATTATTTATTTTTCTTGTGGTATCTTACAACTGAAATAGCTAGGTGATGACATTTATCTATGTATATGAGTATTCTGATATATTATTAATACTGAAAATATGTAGATACTTCGATAATTTAATATAAATCATTATTTCTGCTAAAATCCGAATTATAAACACACCCCCGTATGACAAAGGCAAAAATTGATCTTGGGAAAAAAGGAGAGGATTTTGTTGAAGCCTATCTAAATAAGAAAGGATTTGAAACTGTGGAAAGAAACTATCTGACCAAAGGGGGGGAGTTGGATATTGTTTCATTACTGGGTAGTTGTTATGTCTTTGTTGAAGTCAAGACGAGAGAATTTGATCAGGATTTTGATATATTTGAAACAATCAGCTATCAAAAAAGAAAATCATTAGTCCGTACCTGTAACAAATGGTTAATGGAAAATAACAAGGAAGAGTGTGAGTGGCGAATTGATTTTGTCGGTGTGATCCTGAAAAAAGGAAGAATAGTTAAGATAGAGCACCTGGAAGGTGGAATCTTTTGATCTGTGGGATCTAAAAGAAAGTTACAGTGATATCTATATTTTCATCTTTTCTCAATTTCTGTTGTGAATGGTGCTATTACAAGAGCGAAAAGAGAGTAAACTTTTGAGGTATAAATCTGATATAATTCAGCGCTCTTTTGCAAAGAAGCTTACTTCTATCGGGTAAGGGTGAGTGTGAGGGTAAGTGTGACCCTGACAGATCGTGCAAGCGGCTTAATACTTGAGTGATTCGTGTAGGGGGTAGGTTGTGGCAGATTTGGGATAAAGGAAGGTGAGTTGATAACGGGTCGGTAGCTCAATGGTAGAGCAGTGGCCTTTTAAGCCATTGGTTGCGGGTTCGAGCCCCGCCCGACTCACAGTTAGCTTAATCTCAAGATTTATTTGCTAGCTATAGCATTCAATATCAAAAAGCCTTATTGTTCTATATTCAGTTGTGCGAGGAATACTGATTGAAGAGAGGTTAATCTCGCTAAGACTTAATGGATCTGTAAGATTATCAAGAAGGTTAATTGCTTCTTCCTCTAACTCTGCCGCCTTCAAATGAAGTTCATGACCTGGTTTATAGCCGAAATTTTGTTTTAATATAGATTCAATTGTTTCACGTATAGGGAATAGTTCATAATTCAGCGAAGGAATATTGCCTTGTGCAAGTTTTTTTTCTAAGTCGTCGACGACTATATCAACATATCTTTTTGGATCAATTCTTTTTCCTTTTTGTTCAGCTCTAAAACCATACATAATATAGAAATTATTATCTGGTAATCCCAATTCTATAACTATGTCAGAAGTTGGGAATTTAATATAAGTTCCCCCGAAGACTTTTACTCCATGTTCTGTGATGATTCCACTAGTGGAAAGCTGACAATGCATATAATCATGCACGTTTTGAATCGCAGTGACAGAATCCTCGGAAGCTTCTAAATGTGCCCTTTCTATTATTTCAGGTAATATCTCGCTTGTGGAAAAATAAGAAGAAAGTCTCCTGTGCAATTTTTTTACCCATTGATTCGGGTCGAAGTTTTCGCCGTTGATATTGTCATCCATTACTTTAGTCAAAAACAAACAAATATATATAATGGTTATACTACTTTAGGTCAAGTTCCGAATAGAAAGGGAGTAGTATTAATATATTGAATCACTTTTCAAATTGTGAATAAATGTTTAAGGTTGCGTAAGCGAAACTCACGAGTTTCCTATTAGCTCTTCAAATACCGTCGATATTTTGTAAACACATAGTAGTACTATATATCTGCTACCCATTAACTTTATATTAAAACAAGACCTACATGCCAGGTAAAAAAGAAGCTACTTCTGAGAAATTAAATATTTCTGAACTTGATCCTGAACTTATAAAAGCAATAATAACAGGAGTAATATACGTAGGTAGTCTTACTGCAACAACTCTTGCCACTCCTGCTGGCTCAGTTGTTGCTGCTATCGGAATTGGAGCCCAAGGCATTGCTTCAAATGAAGCGGTTAATTTAGTGGATAGGGCAATTGATAGGTGGCATGCTAATCTATTTATAGACCAGGGGAAAATAAATAAAGATATTGCGTGGGCGATGGGAGAGGCTTTTAAACTGAGTATTGAGCAAATTAGACAAGAGTGGACGACAGCACCTCGTTATAAATACCTACAAAGAACGGATAAACTAAATGCAGACTTATCATTAAATCTCTTAAAAATTTTGGAGACAGACATTCCCGAGGTTCTATTAGATTCTGATTCGTCGTTACTAGATCAGTCCGCTCAAGCATCATATGCAAATCAAAATAGAGATAATGAGGAAGTTAGTTACTTTTTAAATGATGTTCTTGATAGGTACGCATATGGTCATGACCCAGAACTAACTTCTCTTTTATCACGTAGCCTATTTCCATATTTACCCGAGAAGTTTATACAGGTTATCGAAAGTAATGGTGATAGAAATACTAGAGCTTGGAAGGAAATAAACAGATTAATGTGGATGTCTACTGGAGAAACTCTAAGGGATTTATTTACATTAATTAACGACCAGTTCGCAAGAATGCATGAGGAACATAAAGAAAGTCATAAAATAAGTTCAGATATTCATGGAATAGCAAGCAACACTTCAGAGGAGATAAAACAAATTAAAGCGATGATTGAGCATATTTCCCCTGAATTGAGTATAAGTTATACAGAATCATTCAATTTAGGAAGCGAAGCACTTTTTTGGGAGAACTTAGATGAGGCCGAGAAACGTTTTAGCTATTGTCTGAAAGTAGCACAGGATATGGAGATTCTTCAGGCAGAATTAGATCCATTGAAGGCATTGGCGACCGTAAATATCAGGAGAGGTGATTACTTGGCAGCGATTATGATCTATATAGATATCATTACTCGATTAGAACCAAAAGCTTTACTAAGCAATGTGATATCGGGCGCAAGTTTCGATGATCTGTTTTTTGCTCATACTCATATTAAATATAGTGCAGCAATGCTAAATAAGATTTATGGTGAATATCTTGAAGAAACTAGGGTACAAAATGGCGAGGATGCCTGGAGTACTATTAGGTTCCCATATGGGCATAGGGAAGAACAAAAGAGAGTAGAAGAATTTCTACAAAATAGGCCGAAAGACACGGAACTAATAAAGAAGCACTTGGAAATGAGAGAGATAGTTAAAGCTACAGAACCGATCTTGCGAAGTGCTTTGCATGATTTCCTGCCAGATGATCAAAATGATTTATTACTAGTAACAGCAGATGAAGATAAAAGGCTCTTAACAGCCTTAATTGACAGAGGAATTTTTGATACGTTTGATTATGAAATGGAGGATATAGATGATGAAGATGAATTTAGAGAATCAGTGCATAGTTATGAGGAACTGTTTAAAACAATAGAGGCGGTCTTTGAATATGCATATCTTGCAGGTGATAGAGAACAAATTCTTGACCTCACTTTTGGATATGGGCGGGTTCTTAAAATAACCAAGAAATATGATAAGGCAAGAATATATTTAGACAAGGCTTTAACACTGGCAGAAGAGGCAAAAAATAGAAGACTGGCAGCCATAACTACGTGTTATCTTGGAGAGATGGATATAGAAGAAGGGAATAAAATTGAGGGTGAACAACGTTTAAGAGACAGTATAAGAGAGATGGAATACATTAAAATAGAGTATCCATTTATAGAGGATTATATCAGAAGTATGAAAGGGCTTTTGCAATCTATTTCTGAGGAGTGAAGAATAAATAGTGTTTTTTCTGAATATTTAGGTTATGTATGGGTTGGGCATAGGTTTGGTGAAGACGATACTTTAATTGGCATAATAACGCTCCAAAGCTTCGATAGGTTTTCAAGACTGCGTAACTGAAGCTCACTTTCTGCCAAGTCATCGTTTTTTCAACTTTCTATTTGAATCACTGCCGAATTCAACGATCTGCTTAGTAAAATGCAGCATTGCCTGATGAAATCTCAGGAGTCTATTATACACCGGATTTGACTTGTGAGTTTCCAAAGTCTCTAAAAAAACAAGTAGGAGATGATTTGCGCTGCTTTGGGATATACTACCTTGAAAAGAGAATCTTTGCATCTCTTGATCTTCATTAGTATTTAAAGATAAACTCCATAAAGCTTGGTATAACTGATCACAAACCTGGCAAGAATTCAGTAGAGTCTCGTTTGTTTGTAATTTTTTCTCGACATGAAGTTCAGTGAGGTTTTAAGTTTCATCAAAAAAAAATACGATAAGAATTTGATATTTGTAAAAAAGTATAAAGATGGATTCAGGAATGATGTTTTTAAGGTAAAGGAGAAGGATACTGGGAAATTTTTTGTTTTGATTGTTTACAAAAAAGAGGCCGGAATAGAAAGGATCATCAAAAATGCTCATGCTGTCGCACATTATCTCAAAACAAAAAATTTCCCAGTCAGAACCTTGTTCAAATTAAAAAGCAAAAAAAGCAATAAGGAAGATGAAGACACACTTGCTGGCCGTTATATTGCCCTTTATAATCATCTTCCAGGTCACTCCATTCCCTGGGAAGCCTACAAACGGAGGCATCTGAAATCGATTGGAAAAACTCTTTCAGATATGCATTTTGAGATTAAAAACTTCAAAAAAGGAAAATGCTTTCCTCTCTGGAAAAAAGAAATAATTCGCGAGATAGATTCAATTCAAAAATATTTTAAAAAAGTTGAGCCTTGGATTTTGAAAAAGTTGAAATTAAAACTTAACTGGACAGAAATAGAAAATACCGCGGACTTTTCGTCAAAAATATTTTATAACAAGAATCAAACTATGCTTCACTACGATTTTGTTCGTGGTAATATTTTATTTTCGAATAAGGTTTTGGATGATGACACGAGCGAAATAACGGGTATCCTGGATTTCGAAAAAGTGTGTATTGGTCCAGCAATTGCCGATGTTGCAAGGACTCTTTCTTTTCTTATTGTTGATTGTAAATACAAAAATGAGGAAGAGGTAAAGAAATGGTTTCTTGAGAGGGGATACAAAAAACGCGGCAAATGCAAAACAATACATAATGAATTTGTACTGGAAAGTTTAATCAAAATATTCTGGCTCAGGGATTTTTACAAATTCCTTTTGCATAATCCATATGAAGATCTTTTGCTCAATGAGCATTTCCTTCGCACAAGAGATAAGCTTCTTGGAAAGAATCTTTTGACTGAAGCAAGATAAAGGTGTAACATTTAAGTAACAGTCACGTTTGAATGTATATAATCACTTGTACTTTGCCTTCTTACTGTTGGTATTGCTTTCCAATTATTTTATCTATTTATTGTTTATGCAGAAGTATAAGAAGCTTAGTTCTGAGAGTAAGGATGTTTCTTTAGAGGTCAACAAAGAAGAAAACCTTTGCCCGGATTGTAACAACAAACTTTATTTCCTGGAAGCTGGATTTCTATGTCCGGTATGTGGATACTCAATTGAGACTTTATACATAGATTAATTTTTTGTATAAACTGAGATCCTTCTTGTTTCTCCCCTTGCAATGATCAGGTGTTCTCCTTATCATATAAGTGCCTCAACCGATACTTTCATTTTATCTGTTTTTGGTCGAGTAATGGAAAAGGGTTTAAAAGAGAGGATCGTTCCGCAAAGTGATCTTACCGAGCTTTCCGAAAAATTGAAGGAAGAGGGAAAGAAGATTGTTTTTACTGCTGGAGCATGGGATATGTTGCATGTTGGTCAGGCTAGATATTTGAAAGAGGCTAGAAGTCACGGCGACGTACTGGTAGTTGGAACAAGTAGTAATATTGCGATTAGAAAAGTTAAAGGACCAGAGAGACCAATTCTGGATGAAAAAGTCAGGGCTGAGATGCTTTTGCATCTCAAGTGCGTTGATTTTGTAACGATTCTCCCCGAGCCCAGTTGTCAGCCTACTCTTGCACTTCTCAAACCTGATGTCTACATTACAGTTAAAGAAGACTGGAATGTACACTACAAAGACTCAAAGGAGTATAAGACGGTGACAAAAAATGGTGGAAAGATTGTAGTCGTTGATAGACAATCCCCATATATTTCAACAACAAAAATAATGGAACGGGTAGTAAGCTGTCATCTCGGAGGAGTGTTCAAAGACTATATGCAGATCAGGAAGAAACCGCTCAAAGAAAAGTAAGCAATCAGCTATGTCCTCAAAATCAAAAATTTCTAGGGAAAAATATTTTGACCAACAGGTTATGAAAGAAGCACGTGCAGGTGCAAAGTACTGGTATGAGGAAATATGGCAGAATGTAGGTAAGTGCGTTTTCTGCGATCTAAAAGAAAAATATATAATTCATGAAAAAGGCGGGATTGTTCTTACTACCAACCTCTTTCCATATATTGATGGTCAGTTGATGATAATCCCCAGGAGGCATGTAAATTCATTGAAAGAGCTTTCCCAAAATGAATGGGAAAGTATGAGGATGTACGGTTATCTTGCAAAAAAGCTTTTCAGGGAAGTACATAAGCTCAAAGATATGTGGTTTCTTCTTCGTGAAGGAGGACCTACTGCTCAAAAAACTGTAACCGATCATCTTCATGTCCAACTTGTCCCTTTCGATAAAGCTGATCTTGTAAAGTGGAACTACAGAAAACTCAAAAATACACCAATTGAAAATGCTGAAAAATATCAGAGACTTTCCAGTTATATTTCTGAAAAATTAAAAAAATTTCAAAACAAATACTCAAAAGAAACAACCTCTCCAGTTATTGCTGTTGATGTAGTTATTCAAAACGAAAATGATCAGATACTTCTCGGAAGAAAAAAGAAGGAATATTCTCTGGTTACAGATCTTTGGGTGCTTCCAGGAGGGCGTGTTAATCCTGAAGAAAAGTTGGAAGATGCTCTTGCCCGGGAAGTGAAGGAAGAAACTGGAATTAAAATAGAAAAAAGGAAATTGAAATTAATTATGACCAGATTTGTAGATACTCATTTCCAAAAAGTTAGCAGGATCCACTCAGAAAGATTATTATTGAGTACTTATTTAATAAAACTAAAGAACTGCAAAAACCTAAAACCCGGCGATGATATTGAAGAGCTTAGTTGGGTTGATCTGAAACTTGCCGGAAAAATGAATACTATTTTTGAAAAACATATTTTCAGTAAAATAAATGGAAATAAAAATCTATGACTGGAACAAACTTAGTACTAAGAGGAGGGTAAGTCTTTCGGGAAAAGAAAATCTTGTTTTTGTTGCGGGGGGAAGAGAAATGTCGAAAGAAAGAGTCAGAAATTTAATTGAAACATATGGACAGGAGCAGAATTATCTTCTTTTCGGTGTTCTCAAGGATACGTTCATACCGGAAATGGAATTTGCTCAATTCAAATCCTTGAAATTTGACATTGTTTCAAAAGTTATTGATTCTCTTGGAGAAATAGGTATGGGAAAGATTAGAATACTAAATCACAGGCATGAAGATATTCAATATGTAATTTCGGAATTAAAACCGGAGAAGGTTGTTTTTATTAGTGGATCATATAAACGTGCAATTCATTTGAGGACCGAATACTGGAAGGCAATGGATGTGGAAGCGAAGATAACAATGGAAAGTCCTTTTTTGAATGAGTCAGAAGCACTTACATATGAAAAAAAGATAAAAAGAAGCAATAGTTACAAAGTTTCGATTGATAAATTTCGGATTTACACAGAGAAAGAAATTTTAGTACTTGCGGAGAAAAATTCCTCCAGGTCATTTGATTGGATTTTCCCTAATGGTGCAGTTCTAGCGGAAAAAAACAAACCTGTAATTCTGGCTCACAATACAGTACTACCTTTTGAGACATATTCAGCTCTACACGGTTCTTTGAGAGAAATAAACAAGTCTCCAGCCGGAGATCAGAATTACTACGATACCAATCATGCTGAAATTGAAATACTTGAAAAAGCAAGAAGAAGAAGAATTGGTCTTCGCGGTAAAACTTTGTACGTAACTACCTTTCCATGTCCTTCGTGTAGCAGGATTTTATCTAGAACTGAGCTTTCAGCTATTGTTTATTCTCTTCCTTATTCAGATAATTTTGGATTAAATCTATTAACAAGGAGCGGAATAAAAATAAAACAGGTATCACTTTAATCTATTAACTGATTATCGTGGTAGAGATTTAATTTAATAAAATTAGTTCTTCTTGCGCTTATTAAAAAGGAAATGTTTCATGACTTTCTGGTAGAATATTCAAATGAATTTTTGGAATAAGCTGTTAGAAAAACCTCTCGTCGGGCTTTCACCAATGGATGGTGTTACAGATGCTCCTTACCGTTATATTCAAAAGAAATATGGTAATCCTGATGTGATTATCACAGAATTTGTTTCAGTTGATGGAATTTTGCATGGAGGAGAAAGACTTTTTCAGAGTCTGATTTATGATGAAAGTGAAAGACCTGTTGTCGCTCAGATTTCCGGAAAAACACCTGAATTATTTTTTAAGGCTGCTCACATAATTTGTGAACTTGGTTTTGATGGAATAGACATAAATATGGGATGTCCCGCAAATAATGTGTCGAGACATGGTGGAGGAGCCTCATTAATAAATACTCCAGATCTTGCTAAAAGGATTGTGAAAGCTGCGAAAGATGGAGTAAAAAGCTGGGTGGAAAGTGGGTTGGAATTTGCTGAAGTCAACAGAAAAGTTGAGACGATAATCAAATGCATGAAAAAAAAGCTAACCTTGAATAGAAAGCAACAAGATCTGAATCAGGCAGGGAAAGAAGAAATCCCTGTTTCTGTGAAGACAAGGATAGGATATGACAAAAAAAATGCGGTTGAGTGGATAAAACACCTGACTGAGGTGGAACCAGCAGTCATTACATTACACGGTAGAACCTTAAAAGAGATGTACAAGGGAGAGGCTGACTGGGATGAGATAGCCAGAGCTGTTCAATCTACCAATATTCCTGTCATCGGGAATGGTGATATAAGAAGTTCAAATGATGCCGTTGAAAGAATAAAAAGCTCTCGAGTTGTGGGCGTTTTGATTGGTCGGGCAAGCTATGGCAATCCCTGGATTTTTAAAAATAAGGTGAAAATTAAAAAGTTTGATGCGAATATCGAAGATTATGAGCCGACTTTAGAGGAGAAAATTCAAGTTGTTTTGGAACATGCAAGGAAGCATCTCGAAATAAAAGGGTCAAATGGGTTCATTCAAATGAGAAAAAATCTTGCATGGTATTTTAAAGGATTTCATAACGCAGCTGAATTAAGAAATCAATTAGTGAAAGTAAATAATTTATCTGAAGTTGAAGCAGTATTAAACAAACTTATATAGTACTTTGTGTTTCATTTCGCAGACTATTCTCTTTGGGTCGGGAGAGGTTGTAGTGGTCTGATGCGTTTTCTACTGATAATTATTCTCGAATTAATCCAATAAAAAATATTCATGGTTTGATAATCTTGTTATAAATATCTACATGCTTTTTTATCATTCTGTTTATGTTGAAGTTGTTTTTAATGTGATCTCTAATCTTTTTTCTATCAAGACTCTCAATTTTTTTTAATGCGTGTATAAATTTATTTTCACTCTCTACTATAATCCCTGAATCTGCACTTACTATTTCCGGTAAAGATCCCATATTATACCCAATTACAGGTGTCCCGCATGACATTGCTTCAAGCATAACCATTCCAAAGGGCTCTTCCCATTGTACGGGCATTAGTAATGCTTTTGCATTTCCCAGGAAGTCTGATTTCTCTCTATCAGTTTTGAGATACCCCACATACTGAATCTGTTTTCCATCAATGAAAGGTTCAATTTTTTCTTGCCAGTATTTGTCCCCTCCGTGTCCGGTATAGTGTTGACCTGCAATTTTCAATTTTTGTCCTGTCTTGAGACAGGCTTGAATTGCCAAGTGAGTACCCTTTGGCTTTATTATTCGACCAAAAAACACATAATAATCTTTTGGTTTTGGATTAAATCTAAATCTTTCCACATCAATTCCATGATAAATATTTCCGACGAATTTTAAGTATGGGTAGTCTTTTTGCTGTGATTTTGAAATTGAAATAAAGTTCAAATTCCTATATTTCTGGAAAGCAGTTCTGTATCTTGCAAGAAAATTAAACGGCTCATGGTGAGTGAAAACAATGGGTATTTTTACAAAATTTGAGAAGGCCATAGCAATTTCTTCTTCATTTGTGTACACATGGACTATGTCGAACTTCTCCATATTTGCCATTTTGTAGCATTTTGAAATCAGGTCGCTTTGTATTTGTCTGGATAGAGACAAAAAAGTAAGAGGCATGGATTTTATGAGTTTCCCAACTGCTCCTGTTGAAATTTTCTTGCCAGTTAATCTTTCTGCTTCCTCTTTGAAAAAAATAAGATCTGCATTAATATTTTTTACTTTTGTAATCACTGGTCCCGGAGTAAAAAGTGATACTGAATGTCCGAGTTTTCTTAATCCTTCAGCAAGGTCAATGGCAAGTGAACCGGGAGCAAAAATTGTTTTTATTTCTTTCCACATAAAGATATGCGGAACAAGAAGAGCTATTCGCATAGTTGATTATAATAAAGCAGCAACAAAAAAGCTTCCTGAAGAAGCTTTTTTGTGAAGGCAAAGATAATAGTAAATTATTCCTCGTCATCACCAGATATTGCGTCTTCTGTCTCTTCGCTTATCTCATCTGTGTCGATATCTATGTTATCAGTGTAATAACCTTCTCCCATAAGTGATAATTAACATATAAGTTTATCGCTCCATTATCCGTTTTAATATTTGTAATTTCAAGTTATAAATATGAAACAACTTAAAGTCGAATTCTGATAGAATACTCTATTCCAATGAAAATGTTTAAGATTTTGAAAAACAATAATGTGCTTGCTATAACGATTCTGTTTCTTTTTGTCTTGGGGAATACTTTGTTTTTCCTTCTGGTCAGAAAGGACGATCAAAATCTGGAAAAGGCCATTGTGATTGATGCTACTGAAATAAGCGAGGATGGCGGACTGTTTTTTCAAAATCTTAGAGTGCTTAATGAAAGTGACGAAAAGGTTGAAGTGCGTGCAAATCTTAAGAGTGAAGATTCAGAAAGAATCAAAAGCGGAGATAAAATTATTTTGACGAAATTGCTGAAAGAAGATGGCAGTAAATCTTATCAGTATGAAAGCATACTCAGGACTGACCCACTTTTGTGGGTTTTCCTTTTATTTATTCTTGCGATATTTATTACAATTGGTTTAGAAGGGATAAAATACTTATTTCCATTCCTTTTTCTGCTTCCATTCTTTTTATCATCTCTCTTTCCTTATCTTCTTAGTAGTGTTGATTTGTATGCTCTGACATTTATTTTACTTCTTGTTATCACTTTTCTGACAACCTTGATAAGGCTTTCTGATTTGAATTTAAGTATTTCGATAACACTCTCTGTAATGTTTACTCTTGGTTTTGTCTTTTTCCTTAACCTTGTTCTTCAGAAAGTGGCACGTATTGAAGACGTTTACTACTCAAATTTTTCAGGGCTTCTCAGCGAGATATCATTTTCTCAATTCAGGGAACTTTTAAACGTTTCGGTTCTCTTTATATCATTTGGGGCTTTGATAAATACCTCGATGGAAGTTTGTTCTTCAGTAAAGATGAGACTTGAAAAGGTAAAAACAATGGATCTTATGAAGGTAATTAGAAAAGGAGTAGAGCATGCACAGAAAACTGCGGGTAGAGAGATAAATAATTTATTTTTTGTTCTTCTTGGATTTTCACTAATGAGTATTTTTGCCTTTTCAAAAAATAATAATGTTTTTAATTTGTGGAATAGTGCTTTTGTAGTACAATTAATCCTTTACTTTCTAAGTGCAAGCTTTGCGGTAATACTTATTGCTCCTGTTTCTTCACTGGTTACAGGGATATTAGTTTATAATAATAAATCAAATGGCACACGAAAAAGGTTATACGTATAAGAGAAAAGATTTAGGGAAACTCAGAGTTGAACTTGAAGTGGAAGTGAGCGGGGAAAGATTTAAAGAAGAAAAAAATCATATTTATGGTCAGCTTGCCAAAACTGTTGAAATTTCAGGATTCAGAAAAGGGAATGCCCCCAAAAATCTGGTTGAGGCAAAGCTTGGTGCAAAACTGTTTGAAGAAACGATAAATCATCTGCTTCCTGAGGTAACAGTTGAAATTATTGGAGAAGAAAAGTTTACACCAATTACTCGTGTTGAATATAAGGTAGCGAAAGTCAGCGATGATGGTCTTAGTTATTCAGCTTTTTTTAGCCTGTATCCCGAAATCAAGCTTGGAGATTTTAAAAAAATAAAACTTGAAAAGCAGAGCGATGAGGTCAAAGGTGACGAAGTTGAAAAAGTGGTGAAGCAAATGTTTGAGGAACACCAAAAACGTGCTGAGGAAAAAACAGGGAAGTCTGATAAAGGTGATAGCAGAGCCACATCGATAGCAAAAATTGAGAAAGGCAAAAAAGGTAAAGAGAAGAAAAAGGAGTTAGAAATGAATGATGAATGGGCAAAGAAGACCAATATGGGAGTGGAAAGCATAAAAGATCTTAAGGAGAAAGTGAAAGAGCAACTGAGGCATTTAAAAACGAGAAATAACAGAGAAAAATATATTTCTGATTTGGTACTTGAAGCAGTAAATATCTCGAATATTGATCTCCCTGAGGTTCTTGTTGATCAGGAGTTGGATAGAAGAGAAGCTGATTATAAAGGTAGAATTGAAAACCTTGGACTGAAATTAGAGGACTACTTGAAAGGACAAAAGGTAACAATGGAGGATTTAAGAAAACAATGGAAAGAAGATGCAGTAAAAAAGGTCAAAGTTGAGTTGTTGCTCGTGGAAATAAGCAGACAAAATCAGTTCAAGATTGAAGATTTGGAAGTGGAAAAAGAACTTGCATCTATTCAGGATAAAAACACAAAGGAGTATTACTCTTCTGAGAAAGGAAGAAATTATATCAGAAGTGTGATTTTGCAGCAGAAAGCTATTAATTATCTGCTTGATATAGTCGAACCAAAGGATGCCTCTAAAGCGAATCAAGTTCAATAATTTCAAAAATCTAAAGGGAGAATACAATCTTTCTGACCGTATAAATATTATTATTGGCAACAATGGTCAAGGGAAAACAAATTTCCTGGAAGGTTTATACTTTCTCTCTTTTGGATCGGGATTTGGCTCAACTCAAGAAGTAAATGTTATTAATTGGGATTCAGAAAGTCGATTTTTTTCTATTGTTGGATTGATACAGGAAAAGGAAAATGAGATAAAGTTGGAGATAAAATACGAAAACTCAGATGCAACTCTTGGTAGAAAAAAATTTACTGTTAATGAAGTCGGAAGGGCAAGGAAATTTTTTATTGGTAATTTATCTTCAACAATTTTTGCACCACAATCAGTAGATCTTGTAGCTGGTTCCCCTGACATCAGAAGAAAGGCAATTGATGATGTTCTATCCTTATTGGATTTGGAATATGCAGATACTCTTAGTAAGTACAGGAATATCCTTCGAAATAGAAATAAAATTCTTTCAAACCTTAATGATAATGTGGGGCATCCCAGAGAACTTGTATACTGGAATGAAGCATTAATCGAAGAGGGGAGCAGGATTATTTCTGCAAGGATTAAGTTTTTTGATGATTATAAAAGTGAGATAACAAATAAGGCAAAAAAATTGTTTAATAACGAGTTTAAGGATCTAAAAATCGATTACCTTTCAAAGTTTTTTGACACAATAAGTATGGATAGAAATAAAATAGTTACTACTCAAGATTTGCGTGAAAAAATAAAAGGGAATTTTGGATCGAAAATTCAGAGGAGTCTTCAAAAAGAAATCCGTGCTGGTGTTACTTTGTATGGTCCTCACAGGGAAAACTATGAATTCAAGCTTGGAGGAACCTCTCTAAGGGAGTCAGGGTCTCGTGGACAACAGAGGCTTGCGAGTCTAATCTTTGTTCTTACTGTCTTTGATATTTTTGAAAAAAGTGAAAGGACGTCAGCAATTCTTCTTCTGGATGATGTGATGTCAGAGCTTGATTCAATTCACAGGACAAATATAGAAAGAATGCTTCTATCGAGTCAGATACAAGTAGTGATAACAACTGCAGAGAAAGAAAACTTTACAAAAAAAATTCTGGAGAAGGCAAATATAATTCTTATGTAGTCTTGACTATGTACCCAGTCTATTTTTTAGTTTTTCCTCGAGATCCAGATCGGCAAGTGCTTCGTATGCATCTATTGCATTGTTTTCGCTTATACTCTCTGTCCCTGCAAACTTTTTAATCTCCTCTCCGCTTGAGAGGTCAAGATTTACTGGTACTCTTGTAGATCCTGTAACTCCCTGTGCAGGGCTGAGTACATTGAGCATGTATGCACTACCACAACTGCTACATCTTAAATGGAGAAGCGTATTCATATTAGACCTCTTGAGAACCTTGAAGTCTATTTCAGAAAAAGCATGCCCACAATTGTCGCAGTACTTTGGGGCAAAGTGCTGGAGGTTTTTGATAAAATCTTTGTTTGTGTCTTGTTGCTCCATGTGCAAGCAATTAAATACTAACCTTTTTGTAAACTATTAGTCAAATATTTGTGTTGGATTCTCATATAGTTTTTCACTTTTGAATGCATATTTTGCATACCAATTATCAAGAAAACTTGAGGGTTCAGAAATTTAATTCTCAGTTTTAAGCTTTAAAGCTTTTCTTACCGCTCTAAGAGGAAGCAAAGCACAATTTATTCTTGATGCTGTTAACTGTACTCCTAATATCTTAATTATATCCTGTTCGTCAAGCTTGCCAATGGATATTATGGATTTACCGACAAGTATTTCGGAGAGAAGTGAAGCGGCTGCAACAGATATTGCACATCCCTCAGTAATATGCTTTATTTTTTTGATTCTTCCATCTTTCATTATTAGCTGTACCTTTATGCTATCTCCACAGCTGGTATTTTCTTCTGTTGCTTCATGTGTAGGATTGTCCAGAGACCCAGCATTTTGAGGGCTTTTATAGTGGTCAAGAATTAATTCTTTATATATTTGGTTCATGTTATTATTCTAGCATCTTTTAATATGGCTGAAACTTTGCCGGAAAGAAAAAGATGTCTTTTTTCTAGATTGTTCCTCATTGGGACTTTGATGAAGTATTTAGGTAATATCCTTTCAGAAATAGGGGATTTTTTTGGGCTTGTGCGCAAAAAGAAGGAGTAGTTATCTTTTTATTTTTGTCATAATGCTCTTCAGGCTTTCTACAAATCTATCAATATCATTTTCATCATTGTATATATGAAAGCTTATTCTCGTTGTTGCAGTTACTTTCAGTACATCTTTCATTAGAATATGATTGCAGTGATGTCCTGCTCTTACCGCAATATTATTCTCATCCAGAAGCTGTGCAATATCGTGTGGATGAATTTCATCAACAACAATTGATATCACTCCAGCACGGTCTTCGGAAAAAGGAAGTCCCAGAATTGTTACTTCGGAAAGTCCGGAAAGTTTTTTTAAGGCGTATTTTGTAAGATTTCTTTCATGTGTCTCTATTCTTTCAATTCCTATCGTGTTCATATAATCAATTGCGGCAGAAAGTCCTATTGTACCAGCAATATCTGGTGTTCCAGCTTCAAATTTATAAGGATGATCTGCAAATTCTGTCTCGAACCTACTGACTGATTTGATCATTCCTCCACCAGTCAGGAACGGGTTCATTTTCTTTAAGATTTCTTCCTTGACATATAGTACCCCAATTCCTGTTGGTCCAAGCATTTTGTGTCCTGAAAAAGCAAGAAAATCTGCATCAAGACTTTGAACATCAACCTGCATATGCGGCACACTTTGAGCCCCATCAATAAGGATCATTCCTCCATTTTTGTGAGCAATCTCTGCAAGCTTCTTTACCGGGTTTATCGTGCCGAGTGAATTTGAGACGTGTGTGATTGCAAGAAGCGCAGGTTTTGTTTCGTTGATCTCGGCTTCTGCCCTCTGTATGTCCAATTTATGATCTCTAACATTTATGTATCGGAGGCAGATATTTTGTTCCCCTGAAAGTTGCTGCCAGGGCAAGATATTGCTGTGATGCTCCATTTCACTTATTAGTATTTTATCCTCTGCTTTAACATTTTCTTTTCCCCATGTTTTTGCGATCAAATTGATCGACTCGGTTGTATTTCGGGTAAATATTATTTCTTTTTCGGATTTTGCGTTTATGAATTTTGCGATCTTTTTACGAGTTTTTTCGTAGGCATCTGTTGCCTGCTCGCTTATTTTGTAAATCCCACGATGAATATTTGAGTTGTAGTTTTCGTAGTAGTCTTTGATAGCATCGATAACTGATTGCGGTTTCTGGCTGGTTGCGGCACTATCTAGGTAGACAAGGTTCGGATTATTTTTGAAAATAGGGAAATCGGATTTGTACATAAGATTATTATATCAATGTCGTTAAGCAATTTATATAAAAAATAAGATGAAGGGAAAGCATTCACAGTATTCCAGAGATCAGTTGATGATAAGTTTTAGCTAATGGAAGCAAAAGACCATTTATGCTTTCGCTGTTTCTGGAGGTCTCATGTCATCTTGCTCGTAATTTCTTTTATAAAGCCTTCTACAAGAACATTCTCAGCCTCCTTATGTGGAAGACCTCTGCTTCTGAGATAAAACAACTGTTTCTGATCGATTTGTCCGACTGTTGCACCATGCCCACCTTTCACCTCATCTTCTTTTATCTCCAGGCTTGGGACAGCTCTTGCTGAGGCGTCCTCTGACATTATTAGTACATCTGCTTTTAAATAAGTGTCTGTATTTCTGGCACCTTTTTCTATAATAATATCCCCTTCAAAGTTAAGTTTTGATTTGTCCCAAAGAACAGCCTTTATTAGGACATTAGATTTTAAATAGGGCTTTTTGTGAATTATTTTTAATTTCAAGTTGGCGGAGTCATTTTTCTTGCCGATATAAAGCCCAAGAATCTCGCTGTCCTCATTTATTTCTATTTCCTGATTTTCTTTTTTGAAATCCAGAACAATTTTCTTCATAATCCTTTTCTATAAAATAGAAGGAGAATTGGTAATTTCTTTTGGTAAGGTATTCTATATTTACTGTTCCTTTATTAAAGTATTGAATGTTAATTTTAGCACAGACTAAAGTTCGCATATTACAATCTGAGTTCTAAAACGAATTGCAACGGTATAATTCTAAACTATGAAAAAACAAGATGTGGGAATATCGTTACTAACAAAATGTTAGGAGAATTCCATGCCAGAATATGAGAGGAACAAGGCTTGTTCAATTTCTTGGAGAGAAAAGGTTGGAACGTCTAGGCACAGAATATACAGGTGTTGAGGGGGAATATAAAAACTATGAGCTTGCTCGTTCAGGAACTAATAGATCCGCAAAGTGAAGTTAATAATTGAGTTTTGATGAATATTTGATTGTGTTTGTTTAACCATCAAGCTTCTTTAGTATTTGTATATGGTGGTTTATCTATAGGAAAATGTTTTGTTCCTGGGTAGAAGTTTTCGTTTACTCCTGTACCCTTAAGATGATTAATCTCTTTGCCTTCTGAATCGAACTCATAATATTCTACTTCTGGCTTATATTTTAGATAAGCTCCAAAGGTATTCCAAGTTTTGTTCGCTATTTTTTCTATTAATTTGTTATACCAGGAAGGATTATTATCAGACACAGCCGTCATAACAAGGACAGGATCCACTCTCATAGTTTCCGCATCTACCACTTTGAATAGATGCAGATGATTTTCCTCATCAATATATCTTAGTTCCTGCTCTTTTATTCTCCACCTATGGAATTCAGGATCATAATACTCGGATATTGGTTTTATCTCCCAACGTTTTGGGTCAGTTCCTATGACCTTATTCGATGTACCAAATATTAGAGTTTTTACGAACGACCCGTCTTTTGCAATATTTAAGCCTCCCAAAAAATAGATTGGATCTTCTCCATTATTCTGATCTCCAACCATAAATGAATACCAATGCCATAAATTCCAGGCAAATAGTTCATTGCCTGAAGCATGGTCTCCATAGCCTTCACCTGTAACCTCATATCGTTTGCCTTGATGGATGTAATGCCCTGTTACCTTTGAGTACGGTTGAAACTGTTTCCAGGAAAGAACTTTATTTGCATTATGACCAAAAACATAGTACCCCGTATTCTCTCTGTGAGGTGGCAATCCTATCTCACGAGAATCCAAATCCAGGAATATCTTAATATCATTCTCAGGTACTTCTATCTCTGCCTGTACATGCCGAATATCACCATCTACTGTTCTAAGGTAATTTGAGCCAAGTTGTATATCAATGTCATCTGTACTAAAAAAAGTATTCTCTCCTTTATTAAAGATGTACTCTCGTTTAATATCAATTCCTGGAAGGTGAACTTCCACTGATAGTTTTGGTTTATGTTTAATAAGTGGGGTAAGGATCCTCTTAATCCACTCTGGCAGTTTGCCAAGTAGTGAGGCTGAAAGTACATTATTGTTGTAGAAAGTAACCAGAATAAATCTTTGATCATTATCTTCCACGGGTACTTGTTTCCCTTCTGAATCAATTACGTCGAGCTTTCTTCCATCTATATACCACCACCAAAATTCATCAAATCTCGGCTTGCCTGAGTAATAGTATTCTTCCGACTTCACTGATTCTTGGGGGTCTGCAATGTCGGCTCTCAATCTACTAATTATTTCTTTATCTGTTGGTAAGCCATAGCGAGCATAAGGCTCTCTATTTGAAGTGTTTCCATTTCCCATAATTTAATAAATGCAAAGTAAAGAAGACACAACTATACTCATCAGTAATATCCTAATAAAACTTTCTATAAAGAAGAATAGTTTTGATACTTATTACATTTAAATTTTACCCTTTATTGAGAAACTATTCTACGGGAGTAAATCAGTTTTCTTTTTATTATTTTTGATCAGTTGGATTTTTCTTCCAATAGAAAGTAAGAACCTTTAAGTGTCTTGTCTTCTTTTTTAATCATAAATCTTCGTAATAAGTATGAGAGATTTCAAGTCATCCTACTGATCCTTCCATACTCATTTGAATTAAAGCGTTCAGTTCAATCGCGTACTCCATCGGAAGCTCTTTTGCTATTGGCTCGATGAATCCTGAAAGAATCATTGCGTTTGCTTCTTCCTCTGAAATTCCCCGCGACATGAGATAAAATCTCTGCGCTTCAGATACTTTACTGACAGAAGCCTCATGACCAAGCGTTACTTTTTTCTCATCGATTTCATTGTAGGGGTAAGTATCGGTTCTGGATTTATTGTCAAGAATTAGTGCATCACAAGTAACTTGTGATTTTGAATTTTTCGCTCCTTTATGAATTTTCATAAGTCCGCGGTAGCTTGTCCTCCCGCCATCAAAGCATATTGATTTTGAGTTGATTATACTAGTAGTATTCTTTGCAGAGTGTATCATTTTTGCTCCCGCATCCTGATGCTGACCTTTTCCTGCCATGGCAATAGAGAGTACCTCTCCATGTGCTCTAGGCTGAACCAGGTAAACCGATGGATATTTCATTGTTACTTTTGAGCCAAGGTTGCAATCAACCCATTCCATAACAGCATTTTCATGAGCGATAGCCCGTTTGGTTACAAGGTTGTATACATTATTTGACCAGTTCTGGATTGTGGTGTAGCGAACACGTGCATTTTTTTTGACAATAATTTCTACTACCGCTGCATGAAGAGAATCAGTAGTGTAGGTTGGGGCAGTACAGTTGTGGACTGCAAAACCTTTTACAAGATAAGAATCCGGGGATTTAACATCAAGATTAAACACAAATCCGTCGTAATCCTCTTTTCTTATTTCTTTAATCGGTACAAAGAAAAGATTATCTTTTTTTCTTACTTCAGAGAACTTCTTATTGTCTGTATATTCAACAATGAATTGATTTTTTCTAACTATTTTCCTTCCTAGTATTATATCTTTACCTCCTTTTCTTATTGCTATATTTGCAAATACCCCAAGACGGGCAAGGATTTCTTGAATCTGGTATGCGAGCAGTCTACTTGCTGTCGAAGATCTAACCATTTTAGAGAAATATGGTCTTTTAACGTAAACGTTTCCATCGCCCTTTATATAATTATCTAAAAGAAATTTTTGTTTTTCTGGAGGCAGGGTCATTATATCTTTAGACAATAATTTTGTTGTTGCCCCTTTCCCGCAATGTTTTAAACATAAATCTATGAGTTTTTTTGAGTAAGATGTAACTACATAGTATCCGCCTTTAGTTCGGCAAACTGAGGATTTTTCTCCTAGTTTATCGATTAGAGATTTTGTTTCTAAGGCAAATATTTCTTCTGACTCTTTTTTGCCAAAAGAGAAACATAAATTTTTTAAATTTAAAGATTTATTAAAAGAAACAGATCCTTCAGCAAGATAAACTCCGAGCAATTTTAATATGTCTTCCGATAAGTGAGCCCTATCTTTTACTGCTGTCGGGGTGACATAAGTTATAAAGTCACCAACTTCAACTTCGTCAGCTTTGACATATTCAGGTGTTGCGTCATTGAGCTTTTCTGTCAATACTTCCGATTTCCACCCGTTTCTTAGTTTTCTTTTTGTTTTCACTTTATCTCTCTTTATGCATAAAATTGGGTGTTCGGTTGTTATCTGGAAGGAGTTCCCTTTAGATTGAGGGATAATTGTTATCATATTCCCTCTATAAGGTCTTACCATCGTGGATTTAACTCTTGAAAATTCACCTTTCTCTGAGATAACTTCTTCTGATGGTTTTATTGATTCTATATTTACAAATTTATGTCCCTTACTCACAAGTTCACCGGCAGGCAGACAACCTTCTATATAGTGAACTTCACTACCTTCATCTGCAATTATCAAAGTCCGCTCAAATTGTCCCATATTTCTTGCATTGATCCTGAAATATGCCTGGAGCGGGATTGCAACTTTTAAACCTTTTGGGACATAAATAAAACTTCCACCACTCCAGACTGCGGTATTGAGTGCTGCAAATTTATTGTCAGTTGAAGGAATTACTGTCCCGAAATATTGTTTGAAAATCTCTGAATGGTTTTTAAGTCCGCTGTCGGTATCAGAAAAAATTATTCCTAGCTTTGTCCACTTGTCTTTTAATTTATGATAGATAACTTCAGAATCATATTGGCTTGCTGTCCCTGCCAAATACTTCCTTTCCGCCTGCGGGATGCCAAGTCTTTCAAATGTGTCTTTTATGTTCCTGGGAACCTCGTTCCAATTACGAGGCTTCCGATCTGTGGACTTGACATAGTACTTGATATTTTGAAAATCAATGTCTGCAAGGTCTGCTCCCCACTGGGGCATTGGCATTTTATTAAATATTTCATAAGCCGCAAGTCTTCTTTCTTTCATCCAGTCAGGTTCAGTTTTGATATCTGAAATCCTTCTGACAATCCCTCTTCTTAATCCTTTACTAAACTCAATGAAATTTTTAGTTTTATCCGAAAAGCCGTATTTGGTTTTATATCCAAGTTTTAATTTTTTTATCTTCCGGGTATTTACCATTTTCTCCGGTTGTTGTTTATGGTGATGGATTTATATTTTCAACAGAACTTCGTTCGTAGAAAAAGATATTTTTCCCCACTTTCATTATCTATATCCCTGCTTTTCAATTTTTTTCACTATATCCATTTTTCCATTCTCGCAGATTACACCGTTTTTGAGGACATGTACAAAGTCCGGTTTTATATAGTCAAATATCTTTTTGTAATGAGTAATTATCAAGACGCCCATTTTCTTTTCGTTTTTCAGGATTTTATTGAAACTTTCAAAAACTGTTTTGAGAGAATCAATATCAAGACCCGAGTCAGTTTCATCAAGAATTGCATATTTGGGAGTAAGGACTAGAAGTTGAAGTATTTCGGTCTTCTTTTTTTCACCTCCTGAAAATCCTTCGTTCAGGTTTCTTTCCATGAAGTTTTCTTCCAGGTCTAAGAATGCGAGTTTTTTTCTTAAAAGTTCTCTAAATTTGAATACAGGGATTCGTTTTTCTTTTGGAAGAAGAGAATTACGGGCGATTCTTAGAAAATTCGCCAGATTCACTCCGGGGACTTCTACGGGATACTGGAAAGCAAGAAATAGCCCCTTCTTCGCTCTCTCATCAGGTGGGCTTTTTGTAATGTCTTCTCCATCAAGTATAATTTTTCCTCTTTTTACACCAATGTCTGGATGTCCCATAAGTGCTTTTGCGAGAGTACTTTTTCCGCTCCCATTTGGCCCCATGAGAACATGGATTTCTCCTGGCTTGATCTCTAAAAAAATGTCGTCGAGAATTTTTTTACCTTCAATTTCAACTTGGAGGTCGCTTATTTCGAGCATAAAAGATTTTCTAAGAGAGTAATTATAACAGATGGGAAAAGACACTACTGTTGTGATTATTTCAATCATACAATTGCACTATCATAATTTTGCTATTCCTCAATCGGAATGCTGTCAATTCATTACTCTGTTTTGTCTTGTATATTTAGTACAAAAATGTGCTAACATTGCGAAATGGAAATTTTGAGTTAAGCACTTTAACTAAATGGGTAGTATTTTTGTTGACCTTGATAAAAAAAGAATTATAAGGGCTGATAGTAAGAAAGAAGCAAAGAAAAATTTCAATCTTGACCTCAGCAAGATTTTTTTGGTATTAAGTTTTTTCGGACTTCTTTTTTTGAATGTTTGGCTAATTTCCCAGTATACGCGTGAGCAGAGAGATCCAATGCAGGCATTTGCAAGTGTCATTGAGACAAGTGTTAAGGTTGTTGACACAGTATGGAAGCCTGAACTTCCAAGTACAAAAGGTTACACTGGTGTCTTGGTTATGGGCATTGATACGAGAAATCTTTCTTATAGTGGTGAAGAATTTAACGGAGATAGTAGGAACATTGATACAATTATTCAAGTGGTATATGACCATAGTAACGGTAATGTTTTTATGTTAAGTATTCCTCGTGACACTGGAGTGACAGTCACAGAAGAGTGTGCCGGGCAAAATCCGGGTAAAAGAAGTATCCATTTCCTTTATGATCTTGGAGAAAAAGGGAGTTGTCCAGGTGGTGGAGTGGGGCTTATGAAAAAATATGTCACAGACATAACAGGCTTTGAAAACCATTATTTCGCAATTATTTCTCTTGAGGCTTTTGTCGATATTATAGATGCAATTGGTGACACAAATGAAAGCCAGCAAAAAGGTTTGTATATGGATATCCCTAAAAATACTTATGAACTTTATCCAAAAGATAGAGGAGGTTATGAATCAATTTTCTTTCCTGAAGGGTATCAGTTCCTCACTTCTGAAAGGTTGCTAAAGTACGCTAGAGCCAGGCAGTATTCGTCTGATTTTGATCGAGCGAGAAGGCAACAGGAAGTAATAAAAGCTGTAAAGGACAAGGTCTTGAGTTCTGATACTCTTTTAGATCCAATAAAGCTTTTCGAACTATACAATTCTTTCAAAAGAAACGCTATGTTTAGTGAAATCGGGTTAACCGACATTAAGGCGGGTTTGTCGATTCTTACTAAAGTTGATCAGGATAAGATTTACGATATTGTATTGGACGACACTCTCGGAGGGAAAAATCAATACCTTTCAAGACCTGTTACCAGTGGAGGAATTCACTCTAGATCGGGTTATTATCTTACTCCTGTAGATTATAAAGTTCTGGAAGATGATTATGAAAACATAAGAAATTTTGTACAGGCTATTGTTAAGCACCCTGATTTATCTGGTGAAAAAGCAGTAGTATATGTTTATGCTACGAAGTATTCTGGTAACAAGGTTGTTTTTGAGAACAATGCTTACCAAATGCTTAAGCAGATGAACATTCCTATTGAAATAAACGAGAGTAGAAATTTACAAAAACTTGCAGATTCATCGTCAGAAATTGAAATATATGATTTCTCGAATGGATCAAAACCTGAAACGATTAAATTATTGGAGAAAAAGTTGAAGGTCAAGTCAAAGACACCAACTACTGCAAAACCTCTCAACAAAGAAGACATCACTATAATAATAAAAACAGGAAATTAGTTCTTTGTGGGCTCAGGAAACACCTGCTTTCCTGTCTCCATATCTTCAATAATTATCGCAAAAACGGGGCAAGACTGAGCTGCAGCAAGGATCAGGTCGTCCTTATCCCATTCCCCCTCCTTGATTAAAACAATGTTTTTATCGTCCAGTCCAAAAGTTTTTGGGGCTATTGCCGAACAACTTGCTGCACCGATACAAAGATCCCTCTTGATCGTGATCCTGTATTTTCTCTTTTTGTCTTCCCCAATCTGTGTATGTGGATCGGGTTTTGTTATACTGGCCATAGCAGATTTATTCTAACATCTACAGTCTGTCTAATGTCTAAATAAGTCACTTTTTTGGTTAGTATGCGTATTTACTTTCAGGTGTTGGTTCGTCTGGAGGAGGGTCAGGTGGTAAATCCTCCTTTTCCTTTTCTTCCTTTTTCAGTTTTTCCTGCCTAACCTTTATTGCGACATTTATGATTGAAAAAGTAAAAAGGATAAGAGACGCACTAACTCCGATTATTACAAGTCTGCTAAGGTCTGATAAATAGAAAGAAAGAGTTGATAATACTGCTATAGCAGTTGATTCGATAAAAAGAACTGCCTTATCATTAAACCCTAGATCCAGTAGACGATGATGAAGGTGCGTGCGGTCACTTATTGCAAGCAGTTCAAGCGGATTCTTGAGATGGTTTTTTCTTATTCTTCCAATTAGTACCCAAGCCATATCAATCAGGGGAATTATCAATATAAGTACTGCTGCTGATATTTTCCCGCCTCCCGTGATAGCAAGTGTTGCTATAGTAAAACCAAGCACTGTATCTCCAGCCGTTCCTGATAAGATTTTTGAAGGTGGAAAATTGAATGGGATAAATCCTGCGATTGACCCAGCCAGAGCCATAGACAGCAAAGCAACTTCCATGTTGCCGGTTTTTACTCCGAGAAACATGAGAGTCACCGCCGCTATGAAAGAGACGGATTCTTCCAGAGCGTCAATTCCTCCTACCCAGTTGAGGGCATTTACCAGAGTTAAAATCCAGCCTATTGTTATTAGATCAGCAGGGAAGACAAAATTGTAAACATATCCAAAGAAATTTATTGAGGTGCTCCAAAGATCAAAGTTTAGGCTGAGACCTGCAACTTGGATCGAAGAAATTGTTGTACCACCTGTAATTACGCAAATAGCAGCCACTACTTGTGCGAGCAGCTGTGTTTTTCCGGGGAGTTCGAAGATATCGTCAAGGATTCCTATTGTTGTGAGAATGATAATGCCAATTGTTAAACTCAATAAAAAAGGACTATGAGAAGTGCTTGTAAGAGATATGGTAAGAAATGC
This sequence comes from Candidatus Dojkabacteria bacterium, assembly GCA_016931155.1. GTDB lineage: Bacteria > Patescibacteriota > Dojkabacteria > B142 > JAFGFJ01 > JAFGFJ01. The sequence goes on from JAFGFJ010000006.1 coordinate 314,027, forward strand.
AATAATAATTGCAAATCCTCCCAATCTTGGTTTTGCCACTTTGTGGAGCCTCTGAGCCAATGTTTTATCGTCTCTTTTCCTTTGTGAGGCAGGAAGGTCTATTGCTTTTATCAATTTTGCTATTTTACCGGCTATAGGAGTTAGAGCAAAAGCTATCAAAAAAGCCCATCCAAATAGCGGAAGTAGGGGAAAGTATTTAGTTATATTTGTATAACCTTCAATCATAATAGTAGCAGGGAAATGAGCTGTGATATACCGATTACACCAAAGATAGAAAATATCAGCAATGTCCAGGTCGATACACTGGCAAGTCTTCTGTCAAAGGGAAAAACCATATATATAATTCTCCAGGTCATAATCAGAAGTCCGGTATATACCAATGGAAAACCAAGATATAGAGATTTGTCATACAAATTCCAATGATCCGTTGTCTGGTTATAAAATAAAGGTAAACTGATTGGAAGTCTTGGGAAAAAATAATAAATAACAAAAGTGATGATTACTATCGAAAAAGTTGAGACAACAAGTGCAATTATTGTAATTCCGCTTCTCCAGAAAGGCATAACTTCAGCTTTTTTTTCTAGCCTGGTTACTACTCTTTTTATTTTGTAAATTGGCTCAAGCTTTGAGTCCTTGATATCAAGCTGTATCTGGGCTTCGGAGATTTCTTCCTTCTCTGGAACTGGCTCGCTGGAAGTAGTTATCTCCTGGTGTGTGACCTTACGTTCCTTCCGTGGGTTGATAAGTCGCTTATGTTGTTTTATAAATGGAAGCTTCATGTTGATCTGTATTATATATTTTTTGATTTACTAAAACAAAATCTGCTATACTTAGCCGGATTAGTTCGGAGTATTATTATATAATTGTTGTAAGAAGATGTGAGCTTTGTGCTCACTTTTTTTTGAAGGGTAGATTTGCATAATAGCAGGGTGTTTAATATTTTTTATAAAAATACAATGGCAGTACAATCAGATTTTTTGGTGGCAATCAATCAGATTGCGGCAGAAAGAGGAATAGATGCGAATGAAGTACTTGAAGCAGTAAAGGCTGCTATACTTACCGCTTTCAGGAGAGAGTATCCTATAGAAGAGGAGAATACAGATATTGAAGAGGAAAAAGAGAGTACAGAGGAAGGTCAATTGCTTAAGGTGGATATTAGTTCTGATACGGGGCTTTTCCATGTTTATGCTGACAAAAAAGTAGTAATTGAGGTTGCCAATCCCGCAACACAGATAGGTCTCGAAGATGCACAGAAAATTGAGCCTAAACTGAAAGAGGGTGATCATATTGAAGTAGACATTACTCCAAAAGGAGACTTTGGAAGGGTGGCTGCTCAGGTTGCAAAGCAGGTAATTCTTCAGAACTTGAGGGAGTTTGAGAAAGAAGCGGTTATGGAGGAATTTAAAGATAAGATGGGGCAACTTGATACAGGCATCATTCAGAGAATGGATGGTGATACTGTTGTTGTCGAAATAAGAAGAGCAAGTGCAGTAATGGAGGCGGAAGACAGAATCCCAGGTGAATTTTACAGAAGTGGAGACAGATTAAAATTTCTTCTGAAAAAAATAAAAAGAACTACTAAAGGGAAAATCCTTACTGTATCAAGATCAGATCCGGATTTTTTGAGAGCTCTTTTTGAACTTGAAGTACCAGAGTTGGTATCAGAAAGTGTTGAAATAAAAGCAATTGCGAGAGAGGCAGGGTCAAGGTCAAAAGTAGCTGTCAGTTCAAATGTTGAAGGAGTTGATCCTATTGGATCGTTCGTCGGACAAAAAGGTGTGAGGATAAATGCTGTTATGAACGAATTAAAAGTCGGCAGTAACGAAGAGAAAATAGATATAATACTATGGGATCAGGATATTAAGCAGTTTATTTCAAATGCGTTTAGCCCTGCACAAGTTGTGAGTGTGAAGATTAATGATGAGAAGGCGAAATATGCGGAAGTAGTTGTTCCTGATGATCAGCTTTCACTTGCTATAGGAAGGGAAGGGCAAAATGTTAGACTTGCTGCAAAGCTCACAGGTTGGAGACTGGATATTCAGGGCGAGACTATTAAAGTGAATCCGGAAAACGCTGGTTCTGAAGACGGGGATGCTGGAAATATTTCTGAAGTAAAAAAGAAAACTTCAGCTGTTACAAAGAAAAAGGATGAAGCTAAGGAAAAGAAGATAAAAGAAAAGAACGGGAAAAAAGCTATAAAAAAGAAAACAAGTAGTACAAGTAAAAAAAGAAAGGCAGTTATAACGAGTCAAAAGAATAAAACGGGTAAAACAAAAAAAACAGTTAAGGCTAAGAAGTAAAAGGAGAAAAAATGCTGATGCTGAAAGAATTATCTCCAAAAAAACATATTCCTATGCGTACTTGTATTGCAACTGGTATAAAGAAACCAAAAAACGATCTTATCCGTCTGGTCAAACTATCTAATGGACAAGTTGTAATTGATTTATTGGGAAAGGAGAGAGGTAGAGGGGCAAATTTAGATCTAAATACTGAAGCATTTGATTTGGCTGTTAAGAAAAATGTAATAAGTAAGGCTCTAAAACTTGAAAGAAATTTAACTGAAACGGAAATTGAATATTTGAGAAAAGAATTTATTTCTGCTCTTGAGTTGAAAAAATTTCGTCAGGGTAAAAGGTCAGTTACGATCAGGGTGGATAAAGGAACTCTTGCCAGGAAACTGGCTGAATAGCGAGTTATTTTTGTTTTGTCTATTCTGTGTTGTTTTCTATGTTTGTAAGTTGACCACAAGCAGCCTCAACGTCCTCTCCCATTGTTACTCTAATTGTGGCAGGAATACCTGCTTCAGTAAGTATCTTTGCAAAACTATGTATTCTATTTCTACTACTTCGGCGAAAACTCCTGAAAGAATATTTATCTGGCAGAAAGCGAGAACAATTAGTCTGTTTATTTACAGTTTTTATATCATGATAAATGGTAATGGGATTGTAAGGGATGAGGTTTATGTGGGCAAGTCTTTGCCCTTTCAAAAGTGCAACTAGTTCCTGAGCGTGTTCTCCCCTGTCGTTTACATCGTGTATCATGATGTATTCGTAGCTTATTCTTTTGTTTCGAAGATCCATGTACCAGGTTGTTGCTTTTATGAGCTTATCAATAGGAAAAAGCCTGGCAATGGGCATAATTTTTTCTCTGAGCTTCTGATTTGGAGCGTGCAGTGAAATGGCAAACCTTCCTTTGAAACCATCTTTGACCAGTTTCTTGAATTGAGGAATATATCCACAGGTTGAAATTATTATTCTTCTTTTACTAAGTCCAAGTTTTGCAGGATCTGTAATAATGTCCAGTGACTTTTGAACTTCAGACAGATTAAGTAGTGGCTCGCCCATTCCCATAAAGACAACATTAGTAACCTTTTGAGGTTTTTTACAACTGAGGAGAAAACGATTGAAATATAATATCTGATCGATAATTTCCTGTGCTGAAAGATTTCCACCGAAGCCCATTTTCCCGGTTGCACAAAATATACAGCCTACGGGGCATCCAACCATACAGCTTACACAGACGGTATTCCTTTTGTCTTTATGTCTTATGAGTACTGTTTCAATTTTCTTTTTATCGCTTCTTTCAAATAAGAGCTTTATTGTTTTCGAATTTTTGGATTCAAGTTTTTTTATCTCCCTTAATGTCGAAAAGGTTATTTCTTGAGATAATTTATTTTTTATGTCTTTTGGAAGAGTAGTGATTTCCTCAAAACTTCTGATAGGTTTCTGATAAAAGGCTTCCTCAATTTGCTTGAGTCGAAACCCGGGAAGATTATATTTATTTATGAATTTTCGAAACATAAAGGGATTATACCCTACATTATAAAGTGCAGACAGGGTAGGAGCTGATTTATGGATTTTTTTGGGACAGAAGATGAAGGTTATTTATTTGCTTCACACTTTATTGAAAATTTCCTACCACTCTGTTACTATTACCCAGCTTTTTTGAAGTAGGATGTACAATAACCTGTGAAGAGGGTTGTTGTTTTTTTGATCAAAAATTTAAATTATATTTATAAATTTAATGGCAGGTACAGATTACACATCGGTAAAAGATAAAAATCTTTACAGGAATATTGGAATTATTGCTCATATTGATGCTGGGAAAACTACTACCACTGAGCGTATTCTCTTTTTTACGGGAAAGAAGCACAAACTTGGAGAAGTTCACGAAGGAGCTGCGGAAATGGACTTTATGGACCAGGAAAAGGAAAGAGGAATAACTATCCAGTCTGCTGCTACTACTGCTTTCTGGGAAGTTGATAATACCAGATATAGGGTAAATATTATTGATACTCCCGGGCATGTTGATTTTACAGCTGAAGTTGAGAGGTCATTGAGGGTACTTGATGGAGCGGTTGTTGTATTCGATGGGAAGGAGGGGGTTGAACCGCAGTCAAGTAAAGTGTGGCTTCAGGCGGAAAAATATTTTGTACCAAGGCTTTGCTATATAAATAAACTTGACGCAACTGGTGGCGATTTTTTCAAAAGCCTGGAAAGTATTCAAAATGAACTCAACAAAAATGCATTTGCGGTTCAGATTCCTGTAGGTACTGAGTCAAACTTTAATGGGATTATAGATCTTGTTGATATGAAGGCTCATATGTATAAGGATGAGCTTGGGAAAGAGATAGAAGTATCCGATATTCCGGATGATCTTAAGATAAAGGCTGAGGAATATAGAGAAAAAATGATTGAGAAAATTGCTGATGCGGATGATGTCATTGCTGAAAAGTATCTTGGCGGGGAGGAAATATCCCGTGAAGAAATTGTTGCGGGTATTAGAAAAGGAACTGTCTCTGGTGTGATTTTTCCGGTTTTGGCAGGATCTTCGTACAAAAATAGAGGTATTCAGCTTATGCTTGATTGTGTTTGCAGGTATCTGCCGTCTCCCCTTGAAAAGATTCAGGTAATAAAAAACGAAGAGACTGGAGAGCAGACAAAATATATTGGAGAGGTAGTTGGGAAAAATCCAAAGACTGATGCTGATGAACACAGGAAGGCATCAAATGATGAACCTTTTTCCGGACTTGTTTTTAAAATTGCAATGGATACTCATGTGGGCTCGCTGGCCTTTATAAGAGTATATTCAGGTAAGCTTCAGGCTGGAACGTATGTGTACAATTCATCTGTCGATAAGAAAGAAAGAGTGGCTAGAATTCTTTTGATGCATGCAAATCATAGAGAGGAAGCACCTGAGATAAGTGCTGGAGATATTGCGGCTCTTGTAGGGATTAAAGAATCCTATACTGGAAATACAATTTGTGATGAAAATAATCCTGTTGTTCTCGAGAGTATCAAGTTCTCTGATCCTGTTGTCTCGCTTGCGATTGAGCCAAAAACAAAATCAGATCAGGAGAAAATGGGTACAGCTCTTAATAAGCTTTCGCAGGAGGATCCTACTTTTAAAATTTCGACAAATGAAGAAACGGGGCAGACAATTATTTCTGGGATGGGAGAACTACATCTGGAAGTAAAAGTGGATATTATGAGAAGGGACTACAATGTGGATGTTAATACAGGTAAACCGCAAGTAGCTTACAGAGAGACCGTAGAAGGAGAAATTGAACATAGAGAGCTTCTCAAAAAGCAGACAGGAGGTGCGGGACAATTTGCCGATCTCACTATCATTCTTTCTCCGAATGAGCGAGGGAAGGGGTATGAATTTATTGATAAAATCAAGGGTGGAGCGATTCCAAGAGAATTTATTCCTTCAGTTGATAAAGGAATTCAACAGGCACTTTCTACAGGGGTAATCGGAGGATTTCCGGTAGTGGATGTGAAAGTTGAGCTGGTTGATGGATCCTACCACGAGGTTGACTCAAATACCGATACATTCAAAATTGCAGCGAACAGAGGTTTCAAGGAAGCAATGAAGAAGGCTTCTCCTATTCTACTTGAACCAATTATGAAGCTTGTAGTGAATACTCCGGATGAATTTGCAGGAGACATAACAGGAGCGGTTGCTTCAAAGAGAGGACAGATTAAGAAAATGGAATCAAAAGGTAATTACCAGGAAATCGAAGCAGAGGTTCCTCTTGGTAATATGTTTGGCTGGACGGGGGACATGAGGTCTATGACTAAAGGAAAAGCGAATAGTGTGATGGAATTTTCGCATTACCAGAAAGTACCTGAAAATCTTGTGGATCAACTACTCGGAAAGAGCGAGTAGACAAATTCCGGTAGGAGTTCCATTTGTCCATTATCAACTCCAAAGTTTCTCTTTATGGCTAAGTAACTTTATTGTCTGAGAGATTTCTATGGATAAATGATCGCATTCATGATCTATCTTTATGGCAGCTAATTCCAATTGAAGCATTGATAAATACTTTTTTTATTACCGATTTCTTTTCTTACAAAATCTACCAGCGGTCAATGAAAGGGCTAATTGAATAATTGTTTTTACTGAAAAATTCAAATCCCATATCAAGCATGCTGGTGCAATACAAAGCAGTATTAATTCTTTGACTTATAAAGTCAAAGATATGATTTTACAGTATGGAGTGAAGAATAAGGAGAAATACTGGTCTGAAAATTTCTCGTAATAACTTGATTATTAGTCCAGGATTTGATATAAATTTGGATCGAGAACACAAATTCCTCGCGTGTTCTTTTTTAACTGCCTTTGACAGCACTTGCGGGTGGTTGACCCAACTAATATAATGAGGAGTTTTTGATTTAAGAGTATTTAACTCCAAACGTATTATTATTTTTAAAATTACAAAAAATGGCAGACACAAAGTTTGATAGAACAAAGCCACATGTCAATATCGGTACTCTAGGTCATGTTGACCATGGAAAGACTACTTTACTTCGAGGTGTTCTTGAAGTATTCGGTGGAGAAAGAAAAGAAGAGTTCAAGGAGAAACTTGATAAATCTCCTGAGTCAAGAGCAAAGAGCGTTACTATTTCCGTTGCTCATGTTGAAGCTGAGACAGATAGCAGGCATTATGCAATTGTTGACTGTCCTGGACACAGAGATTACATCAAAAACATGATTACAGGTGCGGCTCAAATGGATGGTGCAATTATTGTTGTTTCAGCAAGTGATGGTCCAATGCCTCAGACAAAAGAGCATGTCCTTCTTGCCAAGCAAGTAGGAGTGAAGAACTTTGTCGTATTTATAAATATTTTTGACGACTCAATGGATACTGAGCTTGTAGATCTCGTTGAAGAAGAGGTAAGGGATCTTTTAACTAAGTATGACTTTGATGGAAAAGGAGTAACAGTTGTGAGAGGTTCTGCTCTGAAGGCAGAAAAAGGAGAAGCGGAAGGAATTGAAGCAATAAAGAAACTGATGGAAGCTGTGGATAAGGATATTCCAATGCCTGAGAGGCCTGTTGATCAACCACTTCTTATGTTTATTGAAGATGTTTTCTCGATTTCAGGGAGAGGTACCGTTGCTACGGGAAGGATTGATAGGGGAAAGATTAAGGTGAACGATGTAGTTGAGCTTGTTGGACTTTCAGAGAAACCAGTTGATGTTACTGTTACTGGAGTTGAAATGTTTAATAAACAACTCGATGAGGGTATGGCAGGAGACAATGTTGGTATTTTAATGAGAGGGCTTAAGAGAGAGGACGTTGAGAGAGGACAGGTACTTGCAGCAAAGGGTTCTATTAAACCTCATACTGAATTTGAAGCTCAGGTTTATATTCTAAAGAAAGAAGAAGGTGGAAGAACTACTGCATTCTTTTCAGGATACAAGCCACAGTTTTATATGAGAACTACTGATGTGACTGGAGATGTAACATTGAAGGAAGGAACGGAAATGGTTATGCCTGGGGATGATGCTGAAATCTCTATCAAGCTTATCACACCAGTGGCGGTTGAAGAGGGAATGAGATTTGCAATTAGAGAGGGAGGAAGGACAGTAGGAGAAGGAATTATTACTAAGGTTATTAAGTAAGAAACTGAAGTTGAGCTGGAAAAAACCAGCTCAACTTTTTTATGTTGCTCTTTTTAAATTAATGCAAAGGATAAGAATAAAAATAAAAGGATATGATTATCGTGTAGTTGATAAGGCTGCTCAGCAGATTATTGAAACTGCTGTTAGAACTGGGGCAAAGACAGCTGGTCCAATTCCTTTGCCTACGAAGTTGAGGAGATGGGCTGTTCTGCGTTCTCCTCATGTTGATTCCAAATCGAAAGAGCACTTTGAGATGAGGATTCACAAGAGGCTTGTGGATATAATTGAGCCAACAGGCCAGACGATTGATTCTTTAACGCATTTGCAACTTGCGGCGGGGGTTGGTATTGAAATAAAGTAACAAACTTTTTGAACTGACCTTGGTTAATACTGTTCTTTTCAGGATAAGTTACCAGGACTCTGAAACTTCAGGGATCTTGGGCTTCTCAAAAAGAAGCCTTTTTTAATAGAAAATGAAAAAAACTTTAATTACAGAAAAAAAAGAGATGACGAGCCTATTCGATGGAGATGGGAAGTTTGTATCTGTTACTGTACTTGAGGTAGGGGATAATGTTGTTTTTGGGACAAGAATTGAAGAAAAGGATGGTTATAGTGCTTTTATTATTAAAGATGAGAAATCTGGATTGGTAAAAGAGGTGAGAGTGGAAAGTGATGAGGAAGTAAAGGATATGAAGGTGGGGGATAAATTGGAGATAGACTTTAGTGAGGGAGATACGGTTTCTGCAACGGGAGTAACAAAAGGAAAAGGTTTTCAAGGAGTAGTCAAAAGATGGGGATTTAAGGGTGGACCAAAAACTCATGGACAATCAGATAGACAAAGACATCCTGGCTCTATTGGAGGTGGGACTACGCCGGGAAGAGTTTATAAAGGGAAGAAAATGGCGGGAAGGATGGGTGCAGTTACAAGAACGATCAGAGGATTGAGGATTATAAAAATAGATAAGGAGAACAATTTAATAGCGGTAAAAGGTGCGATACCTGGAGGTAAAGGCGGATTGGTTTTGCTTAAGTCGACCAAATAACAATGAAAGCTTTGAAATTAGTGCCCTATTTGGTACTTGTTTCTCTCATATCAGTAGGAGTGTACTTACTGATAGGAATAACAAATCAGGAGAAATTGCAAAGTTATTCTGACTTTATTGAAACAAGTAGTGGCAAAGTACTTGAAGGGATAAACAAACAGAGTGAACAGATAAACAGAATTGGAAATATTTCGGATATTGAAGAAGGAGTAATAACGGATAATGAGGATATTTCAAGTAAGTTTAAGACTTTACTTGAAGCAGAAAAAAAAGCCTGGCAGGAATTAAAAAAGCCTGAAGGGTCTAAGGAAACTCAGAAACAAATGGAAGAGTTTTTTAAGGGTGCAGAAGAAAGCAATAAGCAGTTTGATGAGGCAATGATGGAAATAAAAATACTGAAAAAAGAAGATGAGCTTCTAAGTACAATTAAGGGCTACAATGAGAAAGTAACAAAATTTGCAGAAACATACGAAGAGCTTATTGAAAACTTAAATAATTATATTGATGAAAGTAACTTTATACGATAAAACAGGAAAAAAGACTGAGAAAAAGATTGAGCTTGACTCTGCGATTTTTGGGGCAAAGGTTAATAAAAAACTATTAAGCCAGGCTGTCTATATATATCTTTCAAATCAAAGGACAGCCAATCCCCAGACTAAAGACAGGGGTGAAGTTAGTGGTGGAGGAAGAAAGCCATGGAAGCAGAAAGGGACGGGAAGAGCCAGACACGGTTCAACAAGAAGTCCGATCTGGAGAGGAGGAGGAGTTACTTTTGGTCCCACAAATCAAAAGAATTATAAAAAGACTATGCTTAAGAAAATGAAAAGAGCGGCAATTAGGTCAGCTTTTAGTTATCAGACTGAAGAGAAAAAAGTGTTGGTAATGGAAAAACCCGATTTCAAAGAAGGAGCACTTACAAAACAAGTCTTGAAAATTTTAAATAATTTGAGAATTGATAAGAAAGTGTTGTTTGTTCAGGGAGATATTGACCAAAACTTTGTTAAAGCAGTGAGTAATCTCAAAACTGTTTTGGTAAAACCGGTAAACGAACTTAACACTTATTCAGTATTAAATACACAATGGCTGATTTTTACAGATGAAAGTTTGGGAAAGGTTAGCGAGTTTTGGGGAGCAGAAAAAGGAAAAACTTTAAATACAGAGAAAGGGGAAGAGAAGAAGCTCAGCTCTGTTCAAAGAGATTTAGTAAAAAAGGAAACAAAAAGAGTCAAGGATGAGAGTGAGAAAAAGCCTTTGAAAAAGGTTGCAAAAAAATCGACTATAAAGAAAGTTAAAATAATAAAATCAAAAACAAAGAAATAATGAATAAGGTCGAGGCAAGCAAAATTATAATAAGACCAGTCGTTACGGAGAAGACGCTGGATCTTGTCGAAAAAGAAAATCAATATACTTTTGTTATTGGTAAAAGATTCAACAAGATTGAAGTTCAAAAAGCGGTTGCTCTCCTATTTAATGTGAAGGTATTAGGGGTAAGAATACTGAATGTTCTTGGAAAGAAAACAAGATTTGGGAAAAGCAGGATTGAGGGAAAGAGACAGGGAATGAAGAAAGCTATAGTCACCTTGAAAGTAGGTGATAAGATCAGTGCATTTGAAATTAAATAATATAATTAGACATTTGATGTTTTTATTATGGCATTAAAGTTTAGAAAACCAGTGACACCAGGACAAAGGCATACAGCTCTTGTTGATACCAGCTGGTTGACAAAGAAAGAACCTGAAAAAAGCTTGACTGTTGCATTAAAATATAAAACCAGGAATTCGAGTGGGAGGCTTACGGTAAGACATAGGGGGGGGAGAGTAAAGAGGCTATACAGAATTATTGATTTCAAGAGGAGAAAAGAGGGTATGAAGGCTGAGGTCGTTGCTGTTGAATATGATCCAAACAGAAGTGCCAACATCTTGCTTCTCAAGTATGAAGATGGAGCAAAAACCTATATACTTGCACCTGATGGTATTAAGACAGGTGATAAGTTGGAGTCGGGTGAAAATGCTCCAATCAAGGTTGGAAATGCATTGCCTTTAAAAAAGATTCCTTCGGGAAGTTATGTTCATAGTGTAGAGCTGAAAAGAGGAGAAGGTGCAGTTCTTGGAAGAGCAGCAGGAGCAGCCATTCAACTGCAAGGATTCAATAAAGGATATGCTCAACTCAAGATGCCAAGTGGAGAAATAAGGCTTGTAAGGGATGTAAATTTTGCGACAATCGGAAATGTTGGGAATACAGAGCATAGTGGAGTGAGTTTGGGGAAGGCAGGAAGGAAAAGAAAAATGGGAATAAAGCCAACGGTCAGGGGAGTTGCAATGAGCTGGAAGCACCCTCATGGAGGAGGGCAGGGTAAAAGTGGAAGGCACGGTCCAGGGGGACCTGCAAAAGACAGGTGGGGGAATAAAATAGGGAAAAAGACCAGGGTTAATAAGACTACGAATAAGTATATAGTGAAAAGAAAGACATCTAAAAGAGTAAAGAAAGTTAAAACATATAAAACAATAGTTTAATAATATAGATCATGAGTAGATCATCGAAAAAGGGACCATATATTGACGAAAGGCTTTTAGAGAAAATTAAAAGAGCCAGAGATACTGGTGATAAGAAACCAATCAAGACATGGGCAAGATCTTCCAGTATTTCACCCGAGATGGTTGGAATTAATTTTGAGGTACACAATGGAAAAGAATTTGTTAAGGTGTTTGCAACTGAGTCAATGGTTGGGCATAAATTAGGAGAATTTTCACTAACCAGGAAGTTCACTGGTCATAGTAAGAAAGGTAAGATTGCTAAGGCAACAGGAACAGCTGGAAGAGTTGAGACATAAAAATATGGAAAAAGAATTGGTGTGTGCAAAAAACAGATATGTTGGGAATGCCCCTAGAAAGGTGAGGCTGGTAGCGGGTTTGGTTCGTGGGAAAAATGCACTTGAGGCTATTGAAATGCTTAAATTTGTTAATAAAGCTGCTTCTCTCCCTGTTAAGAAGGTGTTGAATTCGGCGATTGCCAATGCAACCTTCAATAAAGGATGGGACAAGAAACAGCTAAAGGTATCAAAAATTACTGTTGATGAAGCTCCTTCTTTCAAAAGAGGAAGAGCAGTTTCAAGAGGAAGATATAGAAGAATCTTAAAAAGGAACAGTCACATAACTGTTGTTTTGGAGCAGATTTCTGAAGAGAAAAACACTGAAACAGAAAAAGGCGAAGTAAAGAGGTCTGAAGTAGGAAAAGTTGAGATGAACAATGATAAAGATAGAAAAATAGATAAGAGTAAAATTAAAACAACTAAATCTGTTAATAAAAAAAATGGGAAATAAGACAAATCCGACAAGTATGAGAGTGGGAGTAAATCAAAACTGGAAGTCAGTTTGGTACTCCTCGAAGTCAGACTATGCAAAAATGATGCACGAGGACTTAATGATAAATGAGATTATTAGGAAAAAACTCAAACCGGCTGGAGTTGACGAAATAAGGATAAAAAGATCTATGAACAAGGTGTTGATTGAAATAACTGTGGCAAGGCCTGGAGTTGTTATCGGAAGAGGAGGAGCAGGTATTGAAGATCTTAAAAAGGAGTTAAAGAAGAAAATAAAGGGAGATGTCGAACCGAAAATATTAGAAGTGAAAAAGAATGATGTTTCAGCGAACCTGATAGCAGAAAATATTGGCAATCAGCTCGAAAGAAGAATTGTTCCGAAATATGCTGCTGAAAGAGAAGTTGAAAATGCACGAAGCGCCAGTGGAGTAAAAGGCGTCAAAATTTGGATTTCGGGAAGGATTAAAGGAGCAGAGATAGCAAGAACAGAGAAGTTCCAGTGGGGGAGGATTCCTCTTCAAACACTTAGGGCAGATATTGATTACTCTTATAAATCTGTCCAGGTTCCAAATGCTGGTAAGCAGGGAATTAAAGTGTGGGTCTATAAAGGTGACAAAAACGAAATTGAATATGACGAATAATGTTGCAGCCTAAAAAAACAAAATATAGAAAACAGTTCAGAGGAAAGAGAGGGGGTACGGTAGTAAAAAAAGGTGCTTTTATTACTATGGGTGATTATGCACTTCAGGCTATTGAGAGATCCTGGATAACAGAAAGGCAGATTGAATCTGCTAGAAAGGCAATTGTTAGGGAAACGAAAAGAAAAGGTAAGTTGTGGCTAAAGATCTTCCCAGACAAACCTTACACAGGAAAACCGGCGGAAACCAGAATGGGAAAGGGTAAGGGGGACGTTGTTGGATATGTCTCAGTAGTTAAGCCAGGCAGGGTACTGTTTGAGCTGGGTGGGGTTACTGAAGAAACTGCAAGAGAAGCGTTTAGGGTAGCTGGTCATAAGTTACCTATTAAGACTCAGTTTGTAACCAGAATACAACAAACAAGATAAAATGAAACCAAACGAACTTAGAAAATTTAGTAAAAAGGAGCTTGAGGAAAGGTTGGTTAAAAAAGCTGAAGAATTAGAGAGCAAGAAGTTTGAAGTCAGGATGAAAAAAGATAATGATTATGCAAGCTTGAAATTTTTGAAAAAAGAATTGGCAAGAATAAATACAATTATAAAGGCAGGTTCGTTTGCCATTGATGATATAAAGGATAAGGTGGAAAAGAAGACTGTGAAGAAAGAAACGAAGAAAAAAAACAGTATTGTGAGGAAGGATAAAGAACCTGATAAGTAATCAGTAAATAAATATTTTTAATATAAGAAATGGCAACAAAAGCAGAAAAAATAACAAAGAAGTTAAAAACAAAGAGAGTTGAGAAATCTCAGCAGAAGATAGCAAGAATAAAAACAGGAATAGTAGTAGGCAATAAGGCACAAAAGACCTTGAGAGTGAGGGTTGAAAGGAAATTCTCTCACCCTTTGTATACGAAGATTGTAAAGAGGCACAAAAATTATCTTGTTCACAGTAATGAGCAGGTTGAGGTTGGTAAAATAATAAGATTCAAAGAGGTTAAGCCCATCTCAAAAGCAAAGAAATGGGTACTAATTGATGTATTAGAAAAGAAACAAATATGATTCAATCACTGACTAGACTAAAAGTTGCAGACAATAGTGGAGCCAAAGAAATAATGGTCATTCAAGTACAGGGCGGCAAAAAGGGTGGTGGCTATCAAAGGTTTGGTACAGTTGGAGAAATCGTGAGTGCTACTGTCAAAAAGGCACAGCCAAACAGTGGGGTGAGCAAAGGAGAGGTTGTACATGCGGTAATCATAAGGGTTGCAAAGGAAATAAAAAGAATAGATGGGTCTTATTTGAAGTTTGATGACAATGCAGCAGTTCTTATTGATAAAAAGAGTGGAGATCTTAAAGGTACAAGAATTTTTGGTCCAGTTGCAAGGGAGTTGAAAGAAAAAGGGTTTAATAAAATTGTTAGTTTAGCACCAGAAGTACTCTAATGAAACTAAAAAAGGGAGATACAGTAAAGGTATTATCAGGTAAGTATCGAGGGAAAACGGGAGACATCCTGAAGATTTTTCTCGCAAAGAATACTGCGATTGTTGAGAAAGTGAATATAGTAAAAAAACATAAAAAGAAATCAGCTAATGAAAAAGAACCTGGCGGAATAATTGAAGTTGAGGCTCCGGTTCATATTTCGAACCTTATGCTTCAATGTAAAAATTGTTTGAAATTTACCAGGGTAGGATTTAGAAACGATGAAAAAGGAAAAAAAGTGAGATATTGCAAAAAATGCGATAAGACAATATAAAAAATCATGATAGAACCAAGAAAGAAAAAAGAATTTAATGAAAAAATAAAAAAGGAACTAATGTCAATTCTTGGGATTGATAATGTGATGGCTGTTCCGATGCTAACAAAAATAGTGATAAATACCGGAATGGGAGAGGCAAAAGAAGATACGAAGCAGTATGAAGAGATGGCAAATGAATTGGCTGCGATTTCGGGGCAGAAACCGGTTATTAGTAAAGCAAAGAAGGCAATTTCAAATTTCAAGATTCGTGCTGGTAGTATTGTTGGATTGAGTGTTACCTTGAGAGGGAGGAGAATGTGGGAGTTTTTTGATAAACTTGTCAGCATCACTCTTCCAAGAGTAAAGGACTTTCGGGGTCTTTCTCCGAAGTCTTTTGATGGTAGAGGGAACTATTCTCTTGGACTTAAAGAGCATACGGTATTTATTGAAGTAGATACTAATAAAGTGACAAAACTTAGAGGTGTCCAGATAACACTTTGTACCAGTTCTGGTGATGATAAAAGAGCCTATGTCCTGCTTGAGAAACTCGGTATGCCTTTTATGAAAAATACGAAAAAACAGGAAGAGATGAAACAGGCAATAGATGCGGTTGAAGCGGGTCCTACTGTTGACAAAGAGATCAGGGAAAGCAAGGAGGTTGAAGGTGTACAAGGAAATAATGATAATTTATAAAATTTATAATGAGTACAGAAGCACAAGAAGCAAAATCAAGAAAATACAAAAGAAAAGCAAATAAGTCGGTAAAAGCATTCAATAGATGCAGGATTTGCGGGAGGAGAAGAGGATATATGAGGATGTTTGATCTTTGCAGGATACATTTCAGGGAACTGGCTCAAAAAGGGCAATTGCCCGGAGTAACTAAAAGTACGTGGTAATTATTTATTATTAGCTGAGTTTAGATGAACGACCCAATAGCAGATTTACTAACAAGAATAAGGAATGCACAAATGAGGAAGTCAAAGGTGTTTGTAATGCCTTCTTCCAAGATGGTCGTTTCTATTGTCGATATTCTGAAGAAGGAGGGTTTTATTGAAGATTATAAAAATAATGAGAGTGGCGTGATTGCAGGAAAAGAGATAATAATAAATCTGAAATATAATGATGGTAAACCCTCAATTACAGGGCTTAAAAGAATATCAAAACCTGGGGTCAGAAGATATGTTGGATACAGAGATATTAGGAAAGTACTTGGTGGACTTGGTGTGTCTATTGTTTCTACTCCCAGGGGAGTAATGACAGGTGATTCTGCAAGGAAGGAAAGAGTTGGAGGAGAGATACTTTGTGAAATCTGGTAATCATTCAAATTATGTCAAGAATAGGAAAAAACCCAATAACAATTACAGAAGGAGTGATTATTACTGTTGAGGACGGAGGAAAATTTGGTCATAAGGTTGTGAAAGTAAAAGGACCGAAAGGAGAGCTCAGTGAGGATATTAGAAAAGGGATAGATATTGAGTTGAGTGAAAGTGAGCTAAAGGTTATAAATAAAAAAGATGAGGATAAGTATAACAGGTCTTTGCATGGATTATACAGAACATTGATAAACAATATGGTAGAGGGAGTAACAGAGGGCTTCCAGAAAAAACTGGAGATTGTTGGTATTGGATATAAAGCTATACCAAAAGGTGAAGATCTCGAATTATACGTAGGTTTTAGTCATCCTATTTTGGTAAAAGCTCCAGAAGGGATTGCTCTTTCAGTTGAAGAAAATGTTAAAATCACTGTTTCAGGAATCAATAAAAGACTGGTAGGGGAAATTGCTGCAAGAATAAGAAAAGTGAAAAAACCTGAGCCATATAAAGGTAAAGGAATTAGATATGAAGGGGAAGTGGTGAAAAGAAAGGTCGGAAAAGCAGCAGCTACAACAGAAGCAACATAATATTATGAGCAGACAAAATTTAAGACTAAAAAGAAAAACAAGATCGAAGTATAAAATCAGAGGAACTGATTCCAGGCCAAGGCTTAGTGTCTTTAGATCAAATAAACATATTTGTGGTCAGTTAATTGATGACGAAAATTCGAAAACCTTGGTTCAAGTTTCTGACATGAAGTTCAAAAATAAAGGTACGAAGACTGATCTTGCCTTTATCGTCGGAGAAAATATTGCGTCTGAAGCAAAGACAAAAAAGATTACAAAGATTGTTTTTGACAGGAGTGGGTATAAGTATCATGGAAGAGTTAGGGCTCTTGCTGAGGGAGCAAGAAAAGGTGGTCTTTTATTCTAATTTATATATTTATAAATGGCAGAGGAACAAAAACAAAAAGCGAAAGTAGGTACAGTAGAACAGACTTCTCCCGGAGAAGTTAAGGAAAGGCTTGAACGTATAAAGGTGAGAAGAGTTCAGAGGAAATCTGATGCAAGAGGTAACAAGAGGGGAAGAGATAAAGACAGAGATGAGCTTGATACAAGAATCATTAATATAAGGAGGGTAACAAGAGTATATAAAGGTGGGAAAAGGATGAGGCTGAGTGCCTTTGTTGTGGTTGGAGACAGAAAAGGTAGTATTGGACTGGGTGTGGGAAAAGGTTCTGATGTTAGATCCGCTGAGGCTAAGGCGATAAACTATGCAAGAAAACACATGGTAAAAATCAGTCTTAAAGGAAATACACTACCTCATCAGATCATTGGGAAAAGCGGAGCGGCAGAAGTTTTTATGAAGCCTGCTGCCCCTGGAACTGGAGTTATTGCAGGCAGTGCTGCCAGGGCTGTTGTGGAAGTTGCAGGTGTTAAAGATATTCTTACTAAAGTGCTTGGATCTGATAACAGTATAAATAATGCATATGCGACACTTGATGGACTTACTAAACTTAGACTCACTCGAAGCTAATGCTTAACAATTTGATCTCGCCAAAAACAAAAAAGAAAAGCAAAATAATCGGAAGAGGTTACGGTTCCGGGGTTGGTGGTCATACTGTTGGTAAAGGTCAGAAAGGTCAGAAGTCGAGGTCTGGGTATTCAAAACCTAGACCGGGTTTCGAGGGGGGGCAGATGCCTCTTTCAAGAAGACTTCCAAAACTTAGAGGTTTCAAGCGGGGGTATTTTAAGTCAAAGTCACACAATACTGTTCTCAATCTTTCTGATCTAGAAGGGCTTGGACTTACAAGGGTTTCTTTTGAATCCTTGAAAGAAAAGGGATTATTAGGTGGATTTTCAAAAAAACAGGAAGTAAAAATATTATCTGGGGGAAAAATAAGTAGAAAAGTGGAAATCGTTGGAATTAAAATTTCAAAAAAAGCCCAGGAAAAGGTAGAAAAGGCTGGGGGAAAAGTTACTGCTTAATTTTTTAATAATGCTGGAAACACAAAAAAAAAGCTCAGGAATGCCTGCAAGTATTTTTAGTCGCACAGTAAGAAAAGTCTCAGGAGAGACTAAGAAGAGTGGCATTTTTACTAAATTCCAAAGGACGTTTGCAAATAAAGATATAAGGAATCGTTTCCTTTTCACTATGTTGATGGTTTTGGTATTCAGATTATTGTCTGCTGTTCCACTTCCAGGAATTGACCCTGCAGTTTTTAAAGAATTTTTTCAAGGTACTCCTTTCAGTAATATCTTTACCATAGTTACTGGAGGAAGGCTTGATAATCCGTCTATTGTAGCAATTGGGCTGGCTTCTTATATTAATGCCTCAATTATGATTCAACTGTTTACAACTGTTATTCCCTCTCTTGAGGAAATGTCAAAAGAAGGGGAAAGAGGAAAGCAAAAATTGAATCAGATAACCAGAGTATTGACTGTTCCACTGACAGTGCTGCAGTCCGTAGTGATTTATACTATTTTGAAAAACAGTGCTGGTATTTCAAATCTCGTCGCGGAGTCATCGGTTTTGGATGTAGTTACTATGATTACGACACTGACTGCCGGGACGATGCTCCTGATGTGGATATCTGAGATTATTTCAGAAAGTGGGATCGGAAATGGCTCGTCAATAATAATTTCCGCTGGTGTTCTTGCAGTTATCCCGAGTTTTATTTCACAGGATTTCCAAAGTGTTGAACTCAATTTTAAATTTCTTTTAGAAGGAAAACTTGAAGTTCTATGGAGCTCAAATATGCTTTTGATCTATGCGATAATTGTGGGGCTTGTTGTTTTACTATTAGGTATAGTTTTTATGTCGGAGGCAACAAGAAAACTATCTATCCAGTATGCAAGAAGAGTAAGGGGTGGTGTGGCGGGATTTCAAAATACTTTTCTTCCGATTAAGCTTAACCAGGCAGGGGTGATGCCTGTAATATTTGCATCATCAATACTCATTCTGCCGCAGATACTTTCTCAGTTTGTGGTCAGTTCCTTTGAATCGGGTAAGTTTTATGATATTGCCAATGCAATAGGAAATTCCTTTCTTTCAGACTATGGATCATTTGGATACAATTTAACCTACTTCTTTGCAATTATTGGGTTTACTTTCTTTTATACTTTTGTTGTTCTAAACCCGAATGATACAGCGGACAACCTGAAGAAAAGTGGAGGCTTCATACCTGGGATTAGACCTGGGACTTCAACTGCCAGTTATATTACGAAAGTTATGATCAGATTGACTATTGTCGGGGGTATTTTCCTCGGGGCAATAGCTCTTGCTCCTTCTCTTATTAATCAATTTGCGACTAATCAGTTCCTTGGAGAAGCTGCAAATTATGGGAGATCGACTCTTTTTTCCGGAATTGGGGGTACCAGTCTTTTGATTTTGGTAGGAGTAATACTTGATACAAAACGAAAGATTGAATCTATGGCAGTTACACGTAGCTACGAGCATTACAAAGACTAAATATTGGGAATTACTATTAAAAACAAAAAAGAGATAGATTTAATGCGGGTAGGTGGGAAAATGCTTGGGGATATTGTTGAAGAACTTGGGAGGATGGTAAAGGCGGGAATTTCATCATGGGATATTGAAAAAAAATCCCAGGCTCTTTTACAGCATTATAAGGTTAAGCCGGCGTTTCTGAATTATCTTGGCTATCCCTGTGTCTCATGTGTTGGATTAAATGACACAGCTGTACATGGGATTCCAAGTAAAGATGAAATTTTGAATGAGGGAGATATTGTTAGTATTGATATGGGACTGATTTATCAGGGGATGTATTTGGATCATGCTGTTACTGTCCCTGTCGGAAAAATCTCCAGTGAGAGTGCGAAGCTCATTAATGTGACTAGAGATGCGATGAAAGCTGGAATAAATCAGGCAAAAGAGGGAAATACGGTTGGAGATATAAGTCATGCTATTCAGACTACTGCGGAGCTTGCAGGGTTTTCTGTAATAAGGCAAATGGTAGGACATGGAGTAGGTTACCAGGTGCACGAACCTCCTCAAATTCCCTGCTTTGGAGAAAAAGGGACTGGAGAAATGCTTGAAGAAGGTATGACTCTTGCAATTGAGGCAATGGTAAATGCAGGTGGTGCAGAAATATTGATATTGGAGGATGGTTGGACGACAAAAACGCAGGACGGAAAGAATTCTGCAATTTTTGAACATACTATAGTAGTTGGGGAGAAAAAGTCGGAGATTTTGACCGAGTAGTTTTAAATTTGGTATTTATTTGATATTTTTTGCGAAAAATTAATGAATTTAGGCAAAATGGCTTTGTTTGAAGGGAGTTCTTTGATATAATTATCGTCTGCTATGGATTAATGGCTGATGGCGGCTTTGCCGTATTTTTGTGTTTTCAAATATGACTGGAAGTGAGACCAAGCCAGGAGAGAAATTTAAGGTAACAGGTACTGTTACAGAGACTCTTCCAGGCGCAAAATTTAGAGTAAATATTAAAATGGGTGAACTCGACCATGAGATAATCGCCTATATTTCGGGCAAGATGAGAATGCACTATATTAAACTTCAGCCAGGGGATCAGGTGGAGGTTGAAATGACACCATATGATTTACAAAAAGGAAGAATCACTTATAGAGGACAAAAATGAAAGTAAAGGCTTCAATTAAAAAAAGATGTGAGCATTGCTATATTGTGAGAAGACGCAAGAAAAACGGTAAGCATGTTATATATATTTACTGTAAAAGGGATGCGACCCACAAGCAGAGGCAAGGTTAATTATTATTTTGTAAAATGGCTAGAATTTTAGGAGTAGAATTACCTGGTGAAAAGAGAACAGAGATTGCTCTCAGGTATATTTATGGCATTGGACCATCCATATCCAGAAAGATACTTGAAGCAGTGAAGATCAGTCCTGACAAGAGGGCGAAAGATCTTTCGAATGATGAAGTGAAATCTTTGGCAAATTTTATTGAGCAAACTTTCAAAGTAGAAGGAGAGCTTAAGCAGGTAATTTTTAGAAATATTAAAAGACTGAAAGATGTAAGAAGCTATAGGGGGATAAGGCATAAACTTGGTCTTCCAGTAAGGGGACAGAGAACAAAGTCAAATGCAGTTACGAGAAAAGGAAGAAATCTTGCGGTCGGAGGGCTTAAGAGAAAACTGGAGAAAACTTAATTTGATGGATTATTTATTTACCGAATAATATATGGGTAAGAAAAAAGACAAAAAAGCAAAAAAAGAGAATAAGATGAAGGATAAGGGTAAGGAGGCAGTAGCAGTTAAGAAGAAAAAGAAAGAGAAAAAGGTGGTTACTAAAGGTAAAATATATGTAAAATCGACATACAACAATACACTTGTCACTGTTACGGATCTTACGGGCAATGTACTTTCTACCAGTAGTGGAGGTGTAGTTGGATTTACAGGGACGAAGAAAGCGACCGCTTATGCAGCAACAAAAGCAGCTGAGGATGCGGTAATGAAAGCTCAGAAATATGGTATTAAGGAAGCTGTTGTGATGGTCAGAGGAGCAGGACTTGGAAGACAGGCAGCTGTGAAGGGACTGAGATCTGGTGGGCTTAGAATTTCTCTCTTGATGGATACTACAAGGATTCCTCATGGAGGAGTTAAGCCGGAAAAAAGACCAAGAAAATAATTAATTCTTTTTACGATAAATGGCAAGATATACAGGACCAAAATGGAAAATAAGCAGGCGAGAAGGGGCTAGTGTTTATGGAGATGAAAAATGGAAAAAAAGACCTACTCTTCCGGGGCAACACCCGACGAGTATGAAAAGACCGAGTAACTACGCTATTCAGCTTAGAGAAAAGCAGAAAGTTAAAAGGATGTATGGGCTATTGGAAAAGCAGTTTAGAGGAGTATACCAGAAGGCAACTGCTGCAACTGGAAATACAGGAACCAGGCTACTGCAACTTCTTGAGATGAGGCTTGATAATGTAGTTTACAGACTTGGTTTTGCGAAAACAAGAAATCAGGCAAGGCAGATGGTAACCCATGCTCATGTAAAAGTGAATGATAAAAAAGTTAATATACCTTCTTATATAGTAAAAGTTGGTGATCAAATTATGATAAAAGGGGCAGAAAAGAAGGATAATTGTGTAGCACTGATAAAGTTAGAAACAAAAAATGCTAAGGTTCCTTTGTGGTTGAGCAGAGTTAGTGAAGGAGGAGAGATAAAGAGTGTTCCTACAAGAGAGATGATGGATCCAACAATCAAAGAACAGCTTATTGTTGAGTTCTATTCGAGATAATATTTTAAATTACTGATTGATACTATGTTTCAATTAAATCAATTTAATGTAAAGAAAATAGAAGAAAGGGAGGATTATGGTCTCTTTGAAATAGGTCCTCTTCCCAGAGGGTATGGTCATACTGTTGCAAATATATTGAGAAGGATTTTAATGTCTTCTATTGAAGGTGCTGCGATTACTTCAGTCAAAATAGGAGGAATTAAACATGAATATTCAAGTCTTGAGGGTGTTCACGATGATATTCTCAAGGTTCTTCTTGGTCTAAAAAATGTTGTGCTTGTGAGCCATTCAGAAGATCCTCAAGTTTTGAAGTTGAACGTTAAAGGCGGAGCAAAGGCAAAAGAAGTGAAAGCAGGAGACATAGAAACGACAGGCGAAGTTGAGATAGTAAACCCGGATTACGTGATCACAACCTTATCTGGTCCGAAAGCCAAGATTGAAGCGGAAATTATTGTTGAAACGGGTATTGGGTATAAGTATCCTGATGAGTCGAAAAGAAAAGAAATTGGAGTTCTGCCTCTGGATGCGAATTTTTCTCCTGTCAGAAGGATTAATACAAGAATAGTACAGGCTAGGGTTGGTCAGCAGACAGATCTTGATCAGGTAAATCTTGAGGTATATACTAACAGAGCCGTGAAAGCAAGTGATGTTTTATTGAAAGCAGTGCAAGCCCTTGATGAAGTTGCAAATAGATTTGTTTCTCTCTTGGGTGGCACACCAAAAGAAATCGAGTACATACAGGATGAACCAGAGGTTGAAGAGAAGAAGGTTCAATTACCAATTGAAGACCTTGGGCTTTCTACCAGACTAACAAATGCTCTTGTAAATTCCCACTATAAGGATCTTGTAGAGCTAGAGGGGATGGGTATGGAAGACTTTATGAGCATAAAAGGAATGGGGCAGAAGTCAGTTGAGGAGCTGTATGAGGTTATGAAAGAAAATGGATTGGAAACAAAAGAATAATGAAGAAAGGAAGAAAGATAAAAAAAATAGGAACAGATAAATCTCACAGGGTTTCTCTGTTGAAGAACCTTTCTTCATCGTTGATCATGACGGAGTATATGACTACTACAAGGGCAAGAGCCAGGGCATTTGTCCCCTATTTTGAAAGAGTAATTACTCTGGCAAGACCTGCCGATATCAATGCAAAAAGAAGAGTGATATCATTAATTCAAAATGAAAAAGCTACAGATAAGATTTTTGATGTTCTTTTGAAGAGATTTGAAGATACCAAATCTGGCTTGGTGAGTGTTTATAAAATTGGGAACAGAAAAGGAGATAATGCAGAAGTTGTTAAGCTTGTTTTGAAGGGATATGAACCACCAAAGAAAAAGACGAGGATAAAGGAGGAAAAGAAAAAGGAACAAAGTGAAGAAAAGATGCTTCAAAAAGATGAGAAGGGTCTTAGTAAAGAAACTAAGCTGAATATGGAAACAGATGTGAAGAAATCGCAAGAAAAGACTGCCGAGAAAGTAGCCGAAGTTCGAAAAGAACTGGCGAAACCAGAAGAGCCAGCGGGGGGAAATAAAAAGACTATTAAAAAGGAAAGAAGATCAGAGAATAAATCATCCAAGCAGAATGGATCATTTTTTACAAAACTATTTGGATTTGGGAAAAAGGATCAACAAAAGACTACTGTCAAAGGAAGAGCTAGATCAAGATCAGGGATTTAATTCTATATGAAAACAAGAAGTATTAAAGAAAAAGAAACAGAGATTAAATGGTACATGATAGATGCTACCGGGGTAAGACTTGGGAAGGTTGCGACAAAGGTGGCGGGGTTGCTTATGGGTAAAGCTGATGTGAATAGGGTGGAGTATCTTGAACCTAAAAATAAAGTTGTCGTTGTGAATTGTGAAAAAGTTGAGGCTTTCCCGAAAAAATTAAAAACAAAGATTTATTATTCTCACTCGGGTTATCCAGGTGGTTTCAAAGAGAAAACACTAGAGGAGATGATGAAAAAAACTCCGGAAAAAGTAATTCAGCTTGCTGTAAAAAGAATGCTTCCCCAAAATAGAATGGGAAGAAAGATGTTCAGCAATTTGAATGTAGTGAAGGGAGCAGACCATAAATTTGAAGCTCAAAAACCAGTAGAAATTAAATTACAATAATGGAAGCAAAAATTCAAAAATATAATTATGCTGTAGGAAGAAGAAAAACTTCTGTTGCCACTATCAGATTGTTTGAAGGAAAGGGACAGAGTTTTGTAAATGAGAAAAAGGCTGAAGAGAGATTCCCTCTTTTGGCTCAGCAGAAAAGACTTTTGAAGCCATTTGAAGTTACCGGAACGATGGGTAAATTTTACTTTACTGGGAAGGTAAAGGGTGGAGGAGTAACGGGACAGCTTGATGCTCTTGTGCATGCAATATCTCGAGCTATGATAAAGAACGATGAGGTGTATAAAGTTGATCTTAAAAAGAACAGTCTTCTAACAAGAGATGATAGAATGACGGAAAGAAAGAAACCAGGACTTAGAAAGGCAAGAAAATCCCCTCAGTACTCAAAGCGTTAGTTTGTCTCGGGCAATTTATAATTCTTCATATTTTATGTTTTTGGCGTCAATTTTGCGGGCATATTATTTATCCCTTGGAAATAATAAGTTCTCGCAAATGCGTAGCTAAATTCTCTCAATATATGATTGTGTTGATTAGGCTGGCTGAATTTTATAGGATTGTTGAGTATTCAGGCTTAGATTATTGATTATATGAATCTAAATAGAACCAAATTAACATATGTAATACTTGGTTTAATTCTTCTATTTTCTTTTGTAACGAGAATATACAGAGTATGGATTCCTGCTGAGTACTATTTTGACGAGGTTTATCATGCTGTTACAGCAAAACTTTATGCCAGGAATGATCCTTCCGGGTATGAATGGTGGCATGATGAGCCAGAACCTGGTACTGCGGTTGAATGGCTACATCCCCCGATTGCAAAACTTACACAAGCTTTAGGAATAATTCTTATAGGTGAGAACAGTCTCGGGTGGAGAATATCTTCAGTTGTATTTGGAGTTGGCGTTGTTATGGCGACTTTTCTTGTTGCTAATAAACTTTCAAAATCAAGAAAAGTCGCCCTTTTGTCTGCAATTCTACTAAGTCTTGATGGTCTTGTTTTTGTCCAGTCACGTATAGCAATGAATGATATCCATGTTACTTTTTTTATTCTAATGAGTGTCTTTTTTTATTCAAAATGGAAAGACTCTCAAGAGAAACAGTTGAATCTTGTTTTGAGTGGTGTATTTACAGGCATAGCGATTGCTACAAAATGGAGTGGTGTGTTTCTGCTTGGGATATTTATTATTGATCAACTTCTTACATGGATGCCTCGAATGATCTCGAGAAAGAAGTTCCCATCTTTTGCTTTGCTCTCCAATTTATTCATTAATTTTATTTTTCTGCCTGTGTTGATATATGTATTATCTTTTTCACAGTTTTTCCTTCAAGGGCATAGCTGGAAACAATTTGAAGGACTTCACAGTCAAATATGGCATTATCAGACGAGTCTTGAAGCAACTCATCCTCGTCAATCAAGTCCAATTGAGTGGGTGTTGGATCTGAAGCCAGTCTGGATGTATGTGAATTATGATTCAGGAGATAAGGTTGGGAATATATATAATTTGGGTAATCCACTTATCTTTTTTGGAGGACTTATTGGTATTTTGGGGATAGTTTATACAATTATTCGAACAAAAAACAGGAATTATATTTTGCTCGTTTTAGCATATTTGATCGTCTGGTTGCCATGGATGTTTTCTCCCAGAATAATGTTTTTCTACCATTATTTACCCGCAGTACCTTTTCTGACAATAATACTTTCAATTTTCCTTATGTCTATGATAAATGCCAAGTCAAGATTGATAAAGTATTTGGCGTATCTATTCCTCTTTGCGTGTGCTATATGGTTTTTTCTTTTTTATCCATATTTAACAGGTCTTCCAGTCTCAAAAGAGTTTGTTTCAAAGGTTTACTATATCCTGCCGGGCTGGAAATAAGTCTGCTGGAATTCCCTTAGTTTGCTCTTTATCCTTAGCTTCTCTATAATTTCATAGTAATTAGATCTGTTGTTCTACTGTCTATGAAAAAAATTACGGTTATTATATTCGCTGGAATTGTCCTTCTAGGGCTTGCTGTTTGGTCACCATGGAACAGGCTGGATTTCTCTTGGCAAAGACTTCTGGGAATTGAAAAGCCGGAAGGTATGGCAGGGCTTACAGTCTATTCACTTGGGGGGAATATGGAGGTAAAAATAGATGGAGAGTTGAAGGGAGAAGTAAATCTTGCCAATTCTCCTCTTGAAATACACGATGTTGTTCCTGGTGAGCATAAAATTGAGTTAATTAGAAAAGGTTCACAGGATAACATTTATGCCGAGTATTTTAAAAATTTAAATTTTGAGGGTAACATAAATTCAATACTAAGTTATGAGCTTGGACCAACAGAAGAGTATAGTTCGGGCTATGTATTTTATGCTGTATCCAAAGGGAATTATGATGCTCTTGCTAGTTTGTCTGTGGTATCAAGACCTGAGCAGGCAAAGATCTTTCTAGATGGAATAGATGTGGGAAATGCTCCTTTAAGAGATGTAAAAATTTCTCTCAATCAATTACATAGGCTCAGGTTTGAGAAGGAGGGATTTGAATCACTTGAATTTGAAATTTTACCAAAGGAACAGGCAGATCGAGATAAGCTTAAAGATTATAGTCTGGCAGTTGAGGCTCGACTGTTTAAGCTTCCAATAAATATAGTAGAGGAAGTATCAAATGAGAAATGAAGCTAATAAGCTAAAAAGTACGAGTAAATACCCAACCTCAATAATTGTTAAGGGTGTTGATACCATTGGTGTAGAGCTTGCAGGTTCACTTATTGAACAGGGGGGGTATGTAATTATGATAGACACCTACAATGAGGAATCTTTCGGGAAAATAAAACATCTGTTGGAAAAAGATCTGTTTACATTTGTTGATTTTTCAGCTCTTTCTCATCTGGAAGATGATTTGAGGAGATTGGATTATGTTTTTTTTCTGGGACATCAGGAGACTGACATCGAAAATGAAATTTCTACTCAAGAATTTCTCGAAGTATCAAATTACTTGAATGCGATTCTTGACCTTTCAACTAAATTTGAAGCTAAATTCTTATTAACAAATTCGATAAGAGCACATAGGAGACTGATAGGAGAGCAGGACGTTCATCTCAATTTTGATCTAGAAAAGACTAAAAAACACACGGTATATTCAGAAGTTGAAATTCAAAGATATGCAGAAAGTTTGGTGATGGAGTACTACGAGAAGGTTTCTTTGAATGTAAGAATTTTGAGAATGGGAGAAGTAATTGGTGAGGCTGTTGAGTTTAAAGAAAAGACTCCTCTTGGAAAGCTTATATTTGATGCAATATCAGGAAATGACCTAGAGATAACTGGTGATGGTCTTGATGAAGAGTATTATGTTCATTATCTTGATGCTGTTTACGGATTATTGAAGGGTGAATTTACTCCAAATACTAAGGGGAAGATTTTTTCGTTGGCAAATCAAGAGCCGGTTACTACATTATCTTTAGCGTATAAGGTTCAGGAATTAGAGCCAAAGGCTGGAGAAATAAAATTTGTAGAAAAAAAAGGTCCACTGTCACTCAAACTATACAAGCCAGCTGAAAACCTGGCAGTTATCGGCTGGAGGCCAAAAGTATCTTTTGACAGAGCCCTGTCACAGTCTATTGAACAAGCATATAACCACTTTAGTATCGAATCTTCTAGTCAGGTGGAAGATGTAAGGGATGAAAAAAAGAATGATGTGCTTTCCAAAAAACTTAAAAACTTCTTTTTTATCTCAGACAATAACGGAGAAAAGGAGGATACATATAAGCCAAAAGGAGAAGGCTATGGTGCTCTTTCGAGACTTATTGCAGAAAGAAAATCTCAGGAAATGGGAAGAAAAGGTAGCATTGTTCTGGCAAATGACAAACTAAGAGAAAAGGTCAAGGGTCAAAATCAGAAACCTGCTATTCAAAGATTGGGTACTAAAGCAAATAAGTTTTATGACAGAATTAAGGTTCAGTTTAATTTCCTTACTAGATTGACTCTTAGTGAATTTGCTCTCTATTTGTTTCTTGTAATGATTTTGGCAGTGGTATATTTCGGAGTAGTATCTCCATTACTTAGTCTTGGTAAAGATGTGTATTTTGGGAACAGAAATCTTGAAGAAGCAAAAAATAGATTTATTAGTAATGACATAATTGGTGCTAGGGAATCTGCCAAGAGTTCTCTCAATAACTTTGATGCTGCAGAGAAAACACTAAACAGATTTGAAGCATTTTTTAATCTTGTTTCCCAGAAAGAAGTATTCATTTCAGGGACTACTCTCCTGAGAGGAGCAAAAATGTACTCTGAAGGTCTTGAACAATCATTCTCAGCTGTCTCTCCAGCGTACGAGTATTTCGAGAAGTTTGAAGATAATGTCTATTACAGACCGAATGACGGGAATCTTCTTGTTTCTGAGTCCAGTGCCGATTATTCAGAGTATCTTCAGAAGATGTCAGGAATGGAGATAGTAGCAGATGATGGGATCAGCAAAATAGTATCAGCAACAGCTCTTATGTCAACTGCAAGAAAGAACTATTTACCTAAAACAGTAATAGAAAAAATAAATTCTATTGTAAATAATATTGATGAGACTGAGGCTGAGCTTCAAAGTGCAAAAAAAACGATTAGATATTTACCTGATCTACTGGGAGGAGATGGCCCAAAATCTTACATTATTATTCTCCAGGATAACTCAAGATATAACCCTTCAGGAGGCAAAATCAATTCATATGCTTTCTTAACATTTGAAAAAGGTGGTTTAAAATCTATTAAGGTTGAAAATGCATCCAGCCTAAACCTGTCATTTGATAGGTTGAATCCAAAAACACTTGACCAGATCAATCTGATTTCGTTTCAGAATCTAAAAGTAGAGGACGTAACTCTCAGTGATTTTCAGCTCATAAATGATTTTGATCTGTTTAGCAGTGAAATTATTCCTTACCTTGAAAATTATTTTGAGAGGGATATTGATGGCGCCATATTTTTAAATATTAACAGTCTTGAAAAATTAATTGAATTGTATGGCGGAATTGAAGTCGAGCAAATTGAATTTGACGGGAAAAATCTTCTGATGAATGTTGATCTGGTTCTAAGAGACAATAGGGAGGAAAATAGAAGAACAGAGATTATTACTCAGGTATTTGCGCTTGTGCTTCAGAAAATATTCACTTCAACAGGAGAAAAAACGCTGGAACTTGCTTCTCTTTCAAATGTTCAGCTGGAAGTAAAGGATATGATGCTTCAGTTCGAGGGTGAATATTATCAGGAGCAGATTGAAACAAATAATTGGAATGGGAGGTTTAACAACAACTCAGATTTTATTAAGATTGCAGTGGTTTCAAAGGCAAGGGAATTTTCTCAAACAAAATATCCTAACTTAAATATTGATATAAATGATAGGTTGAAGTCTGACTTAACAACTGTTAAACAAGTTACAATTGAACCTAAAAGTCTTGAAGATCTTGATTATGTGACTGTATGCCTTCCTGCTGGAGCTACAGAATTAAATTTTGGTGAAATTAATCCTTTACTGTACAACCAGAATTTTAGTGCTGGAAATGAGTGTGTGAGTATAAAATTTGGTCAAATAAGCAGGGCTGTGATATCATACAAGACCCCAGCTTTTGAAAGTGTAAGGGGCAATAGTTACAATTACAACGTAAGTATCCAAAATACTCCTGGACTCAATCTGATTTATGATTATGAGTTGGAATTTGATCCGGGTTTGTACCCTCTTGAGTATGACGATAGAGGATTCCTCCAAAGAGATAAGCTGATATATGCAGGTACTCTTGATGGAAATTTAATTTTGAATTTAAAATTCGGAAGATGAAACATAAGACTGTAATAACGAAAGAAGGTTTAAAGGATTTGAAAAATGAGCTTGATACCAGGAAGGATAAGTTGAAAGAGATTGCTGATAAAATTGATGAGGCACGTCAGCAGGGAGACCTTTCTGAGAATGCTGCTTATACTACGGCTCTTTCAGAGAAAGAAATGAATGAGGCGAAAATTAAGGAACTGGAAGATAAAATAAGTGGCTCGATAGTAGTTGAAGCTGATCCTTTAAATCCAGAAGTTGAACTTGGCGAGAAGGTTCTGGTGCGGCGGAGTTCTGATAACAAAAGGTTAACATATGAAATTGTTGGGATTGAAGAATCCAATCCGAGTGAAGGGAAAATATCTATAGGCTCTCCTATTGGCAAGGCTTTGGCACATAAGAAGAAGGGAGATAAAGTAAAAGTTAAACTGCCATCTGGAGAGGAGGAGTTTTTAATTGAGGAAATTGCATAATCAGTTTTCTCCTGAAAATTATGGAAAGACATTCAGTGCCCCAAAATATTATGGATGTCGAGTTCAAGCTTTTTGGAAGCCTGACCGTAAGACAGTTCGCTAACCTTGCAGGATCTATTGTCGTTGCGGTTATTTTATATTTTTTTAATATTCCCGGAATTATCAAATGGCCAGCAATCGTCGGTTTTGTTTTCTTGGGCATAAGTTTGGCACTGGTTAAGATAAATGGTCAAACATTTGGTACTTGGCTTGGCAATTTTCTGGCTTCTATGTTTAGTTCCCAGAGGAAAATATGGAAGAAAGATCCGAAAGTTCCTGAGATACTTACAAAGACTTACCGTCCACGAGTAAGTAATGAACAGCTTGTTTCTGCGAAGAAAAAAGAGTTACCTCCTTTTCTACGTGAGGATATAATTCAATCTACAAACGTAGTAGATGAAGAGGAGGAAGAGCGGCTAAAGAAATTAGAAAAATACATTCTTGGTGGTACCTCTTCAACGATAAGTGAGCAATTAATTTCAGACGAAGAAAAAGCACAACGACCGGTAATAATTGATCCTTCAGATCAAAATCTTGCTGGCACAATGAATACGGCAAATGAGGATAATTATTCTATAAATCAGTCGGACGAATTCGCAGTAATTGGAAAGAAGATGGCTAATCAGAGAGAGCGACCGATAAGCTCAAGACTTGTGCATAAGAACCTTGCGGAAAACATAGGAATTGCTGTAAGTGAAGATACTAAAGAGTCCGGTTTGGGCAAGGAAAAAGAAAAAAAGTCAGAAATAGGTTATCTTTCTGAGAAACCTGTTAATGATATGAACAGAGGATTAGATGTGAAAAGGAGTTCTTCCGACGAATTGATAGAGGCTAATAAAATACTGCAGGAAAGGATACAGGAACTTACAGAAAAAGCGAAAAAATCTCCTGATGACTCTCAGATAGCTCAAAAACTTGCAGAGATGGAAAAACGTCTGGTGGAAATTCAGTCGGGAGGTTCGTTCGCTAATGAAAAAATAGTATCTCAAAAACCAAATGTTATTAGTGGTATAGTAACTGATAAAGAAAATAAATTACTTCCTGATGTTAGGGTGTTGATTAAGGACAGAAGGGGTTTTTTGGTTAGATCACTGATTACTGATAAGCAAGGTTACTTTGTTACGACAACTTCACTTCCTGACGGCGATTATTTAGTTGAATTTGAAAGCGATAGACATCCTTTTGACCAGTATAAAGTTAACCTGAACGGGTCTTTGAAAGATACGTATAAATTTACTGCCAGATGATTTATCTTATTAGTTAATAATGGCGTTTTTAGGAAGAAAAGAAACAACAACTCAGGAACATCTTGATATTGAGGATGTCAGAGATGATCTTGTTGTGTTAAAAAATGGTAACGTTTCTCTTGTTATGGAGACGACTTCTTTGAACTTTGATCTTCTTTCGGAAGAGGAACAGGATATACGAATTCTTGCCTTTGCAGGGCTTATGAACTCATTGAATTTCCCTGTACAGATAGTTGTTAGAACAGAAAGAACAGACGTAACTGATTATGTAGATAAGCTAAAGATCTATAAGGAAAAACAGATTTCGTTGGCCTTAAAAAGACAAATAGAGATTTACATGCAATTTATTAAGAATCTTACTGTGAACACCGAGGTTCTTGATAAAAGATTCTTTGTTGTTATACCAGGAATAATATCAAGTATACAAAGAACTAGTGCTGTGAGACAGATCTTCGGTAAACCAGTAAAAATTAAAAATATCGAGGAGGTGCTTGAAAAAGCCAAATTACTTCTTTATCCAAAACGTGATCATCTGCTGAAGCAGTTTCAAAAAATGGGGATAATTGCAGAGCAACTAAAAACTGATGATTTAATACGTTTGTATTACGGTATTTATCAACCGGATACTCCTGGAATTAAGAAATTAATTTTGAAAAAACAGGATTTTTCTACTGGGATTGTAGAAACTTTAAAAGAAGAATAACAATATGTGGATATTTGGAAAAAGCAAAAAAGAAAAGGAAAAAGAGAAGGAACAGACAAGTCAGTCAGAGGATCTTGAAGAGAAGGCAATTGAAAAATTCGCTGAGGGATTGATTGATGTAAAAGATCTGATAGCTCCGTCAGCGATGGAGGTGGATTTTAACGATGTTCTTGTAGGAAATAAGTACTTTAGAACTTTCCTTGCTACTGGATTTCCAAGCCATGTCGGACCAAATTGGCTTTCTCCACTTATCAATTTTGACTTTCCTGTAGATATAAGCACGTTTTATTATCCTGTGGATAGTTCAATGATAATGCAAAGACTCAAACGAAAGATTGGAGAAATGGAGGCAACAATCAGTCTTGATCTTGAAGCAGGAAAAGTGGTTGATCCATATGTTAAGGTTGCACTTGAAGATGCAAAGAATTTACAGGAACAAATAGCAAAAGGTACAGAGAAATTTTTTCACTTTGCTCTTTATGTAACTATTCGAGCAGGCAGTATCAGGGAGCTTGAAAAAATCTCGAAGAATCTTATTTCAACAATGTCTTCTATTAGTGTGATTCTAAAGGTGGCTACTTTGCAGCAGGAACAAGGTTTTCAGAGTGTTGTACCTGTAGGAATAGACAAGATCTATATGACCAGAAATATGGATACGACCTCTTTGGCGACCACATTCCCATTCGTTAGCTCAGAGCTTACTATGGATACTGGTATTTTGTACGGAATAAATAAACACAATAGAAGTCTTGTGATTTTTGACAGGTTTGAACTTGAAAATGCTAATGCAGTTGTTTTTGCAACTTCCGGGGCGGGAAAAAGTTATATGGTAAAGCTTGAGGCTATGAGAAGTCTTATGTTCGGGACTGAAATACTGATAATTGATCCCGAAAGAGAATATGAGAAGCTAACGAAAACAATTGGAGGAGAATACGTATCGTTTTCGCAAGATGGCGCGCAAAAATTGAATCCATTTGAGCTTTCAGGAATTTATGACAAAGATGAAGACGAGCTAAGAATGAAAATTCTATCACTTCACGGCCTTATGAGGATTATGATGGGTGGAGATTTTTCTCCGGAAGAATCTGCAATACTTGATAGGGCACTTATTTTGACGTATAAAGAAAAAGGCATTACGGTTGATCCTGTCACACACAAAAAAGAACCACCTCTTCTTGAGGATTTATATAAGATTCTCCAGGCAATGGCAGAGCCTCAAGCTCATAATCTTGCGACAAGACTTGAGAGGTTTGTAAGAGGAAGTGCAGCTGGTATTTTTGACAGAAAATCAAATATTGAGATTAAGAATACATTTACTGTTTTTAGTATTCGAGAGTTGAGTGATGACCTAAGGCCTATAGCAATGTATATGATGCTTGATTTTATTTGGACAAGAGTGAAAAGACTTCGAAAGAAAAGACTTCTAATAGTGGATGAGGCATGGTGGATGATGCAGTATCCAGATGCAGCAAAATTTATCCACTCAATGGCAAAAAGAGCCAGAAAGTACGGTCTTGGGCTTACTACAATTACTCAAGATGTTGAGGACTTTTTGAGTACGGATTACGGGAAAGCTGTTGTTACAAATTCATCAATACAAATATTAATGAAGCAAAGTCCTGTAGCTATAGATAAGATTCAGAAGATATTCTATTTGTCTCAAGGTGAGAAGAACTATCTACTTTCAGCAGGTATTGGGGAAGGTCTATTCTTTGCCGGATCAAATCATGTGGCAATTCAGGTAATTGCGAGTGAAAATGAGCATAATCTAATAACTACATCTTATAAAGATATGGAGAAAGAGGAGAAGAAAAAAGCGGCATTGGCAGAAGAAGCTGTAAAAAATGCCGGAATTGGTATTGCAGATATTCCTGAAAATACAAACCAGCAAGTTTCCCCTACTGATAATATTAATTCCTATACTGGTAATACTTCTTCCAATGCGGTATAAATAAAAAGATGTTTCCACTAGATATTTTTACAAAACAATTCAACCTGAGTGGGCTAGTACTTATAGCCTCTGTTGCTATTTTTTCTTTGGCAGTAATTATTCTTTTGGTGAATGTTGTTATATTAAACAGGAAGCTAAAAAAAGCTACTACACCGACGTATGGTTTTGCAGGAAAGCCAATATATCCCATTATTGCAACATTGCTAATATCTGTATCTATACCTCTAGCTGTATATTCTTTATCTCAGGAGACTACTTTTGAACAAAAAGCAGAAGAAAATGTGATTCTACAGAGTAGTCATTATGTGGTATCAAGAGATGGGGAGAATTTACGGCTTGAGTTTAATGTTGTTCCATATGTAGATGGGGTAGCTTGGGGAGAAAAGTCGTTTGATATTTTCTGGTCATTTAAGGGAAAAACATCCAAAACTAGCTATGAGTTTAATAAATCTGCGATTAATCCCAGTAAAATGACAATTACTTTGCCAAAAGGTGAGTATGATCTTACTATTCTTGTTACTTATGAGAATAGATCTCAGAGGTTAGAACAAAAGCTTGTTCTAAAATAATTCTTGTTTGTGCGTGCTATAATTATTTCGGTCTAGTCAGAACGGTCGCTAAGCGTGAGCTTAGAGGAAAGTCCGAACTCCTCTTGGCACAATAGTCAGGACAAGGTACCTTGGAGACAAGGCAGGGAGTGATCTCTGGGATTAGAGCAACAGAAAGTAAGGAGCCTGCGAATTGCAGGCGATCTTGAAAGGGTGCCTCCGGGTTTTTCTGGGGGGCGTACATGAAATTTCATGTATGACGTGTAAGAGACCACCGGTCACGATAGTAATATCGAGATGCTGGTAATCCCTATCGGGAGCAAGATCAAAGTGTAGATCGCAAAGTGTTTGTTCTTTTGATTAATCAGAACAAATACTGCTAGAGAAATGACCGTCATTCTGGTGTTGCCAGAAAGAACAGAATTCGGCTTATTGACTAGACCATTTTTTCAACCACTTCAGGAGTATTTCCATTTGGGTGCATAATACTTCCTGTATAGAAACCATTATTTCTTGAAAATTTCAATTTACAGTGGGAACACATAGATACATTATCTTCTTGATGTTCCTTTTACCCTTAAGAAGAAGTATAGCAGTGTACTGAGAGATTGGACGGTGGCAGCAACATAAGTAAATGCGGCAGCGTTCAGGACTTCTTTTGCTTTTTCTATTTCAACGCCATCAAGTAGAGAAAACTCTCTAATGAATTTTAACGCTCTTTTACTTGCGTCAAGTTCTACGGGGAGTGTCAAAAATGAAAATACAGTAGCTGAAGAAAATAATGTAATTCCTAACCAGGAAATCTGTCCTAGACTCAAAATGATACCAATTATTAAAAGAGCGTAACCCGTATTTGTAGTAATTCCAACTATTGGTGCAACAAACGATCTGATGCGAATGGCGAGAGTTCCCTCAATATGTTGTGAAAGGTGTCCGGTTTCATGTGCTGCTATTGCAACAGAAGCAATGGACGGAGTTCTACTTACTTCAGAGGAGAGAAGAATCGTTGAAGTAATTGGATTATAATGATTATTTAAATCATTGTTACCTTCCTCAAAAATAACCTGATAGTTCTTGGCCTTACTTATTGTATATACTGTGTCTACTCCGTTTATTCCTCTTGCATTCAAAGAATTAGAATACTTTCTGTATGTAGACGAAACTATATGAGAAGACAGAAGTCCTACAAGTAGTGCTGGAAATGAAAAAATTATGTATAGTGGATCAAAGTTCATAAGTAATTTTAACATATTTTACAAAAGTGTTATTGTACAAACTTTTTTGTCCGGTACTCATGAAGTAATAATAGAGATTAGGCAGACATGCTAGAAGATAAAAGGCAGGAAGGTATGTATGCCCCAATGTATACCAAATTTGATCAGATAATGATTGATATTGCAGTGTTTTGAATGGTACTAATATATGGACAAAAAATAGAGCAATGAATTGTAAGGCAATAAATAATATTATAATAATAGAAAGGCAAATTTTCAGTCAATAGTATCTTGGTAGTGATTATGTGTTGTTGAAAATTTTCTTACTGTAACATAAAAATATTATATGATATTTAAAAACATTTAATTACGTTAATTAACCAATATTATAAGAAATACTGGTTAGAATTTGCTTTACAAGTAACAATATAATAACAATAGCTTACCAGTTGTTGGCTTATGTGCTATACGGTACTCTAAATAATCGGTACATTTGTATAATTGGACACTGTGGACAAGCAAGAATCGATAATTATGTCACACAAAATAGGCTCTAGTAAAGTTAGGGTCGGGATCTACTAAAACTGGTATTTAGTAAATATTCAATTTAGAGAAATAAAAATAGTAAGAATAAAAAAATTGTACAATAAGTCGGATAAGGCTACAATGGTGACTGATCCGCAAAATCAGGAATGTGTAACAATAGGGTAACATAAGGGTGACTTATGAGTATAATAAATTGGGGAAAAATAAATAATGTGGTATTTAGAAGGTTTTATGTTCTTTAGCATTGATTAGTCCGCACTTCTTATATTTTAGACCGCTACCGCAAGGGCAAGGGTCATTTCTTCCGATTTTTAGTTTTGTGGTAGTATCCTGTTGTTTACCTCTCTGTAAATATTTCCCTTCTTTTTTTTGTTTGATTTTTAAATCATTAGGCTGTTGTTTTGTTTGCATTTCTCTATCTTCTATAAGTATATTCTCTATTTGTGAAATATTTGTGGATACGCTCTCCTGTGTTTTCTGTAATATCCTTTTAATCTTCAAAATTATTCTTGCAAAATTGGAGTCAACATTACCAATAAATTGTTCAAATAATAGGAACCCTTCATTTTTGTATTCGACAAGTGGTTCTCTTTGAGCATATCCTCTAAGACCTATTCCTTGCCTGAGGTCTGTCATGCTATCGAGGTGTTCTGTCCAGCCGTGATCCATACTTTCAAGATAATAGTTTTTTACAATAAGGGGATAGTCTTTACCATATTCCTCAACTTTAACTCTCAACATTCTTCCAACCAAATCTTTAAGGTAGCTAGTTATCTCATTTAACTTTTTTCCTTCTATTTCCATTTCCAGGTACTCTCCAGCTTTTGTTGCATCAGTTAATTTCTTCTTTGTTGGAATTTTAGTGACAAGCTCATCTTCGAATAAGTCCAGGAAATCCGCTATCACTTGTTTTCTGTCCAAATCATCACTTCTTTCAGGGATAAAGTGTTTATTAACAATAAAGTCGACTTCTTCCTCCAATAACCTTTGTAATCTTTCGGTGAGCTTCATTGTTTTCTCCTTCGTCTTCAGTATTTCTTCTTTCTTGTACAATGCTGCAAGATGATCCGTTTCTTCCAAAATCGTTCTTCTCTTTTTGTAATAGATTTCTCTTTGCTTATTTACTACGTCATCATACTGAACAAGCTGCTTTCTTACATCAAAATTTGTACCCTCCATCCGCTTTTGTGCGTTTTCAATTGCGCCACTTATCATTCCAGATTCAATGGGCATATCTTCAGGAATATTTGTCATTTCCATTAATTTTTGTACAATTGGACCGCCCTGTATTCTCATGATTTCATCGTCAAGTGCGACGTAAAACCTGGATACTCCAGGTTCGCCCTGTCGTCCTGATCTTCCTCTGAGCTGATTGTCGATCCTTCTAGCTTCATGCCTTTCTGATCCAATTATCTGTAGTCCTCCTGTTTTAACGACCTCTTCAAACTCCTTATCTGTAGCATTGAATCCACCGAGTTTGATATCCGTTCCCCTACCAGCCATATTTGTTGCAACTGTTACTGCAGATTTCTTTCCTGCATTTGCGACTATGTTTGCTTCTCTTTCATGGTATTTTGCATTTAGTACTTCGTGATCTACTCCTTTTTTATCAAGGAGCCTTGACAGATATTCCGACTTTTCAATTGAAGTGGTTCCGATAAGCACTGGTTGTCCGTCCTTGTTTTTTTCCGTTACTTCTTCTGCTATTGCATTGAATTTTGCTTCCTGGTTTTTGTAGACTCTGTCAGGCAGATCTTTTCTTATTATCGGCTTGTTTGTAGGTATGGAAAGTGAGTCTAGAGAATATATCTTAAAAAATTCTTCGGCCTCTGTCATGACTGTCCCTGATCCTCCTGATAGCACTTTGTATAATCTAAAAAGATTTTGGAATGTAATCGTTGCGAGTGTCTTTGACTCTCTTTTTATCTCCACTCCTTCTTTTGCTTCTATGGCTTGATGAAGACCTTCTGAATATCTCCTGCCGGCTAGAACTCTTCCGGTAAATTCGTCAACTATCATGACTTCACCATCTCTAACCAGGTAATGATCATCCAATTTGTATAAGGTTTCAGCCTTCAGGGCATTCTCAAGATGGTGTGCCAATCTATAATCTTCCCATATGTTTTTTACTCCAAGCAATTTTTCTGCTTTTTCAATCCCTTCATCAGTTAAAACAGATGAGTGTGCTTTTTCATCCAAAACATAGTGTCGCTCGGGTTCTAGATTCTTTACAAGTTTTGCAAATTTGATATAAAGTTCGTTTGATTGTTCAGCTGGGGCAGAAATTATCAGGGGAGTTCGTGCTTCGTCTACAAGAATAGAGTCGGCCTCGTCAACAATGCAAAAGTACAGTTCTCCCTGAACAATGTCTTCAGTAGTTCGTACCATATTGTCTCTGAGATAATCAAAGCCAAACTCATTATTTGTTCCATAAATCACATCACACTTATATGCTTCCTGTTTTGATACCTCAAGGAGATTTAGACCATCTGAGTCTCCAGGGTTCATTACCTTTATTTTTTTTCTTTGCTTATACGCTTCTTCATTTTTGAATTCCTTTATCTGCTCATCAGTAATATATTTGTAGGATTTCTCAGGTGTAATTACTCCTACGCTAAATCCCAACTCAGAGAGAATGTGACCTGCGTATTCACCATCTCTTTTTGCAAGATAATCGTTTACAGTGACAACATGTGATCCTCTTCCGGTAAGACTGTATAAGGCTGCAGGCATCTGAAAAACGAGAGTTTTTCCTTCTCCGGTTTTCAGCTCTACTAACTTAAAACCTTGTGCAAGAATCGCACTGGCCAGAAGCTGAACATCAAACTGTCTAATAAATTTTTTTCCTTTACGCATTTTTCTTTTGGACACCTCTCTAATCATTGCGTAAACTTCAGGAAGAAATTCAAGCAATTTATCTTGTATGGCTTTTTCGTATTGAGGCATATCTTTTCCTTTTTCCGGAGTTTTTATTGACATTTTGTCTTCTGAAGGCACTTTTTCTACTAAAGTGTTCAATTCATTTCTTATTGTATCAAGCCTTTTTTGGAAGGATTTGATGTCTTTTTTTTCGAAATCTGGTTCAAGAGAATTAATTTTCTCGACAATGGGCCACGCAGCTTTTATCTGCTTTTCATTAGAGTCGAAAAATTTTGAAAAAATATTCAGGAACATTTGTGGAATTAAATCAAACATCATGATAGCACAAAAAGCAAATTCCGCGGGAAATTTATTTAAGTTAATAGCAGTATAAATCTTGTTAATTTAAGATCAGTTTTGGATTTTCTACAAATTTAAGGATTGTCATGAAAAAGTGGAGAGGTGACTCTGTCTAGAGTTCCAAAGCAATTACCACAATTCTGTTGTCACTTCCCCCGGGTACTCCTGATTGAAGTGAACAGGATATTATCTTGATAAAGTTTCGTTTTGATGTTTCGTAAATATTTACGTCGTTCGGATTTTTTATTGTGACACTCCGAACTGAGTATCTTATTGGCTTTCCTGATGGATCATTTACCTGAATTAGATCACCCTTTTCTAGAAGATTTATATTCCAGCAACTTCTTGGGTCATCTTGTTGAAAGTATCTTCTGTGGCATAGTACTATTGTTTCACCGTTTCCAGGAGTACTGGAAGATGGATACATCCAAAATCCTTGATCCATTAGAGAATCACCATCGCTTCCCCCGAACACATTTGCTCTCACATTTATTTTTGGAATGATTAACTCTCCAATTACTCCTGTTGTAACTTTGGTATCGAATGCAAACTTTTGTTGCTCAGGCGAGAGAATATCATCTCTTGTATATATTTTCTCTTTATTCAATTGACTGTCTTGAGCAGTGGAAGTATCTTCTGTACTGCTTTTTTGTTTCTCTTCTTCCACCTTCTTAACCTCTGACATTGAAGGAACTAAAAAATTATATCCGTACTTCTGCCTACCATTTTCTCCTTTTAAAAATACTGAAATAAGGCTTATATGTGTTGTTCTTGCCTTTGTGTATAGAAAAAGTCCGCTAACAATAAGAAAGCTTAGTATAAACAAAATAAAAATCACCTTTGTTGTTGAATCTTTTTCCTCGTTTTCCATTCCGAATTATATCACAGGAAACTATTGTAGTTATATATTTAATATTGTTCAAAACGCTAATACGATGATATAATGCATTATTCCAATATAAAAACAATGAGGAAGGAATTTGATGAGAAAAAAGTGAGGCTGGCTCTGATGGTTTGGGGATTTATGGTTATCCTTATTGGGCTTATTATTGGAATTGTGACGGTTGGACCACAGCTTACTCCGCTTGAGGCACAAGGACAGATTTGCACGACTGGTGCAGATTGTCCTCCTTGTGAATATCCACAGGTAGCTTTCTGCGACCATAGCGGATCTTCCAATCCTTGTCGTTCAGGAGAGGGTATATGTACATGTAGAGGCGTACCTCAAAGTGACCCAACTTGTGGAGGTGCTGTTTGTATCTCAATTTCTCCGAGTGAGGCATGTGATCCTGGTGGGTGTCCTTCGGGTTACACTGACTGCGGGATAAGTGGTCACAGAACTGATAATTCTTCAGAATGTCAAGCTTTTGGCAGTTGTACTACTAGATGTGCTTCGTGTAATAACCCAACTACATTTGTTAGATATTGCAGACCGGAAGTTTCACCTGTTGAACCATCACCGTCACCGTCACCGTCACCATCACCGTCGCCCTCCTACCCAGACTATGAAATAGTAAAGGATGTTATTGACTCAGATAGTTTTTACGAAATAGGGGAGACTGTGAACTTTAGTGTTACAATCAGAAATACAGGGGATGTAACATTTGAAAAGGTAAAATTTAGGGATGTGTACAATCCTGCACGATTGGATTATCTATCTAGTCGTGGTAATAAAAATGGTGGCACAGACGTAGAGTTAAATTTCAATATTATTGAAAGTACTGGAATTATAACTCATTCAAACCTTGCGGTAGAGTTGGGAAATTTGAATCCTGGGGATTACTATCGAATATTTTTTAGCTTTAGAGCTTTGGTAAGTGTTCCGAGAACATGCAACGAAGCCTTTGTTAATCCTGATGATTTGGGTGAGAAAAGGGACGATGCTTGTGTCTCGATTAATACTGTGTTTATTCCCGTACCTGATTTATAATGTTCTAGCTCAATTCAAATCTGGAGATCTCTTTGTATACAGGACCTTGATTTGTTAGTGTGCTTTGAAGAATTGATATTGAATTTGCTGTAAAGGAAGTCTTTTTCTTTTCTACTCCTTCTAATATGCAGTGAATCTTCTTTTTGAAGTTTCTATTCACAGTTGGTTTTGCTCTTGCTATTGTCATATGATTAATTAAGGTTGCCCTATCTTTTTTTCTCCCGGTATCTTCAAGTTTCAGCTCTTTAATAAATGAATGAACGGTATGGACGAGCAGATCAAGCTCTTTGTTTTTATTGACCAAACAGGAGAGCACAGTTGGTCTGGTTTCTCCTTTGAAGCCAAAATAAATTTTATTGAACTCTATACTTGCTTTCTTTAGTTTCCTCTTATATAGATTAAAGTACTCGATTATTCTATCAAGACTTTCTTTGGAAACATTATTCCCAAGAAACTTTATTGTTATATGAAGATGCTCCGGTTTTACAAATGTCAAATTTCTCTTTTCTTTATAAAAGAGTCTGGTAATGTCTCTAATTTTTTCTTTGATTTCCTGTGGCGGAAGAATTGTGATAAATAATCTCATATTTCTAACTTGATAGTCCTTGCAGGATAACTAGACTTAATAGCAATACAACGAGATATTCCAGTAACACCTCTTTTTTCAAAGAACCTTCGAGTTTGTGATGAAGAATTGCACTCGTAATATAGAAAACCAGTAGGGTGTATGAGGAAGTCGCAAGAATCGAAAAGTTCGTATACGAGCTTAACGCAACTACTGTTTCAATAATTACTAAAGTGGTAATTAGATTGAAAATAATAGTTAAATAATTGAACTGATTTCTTCTTATCGTGACAATAGTATTGATCATGAATGCTGTCATTCCAATAAGAACGTAAGAAAGAAAAGGATCAAAACCAAAGTAATTTATAGTTTCAAGAATTGTGTTTGTAAGCTGGAAAAAAGTGATAAATTTGATAATGTCATATATGTAATGAGTTCTTTCTTCCAATTTGAATTTGTCTTCATAATATGCCCTGATATTAATGAACATTAATGTAAATATGAAAAAGCAAATAAAGAAGAAGAAATACTTGGGAAGTGTCAGGTGGTAGTAATATATTATTCCCAAGCAAGACATATATAGAGCAGTAGGCAGTAATAAGTGATGTGTAAATTGACTGAATTTAGAATAGGTATCAACCTGTGGTATTTCCATTTGAGCCAGGATTTTTTTTGAGTATATTTGGCTTGTCAGTACCTCGAAAACAAATACCAGATAAAGGATTATGCTTGCGATGAAGAATAATTTTTGTTCCAGATTTATCATGAGCTCAACAAGAAATATGAGACCGATTGAGATGAAAAAACCGTAAAAGATTCCTCTTCTATTGTTTATTAAAAAGTTCTTCATTTTGTTAACCCTTCAATTATCGTCCCACCTGCTCCTCCAATAAGTACCATCAAAAGCA
Organism: Candidatus Dojkabacteria bacterium; assembly: GCA_016931155.1. Classification (GTDB taxonomy): domain Bacteria; phylum Patescibacteriota; class Dojkabacteria; order B142; family JAFGFJ01; genus JAFGFJ01. Next base: position 357,461 of record JAFGFJ010000006.1, read on the forward strand.
GAACAATGAAATTTGAAATATGCAAATGATGCTTCCCTCTTTCTTTATAGCCCAGGGGAAGATTTGTCCTGGCAAGGAGTAGGGCATCAAAAACAAAGAGTGAGACTATAATGAGAAGTGCAGTAATACTTACAACATTTTTTACGCTTGGAAACTCTCGAGCAATAATACTTATCAGTTTATTTGTTGCGATTTCTTTTGAGGAAAGAGTTTCCATTGTACTCAATACATTTCCTGTTTCAATGGTTGAAGATGTGATGTTTCCAGCTTTGTCAATCGCAGTAATTGCTAGCGTGTTAGAAGATTCAGTAATGGGTCTTGCTATGTCTACTTCCCAGTAATCAGAATAAGGTATGCGAACAAAATTTTTCTCTTCTTCGTTACTGTATAGATATACTTTTTCGGTGTCATCGGAAATAAGTATTCTGAGACGATAATTATCAATATTTTCTGTTGACAATATTTCTAACAAATCTGTGTTTATTACTGGTGCTTGAGTGTCTACAACTACGCTAACTATACTTGATTTTTCGCTGGAAACCCCATGCTCGTCTATGGAATATGAAGATATCAAATGATTCCCCTGTTCAAAAGGTTTGTCTGATGGTGGCTTGTATATAAAGATACCCCCTTGTGCATCAATATCAGCAATGTTTTTTTCATTGTCAATTATTTTTACTTTTGTTTCCTTTTTTGCTCGACCTCTTATCGTGAAAAATTGATCGTTTGTCCAGGTACCATTCTCAGGCTCTTCAATTAAGGGGGTATTTTGAATGTCATTTGTTGGAAGTGCTTCTTTCACCTGATGTTTTGAATCACTTGTTATTGGAAGCGCATTATAGGAGTTAACTTGAGAGCCGAAATGAACGACAACTACTACATTATTGGGGTTTCCCTGGAAGTTACCCTGAACAATGGAAATACCTATCTCTCTGAACTCTGGTTTCAGCATATTATCTCTATGACTGGGACTATTCATCCATGCCTGTACTACAGCTTCGTTATCATTAAAACCTTCTGCAAGGTTCTCTCCTGCATAAATATATTCATAATTCTGATCCTTGAAAAAATCCCAAGGCGATTTCTTATCGGGACAATAGTGAGACCAGCAGTCAGAAGCAAGCATTGCTTTAGCTTTTTCTGACGCAGAATTAGTCAGTTTGCTGCTAACTACTAATTTCGAAAGTCCTCTGCTGGTTCTTTCTTTATTATGAAGGCTGACAAGTATGGAAGTATCGATCGCTGCGTAAGCTTTAGATATCGGTAAGCTTCCCACAGTAATATTAAAAATGAAGAGGATTAGAGTAAAAATGGCTAGACTTCCTTTTCTCAGAAGAAGTGGATAGTAATTATTTGTTTTAGTAGGAATGAATAAGTTTTTGATCACGTTATACTGAAAAAGTTGCTACAATATAGTATAAGTGTTCAGATATAATCTCAAGTTTCGTAATATATGATTGTTAGAACAAGATTTGCTCCAAGTCCGACAGGATACGCTCATTTGGGCTTTGTGAGTAGAGTCCTTATTAATTATGCAATGGCCAGAAAACATGGCGGGAAGTTTGTATGGAGAAATGAGGACACTGATAGAGAAAGGTTTGTTGAAGGATCTCTAGAGTTTAATATGAGATGGATGAGGGAGTTTGGACTTGATTGGGATGAGGGACCGGATATAGGTGGATCTTATGCGCCTTACAACCAAAGTGAAAGATTAGATATCTATAAGAATGCGGCGGAAAAACTTATTGAGAAAGGTTACGCTTACAGATGTTTTTGTTCAAAAGAAAGACTTTCAGAAATGAGAGAAGAACAGGAAAAAAAGAAGGAGAGAAAACACTACGATGGCCTTTGCAGAAATATATCTGCCAGTGAGATAGAAAGTAATTTAAAAAAGAGTATTGCATACACGGTAAGGGTAAAAATGCCAAGAGATAGAAAAATAGAATTTGACGATATCATTACACGCACTCATATTACTTGGAATTCAAATGAAGTTGATGATTATATTCTTTTAAAATCTGATGGTTATCCAACTTATCACCTTGCTGCAGTTGTTGATGATGCTGCAATGGAAATTTCACACGTTTTTAGAGGTTCAGAGTGGATTGCTACAACTCCAGTGCATCAAATAATTTATGAAGGTCTTGGTATTACAGAAAAGGAGAGGCCGGGTATTGGTCATTTTACTGTTATTTTGGATCCTTCAACTCCTGGGAAAAAGTTTAGCAAGAGGAGTAGCTCTTTTAAGGCAAATGGACTTGTGATACAAGGTTATTTAAAACCTGCAATACTTAATTATCTAATGCTTCTTGGATGGGCACCAAAAGATGACAGAGAGCTTTTTACACTAAAGGAGTTTGTGGAAGCATTTGATCTTTCAGGGATGCAGAAAGCAAATCCAACCTGGGATCAAAATAAAATGGATTGGTTCAATGGTATTTATATTCGTGCACTTTCCCCAGATAATTTGATAAAGGAATTCACAAACTGGATTACTAATTACCTTTTTAAGGAGCCGGCTGAGGATGTTAAAGAGAATCTTACCAGTGCTGATCTTGACGTGAAGAGAGTTAATGAATTGTTAGATCTTGCAAGAGTAATTAAAGACTCAGACAGAGATGCTTTAAAATGCCAGCTTTTACTTACTCAGGAAAGATCTATAAATTTCTGGCATACACTAAGTCAAATAGAATTTTTCTATAGAAGACCTGAAAAAATCGATTGGCAAATTAAGCAGTTAAATAAAATAAAGGAAAACTTGGAGGAGATCAAATTAGATCTAATTAGTATGTATAGTTCTATGGATGATAATTCTTCAAAGTGGATGCACGCAAAATGGGAGAAAGATATCCGTAGACTAGGGGATAAGTATAGGAAAAAACATGGTGATATTTTTATGCTGCTTAGAGTGTCTATTACAGGTGGACCATTTTCTCCTCCGCTTTTTGAATCTTCGCAGATACTGGGAAAAGAAGAGTGTCTAATAAGACTTAAAAATAATAAATGATATCTTTGAAAATCTTCAAGATTTTTCTTTTTACAAATTTCTTTTTATTGTTTTCCTTTTTCTTAGGTGGACATAGTACATCTGCTGCATCTTTTTCCCAGGAATTCTCAAGTATTTACACAATAAATAGTGATCTTTCTGCGAATGTGACCTTTAGGGAAGTATTTGTAAACATTTCTTCGACTGAAGTTCTTGATCGTTACAAGGTAAATATTCCTTTTGCAGATGCAACTGATATAAGTGTTAAGGTAAATGGATCGGGGACAATTTCTGGTCATAAGGTGACAGGTGGAAGAACTGAAGTAAGTGTGGATTTTGATCCTGTTATTAAAGATCAGACAGCAGTTATTCTTACTTCTTTTAAGACATATCAAGTTGCCAAAGACTTTGGAGGGATAACTGCTTTACTTATCCCTTCAGTGGATTCAGGGGTAAAGATTAGTAATCAGGCAGTAAATGTTTCAAAGTCACTGGGAGAGTTGAGTTGTGCTTCTACTGACTTTACAAAGGGGAAGGAAACGAAGCAAAATATTTACAATTTCAACTCTTCTTCTAATATATACATGACTTTTGGGAATAGTGTGAAATACAATTTCAGCTTAAAACAGTCCTTAATTAACAATACCAGCAAAGAGGTTACAACAAAATTCCTGCTTCCATATGAAGATTCAAGGCAGTCATTATATTTTTACTTTTCCAATTATGATGCGGTTCTGGTCTCTGATGGGAGTAACAATAAGGAGATATTTGTGTCATTAAAACCTACGGAAAATAAAAGTATTGGAATAAATGGACTGCTAAGTTCGAAAAATACGGATCGGGAGATCGTTGAAAGCAAGGTAAAAGATATTTACAAAAAGGTAATAAGTGAGCATTCTCCATCTTCCGACTCCAGATTTGAAAGAAAGTCGATTGGAGAATTGAAAGAACAGAAGTCACTTAGTGAGATTCAGTATGCAGATCTATTGGTTTCTCTTCTAAAGGAGAAGAATATTGATGCAAAAATAATTATTGGCAGAAACAATGGTGCTCGAATGTTTGGTCGCAGTGAGGACATTGATGCTTGGGTTTCCTACTTTGATGAATCATCAAAGAACTGGCAAGGTCTTGATCCATATTTTGCTGATTCGAACAATCTTGGAGACGAACCCTTTTTTAATCCAGACAGGATAGCATATTTTGTTTTAGATGGTTCTAAAGCCGAGGAATCTTATGGGTATTACTTCCTTGAAGGACAAGGGTTCTATGTTGAGCTTTCGAAATATGATGGGGACGAATTTTTGATCGACAAGTCTTTTGATTACACTGTTACTATTGATCCTATTGACAAGGTGTCACTTGATGTTCATTTTCCTGTTTCCATAAAACTGGCAAATCGTTCTTCAAGGGCAATTAGAATAAAAGATGCTCATTATAAGGGCAAAAAACTGGAAATAAGAGCCAGAGATAAGAATTTATGGGTTCTTCCCGGGCATTCGGCAAGATATCAAATTGAAGGGCTTATGGTAAAAGGTCTTTTTGGAGAAAAAAAACAAACATTTGAACTTTCTTTAAGTATTGAGTCAGCGGGGGGAGAAATACAGAATCAGGAAAAAAGTATCGAAATAACTGCACTTCCGACTGTTAGGACTTTCCTTCCGTTGATGGTTGCCCTGACTGTACTTTCAGTGAGTTTTTTCTTGTTTCTCATGTTTAAGAAACATATAAAATTGACACATAAGCGATGACCTAGCATAATTACTTAATAAAAATGTGTCAGTAAGTCTGCCCAAATGAAGATAAAAGACAAATATACAATTTTTCTAGAAAACTATGACCTCAAGCAGGAGGAAGCTTTTGGTCAGAGAGCTAAAGATTTTTATGATCTCGTACATTTAAACGTGAGTGTTCCTTCTACTTTTTTTGTAAATTCCTCTGCTTTTGATGATTTTATACATGGGAATAATCTCAGTGAATATATTATCGAACGTCTCTTAGGTGTGAATATTGATAATTCAAGGGATTTGGAGAAAACATCCAAAGAGATAAAAGAAGCAATTATGAGTGGGAGTATTTCTAAGGAATTGGAAGAGGAATTGTCTACTTGTTATTCCAGGCTTTCCGGTTTTAGTGATTCACTTGTTTCTATGACATATTCTCCGATTAATCCGGATCTTGATTATTCATCATTTAGTGAAAAATCTTTTGTTCATCTAAATATTAGAGGTAAGGATGAGCTTATCGATACAGTAAAGCTTATCTGGACCTCTTTATTCGAACCAAAGGCTATTTTTTACAGGGAAGCAAAGAGATATTCTGGTGCTCTCACGGTAGCTGTAGTTGTTCAAAAACTAATCTTTGCCGAGTCTTCTGGGGTTTTATTTACAGTCGATCCAATAACAAATGATTCTACTAAGGCTCAGATTGAGGCGATACTTGGAGTGATTGATCCTCTTGTTGACTCAGAGCTTAATCCTGATGTTTATATTTATGACAAAGTGCTAGGTACAATTACTGAAAAAAACACTGTCAATCAGGATTGGATGTTGGTACGCAAAGGAAGAGTAAAGGGTAATGAAAGTCCTCATGCAAAAGTTAACATATCTCCTGTTTATAAAAAGTTGCAGAAAATTGACGATACCTATTTGGACTACCTTGGTAAGCTTGCAGTCACTCTTGATAAATACAACGAATCTCCGCTCGAAGTTGAATGGGTACTTGAATCAGGAAGGATAAGTGTTACAAGAATAAGACCAGTGACTACATTGACGATCAATGAAACCGATTGGAAATTTGCTCCTACTGTAACAGCTCTAAAAAGTAAGTTGGAGTCCAGGGAAAAAACAGTAAATAACCAGTCAGGTTCGCTTTCATTGCAGGAATTTCAAGTCAAAAATAGATCGGATTATGAGGAACAGATGACTGAAATTTCTGAGATGATTCCTGGTAAAGGAGATCTAGTACCAATTTCTCCAGACATTGGAGTGCCTAAGCTATCACCTCCTTCAATGATTCAGGAAAAGAAGAAAGCAATAATGGGGGAAGATGTTAAATCTACTGAAGAGCTAGTTGTGCAGGAAGAAATTCTGGTTAATCGGGCTTTTCCAGTCTCTGATGACTTATCAACAGTTACAAAAATCTTTTACGAAGTTGAAAACAAACAGGGAGTGGAAAAAATTTCTAACTTACCATTAGATGGCGTTGTAGCCCAATTTAATAAAAGTCTTCTGGATAAAGAAATGGGTAGTGTTTTACTTGAGGCAGCATCAAGGGCAGGGGAGAAACCAGTTCTGTTTTCTCTGTTTTCCAATGGGAGTGTAAATGATATAGAGCTAAAAAAACAGATTGTGACTTTGAAACAAGTCAGGAATAAAAGCAACAAGAAGAATGTTTGGGTCACAATACCTGCTTTTCATGATAAGCAGGAAATAATAGAAGTTAAGAAATTGATTTCAACAATTGGATTGAAGAGATCTTCTACGTTTAAAATTTTCTTGTCAATTAATAGCCCAGCTGCAGCTATGCAGATATTGGAATTTATTGATATAGGTATCGATGGGATTCTGATAAACTTTTCGAAGTTTGCTGCTCTTAGTCTTGATAAAAAGGTAGGTGATGTCCAATCAAGTGATCTTTTAAAAAACGAAGCAATTGAAAAAATACTTAGGGGATTGGTAATGGATATAAATAGATCCAAGATTGATTCAATAATTGTGTTTGATCATTTAGAGATTGATGAAAAAATCCTAACTAAATTAGTAGAGATTGGGACAATAGGATTTTCTACTGAATTAACAACGATACCTGGACTTAAGAAACACCTCCAGTCTATTGAGGCAGAAAAGATATTGAGGCATAAGGGAGGGAAAGCTCACAAGTGATGTGTTCCAACTTGAAACAGAAACTCAATATAACTGCGTTTTGATGTTGATATGTCGTTTGCTTCTCTGCTGAGTGAATCGTTTACTTTTTTAAACATATTAATTGGCGGGATTTTTTTGTTTAGAAATACTTATGATAAACAAAGAGATAATAATAAATAAGCTAGGAATTGTCTGTAGTTAATATTTATTATTTTTTTGTATATTTGATACAACGATAATTACTGGAAAACATTATGAATAAAAAAGTACTAATTTTTCTTGTGACTTTGGTTTTATCTTTTACTTTGAGTGGCTGTGCTAAAAACTCGTCTAGTGACTCAATTGCTGATCATACATCAAAAAATGGCAGTGTAATTTTTATTTATGGTGCAAGGGTCTTTACCTCTCCGCTTAAGGATAGTGACCTCATTAACGCAAATATTTCGATCACAACGAATATGATTTTTGATTTAAGTAAACAGGTAAAGGGGTTTACTATTTCTGAGATAAGTATAACTTCACCAGAACTAATAGGAATTGTTAAAAAGTTTAAACCAAAACACATACTGCGTAGTGATAATTGTGTAAACTGGTATTTGGGGGCTTGCGATGAAATACCTGATCCTGCTGAAATAGCAAGCGAGGGAGACAGCTTTGATTTTTTGGTGGTAGAGCATGAAGCAGCATATCTGGATGAAATTTCAAAAGAAGGCTATTTCAATGTTATTTATAATGTTGTTGTAACTGAAATTGCACAGGTTTCATCAAGGAAAATTGAGGCAGATACTGGGCATTTTGAGAACTCCAAAGTTCTGCAATATGCTGGTCTAAATGAAAAACAGTTGAGTTTTGATTTGACATATCAGGTGAAAATAGAATTTGAAGATGGAGAAGAATTTTCTAACCAGTACAGATACATTGTTAATGCATTAGACTTAATTGAGAAGGGGTACACAACCGAGAACACAGAAGATAAGCTGTGATTGGTGATCTATCGTCAAGCTAGATAAAGAAAAATTGACTTCAAGCCATAATGGACTTAGACTGTTGGATAACTAATTTATTAAACTGTCCATTATGGAAAAGAATTTTTTAAGGCTTTTATCAAAAGCCTTTGCAGTGCTTCTTTCAGTTTTGTGCGGTAGTTCATTCCTCCTGATCAATACTCAAGCAGTAATGGCAAAAAAACCTAATCCACCGAAAGTGGATATTTTTCTTGATACAGACACTGGGGTAGGAGATGCGGTGGCAGTAGCCTGGGCACTAAAGGATAGTAAGACAAATGTGCTCGGTATAACCACAGTTGCAGGAAACACTACTGTGGAAAATGCTACAAAGAATGTGCTTACTCTGCTTGATGTCATGGGGAGGACAGATATTAGCGTAACTATGGGGGCATCTGAACCTTTAGTTAAACCACATTACAATGTTGGGGATGTAATACACGGTTTAGATGGGCTTTGGTTTCAACAACAGCCACATGATTTGAGTGCAATCCCGACAGATGCACCCTTAGCACTGGCGACTGCAGCAAGTGAAAATCCAGGAATGACAATAGTTGCACTAGGTCCGTTGACTAACATTGCTCAAGCTGTTCAAAGATATCCGGATGATATGAGAGGAGTAAAAATTATCACATTAGAGCTGACTGGAAGTGAAACCAGCAGTGCTCACTCGGATCCATACCCTGGTGGATTTAATGTGTGGAATGATCCTGATGCCTTGAAAGTATTACTTGAAGCAGATGGACTGGACTTGGATATCTATCTAGCTGGTACTGGAGTATTGGATAGTGTAACTGTTGATAGTGCGACTTTCCCTCAGAGATTGATTGATAAGGGAGGTACATTAGGACAGTTTATGGCAGCATTCTTAATACCTAATTTTCAAATCGCAACTATGGGTGCCGGGGGTCCAGTTGTTATGGATGACCCAGCTTTGACTATCCTGGCAGTAAGACCTGAGTATCTAAAGTCATACGTAGAAGGTTACGCAAAAGTATCAACAAATGAAGATTTCACAAGCGGTCAAATATTTTTTGGTTATAACGTCAACACCAAGGCATTCCTACTTTCTACGCCGGAAGAACAATCAATACTTGCAGATAGAATGTTTTCTGATCCCAATTTTAACCTGCAGTATGAAATTGGGCTTATTTTGATGAGGCATCCTGATAATATTAAAGTGATAACCGAGATTAATGGTAAGAAAATAAAGAAACTAATTGATAAAGACTTTGTAAAGTAGAAAGCCAGTAATCTGTAATTAGCAAAGGGGGGATAAAAATCCCCCCTTTTTTTGACCAATATGGAATCAAATGCTCTGATCCCTTTATTAAGTCTTTTGTCTGCTTAATTCAGATTCTAAAGACTCTGTTTTCTCATAGGGGGTTTGTCTGGAGTATACTTAGACCCCGGGCTGAAAAATTCATTCAGACTATCCTTGGTTTCGTATTCTTCTTCCAGTTTACCTTTGTAGTAATGTCTAAGTTTCACTGTAGCTTTGTATTTCCGGTAGGAACCGGTCAAATTCCAGGTAAAATTCCTTGACACGAATCTAATTAACTTATTTAACCAAGCAGGATTGGAGTCTCTTATTGCTGTGAGTTCCAACATTGGAACTACCCTCAGGGTTTCAGTATCATGGACATCAAATTCGTAACGATGATCACCTTCTTCACAGATATTATAATATACATTGGCACGATTTCTGTGGGACTCTTTGTCATAATGGTCTTCTCCTCTTTCAAGAGTCCATTTATCAGGGTTGTGAAAAACGATTTTGCCATCTTTGGCAAGCAGAATATTCGTTTTTACTGCAGAATTATTGTAGTTATTTTTGCTGATATTATAACCTGCAAGTCCCTGATAGGGTCCTGCAGCAAACGAAAACCAGTGCCAGTGATTCCATATATCCAACATAGCATTAGTGAATCCATGATCACTATAGCCGTTGCCATTGAGTTCAATTTTTAAATCGCCCTTACGTATATAACCGGTTATCTTTGAGAATGGTTGTGTGACCAGCCAGGCGATGAATTTGTCATCGACATTCGAACAGGTAATACCTGTTCCCTCACGGAAAGCAGGTACTAAGGCTCTTAATTCAAGGTATACTTCTATATCCAGTTTGGGTAAATACATGGTAGCCTTAAGGTGTCGAGTGTCGCCATTAATAGCCTCAAGTGTGTTTGGCCCCATTTTTACATTTAAACGATCTTTGCTGTAAGAAAAATCCTTTCCTGAATAATGAAATTCGTTAACTACCTCAATGCCTGGAAAATGTATTTCTACAGACAAGTATGGTTCAGCTTTCTTGGATTTATATGTCAGAACGTTGTTATAGGTATAGTTAATCAGCATCCATCCCTCTTTAGTACGGGCATCAATATAATGCCATTCGAACCATCCTGGCTCTTCTCCAATAGGCGTCCTTACTGCTGCCTCCCAGTCTTCATGGAAATGCTTCAAATTTATCTTGTCACAACCAAGTTTGCGATAAATATCTTTGTTTTTGGGATAGCCCAGAAATACTTTTGCATCTTCTTTTGTGTTCTTTTTCATTATAATTATATTTTAAATAAACATAAAATTTGGGATCACTTAGTTGTGTATCCCCTTAATATATTATTCTAGTACATATATATTCTTTTTACTTTAATTCCCTCTTCCCATAAGTTCCATGCTGTGTATAGCCTTTCTGTGACTGTCATGCTACTTGTCTGCTTAAAATGTAATCTAGGATTGACATTCTAGCAGTTTTGTCGCATTTCTAATGATTATTTAGCGGAGAGTAAAGAATATATGGTGTTGCTGTTTTTATTGTTTTGGGATTACTTGAACTTAATAACTACACAATATGATTTAGATAAATCTTCAAGGAAATATGCAACCTTGAATACCAAAATACCATCAATATGTATATTTTCTATTCTGGAATAACCCAGATTTTCTAACTCCAGAGAAGTTATAGTCGCTGGTATACGGGCAACTATATTTGTAGTCAAATATTTGCGGGTCAGATTGAACATCTTTCTTAGACTGGGTTTTGTGTCATCTACGCTATTGACATGACTTGATCTGTCCATTTTTCTTGTACTCCAACCGGGATCAAGAAATACTATATCAGCTTGAAGTTTTTTTAGAAGACTATGATCTAAGACATCTCCTTGGATAAAGTTTACTTTATCGCTCACTCCATATATCTTTGAATTACTGGTAGCCATTTTTATTCTTTTCTCATCTAACTCAATACCTATGACATTGTCCATATATTTCCCAAGTTGTATGCACAAAGCCCCGATACAACTGCATAATTCAATTGCTCTTGTAAATTTCCCCATAGAGCTTGCCTGTTTTGCGATATGTTGAGCGACATATTCAGGACAGCTAATAAGAGCTGACTCCTTGTCGGAGCGAACCTCTTTCGTGAACCTTTGCGTCTTTTTTAATGTGATCAAACGTTGTTATTGAAAAACAGGACGGCTAATAGGGTTAGAGCCGTTCTCGAAACAGTTTATGCCAAATGGAGTAGTAGAGGCAATTAATGTGTCCTTTTTTTGGATGGTATCAGGATGAGACGGTATCTTAACTTAATTTTTGAAGGTTGGAGCGGGCAACGGGAATCGAACCCGTATCATCAGTTTGGAAAACTGACATAATAACCTTTATACGATGCCCGCACAAAACACGCAATTGTAGCAGATCAGTCTCCTTTTTGTGAAGCAATGGACCAGGAATTGTGTTAATGGTCGGGTACGGCTGAAACTTTATCGTGTCCTGTTTTCTGCTAGTTTTCATCTATTGCAATATTGGGATTACTTAGTATGAGTAGCTATCTCCGAAGCACTTCAAGTCTCTGTGCATGAGTAGCTCTTCCCGCAGCACTTCAAATTCCTGTCGTAAGTAGACGGGTCACCGTTCTTTACGTATTTTAAGACCTTTCCGCAGATGTCACATCTCACCGGGTCGGGTCTGTCAGGGGTTGGTTGAGGTTCAAACCCCGGATTCAATATCGAGTTTACTCTTCCGAATGTGCTGAACTTTTCCGATATACCGCAGGCGCTCATCACATAACCTTCTTGTCTCATAAGTCTGGCTTGAGCATATCTATCCATTTTTTGAAAATCTGAGAAACCTCCATCTTGATCGTAATTAATCCCTGTTTCTAGCTTCATTACATCATGTATATATTTTCTAAATCCGAACTGCAGGACTGCCATTGTTTCATTGATGAAGGAAAGTTCTTTAGAAATATTTTCCCCTTTATTCAATTTTGCGGCCGTCGCCGTAATCAATGTTCTAAATTCCTCCCTGACTCTTTCCCAAACAAACGTCTTTGCATAAGCCTCAATTAATCTAATTTTCATTTCTTCGAGACCTTTTGTTCTTTGTTCTATAAAATCGGTTATGATTCTGAGTTTGTTGTCATCAAAGAAGCCTGATGATGCCATTATGCTTAAATCTGAAAGATTATTGCTGTCTGTATTAATTGCCAATTCATTCAGTAGTTCCTCATAATCAAGAGTCGAAGTTGCGGGTAGCCATTTTTGTATAACTTTCTCGGTACCATTTTCATTTATAAATAAAAAGATGGTGTCGTTCCCCAGATAACCTCTTTTTTTTGCTTCTTCGGTAAGTGGCGGGCTTGGGCTGAATTCTACAAAATTTCTTTTATCTCCCATCTGTCTTGCTCTTCTGAGTTTTTCATAATTGCTCAGATTTATTGTGTTTCTTAAGATTTCAAATTCAGGAATTTGCCCGCTCGCATTATTTATTGCTTCTCTATAGATTTCGTCAAGTGTTCTGTTTCCTGTTGCGAGCTTCCACGGTAAATTGCTCTTATCCCAAGGGAGGCTGTATTCATATATTGCAGTAGTTTCTGCGATGGGATGCTCAACGATCTGGGTGTATATGTCGGTAAGGCTTTCTGTCAATGCAATGTTCAACAATGCCTCCCTTTCCTCTCCTCCAGCAGATTGGATAGCTTTTAGAGCCTGAAGTACATAGTTTATTGAGTTTGAGTATCTGTTTGAATACTGCGCCCTGATAGAATCCATACTTAAATCTGCTTTATTGATCGCAAATCTCGACGGTTGTATTTCCTGTATGGCTGTTTCGCTCATTTCATTTCAGAAACGAGCAGTGTTGAAGAATTAATTTTCATGGCTTTCTGCTCGGAAAGATAAAATAATCTTGGCTGGTTTTCTGGCTTTTCCAGTGATGGAATTACAGTTGCGGCACAGCAGCGGTATTTCACCGCTTTTCCCATTTAATCCCGAAAAGAGAACCTGAAATATACTAGAGTAAAAATTATAATTTTGCAAGAAGTGTAGGTCTGATGTATTTGATGTACAACTTCAAGACCTATGTAGCAACTGAGACTCTACGGGCTGTACAGGTTCATGAACATATGCAACAGCCATAGTAGAATACGTTGATGTTTCAAATTATTAATGATTCAAACAAAACGGTTGTTGTATAACGAGTTTAATCTTTAATATGTTTCATCACACGATAGAGAAGGCGAGTAAAATCAGCTTATTTTTTTCATTAACTGTAGAGACTCTTACAGAGAGCCAAGGATAAACTAGATGCTTGTTATGTATTATATGTAAGACAAGCAAACTCTCAATGAAGGAAGTAGTAGAGACCACGGCTAAGTTTTGCTCATCATTATTGTTGATCTTTTGCCAAATGAATTGTACTCTGTATTAGTCAGATTCCTGCCCTAATTATGCAAATAGTATATGCCTCAACATCAGGGAATGTTGAAGTTGTGGTTGAAAAAGTAAGTGAGGTCTTAACAGAGAAGGGTATAGTTAATCGACTGCACAGATCAGAGCAGACCTCGATTGATCTAATAAGAAATAACAGTCTTTTTGTTCTTGCTACTTCTACATGGGAACACGGTGAGATAAACCCGTTCTTCAATAAGCTTCTTGCAAAAATAAAAAAAGAGGATTTAAGTAGAAAAAATGCGGCTTTTATTGGGCTGGGTGATATGCGATATGAGCCAATACTTTTTAATCAGGGTATTAAAATTCTTAAAGATGTCTGGATGGATAAAGGAGGAGGAATTCTCCATGAACTTCTCTTGATAAATGGAGAGCCTTACGGAATTCTGGATTCGAGGGTGAGTAAATGGGCACTTGGTTTAGCTGAAGATATTAGGAAAAATGACAAACAATAGATTAGTCATAAAAATATGCGGTAGCTCGGGACAGGGAATAAACTCTGTTGGGGAACTTACTGCAAAGGCTATCAAGAAGCTTGGTTACAAGCTCTTTGGCTACAGAGAGTACCCATCACTGATTAGAGGTGGGTTTGCAAGTTATCAGATAGATTTTTCGGATAATACTTTGAGATCATCTTCAAAAAAAAGCGACGTGCTCATAAGTCTTGGACGTATTGCTACACATAAGTATTTGAAAGATTTAAATTCTTCAGGAATACTTATTCATTCTCTCAAAGGGATGAAATTCGAGCAGGATGAGGAGAAATTTATAAAAGAAAACAGAATAAAAGTAATTTTTCTTGATGCTTTTGATATGGCAGATAAGCTTGGAGGAAAAACAATAATTGCAAACATCATTCTTTTCGGTTTAATGTGGAAAGTATTTGCGTTTCCAATTGAAGTTGTTGACGAAACTGTCAGGGAGGTTTTCGCTGGTAATCCAAAGTACATCGAGCTTGATCTAAAAGCATTTGAGGCGGGATACAATTTCGATCTTTCCGGTGTAGAACAAATAAAAGTGCCATTTAAAAAAAATGAGAAGTGGAAGAATTCCATGATTATAACCGGGAATGCGGCGGTAGCACTAGGTTCTATTTCAGCAGGAGTAAGAGCATATTATAGCTACCCAATGACACCTTCTTCATCTATTCTTTCATACCATGCGGACTTTTATAAAGATACAGGGGTTTTGGTTAAGCAAGCTGAAGATGAAATCACGGCAATTCAGATGGCTATAGGTAGTATGTTTATGGGAACGCGGGCTCTTGTCGCCACTTCAGGAGGTGGTTTTGATCTCATGACGGAAACGATTTCTTTGTCTGGAATGACTGAAACTCCACTTGTATGTGTTATAGGGCAACGACCAGGTCCAGCAACTGGTCTTCCTACCTGGACAGCAGATGGTGATCTAAATCTTGCAATTTATGCAGGGCATGGAGAATTTCCAAGATGTGTTATTGCGGCAAGTGATCTGGAATCAGTTTATACGCTTACTCAAAGAGCTTTTGATATCGCTGAAAAATATCAGATACCTGTTCTGATGCTAACAGATAAACAAATTGCTGAGGCTCTTTTCAATATTGACTCTTTTCCAAAAGACTCTGAAGTAAAGAGGTATCTGGTTGAGGGTGATGAATTGAAAAGATTAATTTCTTCTGACAGGTATAAGTTTGTGAATAATGGAATATCGAGCAGGTGGCTACCTGGATCATCGGAAGCAACTTTTGTAGCAAATGGTGATGAGCATATGGAAGATGGAAGTGTAAACGAAGAAGCAGTAAATGCAAAACAAATGATGGAAAAGAGAATGAAAAAGCTGGAAACTCTATATCAAGAACTACCCAGTCCGATGCTTTATGGAGAGGAAACTGCTGATATTGTTTTTGTAGGATGGGGAAGTGCTAAGGCTGCAATTTTGGATGCTATGGATCAGTTGAAAAAGGCGAAGTCAAGTCAAAGTATATCCTACCTCCATTTTGACTATATTTATCCATTAAAAACAGAGGAAATTATGGATTTGTCAGAAAAAGCAAGGAAGGTTGTGCTTGTAGAAAATAATTATTCTGGACAATTGGGCAATTTAATTGTACAAAAAACTGGTTATAGATTTAATGAGCTACTTCTGAAGTACGATGGAAGACCGTTTTTTGTGGAGGATATATTAAATTATTTAAAGAAGCTATGAATTGCAGTAAATGTATACAAATGTTTGATTATTATTCTGATAATATTTTTACCTGGTGCACCAACTGTGGTAACTACGGAATTTTTTCAGCAGTAAAGAGGGCACTTGTTGCGGAAGAAATCGATCCGAAGGATGCTCTTCTCTGTTTTGATATTGGTTGTAATGGAAATGGATCGGACAAAATAAGTGGGTACAGATTCCACGGACTTCATGGGAGAGTTCTACCGTTTGCTGCTGGTGCAAGTCTTGCAAATAGAAAAATTAAAGTCATTGCCTTCGGTGGAGATGGCGGTACTTTGAGTGAAGGTATTAATCATCTTGTACATTCTGTAAGATCAAATTATGATTTCACCTTTATTCTCCATAACAACGAAAACTACGGATTAACAACTGGACAAGCGTCTCTGACAACGAGAAAGGGTAAACCAATGAATGCTGCTCCCGATGGGGTAGTAGTGGAACCAATGAATGTTATGGAATTTATTTTAGGGCTAAAACCGTCCTTTGCAGCAAGAGCTTTCTCTGGAGATGTGAAGCATATGACCGAAATAATAAGAGCTGGAATTAAACACCGCGGGTTTTCTTTTATTGAGATTCTTCAAAATTGTACGACGTATAATGCAGAGACACCTCATGAATGGTATCAAGAGAGGGTTTATGATATTTCGAAATTAAAAGGATATAACAAAGCTGATTTGGAATCTGCGAAGGAAGTTTCGAAGGATCTGGAGGAAAATATTGCGACTGGTGTATTGTACGAAGATGAAGATAGTGTAGACTTTTATTCAAGGCTTGCTAACAGGAAAGGAACACAAACAGAGCTGGTTGATGAGGTGAAAAACTATGAAATAGGCAATTTTCTGTCGCGATTTAATTAGGCAATTGTTTATTAAGCTAGTAGGAGACACGACCTTCTTCACACTGTTTTTCGACCATTGAGATTCTTTTGCATGGTCAGTTTATTGTTTAGGGAAGTACTTATCCAATTAAGCTTATCTATTCATTGAAGATTATCTGTTCATAAATATTTATCTACTCATGAAAGCTTGTTTACCACGAAAGCTTATTTGCGCACAAAGATTTTAATATCGACTGCAACACATCTTTCCTTTGTTATCATTGCTGGATTGATATCGATAGATTCAATTTCGGGATAAAGAAGAACAAGCTTTTGAACGGACTCAATTGTATCTATTAGCTTTTCGTAAGCTAAAGCTTGAAGCCCTCGTGTTCCCTTTACTACAGTTGAGATTTTTGTTTTATCTATCATTTCCATTATTTGATTTCTGGACATCGGAACAAGTCCGGTTGATGTATCCTTATATACTTCTGTGTAAATACCTCCCTTGCCGAACAATACAATATGTCCAAATCCTTTACCATTATTATAAACAAGAGAATCGCCATCTCTGTTTGTGCCAATTATCAATTCTTCATCTGCCCTGATCTGTTCTTGAACCAGTATTATAGGTGATTTATTGTTTGTAGCATTATAAATGTTCTTCTTGAGTTGAATGTAAGCTGATTGAAGCTCGTTTTCATTTGAAATGTTTAAAAATAGTGCTTTAAAGTCCGTTTTATGGCTGATATCTTCGGTTGAGGCTTTCAGCACAAGAGGATATCGAGTCTTATTTGCAAAAAGAATAGCTTCGTCAATATTTTTAACAACTGCTTCTTTAGGTAAATCAAAATTCACCTCAGATGCAAGTTTTCTTACTAGATTCTCCGGTAGTGGTGTGGATTTATCTGAAAGATACTTCAAGATCTCGTTACTATATTTTGACTCACCTTTAAAAATACTGTCGCTGCTCGCAACTTTTAGTCTTGAAGAAATCAGTGAATAATCAGTCAGTTTTTTGAGAGCATATATTGCATTCTCCGGTGAGTCGAAAGAAGCGATCTTATTATTATAAAGTCTTTCCAAGCCCGCCTCAATATATCGTCCACCAATAAAGACTGGAATAACTGGTTTCTCTCCAGTTAGGGAGAAATTTATCAACAGTTTAGCAGTTTCCTCTATTTGAGTGACAATTTGTGGTGAGAGAAGACAGATAATTGAGTCAATATTTTGATCTTTAATGGCAATATTCAAGGCAGTATTGTATCTATCTGCCTGTGCATCTCCGATTATGTCTATTGGATTGTTGACACTAGCTGCAGCTGGAAGTGATTTTTTTAGTAATTTCCTTGACTTTTCTGTCGGTTCTGCAAGTTTTAACCCTGCCTTTACAATCTCATCTGTCATAATTATCCCCGGACCGCCAGCGTTTGTAATGATTGCTACTTTATCACCTTTAGTTTTCTTTGAGTACGAGAGTATCATAAGTGTGTTGAACATCTTTTCTATTCCATCAACCTGTATTATGCCGTACTGCTGGAGAGCAGTTCTTGTAATGATTGATGATCCTGCAAGTGAGCCGGTGTGTGATGAAATGGCTTTTTGTGCTTCCTGTGTTTCTCCTGGGTGAAGTACTACAACAGGCTTAAGGGAATTTTTTCTAATAAGCTCAAGGAGATCTCTTCCGTTCTCAAACTCTTCAATGTACATTCCGATGACTTTTATTCTATCGTCTTTTAGCCAGTGTTCTAAAAAATCCAGCTCATTCAGGTCGGATTTGTTTCCTAGTGAAACAAAGTGCGAAAACCCGAGATTTTTTTTCATTGCAAGGTCAAGAAGGGCAGTGTTGAATGCCCCTGATTGTGAAACAAATGCAATATTCCCTTCCTCGATGTCTTGTGCTGCAAAGGTAGCATCAAGCTTATTCCTGGTTACAGCTATGCCCAAACAATTTGGACCCAGTATTCTAAGCCCATTTTTGCTGGCATAAGCAACTATCTTTTCTTCCAGTTTTTTCCCCTCTTTTCCAGTTTCACTGAATCCTGCTGAAATAATAATTGCGTATTTAACTTTTTTTTCAGCACAATCTTTTATTACGTCGAAAACGAATTGGGAAGGAATTACGATCACAGCTACTTCAACAGCATCTGAGATACAGCCTACTTTTGGATAGCATTTGTTTCCAAAAATTTCCTTGTAATTTGGATTTACTGGATATACCCTGCCCTCATATCCTTCAGAGATTATATTGTTGTATATAATTGTTCCCAGTTTTGTTGTGTTATCAGAGACACCGATCACTGCGATAGATTTTGGATTAAATAGGCTGTCCAGATTTGTCATGTCAAAGTAATGGTTTATTAATGGAAACAGTTTAGCAGAATTCTATCAGTTTGAAACATTGTCTTGCTTTTCAGTTGTTGTCTTTAGAGGCTTGTAGTTGATATCTTATACTTTAGAAAAACCAGGCAGAAAAGAAAATTATGTATCCAAGCGAGCAATATCTTCATTTATAAATAATAAGTAAAAGTCGATTTATAAGGATACTACTTTGCTTCATGAGAATAATGGGGGTTAAGCTGGAACATCTATTTTCCAATTTCAAAGTAATCCCTTTTCTCAAGTTTTTCAGGCATACATCTTTGATCAGATTTTTTTGAAGGAAGGTTGTGATCGTATTCGTAGCCTTTGCCATATCCCATGTCTTTCATAAGTTTTGTGGGTGCATTTCTAATATGCATTGGGACAGGAAGATTCCCATATTTCAGAACGTCCTGTTTTGCTTTTTCAGCTGCTATATAAGAAATATTGTTCTTTGGAGATTTAGCCAGGTATTCTGCGAGTTGTACGAGTGCAGTATTGCATTCTGGAATACCAAGCTTTTGGCAGGTGTCGAATACAACGTTTGCAAGTAGTAGTGCATTTGGATTTGCATTTCCTATGTCTTCGCTTGCAAATCTCAAGAGTCTTCTTGCAATGTATAGGGGATCTTCTCCTGCTTCGAGCATTCTAACTATCCAGTAGACTCCGGCTGTTGCATTACTGCTCCTCAAACTTTTATGTATTGCTGAGATTATATTGAAATGCTCATCTCCTTTTTTGTCGTAACGGAGAAATCTTTGAATAGATTTTTCAATAACCTCTTTATTAATCTCTTTTTCTTTTGTAAGATTGGCAGAAATTTCAAGGCTGTTTAGGGCAAATCTCATATCTCCATTGCTCAGATCTGCGAGATAAGCCAATGTTGTTTTTTTCATTTTCCTCTTTAAAGTTTTTAGTCCTCTTTCCAGAGCAATAATAATGTTTTCAGGAGAGTGGCTATTGAATACGAAAACTCTTGTTCTTGAGAGCAGAGGAGAGATGACTGTGAAGCTTGGGTTTTCAGTTGTTGCTCCTATCAGAATTATCTCTCCAGATTCAACAAAGGGAAGAAGTGCGTCCTGCTGTGCCTTGTTCCATCTATGAATTTCGTCGACGAAGAGAATAGTAAGTCTGCGGTAGTCTTTATTTGCCTTGGCAGTAGTAATGACTTTTTTTAGGGTATCTTTCCCATCAATTACAGCTGAAATTCTAATGAAATCAGAGAAGACGGTTTTAGAAATAATTTCAGCAAGTGTGGTTTTTCCGCTTGCAGGTGGACCCCAGAAAATCATGCTTGGAATTTTTCCTGAGTCTATTAGTATACGTAAGGAACCGTCTTCTCCTGTGAGATGTTCCTGCCCAATAAACTCTTCAAGTGTCTTTGGTCTGAGTTGTGATGCTAGTGGCATATTGGCTTCGGTATAGTTACGGGTTATCTGATTCTATTTATAAATAAGCCAAAAGTCAACACAAGCGTGTGGGAAAACAATGATATTTGCAGGTGTAGTTTTGGAGACTTCTCGCAAATGTGCGTATTGTGTGATAAAAAATCCTTTCCAAATATTTTTTACTAGAAATATTAGTATTAGATACTATCAGACAAATCATATTCAAGCCCTATTGCCTATATATTAGTTATAGAGTATAATTTTTGGGCAAACATTTATGATGCAAATGCCAGATATACAAGAAAATATAGAAAATGAACAAGCTGGATTATTTGATCCAAGTTTTGCATACGAGGATCTGAGACTGCTGGAATATTTTTCTACGCCTCAACAGGTACTTTCGGATGAGGAAGCAGATAAATATATTGACTTAATAAATACAGTTTTTCAACCCGACTTGGAAGTCAATCGTTCTCACGCCTTAGGATATAAAGTAATGCTTGGTATGGTGGGTGTCGGGGGTGATTTTGCAGCGGGTCTTGAAGAAATCTCTGCTGAGGAAGATAGACTGCAATATGTGATAATGATGTCTCGCAGGGATAAGTATGTAAATTATGTAAGTCCATTATACACAAAAGGATATAGTGCTTTAGCGACAAATGATCCTTCTCGAATAAAAGATTACTCAAAATGGAATTTTAACAACCAGCAGGAAGCGTATGAATATTTTAGTAAGTACATTGAATATGCTAACAGTAATGTTGATTTCATCAAATTTCTTGGATATATTCTTTATTTTTTGGAACGGAGGGAATCTATTGAGACAGGAATTGATGACAATTCAACTGAGGGGCTAATTCAAATTACATCTGAGAATGACTATCTGCATAAAAGTGCGAGGATAGGAATATTTAATTTCTTTATATTTAATCAGATGTATCCACTTGATGATGACAAGAGAAAAACGGTTTTAGAGAGTCTTGGAATACCTGCGGAGAAGGTTCCAATATTAAACTTGATGGATGATGACCTTGTCAAGACCCTTTGGGAAGAAGATGCGAAAAGCATTGAGTGGGCACAAATAATCGCGGGATGTTTTACATATTTTGATGCACGTTCGTGGTATAATGAAATACCATGACAGATTATTCACCAGACTCAGGAAGTACATCTAGGAATTGTACGGGTCAAGAGCAACAAATAATAGAAATGATAGAAGCAACGGAGGTTTCTCCTCGTGTTATAAAGATTATGAATGGGGCTGCAAGAGATTTAGGGGAAAGGCTTAAGAGTAGATACAATAATTCTCAGTTTGGCTTAGCTTCTGACTATGAATCTCGGCAGTGTCATCATGCTGAGCCATAGTTCTTTTTCTTCTCAAGCTTACGGTCTTTGGTGTTGGTATTTCTTGTGGTGTCTGTAATGATTACTATCCCGTTGACGTTTCTATACTAAAGATAGACTATGTCTTAACTTTTGAACATATGCATGTTGGATATATTGAATCTGTTGTGACTTTATTGTATCTTCCTTTTTTTCCTCTTATACTTTTATGTTCCATTTTATTTCTCAATTTTCTTTGCTATGCAAATCAAGCTGATAGGGGATAACATAAAGATACTTCCGAATATGAGGGATATTGTTAATGAAAAATTTATTACTGAGATGGAAAAACATCTAGTCAATTTCGATGAGGATATGAAATTTGCCACTCTTAAGGTAAGAAAAAGAGAAAATAAAGGTGAGTATAAAGTCAATTTTAATATGTGGCTTCCCGGAAAGGAACAGATTTTTGCTGAATGCAAATCACACAATTTTTTAAGTGCAATAGTTGATCTCAGGGAAAAGGTTGAGAGACAGATAAAAAGCTATAAGGGTAAACTTAACAAGCCAAAGAAGTCTTTCAAGGATATGCTTGGTTTCTGGAAAAAAATAAGTATAAGGAGATAATATATCTGCTGTCATCTCAAAAATATAGTTTGTCTGATAATCGACAGGAATTGGCGGTTATTACAAAGAAAGCTAGAATATCATTGGTATAGGTTCGTTTTCTTTACCTTCAATGTTCTTTCTTAGAACTGAATCAATTAGAATATAGTCTTTATCCTTTTTTATGTCTAATGTTGAAAAAGTAAGTTTGTCAATAAAAGATGATAATGGTTCGGATGAGGGTACTGAAAGTAATATTCTGTATCTGTCGAAGTTAAAAATTATGTAATGGTAAAGCATGCCATCTTGGCAGTCAGGATAAGTATTGCAATCGATTTCTTCTGAGTAATAATCTGCCTTAATATTATCCCCGTTGATTTTTATACTAATCTCACTACTGTTTTGACCTGGAATACGAGTAATGCTTTCGTTGAGGATGTCCTCTGCTGTATAGGTTTTGTTGTAGTAGTCTACGTTATAGATATTGTCATTGTCAGCGTATTGAACATAAAATTCAGGCACAACATTTTTTGTTTTCATAGAGTAAGTTTCTAATGCTTTGTTGTACAACCTATCGCCCTCTTCACCTTCTGGGTAGAAATCTCTGTCTGTAAGGTATGCAGGATTATATTGATTCTGAAAAAGAATCGGAACATCAATCCCTGAAAATATTGTATTTTTATCGCTAAAGGTTAGAAGTTTGACGGAGTTTTTTGCAAGATAGTCCATTGTATTCTCATATAGCTTGAAGAAATTCGTACTATCTGTATCTCTTACCTCTACATCATATCCAAATGTAAATACACTTGCGACTTCCTCAAATATTTTCTTGCTTTTTTCCGTTTTTATTTCTTGTGTAATTAGAAGATTTTCTTTGGAAACTGAATCAATATACTGCTCAGATCTGAGAACTTCATAGTTTGTACCATTGATATAGTGCCTGTAAATTAGCTTTTTTCTTGGTAGGTCAATATTGGTATTATCAACGTAAGTGCCCGCAAAATTACATACAATTTCTGATTCGTAAGACAATAAATAAGTATTGTCTTCTACCCTTTCAATTTCAACCACTTTTCCAAAATACTCAGCAACGGGGTCAGAAGTAGTTTTTTCTGTGTCCACGGTGTCCGGATTCTCCTTGAAAATCGTATCAATGAAAGTATCATTAAATGCTTGCTTTATTGCATACTTACCACCTTGGAAGTAAATGTACTCGTTTCCGGTTATAAGGTAGTAGCTGATAAGATCTCCGTTTTCCCTTGTATCTATATTTTTTACGTAGAAGCCTTCTCCGTTAACAAACTCATAATAATTATTTATCGAGGATTTGATATCACCATACAAGTTACAAATCTTGTGGGCAGGGCCGACTTCAATCTTGTTAATTGTAGAACTAAAAGAATATGTCTTTTGCGTTGCTTCAGCTACAAGTTTTTCTGCTCTAATATCTTTTATTAGTGAATTATTAGCTACAATATTAGATGAGGTAATGAGGTTTGAGTTTAATAATCCCTGAGGATTGTTTTCAATTACACTGGAAAGAAACTCAGACTTTTGGACTTTGTTTAGAACAACCTGATCTTTCTGTGAGTTTGGTGTACTAAAATAAAAATAACTACTTACTGCACCAAGAATTACTACAAAAGGAAACAGAAGAATTATGATGTGAATAGCAAGCCCCATTCTGAAATTGAGTAAACTCCTGGTATTTGTAAGTAGGGATTGATATCCCTTTTCTCCAATTAGTTTTGACTTTAATTTTTGTTCAAAAACATCTGAAGGCATGGAATTATCTGCCCTCATTTCTTCAAGCAATTTGCTGAGTTCGTCTTTATTATTTTTCTTTTCTTTATTCATTGCTAATAAATATAAGTCAATTATAGTGTACGGGGTCACCAGTCTGAATAGTCTTTCTGAGACTTTTTATTGCTCTTTTCTGGGTCGTTTTTACATAGTTCATATTTTTCTTTAATTTTAAGGCAATCTCTTTCAGTGACAATTTTTTAATCAGCCTCAGTTTTATCACTGTCCTTTGCTTTTCTGGGATTTTATCCAGATACTTGAGTAATCTCTCTTCGGGTGTTTCTTGATCTGCTTCTCTGACAAATTCCTCAACATAGGAAAAAAAGTTAGAATCATCGTCTATTAATACTGGCTCCTTGTATTTTTGTTTCAGAAATCTCATGAATACTATCTTTGCGATTCCGTACAGAAAGGATTTCGGATTTTCTATGACTTTCTTCTCTCTAATCTTTTCCATGAAAATAAGAAAGGTTTCACTGGTAAGATCTTCTGCTTTTTCGCGTGATAGAATTTTGTAATAAAAAAATCTATATATTTTTGTAAAGTTTGTGTTGTAGACGTCTTCGATAAAAATATCAAGTGATTTCAATTTCCCTTTTTGTGTTTCTTTCCTCTCCATTAATAAACCTGGTGGTGGTCTTCAGTTTAATATAATTATAAATCTTTGTTATAATTGCCCTTGTTTTTTACTTACTTCTGCATTATATCGGGAAATAATTGTCTTGTCAGAGGAATTCTTACAAAAACCGAATATAAGAGAATACTCACCAGATCTGAAGGAGGTTGGATATGGTACATGCTGTTTTCAAGAGATGCCCTATTTGAAGAACGATTTATGGGGAGGGCATTTTAGAGATGTGGGACTTAATCCTCTTCTCAATAGTGCCTGGTTGAATAGGGGCAAGGATAAGAAACAATGGATAGGGGCATTGTATTCAACTTTCGGGAAGCCTTACGAGAAAGTGGTTTGTGAATATGAAAAACATGGGATATTAAGTGATCGTAAAAGGTTTCATACAATCCAGCTCGATGCAGAACATTTGGATGAAATGCTTTGTGATTCTGTCTTTCGTGAAAGCTTTCTATCCACTTTGTACAAAGCACGAGAGGAGAAAATTGTTGTTAATGTTTTTATTAATCAATATGCTGGGATAAACAAAGGTGATGAATATCTCGCATATTCAAGATTTGAGAAACTAAAGCAAAATGTTCTTAGTTTCTTTTATGAATATGGTCTGAATGATAATAATGAGGACGTAATTATAGAGACTATTCCTGAAAGAGATAAAACATTTTGGTGTGATTATATTGATAAGATTGCAGAAATTGGTGGCAATGCATTCAGATTCAGTTGTGAATGGAGCAGGGTGATGAATTCAGAAGGTATAGTTAATGAAGAAGAATTTGATGATCTTGCTGAAATTATTGAGTACGCAAAAAGTAAGAACATAGATGTTACACTTTGTCTTAATCATTTCACTATGCCCGATTGGATTCAGGGTGGCTGGCTGAATCCCGACATTGTTAAGCTCTTTGGTGACTACTCTGAGCTTGTGTTTAATGAGCTTGAGAAAAGGGATGCTCTTCCAAAAAGATTTCTGTCGATAAATGAGGCAATGTCGATTATACCTGCAGGATACCTTGAAGGTGCGTGGCCTCCCTATGAAAAACTAACTCCTGCGAATTTTATCCAGCAAATTTCTAGATATATAAAGGCAGTAGGAAATACGAGGAAAGCCCACGTAGAGGCATATTCAAGAATAAAGAAGAACGGAAGATCAAAGGGAAAGGATATACAAGTAGGTTTTACTCATAACATGGCCTGGTTCAGTCCTTACATGAAATTTTCACCGCTTGATTATATATGGTCTGCAGTTGGGGCAAATCTTTCTGAATCGTGGATAAAGGAGGCACTTGAAAAAGACTGGGAGGCATTTGGGAATATGCCAACAGATTTTGTTGGTTTGCAGTTTTATAATGAGCATACGTTCGGACCATTTAATGGATCATTAGGCACGACGACAAGTCTTAGGGATCTAATAGATAGTGCAAGTAGATTTATAAATGGGTGGAAAAGGTATCCTGAAGGTATGCTTATCCAGCTAATTAGAGTGAACTCTATGATATTAAAGACGGCTAATAGGTATGGTTTGGTCAAACTTCCGGGAATAATGATTAGTGAGTTTGGGGTTCCTGGTGTAGTCGATCCGGTCGATGAGCTGAAAGTTCT
This sequence comes from Candidatus Dojkabacteria bacterium, assembly GCA_016931155.1. Classification (GTDB taxonomy): domain Bacteria; phylum Patescibacteriota; class Dojkabacteria; order B142; family JAFGFJ01; genus JAFGFJ01. The sequence continues at coordinate 383,779 of JAFGFJ010000006.1, forward strand.
ATCTGATGCAGTAAATATTGCCAGTAGTTTAAGTAATCTTGAATATGTTGGTGCAACTATTTGGACACTTAAAAATAATCTTGAATTGAGCGAGGGATTTTTTGTCAATTTTGGTTACTATGATCATAACGGGAATGGGAAAGAGAGATCTTCGGTAGAGGTAAGTGGTCTAAATTTAAAAGATCCAAACATAAGAATAGCTCTTGAAGAATACAGGCATGAACTTAAAGCATATGCAAAGCGATTGAAGCGAGATAATAAAGTAGAAATTCAAGAAAAGTTTGGACAACAGCAGGTCGCAGATCAGAAACTTGAAGCTATTGATAGATTCCTCGTGTCTTTGAAAAACTGATCCTTTACTAGAAAGGTAACTACTTTACCAGTTTGTAAAGGATCAATTAATGTAATTTAGAGTGATGCTTCCCATCGCAATTCTTCTTCACTTTTTTTCCTTAGAGCAACTAGTTGATGCGGTATCTCTTTTCCTTCTTTCCCGTACATAAAAAGTCTTAATAAAGTCCAAATCAGCAATGGCCTTTTTTTGCTGTCAAATATATCAAGAGCGTTTGCCTTTATATACTCATTGAAAAATCTATGTATTTTCTTATCGGCTAATACAGGGTGTTGTGCTACAAGCTCGAAACCTGCTTTCTCTGCGACTCTTTTATACAAATCTGAAGGATCTGCAAAAAATGTCAACAATCCACGAGTCATTTCTCTTTTCTGGTAGTCACAATAAGGATTTGATATAGTCTGAATCTGTTGGCTGTCCTCTAGTGATGGAAATCCGAGATACTCACTACTAGCATCCGAACTGCTGGTAATAAAGACAACTAGTCCATCATCGTTTATATATTGCCTCAAATCTTTTAAGCCTTTAACGACGGCTTGTATTTCCACATTGTGGATCATCCAAAGACCTGTCACGACATCTAGTCCTGATTCTTTCATTTGCTCTTGGGCTTTTTGCGGGATAGGACTCGAGAAAGTTCCTTGATAGATACAGGAATCCAACCCATGTTTATCTTCATTTAAACGTGCCATATTGACAAATGAAGGGACCGGATCACAACCAAAAACTTTGGATAGGTTTAGTTTCTCTGTAAATTTTTCCAAGTAGGGGATAGGACCACAGCCTGCATCAAAAAGCGAAATTTTCTTACCAGGAAAATACTTTTGTGCATGGCTCGCTATGTAGTCAATTGCAGCATCATAAGTACAGATTTTTTCCGGGTCTTGTTCGCTAAAGTTACCGTAGTCTGCTGCCCCTTGTTCCTGGCTATCACTCAATATAAACTTAAACTCATTTTCTATAACAGTTTTTGTCCACTCAAGAACTCTCTGTTGCTGTTCTTTCCCTAACTGCGGATATTCAATTGCCGTTGGCATTCCACCCATGACAAATTTTGCTATTACTTGTCCTAAAATACCTTTAGCCATATAAAGCCTGCCTTGCTTAAGTAACTCTACTCTTGGATCCGGAATCATTTCCTCATTTCTCTCAACATCAATAATCTTAAATGGAACACCTTGTTCCTCATGTATTATTAACTTAGTCTCAGGCAAATTTCCTCTCGTTTGTAGTTCTTCTGGTGTGTCGAACATGTAAAAGAAAATAAGATCTAAACTAATACATCGGATTATATCAATAATCCTTAGGGAACGAAACTAACATCCATTTTGGTCGGGATGCCCGGACTTGAACCGGGAACCTTACGCACCCGAAGCGTACATTCTATCCAATTGAACTACATCCCGTTTCCAAAGTGCAAGAATACTTGAACATTGTTCCCTGTTGAACTTCCACATCGATCAGAAGTCCCTGTTTTCCAGGAGATTATACTACTTTGAAGATGTTTTTTTCGATCTTACTTGATATTTTTCTCCCTGAAGAGGAGATCTTTTGTGTGTTTCTCTACGTCAATGAAGTCGTCGGCTATCTCTATAAGCTCTTTATTGGCTGTACTTCTAAATGCGACCACTTCAACAAGACATCCGAGTGCTTGCTGAAGATAATTCACCACGGGTTTGAAGTCTCCATCTCCTGAGACAAGAACAATTGAGTCAGCCTTATGACCAAGCCTAATAGCGTCCATTGCAATGCCAAGATCCCAGTCTCCTTTCTTTGCTCCTCCGACAAATGTCTGAAGCTGTTTTTCCTTTATTTCGAATCCTGCGATATTTACGGCATCGAAAAATTCTTTCTCGCTTTTGTTAATTTCCGATTCGATTACGTAGGCTATTGCTCTTGTGAGAATTCTTCCCTGAATAGCAATTTTTAGTAAATTTTTGAAACTGAGTCTTGCCTTGTATAAATTTTTGGCAGAGTAGTACATGTTTTGTACATCGACTAAAACTGCTACTCTTTGTGCCGGATTTCTTACTATCATTATTTAAATAATTAAATTAAATTTTTTCTTTTCTTTAGAACAATATGATCAATGAGCATTGTAGCATCATTTTCAAGCATAAAGATAATAGCGGACGCAACTTCATCGGTATTCATCCATTGCTGATTATCTTTCTGGTTTCCTGCATTTTCAAAAAGCTTTGTATTCATTCCGCCAGGGTAGAATCCTGCAACTTTTACGTCTGTCGTTTTGAGGTCTTCTTTTAAAGATTCAGTAAAACCTGTAACTGCATATTTGGATGCAACGTACACTACTTGATTTCCCTTACCAACGAGACCGGAAGTGGAAGAAATATTTATAATAAATCCGTCATTCTTCTTAATCATTAACGGGAGGACTAACTTGGTAACATAAATGACTCCTTTAATGTTTACATCTATCACCTTTGAGATTTGATCTTGTTTGTTGCTCAATAGACTGCCCTCAAGCCATATTCCCGCATTGTTTATAAGGATGTCTATATCTCCAATTCTTTTTATTATTAGTTCAATACTCTCAAAGCTCGAGACATTTCCTTGATTTGTATGGAAGTTTGGATTGTTGAGTTTTTTTGAGGCTTCTTTCAGTTTTTTCTTGTCTCTTGCGATTGTGTGGACTATGCTTCCTTTCTCTAGTAGTAATTTTGCTATAGAAAATCCTAATCCTTCCGATCCTCCTGTTATTAATACAATTTTATCTTTTAGTTTCATTTCTGGATTTCTTCTTCATACTATTAATAATAATTCCCAGATAACTTGGCGAAAGATCCAATAATGTCTACCAAATTATCATATTCAATTACAACATTGGAGATACCTTTTACTGTTTATTTTACAATAGTCCTGACTTTATGTTAAAAATATTTTTTTACAGTAGAGCATAATTGTTCAATTTCTTCTCAATTTCCTTTATTTTAATGGAGCTTCCCTAATATTTTCAGTTCAATAGTACAGTAGCATTATAGATTAACAACAAACTAAGAGCTATGGATAATGGATAACAGAATGTATACAAACATCCCAATATTATTGTTTATAGTGACAAATCTCTAACTGTTCTTTTTATCATTCTTCTAACTTTTGCATCTTTCTCAAATCTAACCCTTTGGTTGAGTATTTGAATTGCACGATCTTTTAGATCAGGGACTTTTCCAAGCTTAGAAATACCTCTTACAATATCGCCGGTTTCACTGGCACTTCTTTCTAATTGAAAAAGCAAATTTAGTCCCTCTAAGCTTTTTGGATAAGTGATGTAACTAAGTGATCGAGCTTGTTGATAAATTGGGGCTGAGCTTCCCAGTATCAGTGGTATGGCTTCTGGCATGTTTAGTATACCAATTGCTTCTATCCCGATTCGACAAGTTGTGTTACTTTCCAGTAACCTGCTGAGAAATTCCAGAGTCTCTTGATCCTGGTATGCCTCAGCTAATGAATAAGCAGCGTAGTCATGAATAGGTTCGTTTGGGTTGGAATTTAAGACAACATTTCTAAGGATATCTCTACTCTCAGTATGTCCTCGTTTTGCTAATTGTACTGTAGCTATTACGGCTTTTCCCTTATCTTTTCCATTTTGGAGTTCAACTAAAACCTTCTCGGGTTCTTTATCAATTTCTGCAAAAGTCTCAATAGTATCAATAATATCCCGATTAGTGCTTCTGGCTTTTTTTATCTCGCCTATTATCCTTTGCCTTGATCTGTGGTCATTTTTTATTCGAAATAATTCAGAAGCGATAACTAAATTAACTGGATCTTTCCTCCATACTGAAAATGCTTTTTCTAATTGTTTTATTGATTGGTCGGTCCGCAAGAAAGATAGAATTCTAACACCAAATCTTGTTGGTATTCTGGTTAAATCAAATATTCCAACAATGTCAGCCCACATGTCTAAGTAGGGTTCGATAGACTCATCAGCAATGTGTCGGCTTAGGTTCGCAACAGCAGAATCTGTTCGACTGCTTAATATGAAAGCTTCAACAGTTTTTTGTACTAGTCTTTGATACTCTAGCGTTCCATATCTATCATTGATATAAAGATCTTTTAATGGTGGCAATTTTGATAAGATTAAATTTGCTTTTTCTGAATCAGCATACTCTATTAATTTTTCAATAATCTTCAAGTATAAATAATTTCCGTCATCAAGCGATTCATAGAGTATTTCAATAGATTCTCCTGAATTCATTTCAAGAAGCGCAAAAGCTGAATAGTAAAGTGCACGGTTCCTTTCTCGATAGATTTTTAGCTCTTTAAGTGCTTCAGGTATTGTTAGTCGACCCAATAGCTCAATTAGCGATTCACTTGCAAATTCACTACTGTTTTCGACATAGTGTCTGACAGAACGAAGAAACTCTACTTGGGAAGTTTCACTAATTTCATTTAATAGTACCTCCGTTATTGAATTCTTTATATCAAATAAGCCAAAACCTCCTTCCTCACCAATAAGTGCGATTAGCTTTGTGAGTCCAGCTTCTCCCATATTTCCAAGAGCTTGGACTGATGCGATACCGAGATCTTCTTGAAGTGCTGCATGGTAAAGATATTCGGTGATATTTATGGTATCTTCATCTGTGGAGTGTATTTCTTCAGGATAGCCTATTTGGCCTATTCTAGTTATGGCTTCTTTTTTGATTTCTAAATTATTGTGGTGATTGACAGTATTGACTAATCCAATAAGTAATTTTTCTCTTTGTATAAAAAATTCATTATTTTCTAGTTGATATAAGCCCTCAATTGTAAAGCTTACTATGTCAGTGAATTCATTCACATCCTTTAAGTTTGGTATTTCATTAATGCGATTTTTTAGTTTAGCCAATAAACCTAAGCCGGGTTCCATTCCATTCACTTTGTCTTGCTTTTGTATTCCACCTAGACCTGGAGTTTGATCGTACATTTTCTCTAATTAATATACACAAAATATTGCACAATTATATATATGTATATATATATAATCAACCAGGCTTCCGCATCTCTATTACGTTTTCTAGCGGATTCGTAGACCTTCGTTCCTATTAATAAATTTCCAGGGACAATGTTTGCATGCTTATTAATTTCGATAATTGAGTGGTAAATAAAAATCCTATCGATACTTTTTGATTTATCATTTCCCGGTATAACTGGTCTGAGAACCTACGGGCGAAGCCCGTAGGTTCTCAAAATACAGAGACGTGTTAATTATCGAATGTATTTGGTATTGACCGAGTGAGTTATAGAGTAGCACCCTATTATTATTCTGCCTTAGACTTACTGAGAGTATTAATGTTTTACTATCTGGTCGGGACGGCCAGACTCGAACTGGCGACCTCTCGCTCCCAAAGCGAGCGTTCTAGCCAACTGAACTACGTCCCGAAACGACCAATTATAGCACGGAAAACTTAATTTTCTTTTTGGTGCCGGAGGCGGGGGTCGAACCCGCACGGGAGGATAAGTCCCAACGGATTTTAAGTCCGCCGCGTCTACCAGTTCCGCCACCCCGGCAATTCAATTAGCAGTTATTATATCAACTGATCTTGTTTTCTGCCATTAGTTGCTATTTTGTTAAGTCGTCCAGACAATCTTCGATAACGTGCCCAAGCTTTGTTTACTAATATTTTTTGTGTTTTTCCCTCAGGCAAATTGAAATATATTCTTTTTGAGTATGTTTGTCGGAAGGTTATTTTTGATAAATGCCGAAAAGTAAAGCTCTCTTGATTTTTACTATCACATTTAACAAACAGTATCTAAATGTATCTGAAAATGAAACGGTATCAATTTGGGAGATATTCGCTATCTTAATATCTGAAATTGGAGGTCACGGCGGGATTCGAACCCGCGCATAAGGGTTTTGCAGACCCTTGCCTTAACCAGCTTGGCTACGTGACCTTGCGATTAATTAATTTGTCTTAGAGATTTTATCACAAGAAGTCGGCGATATTCACAATTTCGAAGATATTCGGGAAATATGTATCGTTTTCAAGAGCTTTTGATGCATTTCCAATGACAAGTATCTTGTTATTCTTTTTTACTAGTCCCTTTTTAATTACTATTTCTACAATACCTGCCAGAGCATGATCCCGGTCTTTGTACTTCCTGGGAAGTTTGTAGCAGTATACGCCACTGCTTAAGTTTATCCTTCTTGTAAAATAGTCTTCACTTACAAAGGCAAATATTGGCTGTTTGATTCTAAACCTGCTCAATAATCTTGCTGCTCTCCCGGTTCTTGTAACTACAATTATGCTGTCAATGTCCAGATCCGAACATACCTGAAAAGCAGCTTTAGCAAGTGAGTCTGTTATTTCAGGGGCATCGGGTTTTCCAGGAATCATTTCAGGCTTGATAAATTTTTCTGTTTCGAGTGCAACTTTATTCATAACTTTGATCGTATCCACAGGATGCTTTCCTGTGGAAGTTTCTGCAGAAAGCATTACTGCATCTGTTCCATCTAGTATCGCATTTGCTATATCGCTGATTTCTGCTCTTGTTGGATTTGGCTTTTCGATCATGGATTCAAGCATCTGAGTTGCAGTAATAACGGGTTTGCCCTTCGCATTTGCCTTCATTATTATTTCTTTCTGTATCAAGGGAAGTTTTTCGTAAGGAACCTCTATGCCCAGATCACCTCTTGCAACCATTACACCCTCTACTTCCTCGAGTATCTCATCGAAATTTTTGACTCCCTCTCCATCCTCGATTTTAGCAATTATTTTCATATGACTTTTACTGGTGTATTTTTTTACATATTTGACATCCTCAATATTTCGGATAAAGGAAGCGGAGACGTAGTCCCAGCGATCATTTATGCAAAATTCTATTTGCTCTATATCCCTTTTGGTTAAAGATGGATTTGAAAGTTTTGTTCCTGGAGTGTTTATGCTTTTTCCTTTTTTAACAAAGTTCCCTGAAAGAACCTTTGTGTAAATTTTTTCATTTAATATTTTTGTTACTACTAGTTCAACCTCTCCATCATCAATTAGCAAGATTGATCCAATTCTTAAATCCTTATAAAGCTCCGGGTAAGTAATGGGAAAAACATTATCCTCTGGTGAACTTCCAATAATGAACTGCTCTCCCTGTTTTATGGGAATATCTTCTTCAAATTTATTTAGTCTTACTTCATGTCCTTTAATATCAAGTATAAGTGCAACCTCTGTTGAGGTTGATCGAACAAGCTCTGCAACTTTTTTAAGTTCTGCGGTATCTGCAAATGCCCCGTTAACTCTTGCGGCATTCATACCATTTTTTATCATTGCTCTCAAGACCGGTATTGGCCAACTTGAAGGGCCTATTGTTGCAACAATTTTTGTTTTTTTCATTCTTTATTGCTGTTTAAAATATGATAGCAAAGTACAACGAGTGACATTGTTACATTAAGAGAAGCTCCTTTTCCGTACATGGGAAGGTATACGGATGAGTCAGCTTTTTCCAGTGTACCTTTTGTTATCCCGTAAGTTTCATTACCAATAACTATACATATTTTATTCGGGTATTCTCTTTTTGCATAATGTGCTACCTTATCTGTTATTTCAAGGGCAAGGATCTCATAATTCTGCTTTTTGAGCTTATTTATTTCATTGCCGGGATGTTCCTGGTATTCCCATGGAAGTGACAACTCCTTGTGTCTCGAGACTTTCTGAAGTTCTTTACCGAAAGGTGGTTTTTGAGAAATACCGCTAAGGATAAGTCTTTTTGCTTTTACGGCGTCAAGTATTCTAAACAGGCTGGCAACATTTCTGGCATACTGAATATTTTCAGCAATTACGACAATCTCTTTTGTTTCCAGTTCTTGCCTATTCTTTTTTAGAAATCTTTTTAGTTCGATGCCTCTGAGTTGTTTCATTTGAATATATTATCTTAATCCAGAAATAAATAGAATGTCGGATAAGTTGGATTTTTTTATCAATTGTTGATAAAAAAATATGGAGAATGATGATGAGCTTTTCTGATATATGTTATTTGAGGTAAAATAGATTTATTTCTATATTTGCTGATTTGAGATAAAATAGTATTTAGTATTATGAACAAATCTTTTACAAAACTAACAATCACTCTTCTGCTTATTATTATTTCTCTGGTTTTGCTTTTGGGGCTTGGAGGAAGTGTAGCAGCGGGTATATGGTTGCATACTTATAAAGTATTTACAAAAGAGGAATTGGTTGCGGAAATAATTGTCGGGGAACAGATGAAGGATGAAAATGGTAATGAGTACTTTGAATTCGAATACAAACAGGTAAAGGAAAAGTCAGTACTGGAAGATATTTTTTCGAAAGACGAGGAAATAGAGCAAACCAGATTTGAAAAGGCAGAGGAATATATGGCTTATGGTGATCAAATAAAAGTGGGAGGTGAAGTTGTAAAATTTCATAATTGGTTGATTTTTCTCGGTTTTGAAACTATTTATAAAATATCAAGAATTGAAGGTGACTACGATAGTGTTGAGAAGGCTCGAAATGCACCGGAGAGATCAGTTTTTGAACTAAATGGCGGTACCGATTCGTATTGGAAGGGATTGGAAAAAAATAAAGGAAAGTATAATTTTGCTGTTGATACTGTCTACGGTAGTTTCGCCTCAAAGTTTGTCCAGGATGAAGAGAGAATTTATGGACTTTATATTACAAAAGACGGTTTTTTGTTGGACGAACTGGATGAATTGAATTATACTAATTAGGCTTAATGACTGCCCATGGGTAATTTTTTCAAAAGACCAAAACCTGTTATGCTCGTCATAATGGACGGTGTTGGGGTTGCACAGCCTGGTCCTGGTAATGCTGTTACATTAGCTCAGACCCCGAGTCTCAATAAGTATTGGCCGATATATCCGCACGGTTATCTTCATGCTTCAGGGTCGAACGTAGGGCTTCCTCACGGGACTGACGGAAATAGTGAAGTTGGTCATATAAATATTGGAGCTGGAAAAGTAGTATTTCAGGATCTTCCAAGGATAGATAATGCAATTACAAGTGGAAAGTTTTTTGAAGATCCTTTTTTAATAAAGGCAGTTAACCAGGTTAAAGAGATGAAAACACGACTGCACTTGATGGGTTGTTTGGGGGGTGGGCAGGTTCATTCTTCTTTGGATCATATCTTTGCACTTCTAAAATTTTGTGCGAATCATGGACTTGATGAAGAAAATGTAGTACTTCATTTGTTTACCGATGGGAGAGACTCTCCCCCGAAAAGTGCTGCAATATATTTGGAGCAAGTCGAATCAGAAATGCAAAGACTTAAGGTCGGAAAAATTGCATCACTGATAGGGCGTTATTATGCTATGGACAGGGACAAAAGGTGGGATCGTACACAAAAAGCCTACGATCTAATTGTGTCAGGAAAAGGGAAGAAAATAAGTAAATGGAAAGAAGCGGTTGATGATTCTTACAAGAATGGAAAGACAGATGAATACTTTGAGCCATATGTAGTTTATGAGCACGATTTGCCTCTTGCTCATGTAGATGACAATGATGCTGTTATATTTTTTAATTTTAGACCGGATAGAGCACTTGAGCTCACACAGGCATTTGAGGAAGAGGATTTTTCGGCATGGGAAAAAGAAAAAAGCCCGGATGTGTATTTTGTTGGAATGACTGAATATTCGATAGGATTTCCAAAAAATATTACTTTTCCTCCAGAGGATATTGATAATCCCATAGGAAGAGTTGTTTCAGATAATGGTCTTAGACAGCTGAGAATTGCTGAGTCCGAGAAATTTCCTCATGTAACATATTTTTTTAATGGTGGTAATCAAACTGTTTATCCTGGTGAGGACAGAGTCGAGATACCTTCAGTAAGGGATGTAGCTACATACGATCAAAAACCTGAGATGAGTATTGAAAAAGTGACAGAGGTGCTGGTTAAAAAAATTGATGAAGACTATTATGACTTTATAGTGGTGAACTTTGCGAATGCAGATATGGTTGGGCATACTGGAGTACTTGATGCTGCAATAAAAGCGGTTGAGATCGTTGATCAAAAAACTGGCGTTTTAATAGAAAAGGTATTGAGTAAAGATGGAGCTCTTGTTGTGATTGCAGATCATGGGAATGCAGAAGAAATGTTTAATCTCCAGACTGGAGATGTTGACACCAAACATTCAACCAATCCTGTGCCACTTATGATAATAAAAAATGGTCTTGACGGAAGAGAACTTCCTATAGGAATTTTGGCTGATGTTTCACCAACAATGCTTGCTCTCATGGGTATTCAAAAACCCGCGGAGATGACTGGAAGAAACCTGCTTGTATGATTTCTTTACATTTGTCCGCTATTCCAATAATCTGTATCTAGTTAGATTATATTTTTGTGAAATCCGGAAAACTTTTTTCGACAATTGGAGAACTGGGATTGCTGGTGCTTCTGTTTCTAATAGTGTCGGCTTCGTTTATTTCTGTTGTGGGTCTTTCTCCTCTTACTTTTGAGGAGGTTGCAGGTGAAAAGAATATGGTTGGAGAGGTGGCGGGCGAGTATAATGATAGGGTTATTGAAGAAAACAGGATAAATATACTTCCGGCTTTTGCCCGTGAAGGTTTATTTTTTGGAAATCAGAGTATTGGGGAAAATTATTATTCTACTTCAGTTCAGTATGAGAAGATTCTGACGGGTGAAAATAAGGCAGAAATCTTGAAGCTTGTGAATCAAGCGGAACCTTCAAGTTTTGAGGTCAGAATAAGTGTGCCAAAAGATAATCTCAAAAATCTAAGTATTAGAATGCTTGCCAATGGAGAAAGTATTCGTCTTACGGATGGGCTGTTTCAAGGAAAAATTTTTCCTTACAGGTTTAAGGTTGAAAAAGGGGAACAGATTGACTTGATTTTAATACTGGATTCAAATATTCAGGTAAATTACCCTGTAATAGTTACTTTTGAATTGGAGAAGATTTAATCTTTCTTCAATGCTGCAAGAAAGGCTTCTTTTGGTATTTCAACATTCCCAAACATTTTCAGTCTCTTCTTTCCTTTTTTTTGTTTTTCTCTGAGTTTCATTTTTCTAGTAATATCACCTCCGTATAGTTTGGCAGTTACGTCTTTTTTATATGCCTGAATTGTTTCTCGTGCTATTACTCTTCCACTGATTGAGGCCTGAATAGGTACTTTAAACTGGTGTCTGGGAATGATTGTTCTAAGCTTAGAGACCATTTCCTTACCTCTTCTTTCTGAATTAGTTTTGTGAGTCAGGAAAGATAGTGCTTCAACTTGTTCGTAATTTACAAGTATTGTTACTCTTGTTACGTCAGAACAGCGGTACTCAAGAAAATTATAATCCATTGATGCATAACCCTGAGTTACTGATTTTAGTTTGTCAAAAAAATTTACAATAACTTCAGCTGTTGGTAGATTGGCTGTTATCATTACATGTTTTGAGCCTTTAATTGCGGTTTCAGTTAGATAGTTCATTGATACATATTCGCCTCTGTTTGATTGTATCAGTTCCATAATTTGTCCTATATATTGTTCAGGTGTAATAATTTCAGATTTTATCCATGGCTCTTTGATTTCCTTTATGTAAGTAGTATCAGGGAATTCATTTGCTGTTCGTACTCTTAAGATATCTCCTTCTACGTTTGCCAGATTTATTCCAGCTATTTTAGACGGGTTATTAGTTGAGAGAGTAATAAGATATTCAACAGAAGGCGATGTTGCAATAAGATTAACATCAAATTCTCTCTCCAGTCTTTCCTGTGTTATTTCCATGTGCAGAAGTCCTAAAAAGCCAACAACAAAACCTGATCCAAGAACTATTGATGTCTCTTTTTCGTATGTTAATGCGGCATCATTCAATGAGAGTTTCTCAAGGGCTTCCTGAAATTCCTTAAAATCATCAGCTTCAACCGGGAAAAGGCTCACAAATACCATAGGTTTTGGCTGTTTATAGCCAGGAAGTGCTTTAATTGAGTTGTTGTTCTCGAATTCACTTTTCAGTACTACTGTATCCCCAACGTGAACCATTTTTATATCTTTTAGTCCGGTAGCAATATAGCCCACTTCTCCTGCCACAAGGCGTTGATTTTTCTCAAGACTGGGTTTTAGATAACCAATTTCAAGAGGCTCTATAGTTGTTTTTGTTCCCATAACATAGACTCTATCATTTGTTTTAAGTTCTCCGCTTATTACTCTTACTAAGGCAATAACACCTTTGTGTTCATGATAAAAAGAATCGTAGATGAGCATTTTTGTTTCATTTTCTTCTTTTTGTGCTCTAGTTTGAGGGGAAGGTACCCTTTCTATAATCGTATCTAAAATATTTTCAATTCCTATGCCCGTTTTCCCAGAAGCTCTCAGAATCTCTTCTCTTTTAAATCCAAAGGTTGAAATAATTTCTTCTTCAGTTTTTTCTATCTGGGCACTTGGAAGATCAACTTTGTTAATGACTGGAATTATTTCAAGATTGTTTTCAAGAGCTTTGTACATATTCGTAAGGGTTTGTGCTTGTATTCCCTGGGTTGCATCAACAAGAAGAAGAGCACCCTCGGAGGCCGCAAGTGATCTGGAAACTTCGTAGGAAAAGTCAACGTGTCCGGGAGTATCTATCAGGTTTAAGATGTAGTCTTCATTTTTGTGGTTATAATTCATTCGAACAGTTTGAAGTTTTATTGTTATTCCTCTTTCCTGTTCAAGCTCAAGTGTGTCAAGCATCCTTTCTTTTATGTCTCTTTGTCTTACTGCGCCGGTTACCTCCATCAGTCTGTCTGCAAGTGTTGACTTGCCATGATCAATATGTGCAATTATTGAGAAGTTTCTTATTTTATTTATCTCTGTTTTGTCCATTTATCCAGGCATTATACCTTATTTTTGTTGTCTTTCTGGGGATAATTATAATATATTGTGTTATCCATGTTTAAGAAGTCTATTAGGAAATACGGAATTCCTACCCTAAAAATGTTCGGGATGGTAGTATTTGGTCTGGCAATTGTGCTCGGAAGTTTTTCTGCGGCATTTGGTTTTTCTGTTACCATTTCGGCTTTTTCAAAAGGGATTTTAAATTTAAATAGAGCAGGAGAAGTTCTTTCTCTGAGATCAGGAGGCTTGGAGACATCTAATCTTTCTGGAGCAATTTTGGGAAGCTCAGAAGCAAAATATGAGGATTTGGATCTGAAAGATTTTCAGGTAAAACCTTTTAGAGTTGAGGTAAAAGAAGCCACTCCGTTACTTATTCCGACAAACGGTATTGCTGCTCACAAAGATTTCCTTTACAACGAGGAAAGTCATCCAGGTGTTGATATCTGGACAAATACAAAAGGGACTGGACTTAACGGTACATCCAGAGGCTATCCGGTTTATAGTGCTTGCTCTGGCAAAGTTATCAGAATATTCCTGCCAAATCAGGAGATAGAAATACAATGCGATTCTTTACCAATTGAATATAGAGATATGGTGCCAAGCTTAAATATAAAAATTCTGTATTCCCATTTGGGGGATGGAGCTACGAAGGAGGTTTACCATGATTTGAAGCTGGGACAGAGGCTGGAGAGGGGAGAATTGGTTGGTTATCAGGGTGATATCAGCTCCTTTGTTCCGGAAAACAGAGTGGTTCATCTTCATTTCGGAGTTTACGATCTGAACATAAGAAGACCTCTAAACCCTGCTCCTTACCTTGGATATGATGAGATCAGGTTGGGGCATACTTTTGAGGTCGGGTTCTAACTTCTGGAGAATTTTCTTACCAACAGTTTTGTTATCTCGATAAGGATTGTATCTACAATTGCTACTCCAATAATCACAAGAACTTCATTCATATCCAGTGGAACTGTATTTAAGACGATTTGGAGTGGAGGCCAATAAATCGTCAAAATGAGCAAGAAGATTCCAACTAAAACGGAAATGTTTAGTACCTTATTTCCAAAAATTTTCTCTTTCCAGATGTTTGAATCAAGTGTTTTTGCAGAGAATAAGAACAATAGAGAGCTTAAAGCTATTCCTGCAAAAATAATTGTTTGTGCCCGGTTAAGGTTATATCCTGAGTCAATTAAATATTTAAAAAGCAGTAAATAAAGAACATCCGTAATTAGACTTATTATGACAATTGATGCGAGGACGTTTTTATCAAACACAGATTTACCCCTAATATCATGTTTCTTTTTCATCAAATCTTCTTCTGTTCTGTCAAAACTTAATGCCAGGCTGGGAAGACCATCCTCGATTATGTTTATCCATAAAAGCTGTAAGGCTGTAATAGGAAGGGGAAGGCCAAGAATAAGAGAAGACATTATTAGGAGCGTTTCAGAGAGGCTGTCGGAAAACAGAAAAACAAAAATTTTTCTTAAATTCTTAAAAATATTTCTTCCTTCTTCAATTGCGTTTACAATTGTTTCAAAGTTTGAATCCAGGAGGATGAGGTCTGCACTCTCTTTTGAGACATCGGTTGCATTATTCACGGCTATCCCGATCTCTGCTCTTTTCAAGGCAGGGGAATCATTTACTCCATCTCCCATCATTGCAACTTTCTTTCCCTGCCTTTGCAGGCTTTTTACAATTGAGAGCTTTTGTTCTGGAGTTGTTCTGTAAAATAGTCGTACTTTGTGCACAATTTTATGGAATAGTGGAGTGTTTTGTGCCTTCGAGAGTTCAAAACCAGAAATTATTTCATCTTCCTTTACTGCGAAATTAATTTTCTCAAGTATACTAAGACTTGTTTCCATAAGGTCGCCTGTAATTACTTTAACTGATATCCCTGCTGATAGTACTTTTTGCAGGGAATCTACAACAGTTTTTCTCACTGGATCATTGATAAATATAAGACCCAGGAATTTCATATCAATAAAATCTGATCTTTCTATATGTCTCTTTGAGTATTTTTTATAAGAAACAGCTATTACTCTGTTTCCGAGATTTGCCTGCTCAATGATTTCTTCTTGAAGTTTTTTCTTTTGAGGATCGGAAGTGAATTCCAGTATTATCTCTGGAGCTCCGACAGCATATAAGTATTTTCCATCGGTTGCGCCTGTGTATTTATAAGTTGAAGAAAAGGGAAAAATCTGATTTCTTTGGTCTTGGGCTTTCTCATAATATGTCGTCCCTCTCTGAGAGATTATGTAGTCCTTGATAGATTTATCAATGAAATTGTTGTCGTTGTTGCAAAGAGAAAGAGCTTTCAGTGCCTGAATTTTGTCTGTGAAATCGGTTGCACTTACAAGCATTTTCCCTTCAGTAATTGTGCCCGTCTTGTCAATGCAGAGTATATCAATATTTCCCAGGGTTTCAGTTGCATGTAGGCTTTTTACTACGGACAATTTTTGGAGCAGTCTATTCATACCAAGAGCCAGTGTCACCGTATAGGCAATTATCAGCCCTTCGGGGATTGTACTAACTCCAAGGGCAACTGAGATGAGTAGTATCTCTCTTACTGGTATGCCTCTTGAAATTCCAAGGAGAAAGACTACAACACTGATTGTTACTGTTGAAACGGAAAGGATATTACCAATAGAAATAAGTCTTTTCTTTGTTGGAGTAACCGGATCGGAGCCGGAAGAAATAGAAGAGGCTATCTTGCCAAACTCAGTACTATTACCAGTGACCTCTATTTTTGCTATTGCCATGCCTTGAATAACCGAAGTTCCGCTGAATATCCTGTCTTTCTGATTTTTCTCAACTGGGAATGACTCGCCAGTAAGGACGGACTCATTAATCAGAAGCTCATTTGATTCGATCAAATATCCGTCAGCTGGAATATTCAGTCCTGGATCAAGGATGATAAAATCGCCGGGGACAATTTCAGACGCAAGTACTTGCGTTGTATGTCCGTCTCTAATAACCTTGGCAATTTTTGATATTCTTTTTTTTAAAGCTGAAAGAGTGTTTTCGGCTTTATATTCTTGAAAAAAACCAAGAGAAGTGTTTACTACAACAACAACTAATATAAACATAGCATCAGTTTTTTCTCCAATAAAAAGAGAAATGCCTGAAGCAGCCAGGAGTATATAAATAAGTGGACTGGCAAGCTGCTTATAAAGAATTTTTATAGGATTGGATTTGTCGATAGATGATATTTCGTTTTTCCCGAATTTTTTGAGCCTTGCTTCTGTTTCCTTTGAACTTAGGCCTTTGTAATGCATCATATATTTGATTTTTGTAAGAATAGCATATTTGATATACTGAGAGCTATGAATACCAAAGCCGTAACAAAAGTTTGTTTTTTTGCATTGGTGATTCTCTCAGGATTTTTTATTGCCGGATGTAAAAAAAAGGTGGCAGTAGAGGATCAGAATTATAATAAAGGTGTCTTGCATATGGAAAAGCAGGAATACTCTGCAGCTCTGCTTGCTTTCAAGAATTCGATAAATGAAAATCCGATAAATACTGATTCCTATATTAGATCTTCCGATATACTAAGGAAAAAACACAACTATGAAGAGGCTATATCGATTTTAGAAAATGGGAAAGATTTTGTTACAGAGCCTGATCTTGTTTATCAGAGTCTGGGAGAATTATTTCTGCTCAAAAATGATTATATTCATGCTGAAGAGAATTTTAGAAAGTCGATTGGGTTTGATTCAGGAAATGCGAAGGCTGTGGAGGGGCTTGCAAGCAGTCTGGTGCTTCAGCTTAAATTTGATGATGGTAAAAAAGTTCTAGCGAACTATAAAACTACTGATAAAGATAGTCTTGTCAGGATCAAATATTTACTTGCAGTATTGCAGGCAAAAGATATCAGAGAGGCGAAGAAAACAGTCGATTCGATCAATGTTAATATGAAGGATTATGTACAGCTTGGAAAGTTGAAGTTGGCCATTGAAGAAGCGGAAGTATCTGAAGATAATAAAATAGAAGATCTTATGAATATTTCCTTTGTTGTTATTGATGGAGGAGATTATCCTTATGCACTTCCTCTCCTTGATGAAGTTGTTAAAGAAAATGAGTATTACTATGGGGGTCAGATGTATGCAGGTTACATTCATATGAAGCTTGGTCAGTATAGTGAAGCTAAAGAATTTTTGCAAAAGGCTTTGATTCTTGATTCGGAAAATAAAGATTCTCTAAAGTTCCTGGCTGAATGCTATGTCGAACTCAATGACCAGAAAAGTGCTATTGATACGTACGTCATATTGCTTTCACTTTCTCCTTCAGATAGTGTAGTAAGAAGGTCATATATTGAGGGATTGCTAAGATTTGGAATTGAAGATATAGCGAAAGAACAGGCAGGTGAGCTGGTCAGAATTGAACCATCAATTGCCAATAGACTGTATTATTTCGATATTCTTATGCTTGATGAGGATTATGTTAATGGAGCTGAACAAATCAGGCTTGCCAGCGAAGGAGAAGAGTATAAAACAGCTGGGGATACTACTAAGGCAGATCTACTTGCTCGTAAAGGATGGATTCAGTATAAAGCCGGTGAAAAAGCGGCAGGGTTGGAAACCTTGGAACAAAGTTTAAGAGAGGTTGAAACGAATCCACTTTGTCATTTATACTTAGGTATGGTGCGTAAAGATATGAAAGAGCCTGTTAACGCAAAGATTCATTTGGAGAGAGCAGTGGATTTGGATTTTAAGGGTGAAGTATCAAAAATTGCAAGAGAAGAGTTAAATACATTAGAATAAATATATGTTTGCTGCCTTTACCAGGAAAAGCTTGTACTATCTGCTTTACATTTTAGCCGGAGTATCGGTTTCTCTTCTATCGTATTCCTTCATAGGAGGGGTCGAAGTATCAAATATCAATCTTAATACCGTGGTATTTGCTTCCTCAGAGAATGAGAATGTTGATCCCTTAGTTCTTGGTGCATTTGTTGAGGAAATTCCTGTCAGTAAGGCGCCATCGACTTTTTCTTCTCAGATATATAACTCAAACTACAGAGCTTACGTTTTTGATAAATATTTTGAAAAAAACAATTCTCCTTTGCAAGGTTATGGAAAAAACTTTGTGGAAGCCTGTATAAGATATGGAGCACCAGATGATTGTCTTTTGATGGTTGCAATAGCAAAGGCTGAGACCAATTTGTGTAAAACAGATATATCTGATTTACAGAAAAACTGTTGGGGATTTGGTGGAGCAGGTTCGAACAGGATTGTATGGCCCAGCTATGAGGTTTCTATTGATGAAGTGACCAGAAGAGTAATGGAAGGTTATGGAACCCGGTTTTTTAATGATGCAAATAACGGTAAGTTATATTATTGTGGGAGACACTGTACTAAATGGGGTAATGTTGTAAATTCATATAAGTATGAAATTAACGAATTTGGCATTAGTCTAGGATTTCCCTCTATGCTTTAATTTTTTATTCCAAAATCTGACTACAAATACGAAAAGTATAAGTACTACAAGGGTTATGTGATAAATTGGAATAACCCAGAATGTGTCAGTTACCAAAAAAATATCCTTACCATCATCTATACCGAACGCTACAGTATGTTTTCCAAACTCAGGAATGATATATCTCCAAATATTTTTCCCTTCATGTTTTTTCCACGAGAGTTCTGATTCAAGATCCTGTCCGGGAAGTAAAATTTTGAGCTTTTGATTTACCGGTAGGTCTTTTAGTTTTAAGTTTGCAGGACTAAGTATCGCAAGGTTTCCAAATGGTTTTGTATAGGTATTTCCTGTGTTCTCAATCTTTATACTAAACTCGTTGACAGGGAAGACCGTTAACTCCCTCTTAACGTTTACCTCGATTTTCATTTGTGCTCCTTTCCCTTGTTTGTCACCTGTGTCAGACTGGTAGCCCTCTTTTAGGTTGACATATAGGATGCTCCCAAGCTCTCCAACAGTTGAAAAGTTCGTTTCACTTTTTGGTTTTATCTTTATAAGAATGACAGGATAATAACTGTCACTTGTTGGCTTATCTGGCATAGTAATATCAGCAGGAAGGGTGAAATTACTATCAGGTTCTATGGAAAACTTTTTGGATGGGAAAGCAATTATACTATCTGTTTCAGTTGAAGACTTTCTCAACTCATATTCCCCGTTATTCTCGTTTTGTTTTAACTCAGATATATTGACCTCACAGTCAATTTCTTCATCTTGTTTATTTGTGACTGTTAATTTTATCGTTTTCTTCTCGCCGGGAGCAAGCATTAACTCTATGATAGCAGGGGACAGAACAACTTTCTGTGTCTGTTGTGTTTCAGCACTAACGTGACCAGAAATTGCCAGCAAGATGGACAATATAGATAATATGGGTAAAGCTATCTGTAATATCCGTTTCATTTTAGATTATTTTCTTTCTTCTTCCCTTTCATCTTTCTGTAAACCATAAAGCTAACTATGATTATTGTTACAAGAAGAATGATCAATATTTGCCATGGGATAACCCAAAATGATGCATTAGCTTCTCCTGTTGTAAACTGCTGGGTTCCGTCTTTTGAATAGAGCAATTTGATTTTATATTTACCTATCCTAAAATGGCTCAACTTGTCCCAGTTGAGCTTTAAGAATGTCTTCTCAGTCCCATCTGTCTGTTTTTCCTTGATTTTAGTGATAAAACCATCTTCCCATGTAGTTGAAAAGAGTCTTGTGGTTTCAGGAAGAATGCTTCCATTTTCAGTATTTAGTTCAGCTTTGTACAAGTAATCTTGAAAGTTGTCTCCCTGGTATACATAGAATATGCCATTTGGTGAGGAGTGAGTATTACCTTTGTTTTTGATTATTGCATTGATGTTAACTGGAAGAACAGAGAATAGTATGGTCTTTTTATTGTCTATGTTTGTTGTGAATAACTCCTGCAGGTCTAATTCTTCAGTGAGTTCTCCATCTACTGTTAGAAAGACGAGAGGTCCAAGTTCTTTATTTAATGAGAACTGTGTTATTTCGTCCTGAATATCAAGGTCTTCAGGGCGTGGTTGCTCAGTAAGTAATATTGCCATTTGCTTTCCTCCCGGATTTGCTTCTGTAGGAACACTAATCTGGAAATTTATTGTTTCAACCTGACCATGTCTCGTGAGCTCAATCTTTTCCCTTTCGAAACTTGTCCACTCAGCAAGGTTCGACTTAATATCTACGTCTGAATTTTTAATAAAAACGGGTACTCCTGTCCTTCCATCGGAAGTAAAATTCATGGCCTTTACATGAAGTGTAGTTTGTTTGTTTTCATCCTCAAAGTCATGCGTAACAGTAAATGACCCATTCACTGTAGTTCCTCTTTCAACTTTGTTGTAATAGAACTTAAACTGATTGATTATTATTCCTCTATAGGCTTGCGCAGAAGCTTTTTCGGGAGTGATGATAGCAGAAGTGAATACTAAAACGACACAAAGCAAAAAGGTAAAATAATTTCTCATCATTTTATTAAAAGAACCTATTATTCTAAAATAATAGGTTCTTTTGTCTAAAAAAACAAGTCTAGAAAGTTGGTGTAACAGTATAAGTTACCAACTGATCATAACTTCCAATAGCAGTACCGGATCCAACAGTAAGACCATGAATTACAAGGGTTAGGTCATCTGCTCCGCTTCCAGCAATGTACTGAATTCCTGAAGCATAAGACACAAAGTTCTGTGCAGTTGTGGGTACAGGAGTACTACCAGTATTGAAAGTATAGCCTACCGGTGAGTCTACAGTTATCGGCTGATCATAAGTGCCTCCAATACTTCTTCCTGTTAGTGCACCTCTTACATTATCAAGCCCATAAGTTTCAGTTCCTGATACGAATGTACCATTGTCAGCTATGTCTGTTATTGCTGCTGAAGCGTTATTTAGCGGTCCATCTGCTATTATCTGAGCCTGGAAGCCGCCTTCAGCATTTGTTCCGATCGCTAGTCCATAGCCGCACTCTCCAGGGCCATCAACCGCTGCATCTCCATTTGGAGCTGTAGTAAGAGTTGATACATTTCCAAGATTACATACATTTGTATCAGCAGTGTCATCAACTGTTCTTATGTTGAATGATAAACTACTGCCTACCGATGCTGTAACTGTAACCTGGTTATCTCCTCCAACGTATAGAAGAACTGCACCATAATCATTGTTTGCTGAGGATGAACCTACAGTTACCGAATATGAAGCAGCTGTTGCTATTGAAGGTACCCTAAGACACAAAGACCTACCTGTTGTGGTAGTAGCACTGGTCGTTGTGAAAGTCGCGTTAGTAGTGGAGAAAGAACCAAAAGAACCACTACCACCCGATACAGTGTCTGCCTGTGTGTCAGGCGTAGAACAATCTGCAAATGCACTTGGCAGAGCTGGTGAGGCTGAAAAAGTAAATGTTGTCCCTGCAGCCTCTACAGCTGCTGAAGCCGTCCAGGTGAAGGTGACATCGGTCGCAGTGCTCAAATCTACTGCGCTTGGAGTTGCGGTTACAGCTACTCCTGCAGCTTCCGCTTTCTCACTATATGTGAAGAAAGAGGAGGCCAGCACCAAGGCAAATGCTAGAGAAATTGCTAAAAATTTCTTCATAGTATTTTAAATAAAATAAATTAGAAGTACAAAAAGAAGAACCAAAGAAAACTATGCAGCTTTCCCTTGGTTCTTCTTTTCTTCGGGCAGCGCAACAGTTCTCTAAGTGCTTCTACTTTCAAGAGTATTACAAATTCTATACAAAGTCAATATTAACTTAGGAGGTGTAATTGGTGGTTTTCAATCAAGAGTGTTGGTATTGTGTTGAAGCTTATGTATTTAGAAATTGGAAATTACTGTAAATACAAGATTGTCTGAATAGTCGTCAGCGGGAGGAGTTGCGAAAGATGCGGTTGCTTTTACTTCAATTTGTGCCCTTCCAGCATAAATACCTGAAGAGGTGGTCAATATTGTATCTGTACCCGTTGACCTTAATCTTCCAACCTGGTCTTGTATACTTGCATTGTAGTAGTTACTATTTCTTACAAGTGATGAAGGGGTAGTACTGTTGATGTTTGAAATTTTTATCCCAAACCCTTCGCTTACAGTAGAAAGATCAACTGTGGTGGGATTTCCGACAGAAGGTGAGGGGATAGTATTGGAGGCGGAATTGCTTAGTAATCCGTCGTTTAGGTCACTAATGTAAGTGGAAATGCCACTAATGATGTTACTCCCAAGATCCAGGTATATTCTGTTTGGAGCAGTAATTACTTCCCCAGGCGTAAGTGTTCCCAGTGCTATGCTATAAGGAGCAGCACTTTCGTCGGGATTTGGCCAAGTATCTCCTGATATATCAATATCAAAAGCAATACTTGGGATCTGTGTTGTAGCATTAACAGAAGGGCTTGGTGGAGATTCTGTAAGATCGCCATGTAGAGCAGTCAATCTAACCTGGTATTCTGTATTAGGACTTAATCCGATGATATTTGCACTGTCCCATGGGAAAGATTCCCATTGGTCTTTTGTAAGAAAATTCGCAATACTTTTTGCGGTTCCTGCCTGTCTTGTTACTCCGTCAATATATTGTATGGTCGTAAAATTATCGGTTGAAATTTGAATACCGTACAAGGCATCAGTAGGGTTATTTTGTGTGTCAATTACTATCTTGGCTCTGTCGTAAAAACCACCCTCACCAGCTTCTCCCTTTGTACCATTTTGATTGGGGTATGAGGTGTTACATTGAGAATTTGCACTATCAGTATTTGTTTCAAAGCATGTAATTAATGGGACATTTGCTATATAAGTGCTTGGTGTCCCAGCACCTATAGAATAAGAAGAACTCATTAGCTTCGGATCGGAAATTTCTCCTAAAGCTGAATAAAAATAGTAGTTCGTTGATGATGATACTAATGTACCAGAGTTTATTGTTGGTGTCACGATTCTAAAGCTGGGAGAGGTGATCTCTTCTTGAGCATAGACTTTACCAAGAAAGAATATCTGCAATGCAGAAGCTAATACAACTACCAATTTAAGACTATTAAAAATTGCTTTTTTCATTAATATCATTTAATTCTTTAATATTTCTCAACCAGTATAATATTTTTTTGTCTTTTTCTCCAAAGATTTGCATTACTTTGTGTACAATGGCAACAGCGGCTTCAAATTCCGGCTGGACTGTTTCATCGACACCCAGTCTGGCTAATACTTCTCTGTCTTTCCCATTATGAATTCTTGCTAGTACCTTTACCTTGGGATTAATCTCTTTTGATATCTTGCTTATTATATTAACATCCTGTTCTTTGGGTAGAGCCAGCACTATTGCCTTAGCTCTTTCAACATCAGCTTTATCCAGTATTTCTCTATGTGAAGGGTCTCCATATATTATTTTTAATCCCTCACTCTGGAGTCTTTCAACCTTTTCGGAGTCAAAATCGATGGCAATAAAAGGCAGTTTGAGTTTTGTTAGTGCTTCTCCAACATAAGCCCCAACTCTTCCATATCCGCATATAACTGTATGGTCATAAAGATCCGGCTGGTCTATTTCGAATTTATTTGTGTTTCTTACGAAGAGGAGCCTGTGAAGTTTAGGGTTTCTTTGCTGAGTAAGAACCTTTGCTTTATTATACAATTTGTCGGCACTATCGAAGAGAGCAGGAGCCAGCATCAAGCTTAAGATTGTTACTGATATTACTATGGAACTAAGATCCTGATTTATCAGTCCTTTTGCGGTAAGTATTGTTGTAACTAGAAAAGCAAACTCTCCCACATGAGGAAGACCCAGGGCGACCCTGAAAGCGATTTTCGGATGTTGTTTACCAATCCAGATCGTTAGGAATAATACAATTACTATTTTCAATCCCATTATAATAGTACCGATAAGCACTATTTTGAATAGATTTGCGAAGAAGAAATCAAATGAAAATAGAGTACCTATTGATATGAAGAATATAAGGGAGAAAACATCCCGCAAGGGTTTTACCTCAGTAAAGATTTCATTATTCAGGAAGCTTTCTGAGATCATTACCCCCCCAAGAAAGGCTCCAAGTGTGAATGAAAGACCAATCTTTTCGCTGATGTAGGCTAGGATCATCGGGAATATAAGAGATACAAGTAATAGTAATTCATTTGATTTTAATTTTGCTATCTGACGGAGAACTGCAGGAATTAAATTTCTTCCAATGAGAATTGCTGATGCTATCAAAACGAAGCTTTTTAATATTGCATTTGAAATTGTTCCAATGTTAAAACTTACTTTCGCCCCAACATTTAGGAGAAGAATTACCAGAAAAACTACTGCAATATCTTGTAAGATCAACCACCCAATCATTATTTCTCCTGATTTTGTGTCTAGTTCATGTCTCTTTTCAAGAATTTTTATTGCTATCGCTGTTGAGCTTAATGAAAAAACTGAAGAAAGAGCTAAGGCCTCAAAAGAAGAAAGGTTGAAAATTCTGAAAATGAACCAGCCAAGAAGAATAGTTAGTATGATTTGAAGTGTTCCTCCCAAAAATACAATTTTTTTAACTCTTAGTAACTTGTCAAGAGAAAACTCAATGCCAATTGCAAAAAGGAGTAGGGCGGCTCCAATTTCA
This sequence comes from Candidatus Dojkabacteria bacterium, assembly GCA_016931155.1. GTDB lineage: Bacteria > Patescibacteriota > Dojkabacteria > B142 > JAFGFJ01 > JAFGFJ01. Next base: position 408,426 of record JAFGFJ010000006.1, read on the forward strand.
GCGAGACGAATGGAGTTCTCAATTCTTACAAATTTTGCTGCGAAAGGGAGGGTGAGGATTGCTCCGACAAGAATATATCCGATTATGACTGGTTGTTTCAACTTAATGGCAATATATCCGCCGACAAAACCGGCAAAAAGAAGAATCGTAGCCTCTTTGATTAGTTCTATTCCTTCCAGAGCAGTAAATATCAGAAATAAAGAATAAAAATAATATAGACTAATAGGATTATGTTATCAAATTGAGAATTGCCTTGAAGGTTAGATCGCATTCTAAATCAGGTTTATATGCATGCTTATAAGTATAGTAATTTGATTATTCGATTCTAAGCAATACGCTTTTCTGGTATGTACATCCGACTATTGCAAATCGTTATTTCGGGTGATATAATCAGCCCGCTAAATTGGCTGTAAGGAAATTTTAACCAAGAAGGTAAATGAGAAAATTAAATCTAACTCTTACAATTTCTCTGGCAACATTATTGCTCACTCTTTTGCTGAAACCTGTAGCAGCCCAGGCAGGAGAAATGATTGTTCATACTGATGGAGATGCTGTCTCTGCGTTTTTTGCAATTACCCTGACCCCTCTTTGGGTGTTTGTTGGGAAGTTACTGAGAAGGGAACTCGGAGATTAACTTCTCAATAAATTTTCTTGAAAAGTCGATTGATTTCTGAATTGAGTTTATATATAGAAATTCTTTGGCAGTGTGATCATTGTCTCCTTGGCATCCCATTCCATCCAGCACTATCATATTATATTGGGATAAGTGATTAGCATCTGACGCTCCTCCTCTTTTTTCTTCATTTACCTCAATGTGCAAATTTTTACCAATTTCTTTTGCAATCATTAACAATTTATTTGTCTGTGCTGTCGGGGTCATTGGTAGGATATCATAAAGCCATTTAAGCTTGGTTGATGTTCCCCTGATAAAGTCTTTTTGTGCGATCTTTTCGTATTCTCTTCTAACTCTTGTTCTTTCTTCTTCTGTTGAAATTCTGTAGTCTGCAGTGATTTCTGCACTTGATGCGATTGAGTTTAGTACTGTTCCGCCTTTGATTACCCCACAGTTTGTGGTAGTTTCCTTCTGATAGTCGGCCAGTTTTTCAATTTCCAGTATTTTATGTGCGGCCTCCTGTATGGCACTGATTCTTTCATTTCTTTTCGTTAGTACTCCGGAATGACCGCCAGGAGCTGAAATCGTGAAAACTGCTCCGCCAAATCCTTTTCTCGCTGTTACAACACTGCGTTTTAGGGGAGTAAAATTATGCAGTTTAGTATTTGGGCATCCGGAAGCCTCATAAACAAGACCAATGTCATGTTCTTTGTAAATATATTCCAGCTTCTTTTTATGTGCATTACTTCCCATTTCTTCATCGGGAATTAAGATAAAAGAAATATTTCTAAGTTTGTTTTCAGAATATAGATTCTTTAATACCTCGATAATAACTAGTAATCCGCCTTTCATGTCATTTGTTCCGGGTCCGTAGAGTTTATTCCCTTTCTGAACAGTTGGGAATCTCAATCCCGGTCTATGTACTGTATCGGAGTGCCCAGCAAGAAGGACTTTTTTGGATTCATTAGTGAAGATTTTCGAACGAAAAAGTATTAAATCTCCGAATCTTTTGCTCGAAAACACTTTTTTGTTCATAAAAGGTAGTTCTTTTTGTACTATTAAACCGACTTTATCAACACCTGCTTTGTTTCTGGTGAATGAATTCTGATTTAACAGTTTTTTTAGTAATTCGAGTTTCTCCATTAGATCTCTCCTCTGAGTTGAGCAAAAAAGAAGTGATGGTTTAGCAACAATGTTAATTCGTCTAAACTCAAAGTCTCTCCAATATTAGCATTAAAATAAGTTTTTAATATTCTTTCTATATCATCCCTGGTAAATGAATTTGTTAACTCACCCCAGTTCATTGGTCTCAGGGCAATACTATCTACTGTTTTTTCGTGAACGTATCTATAAAATCTTTCGTATGCGTCGAGATCCATATATTCCTTTCTGCTTACTTTTAGAGAGGAAATGCCTGCACGTGCTCTTGCCAATGTATTAATAATTGTTGGTTTTAATTGTTTTTGAGAATCATTTGTAGTTGTAAGGAGCTTCGTTTCGACCAGCTTGGTTATCTCGAGTAGTTCGGAAAGATCCTTAAAGTCAAAGTTTCCTTGCAGAGAGTCTAATGCCTTTTGCAGACTCAAGGCTGTTCTTCCTTTCCGCTGAGAATCTGCGTTTGTGTATATCTGTTGATCTGCAAGCCATTTAAATACGTCATCATAACCATCTTTTACTGACAGTACTCCTGCAAGGGTTAGTACCTCCTGAATTGCAACAGATTGTGCATATTTCTCCAGATCAGGAGTTGATCCTCTCCCTGTATACTCAATTCTTCTTGAATTTCCAATTAATCCAGGATTCGAGTTGATCATTGCTTCTTCGAACTGAGGCAGGCACACAGTTGATCTCACTCTAACTTGAGAATGGAGTCCTGAAAACTCCTCTCCATTGTGAAGGACAATTATTGCTCCTCTATCAGGAGTGTTTGATCTTCCTTTTGCTACCTGTAGTGCCTGCAATTCAGCAAGATTTGTTGTGGGATCTATTATTTCATCAGCATCATTTGAGGTAGGCATTATTCTTTTTAGCAGTTCTCTTGAATCAGATACCAGTTGTCCTCCAATCTCTATTCTTGTACCGTATGTCATTGCTCCGCTGTAGCAAAGACCATCCATTATATTGCTGTATGCGATGTATAGATTTGATATGGCCCTTGCAGATCTTTCTGACATAAAACCGTTTTCTCCCGTCGGAGCTTTTTTTGAAACATGTCCGGCATTTAGAAGCCAAAACCTCATATCCTTATAAGTAGAAATTAATGACTCTAATCCTTCAAATCCGAGATTTGATGCTACCTGATTCCAAGCTTTTTTAACAGGTTCAGCCAGTTCACTTAGGTAAGGTTGAATTAGTTTTGTCTGTAGTATCCTGACCATTGAAGCCACATAGGGTCCGTACTCGCTTTGATCAGGTTGAAGTGACTCCCAGGAGTCAAGATTAATTTTTGCTGGATGTGAACCAGCATGGTTGAAAAGTAAAAATGAATGGAGCTGGCTTGAATTCTCGGGTAGTATTTTCTTAGCCAGATACGCTTTTACCTGCTAAGGAAATCTCCTCCAGAATAGGGAGAAGGTTCTTGTAGCTCAATTTGATATCGACCCAGCTCTTGTTTCCCTTCGGGAAGGACAGACAAATCATCCAAATCAGTGAAAAATGGTTGAAACGTAAGTTCGATTTCCGGACCTGCATAGGCACCACCATTAAATAAATATGAATTCAAGTAATCGATAGCTATTTGTTTATCTTCATCTCTTTTAAAGCTCTGGATAGCAATTACTCCGACTTCTGATTTGATTACCCTGCCTGGATTTCCAGGTCTTGCTTCAGTTATTTTCCCATTATCACCAAAATAGATTTTTCTTCTCCAGCTTTGAGACGGGACAACTGCAATTACTCCTGTTTCATTCCTATATATCTGTGCTTCATCATTATAATTACCTTCTATCTGTATAAATCCCAGCTGTTCAAGTTCAGTGGTCACTTCTTGCAATGCTAAGTCTTTTGTTGTCTTTTTGAATGTTACCTCGTTGTTTGGGATTAAATTTTCGGTTGTTGCTGTTGTTCCCATCGCTTTTATAAATAAAAATACCTCTCTTTCGAGAGGTCTGAATTTGTTGATTGTTAGTTTATTTACGACTTAGCCTCCCGATAGTTAATTAGCTCTTCAATGAGAGCTATAGCGAGGAGAATAATAATTGCAAACAAACTGTTTATGTACATGATCTGTTTGCGGAATTTATCATAAGGACAGTATCAAGTCAATAGCGTACGTACTTTGTGTCATGCACTTTTTGAACAGAAGTAGCCGATATTGTTATGATATAATTACAAACAATAAGCAGAAATTGGAAGCTCGTAATAAAATGGAAAAACCCAGTGGTATTCAAACTGCCAGAAAAACCAGTGATAATATGTTCCCTGAGATCCTTTGGATTAGTAATTTTGATATAAATACACCTACTAATGTAGGACTTCTTTGTGAGGGTGCTGGATACTTGGCTTTAATTAACCCAGAGATTAGGGAAGGTATACAAAGTGAGCTGGTTTTATTTAGTGAACTTCGGACTGATATAACACAGCTTCTGAGGTACGGAGGCATAATAACTCCAAGAGGAATTATAAAACTAAATTGTGAAAAAGTTGACGAAATTGATGAAATTGGCTTTTTGCAAAATTTGGGTATAGATGTAAAAAAAATAGCAATTGATACTGAGTTAATTCTGCAAAAGATTATGTTTAATCAAAGATACAATAGATATGGGGAAGTTACCCTGGTGCGTCCAGGTTTGATTTCAAGTTTAGAATGTAAAAAAAATAAATCTGGGGCGATAAATGTTTTTATAAAAGGTGAATTAGAGAGATTAGAGTTGAAAGGAAAGTTAAGACTGAGAAGAGGAGATGTTCGGGGTTATAAGTTAATAGCATGCCTGGTAGAGTATTCAAAATCAGCAAAAAAAGGAGCAGGCTTGATGGAAAGTCACATTTCAACTCAAAGTATGGTGGAAGCAATAATTTGTGATTTATTGTTGATGGATAAGCCACTTGGACAAAGTGAAATCCTTTCAACTTTTTGAGCCACCACCAAATTTTAGATTTATTTCGAAACCATCAGAAATGTTGTTCTATTCTCATGATCATCCTGAAGATTATCCATAATCACTTCAAGCCCATAAATATTTGCAATTACTTTTGACCCGACGGTGGCTATAGTATTATCAATCTTACCTTTTGACAGAGCCCATGCAATTTTTGCGGTATCAATCATATCTCCTTTTCCGACCTTTTGAGTCAAACCCGGAAAGTATTTTGCTAAATTCTTTCTGCATTGAAAGAGTGCTTGCGGGTGAGCCATTACGGTTTCTATTTCTGCGTTATTTACATCTTTCCTCCTCATCAAGTTGTGTGCAATTGAAATAGTGAATTTCTCTCTGATTTTGAATATGTGTTTTGCCATTGCATCTATCGACTCATCTACTATACCTCCGCTGGAATTCTGAATAGCAAATAAGCCAAAATCAATTTTTTTGTTACTGAGAGATTGAAGGACTTTTGGGGTTGTATATAAATATTTTATTTTATAACTTTTAATGTTGTATTTCTTAGTATAGGTCATTAGCGCTTCCTCATTGAAGCTTCCCTTGCCACCTTGAATTCCAAAAGTGGTGGTATACTTTTCTACTTTTCTGAATCTTTTTGTGTTTGACATCGTTGTTACTGAAAAAAGGGATTAATGTACTAATTCTCTAAATTTTCTTAGTTCCTTGGTCAAGAATTTCAGCTCATCAATTGTGATGTGCTGGTCTGTATCTGTTTTTGATGTTCCAACTTCAATCAAAATCCCGTCATAAAGGAATGCACCATTCTCCTCTTTTATCTTCATTGCATCGATTGTTCCCTCAACGATCTGATCTCTTTTTTTGGAACCAAAAATATGACTGGGATCGAAAAATAGTTTTGTTCTTGTGCTTTGTTTAACTCTTTTGGAAATATTGTGGACTGGATAGTTTCTATAACTCCCTTTTTCAGCTATGTCTACTCCCCGGTGAATTAAAACTATATCATTGTCTCTGCCTCCATATTCAGTAAGTCCTGCCCAGGTTTTTTCCAGTGAAGTTTGCTTATCGTATTCAGTTGAATCTGCTTTTGAAATATCTTCGCCGACCCATTTCCCATTTTTGATTCCAATTGTCCATCTGTTTTTTCTTGCGTAACTTCCTATCTCAATTATTTGCCATCCGAGCTGGTTTACAGCAGGATTCCATGCCATCAACTTACCTTTTCCGATTCTTCCCTCGAAGAGCGGAAGTTGTATTGAAGGGAGCATTATTTCTGTTGCTACAATAAGTCCGGTATCTTTGTGAAATTTTTCTGCTATTTCAACGCTTGGTGGTATGAGAAGATCGTTTAGATTTCCGCCTCTCCATAGAATTTCCAGATTCTTCATTATGGGTTCAAAATCAATTCCCATTCCTTCACCTTTCGGATCAAGTGCTGTTCTTGATTTCAAACCCACGATGCGGGTGCCGGCAACGGGAAGTTTTGAGATTTCATAGATTTCGGGGACATTGGTCTCATCAATAGAGCAGGGCCCTGCAATAATTGTTAGTTTTTTGTTTTTCATTTACTCATTGTTAAAATTTTTTATTTTTGTTTTTACAACTTGTTTTAATTCGTCCTTAACACCCTTCAACAATCTGTAGGGAGCGTACTCGTCAGGATTACTAAAAATATTTCCCTTGAGTTTTTCAGCGTACTTTATCCTGAGCTCGGAGTTAATGTTTATCTTGGTTATGCCTTCGTCTATCAAAGATCTGATCAGGTTCTTCTCAAGGAAGGAACCTCCATGTAGAACAAGGGGGACATCAGGGAGTAATCTGTTTATTTTCTTTAGGATATCTATTCGTATATTTGATAATGATTTAAATTTTCCGCTTTGAGTACCAATCGAAACTACTAAACTATCACATTTCGAATCTATAACAAACCTTTTTGCTATCTCAGGATCGGTAATGGTCATATCTTTTAGCATCTCATTGTTGTAATAGACTAGAGGTACTACTTCAAGAACCCCTTCCAATTGTGCTTTATATTTTTTTGTCAAATCTCTAGCCTTTAAAGTTAATTCCAGATTTTTGGTATAGTCTTTTTCATTGAACTCAGCACTTATTGAGTTATAGCCAGCGTCAAGGCATCTCTTCATCCAGGAAAGATCATCACTTCTATCCAGGTGCAAAATGTAATTAACACCATATAAATTGGATAATTCTTCAGTAATCGAAAAAAGGACTTTTGGCATAAAGTGCTCGGATTCGCCTCTGGAGGTTTCAATTATTACCTCAGAACTTTTTTCCGAGGCAGACTCAAAGATTGCCTGCAGTGTTTCAAGAGAGGATACATTAAAAGCTCCGACCGCTTTTTTCTGTGTTTTTTTCTTTTTTAGAAGAGTGATTGCGTTTACCAGCATATTTGTGCTTAATCAAAATTTAAGTTGTATTCTATAAGTTTACTGACGGCTGTCGCTCTAAATTTTTCGATCTCCCTCTTTGTGGGAATTGCTTCATAATTACCTAGTTTTGTACACTGTAATGCTGAGACCAAATTTGCATATTCAACGCTTTCCTGTATGCTCCACTTTTGCAATACTCCGTAGCCAAAAGCACCTCTGAAGATGTCTCCTGCTCCGAGTGTATCAATAGCAGGTACTTGTAGTGCAGGTACGTGAGTAGTTTTCTTTCCATCAAAAATGAGGCTACCTTTCTCTCCAAGAGTAATGACCACTGTTTTTTTTGTAATTCTATAGACATCATTGAGGTTTGCGTCAAAGCCTTCGTGGATCCGAAATTTAGACAGGCTCTCATAAGGTATTATTGGAAAATCAGTTTTAGCCAGCATCTTGAAAATTTTTGTAGATACTTCTGTTGATGGGTCGATTATTATTTTTGTATCTGATCGTTTTTTGTTTAATATTTCTTCAAAGGCTTTTGGTTCGTGTCTGTCGAAGAGGATAATGTCAGAGGATTTTATTATTCTCTCGGAGATGCCCGATATCGGTAAGTGTCTTACTCCATCTCTTATTATGGTTCGTGACCCATTTTTGGAGTTAATTAGAACCGTGTTTACTTTTGTTGAGCGAGCCGTTCTTGGAATAAATTGAATGTTTTCTCTTTTCAGCTTTGATTTAATTTTTTCATATGCATCATCCTCTCCCACGGTCGATATGAGCGTGCATTTAACTCCCAGTCGTGAGAGAAGTATAAGCGCAGATGGCACAGGCCCTCCAACGGAGTATTCTACCTTCTGCGGTTGAACTTTTTCCCCTTCTTCAGGAAAGCGATTTAGTAGATTGACCTTATCAAGTACTATCTCGCCAATTCCCAATACGTGCATTTTATGGTCTAAAAAATAAAAAAACCGCTTTTATGCGGTTATGTTTTGTATGTTAATTAAACGACCAACAACTAACCGCGTTTAGCGATTCCAAAAAAAGTAAAAGCTAAAGTATTTTCTGGTTAGTTGTTTTCTCATATCTCAAGGATTGTATGTGCCTGGAGAAAATATGTCAATAAAAATACTGAAAAAAATCCTTACATGAAAAATACCGATCCAGGCTAATTCTGGTAGTTTCTCATAAATTCTGATAAGTCCAAATAAATCCTGATAATATTGGTAATAATCTAAGCCGTTGGACTTCCACATCTGTATGGTCTCGAACTTCATTCGAAAACTTTACGAATTTGAAGGCAGTCCATGAATAATTCAGGAATTTACGAAAAACAGCTTGATACCCAGGTCTGTATTGTTATATAATGGCACACTTATGGAATCAAGTAACTTTACACATATTATTGTCAGCCTTGTACTTCTCCTCACGAATGGGGGGTTTTCGCTGGCGTAAGGGTAAAAGTTACTAACATAAATATGAAGCCTGCGAAAGCAGGTTGTTTTTATTTATTAAGAAGAATTAAGTTGTGGGAACAGTTAACTTAGAAAGTCTTTTTAGAGAGGGAGATAATCAGGAGGGGGCGTTCCTTACAATTGAAAATTTCAAGGGCTTGGATTCTCATGATATGGCCTATATAAAGGAGGCTCTTCTGGAGGGGAATGTGTTTTTGACTTATGTTGAAAGAAGCGACTACAACAACAAGCTACTGGGAACAACTCAAGATTTTATTAAAGAGCAGGGTATCAAGCGCATTACAAGTGGAACCGGTGATGATAAAGAACCCTTGCCTTTATGTTACCTTCAAGTAAGAGAAGATAAACATGGCAGGCAAAAAAATGAACTTATATTCTGTGAGGGTAATAACAGAGTGGCACTAGCTATTATTCATGGTACCTCGATTGAGGTAGGGATTATTGGAGTTATTGACAGGAAAGAAAGCACATTTACCTATTGGAAAGGGAATGAAATATCTGTGCCGACACCTATTCTAGGATTCAATGCAGTTTTTAGTAAAGCTCGTTCTGCTGTGACCAGTTGCTCGAGTGCTGGACAGAGTTTGGTATAGTGTTTATTACTCGAGCAGTTGAAGATTGCCGAGGTAAAGTGTAACCTCGTTTCGCATTTTTTGAAATCCGTGCATGTTTTGTATGTGTTCATCTATGCACTCTCCATATACCCGAGCCACTACTTCTTGTCTATTCAGACATGCTATGGCAATCCTGTGGTTACCACATTCAACGCATACTATTCTTTTCTGTCTACCTTTACTATTTGTCACGTCTCTCAGAGAAACTACTATTGGTTCACATTGCTTATCTCCATCTCCTTCTATTGCTGCTAAAAGCTTTTCGTCTTCTACATGGTTCTGTCGTGTTAGAAGGATACCTTTATTTAAAAGTTTTTGCGGATTAAAAAGAATATATTTGCCGGTCAAATCTTTTATGGAGATTTGTTCATAATTTGTAATAAACCCACTATCCACATCGTGGGTTCCAATTAATCTGACTGTACCGTCTTGTCCTGAATAATTGTGTAAATCATTTCCCCGAGTGGTTTCCGTCATGAATATATTATACTATCTTCTCACAAGCTTGTGTTTTTGAAAAATTATTAATTCCTTGTTTTCTGGCAATGTCTTTTCCAATTCTTAAGGTGATATTGAAACAGTCGAAAACTGTAATAAATTTTGGCACTTGACCACTATGACTGCCAATTTGTATAATCGTATGAAGATTAATTTCTTCATATTCAAATTAATCTTCAAAAAATACAAAAGGAGGTAATTGTTATGGCAATCATAAAATGGGAACCCTTCAGAGAAATGGAGAGATTTTTTGATGATGATTTCGGAATGTTTAAAATGCCTGCCTTGGGCTGGGATATGGCGGTAGATGTTTTTGAAAAAGATGGAAAAGTTGTTGCTGAAATGAGTCTTCCCGGAGTTGATCCGGACAATGTAAATATCGAGGTGGAGGATGGACATCTAAGAATTAGTGGTTCCAGGGAAGAGGAGAAGGAAACGAAGGATAAGAATTATTACAGCAAAGAAATTAAGAGGGGATCATTCGAAAGAATAGTAAGGCTTCCCTCAGCTGTTCAGGCAGATAAAGCGGAAGCGGAGTATGAGAAGGGAGTTTTGCGTGTTTCTCTTCCAAAGAAGGAGAAAGAGGAGACAGGGAAGATAAAAGTAAGGGTAAAATAAGATTTGGAACAGGAATTGTTCAACGAAGGAGCGCATTGGACGCTCCTTTTTTTAATGTGGATGGAAATTCCTATCCAATGACCATTTTTTTATTGTAATGTTTTGTGGGTTCGATGCAAATTGTTTATTATTGAGGATGGAATTAAAGGTATTAAAACAAAAAATTATATTTAGATTATCTCCTCAAGAAATTTACGAGTCTATTATGGATTCTGAGAGCCACTCAGTAATTACAGGTTCCTGGGCTGATATTACCGAAAAAACAGGGGAGCCATTCAGTATCTGGAGTGGAGACATAGATGGAGAAAATCTGGAATTGATACCTGGTAAAAAAATCGTCCAATCGTGGAGATACAAAAGTGAAGGCTGGCCGGAAGAACATTTTTCAATAGTAACCTTTGAATTTGAGGAGGATGAGCGTGGAGGGACGATATTAAATTTTACTCACGAGGGAATTCCGGAAAAAGAGTTTGACGGTGTGAAAGATGGATGGAGAGATTTCTATTGGGACAACATGGGTGGTGTGGTTAAAAAACTTTAACAAGGTAGCTGAACCTCAGGTTAGTCTTCTTGTGCTTTCAAATCACCCAAGGAGATCGAGAAATGCAGTCCGTTCAGTTGTAGTTAAAAAATAATACCAAGCTGTCATCGAAAAACAAATTTCATATTATTTTATTGAGAAGATACACAATACACGTTAGTTTTTCTCAACTTTGTGAGCTTGTGTTTCGTGTGCATTGAAAAACTCTATTGCCCTGGCAAGCTCGGGGTAATTTTTGGAGTATTCTTCAATTGAAATATCTTGCTTCCATGCAGTACATGCCTGAACAACGGCTGCTGCTCCTGCTTTTGTTCCATCCGGGTGGCTATGCACTCCTGCTCCCATTGTGATAATGAAATCAGTATGGCCTATAGCCTCAATAAACGGACGGAGTAGAACGGGATTCATACCCCCTGAAATAATCGGATTTGTTTTTTTTAGATCTCCCCAATCCTGTTCAAAAAAGTGCCCCTTTGTGATTTTTCCAAGAGCCGAATTGGCTGAGGTCACATCTTCACCTTGTGAACCGGACATTTTTCCGATCCCCGAGGTGCCTGTGTGAATACCTGATGCGCCAGCAAGGCGGGCTAATTTTGTAAGCACCAGAACTGAAAAGCCAATGGGGTTTTCTTCACGAGTGAATGCTCCATGTCCTGCTCTATGGAAGTGAAGATAGACATCCGGATAACGTCTTCTGATTGTTTGAACGGCTGTCCAGCCTGCAGTAATACCGTCTACGAGAAAAGCGTAACTATCCGGTTTCATAATCTTTTGTACATAGTCCGCCCGTTCAATCATTGTGTCAAAATCTGCGGCAGAAACATTGAAGGAATGAACCTTTGTTTGTCCGGTTTCAGTTTCTGCCTTATCCATGGCTTCCTTTACAAGGTCAACTGTTTCAGTGAATGGTGCAAAATCCTGATCTGCCTGAGGTTCATCGTTTTTGACAAAGTCTCCACCGCCAGCCCAGAAGTTGTAGCAGACGTCTGCATATTCGGCGGATTTAAGGCCGATTTTGGGCTTGACGATAGTGCCCAAAATCGGCCTATCATAAGCGTTCAAATACTTCCTCATCTCATCGATCGTATAACTCGATCCGTCATAGTTTTCTAACATGTCAGGCGGGAACGAAATATCAAGAAGTTTTAGTCCTGCAAGTGAGCTCATTCCAAAGACGTTCCCGGCCAGGAATGTAACAATATTTTGGACATTACCTGCGCGATCAAACATCCTCCATGGATATGCTATATATACAAGCCCTTTATCTTCTTCCACTTTATAGACAACTCCTCCCATTGAATCAGAAAATTCTGTCGCAGTATTTACCTCAATATTTGAGCCGTTTGAAGATTCTGCTGCAATTTCTGAGGCCGCATCAAGAAGGTCTGTTTTTCCATAGGGTATTACTTTGAAAACTGCAAGCAGGTGGGTTCCTTTTAGTACTTCTTCATTCCCGAGTTGTATGTATTTTTTCTGCATGACGATGAATGTGATATTGTTGTTGGCTAAAAAATAGTTAAATTATTTGCAAAGAAGAAAGAATCAATTATTTCTGTCCTTTCTTTTCTGTAAAATTTGGTTTAATTACATAATTCTAGTTAAAAATTATTCCCTTTGATTAACCGGTTGAATATAACTGAATTCCGGTTCATCCTCCTCTGGTGGAGTCTTACTGTCAAATTTTCTTGCGAGTTTTTCAAGTTGTCCTTTTAGAAGACCAGGCAAGTACCTGGAAAGAAAGGCATAGTTCTTGGCTAACTGTGGTATTATCACTTTTTCTTTGTCGGTAAATATTGCATTATAAGTTGCTTCCGCCACTTCTTCGGCTGTAATTGCATCTTTTTCCAACCCCAAATCCTTCAAGTCGATGTTTGCATTTTCTTTAGAGAAGAATTCAGTATGAACTGCACCAGGATGGATTGTTGTTACTTTGACATTATGTTGTTTTAACTCCAGTCTGATGGTATCAGCAAAAGCGGTAATACCCCATTTTGTTGCCGAGTATACTGACCATTGAGGTAATACGATAAGACCGGCAAGAGAAGAGGTAAGAATCAGATGACCGAATTTCTGTCGAATCATTATCTCGGATGCAAGTTTTATCGTCGTTATGGAACCAATTAAATTGACTCCGACAATGGCTTTTATTTCATCAATAGTAAGTTCATGTATGTTCCTAACAAAACCTATACCTGCGTTTGCCACTACAACGTCCAATACTCTGCCGTTCTCTGTTGCTTTCAGAAATAAGTTTCTTAAATCATTTGCGTTAGTTACATCTGTTACAACTATGATTGGTTTGCCTCCTAGTTTTGTAACGTTTTCTGCTACCTCAGCAAGCTCATCTGACCTTCTTGCGGCAAGAACTATTGTTGCACCATCTTTGGCACATTTTAAAGCAATAGCCTTACCTATTCCACTTGAAGCTCCTGTGATTAAAATTGTTTTGCCTTTTAGTTTCATTTTGTGTAATAACAACTTAAATTTGAGTACAGTATAGGGAATTTTAATAGAAAGGTAAAAGGTACGATATCTATCAGATCAAATACGACAAACTGCTGTCTCATTTGGAATCTTCATATTAATCCCTAAATGAGACCTTTCATTATTGTAAAAGTTCACATGGAAATGATGCGTAAAATTCAATTGCGGTTCTCGTCTGTTTCGGTATCATCTTAGAATTGGAAAAGACTACAAACGGTGGTGTGTCCGTCAGTGCGAGGAAGTCAATACGGTGTTAGGCGAAGAAGCTCATCGACAAGATTATTGTTCCAATGCCAGAAATAATATTTAGGTAGATCAGTATGTTTGAACATATGGAACTAAAATGTTCTTTTCGTCTTACAATTACTTTATGAACAATAAATGGAATTATTCCTCCAATTCCCATTATTATCCCGATAATCGCTCCAATCAATGTAGTTTTTTCAATTTCCAGTAATCCAATTAGGATTACAAGAATTATCGGAATATGAATCAACAAAAAACCAGTAATCTTTCCGGGAAGTTTTAGTAATTCCCATTCTCTTTCATAAGCTGATTCAATTTCATGTAAGAGTAGTAATGTTGCATTTATTATATAGAAGATAGTAATTAATTTCATATTTCAATCAACTCCAAATTGAACCGTCCGCTTTTTCGCCTACCGTTTCTTAATAGCTGAAGTTCTGACGGCGGAATTGGCTCGTTCTTTTTATTAAATCACAAACACTTTTTAAAATACAAGATATCGATTATCACCGTTCGAGTCGGGATTTGGACGGAAGAATTTCACATTCCTTTAAAAAATATTTGAGTGAAATTCTGGAGTCGGCTATTAAGTGTTAGACGATGTAAAAAGAAAATTTACCTCTGAAGCTCGTTATAAAAGTTCTCTAATTCTTCAACCCTTTTGTTAGTAATCCTTTCGATACAACTCCACTCTATAAGTGGTTGCATACTACCTTCTTCGTATTGTTTGCTTTCAAGTTTACATGTTTGATCGCGATATTGCTTCCAAGAATCTTGGGATGAGATAATCAGATTGTCATTATTAACTTTCTTTAGGTCTGTTAAGATTTTTTCTAATCTTGTAATTTCTTCTTCTGCTTTGTTTTTAGCACAAATATTCATTTCAGATTGGGACTTTTGTTCTTTGCAATCGATTGCATTATTATCAGTGTCTACTTTATTGAGTAAGTGTATAGGTCGTTGTTGTGTATCTTTAGCTTTGTTTTCACTATCGTTTTTATTTTTATCTTTAGTGCACCCAAACAATAAAACAGATGCCAACAGAAGAATGATTAGAAAAAATCTTTTCATGGTATTTCGTATTAATGTTTTCTTTTTATTTCGCCTATGTTCAAGAGTATGCGAAGTTATTTCTGTAGCGATAGCGGAACAAAAAACTTGGGTGAAGGAATTTTTTACTCCTTATTAATATTACAAACGAAAAATTACTGAACTGCATACTCTTTGTTATGTGATGTGCTAATTTTGCGACCTGTAATACTCCTTCGCTTTTTTAGTAACAGACAAAATGAAGCCGCTTTTTTCTTCCGTATATTTGACTCTATCATTTGCATGTTTATCTGAAAGTTTTCTCTTCAGATTATCATACTGTTTAGCGACGTCAGGAAATTGCCGAAGATATTCTCTAAAATAGAGCCTGTCCCATAATTCAGAATCTGCCTCAACCATATGAATATGATGTGTACGTTTACCTTCTGAATTGCGCTTGATAAACCAGGCGTAGTAGGGCGGATCATCGTCACCAAATACAGGACGCCAAAAGTACTCATATCCTTCGGCTTCTAAAATAGGCACAATTTGCTTTTTAGTTTCTTCAAGACTTGAAACTTCCACTAAAATATCAATGATAGGTTTAGCAGAAAGTCCTGGAACCGCCGTACTACCAAAATGCTCAATTCTTTTAACGATATTCTGAGGCAATTTCTTGAGTAAAAAAGCGGCTTCATCTTCAAACATTTTAGGCCACACTAAATCATAAGGAATGATTGATATTTCCTCTTTCACTAACTCTTGTATTCGTTTTTTCATTTTATCTTCCATAAAAGTAAAATTATTCCTTGATTTTATTAATTATTGATAAAAAAAATTCTTTATCTTTATGGTGTGTGAGCAACTCAGCTACTTCGTTTTTACTAACCCATCTGGCTTCGGGATTTTCCGGGTCTATCGGACTAAGTAAGGATTGGTTCGTCTTGAATAGAAACATAAAGATTGTTTTTTGCTCAGAAGTGTCATCGCCGCCATCAAGGGCAATCTTGGGCCTCTGATAATTGCCCAAATCTGCCAATAGTTCGAGCTGATTAATACCGGATTCTTCGTATATTTCTCTTTTTGCGGCATCAAGTGTGCTCTCTCCTTCATCAATATGACCTTTGGGCAACGACCAAGATTGCCCTTTTTGATTTACCACAAGAACCAATTCGGCTTTATTGATCACCACACCACCTGCTGATTTAGTTTGTTTAATGTTGTTTTCCATATTGCAGAGTAAAGATAAAGAGTTTTTTATAATTTTGCCTGAATTTCATATAACGTCTTGCGAGTTCAAGAAGTTGACCGCAAGTTTTATCAACAAGTAACTATTCTCAAAAATATATTTCAAGTCCTAAAATAAATCAAACATGATTATAAATATCGCGGTCAATTTGGGTGAAGCGAGTACTCGAGCGAAACCTTGAACTCGCTGTTGTGCGATGTAATCCAAAATCCATATATTCAATTTTCAATTCTTTTTTTAGTAAATCCTATAAATATATAGAGAACACCTATTAAAAATGGAATAACCATATGCAATGTTAAATCTCTCTCAACTATAAAACCTATAATGAATCCAATTAAAATAGGTATTGATGTTAAAAAACCACCAATCTTTTCGAATTTCCAACCTAACCCCAAACCAATAAACATCAGTAGAAAAACCGTTAACCAAACATTATCCCAAATAGAATATTCTGATTTAATGAACGGTAATGGATTTCCATATCCAAAATAAAAGGGAAGTCCAAAGATAATTACTGCAGTTGCTAAAATCCTTGTTACCCATTTTATTATTTTGTAGTCTCTTTTTTTTAATTTCATTAGGTATCCTCTATGCTGGATTTTGGATTATGTCGTACAACGTTTCGGCATATCTGATGTTTTCGCCGAATTTGTTAATCAATACTTGAATATTAGCAGGTTCTTCTTTATTTCGAAAGACCATTGATTGACCGCCGAGCAGAGGCGAAAATATGGGCGGAACAAAAAGGACATTCCTTTAAAAAATATTTGAGTCCTTTTTGTGTAGCCAGATATGCGTTGTTATACGCTGTAAATCAAATTTTACCCCTCTTTTATGCACTTAATAATTAAGAAAGGAGGAAATTCTTGTTTATATTTCTTCATCTTAGGATCAGTGATTACTTTTCCATCTCTATGTTTCGTGTATATTTCATGAAACCCAGAAAGTAAAAAACCTGCTGAAAATAAATTTGCTAAATAAAATCCGATTGAACGATGATAATGTGGATTGATATCATTAAACGTTATCACGCTTTCCGTCCTATAGCTTTTCATTTTATTGTAAATTTGCTCTTCAGCCTCTTCCCGAATTACATCATCTGTAATAGGATTTAAGATCGAAAAAATCAAATTTCCGCCTTTTTTAATAACACGACTACATTCATTGATTGTATCTTTAATCGTTCTTATATCATGAAATGCCATATTTGAGACAATAAAATGAAATTTGCGGTCTTTAATATGTTCAAGAGCAGATGAATCTCGAATGAAATATTTAATACCTAAAGGTTTTTTACTTTCGTGATCTTGGGCAATTTTAATTAGTTTATCAGCAATATCTATACCAGTTACTATAGCTCCTTGCTGAGCCAACCACCTTGAAAAATATCCCTGTCCACAAGCAAGATCCAAAATTTCCTTCTTTCTTATATTGCCGAGTAATTCTTTTATAATCGGATTAAGATATGTCTTATGGTATAAATCACCAGTTTCTCCGACGCTTCGATTGTATTCATCGGCAATATTATTCCATGTTTTTTTATCATTAGATTTCATAATGTCTTCGTAAAATTTGATTTATGTCGTACAACGTTCATTTGTATGCGAGGTTTTGTGCCGTTTCATCGCATCTTTTCAGTATATTATCACATTCGTTCAGAAATGGAAGTTGCTTTGTATTAGCACTTTCGGAGGCACAAAATCTGGGTGGAATGAAAAAGACATTTCCTTAAATTTTTACAAAAGAGTCTTTTTCATGGAACCGCATACAAATTGTTATAGGATGTAAATTTTATTCGTCGTTGTATTACCACCTTACATTATTATCTCGTCGCCACTACCGATAAGCTGAATTTTTTCGTCCCTTATTATCATAGCTTGATCATCGTTCAAAATACGTATAGGTAAATCCAAATCCTTCGACTTTTCCTCCAATAGTTCTTTCATCTCAGAAACATAGTGAGCTTTCATTAAAAAAGGTGTTAGCTCCATGCCTTTAAAATCTGTTATTCCACAACGATCAAAACCTCGTTTAGACCAAGTAGCCATGATAATTGAAGGACATGCGATGTATGAACCAGCACTTGTCCCAATGTAAACAAGCCCTTTAGGTAGTAATTCTTTGACTACTTCTTCAAAACCGCTTTCTCTAACAGATTTTAAAAGATAGAAAGTATTACCTCCTTCGACATATACAACATCATAATCAGAAAGCACCTTTTTTAATTCCTCTTTGGATTTGCCGGTTATATCGTACTCCGCGTAAGAAAAATTCAGCTTATCCATCGATTGCTTTTGCCGTTCTATGTAATCAGTACTAGGAACCTTTTTAGATGCTGTTGTTACATAAAGAATCTTCGATTTAGAAAGAGGCTTAGGCAAAAAATCATCTAACTTATTGGCGGCGATTAACTTTCCGCTTGATGTAAGTATTATCGTTTTCATCTGCACTAAGAATAAAATTTATTTCCTATAACTGGTTACTATGCGAACTATTTTCGTAATTAATACACCAATCTGTATGTTTTGCGAACTAATCTGGTATAATAACCTTAATCTAATTATCAGCATAATATCAAGATCATATTGCTATGAACAGCGAATTGCATAAAACCACTCGTGAGCTTAAAATTCGTGACTACAGTCCCAAAACCATCAATAGTTATATGAATGGTCTCAAGAATATTTTTCTTTTAGAATAGTGAACTTAAATCAACTGGATACTGATAATATCAAGGACTTCCTGCTCTACTGCAAAGATAAAAATATTTCAGCCAAAACGAGAAACCAGTATCTTAATGCAATCAAATTCTACTACTACAAGGTTATTAATGTCAGAGATAGAATAGAAATCAGATCTGCCAAACGAACTAAAAGTCTTCCTATTGTATTAAATCGATCCGAGATTAAAGAGTTAATAAATGCTACAAATAATCAAAAACACAAATTGTTGCTCTCAGTTGCATATGGAGCTGGTTTAAGGGTCAGCGAAGTTGTAAGTTTGAAAGTTAAAGATATAAATTTTCAAAACTTGACACTTCATATCAAGCAGTCAAAAGGAGATAAAGACAGAATAACTATTTTCCCCAATAGCATTATAGATAGTTTAATTGCAATCACTGGTAGTAAAAGTAGAAATGAATACGTTTTCTCAAGCGAAAAAGGTGGGAAACTGACTACACGTACTGCACAGAAGGTATTCTCTAATGCACTAAAAAGGTCAGATATTAAAAAAGATGCCTCATTCCATACTCTCAGGCACAGCTTTGCTATACATTTACTTGAGAATGGAACGGACGTACGTTATGTACAGGAGTTACTTGGGCATCAAAATATAAGGACAACCCAGAGATATACCCACGTTACCAATCCTCAGCTTAGAAACATTAAGAGTCCTTTAGTTTAGAAAATATAAATTTAAAGTTACTGTAATTTCGAGGATTTCTGAAATTTTATTCTTATGTCTTTCTAATATACCACCACTAATTACAACAGCATTCGTATGAAGTTGATATGAATGCTAATAGTAATAAATTTGTTTTTTTGTTTTGGATTTTAGGCAGAGTGGTTTAGGGGCGAATGCCCAAAATTTGATACTCCTTATTCTTTATTCTTTTGCATAAACACTTTCAATGCTTATGTCAGCTAAAAAAACAGGTAGGAAATCATAACCATTAGAAATACTGTCTTGGTTTGCTGCTTCATTATTTCCCCTCATTTAAATTAAGAAAATTTTTCACACGTTCCTTATTTTTAAAAAGACCCTTTTCCTAACTGGCGGAGAGGGCGGGGTTCGAACCCGCGTGGCGCTTTCGCACCGCGTCGCTTTCCAGGCGAGCCCTTTAGACCGCTCAGGCACCTCTCCGCTTCGGCTTTATTACATCAGCCTTACCGCTCCATGATTTTATCACAAAAACTGTCTCCATCTGGATCGTTTTGGGCTCGTTGTTTTTGGATCGGTTTATTGATCCGGTGTTGAGGTGGGAGTAGGAGTAGGCTCTGCAGGTCCAACTACGATTTTTATATTTTCTTTGTATGGACTTAAGCTTATGCCAAGGGAATCAGGATCTGTATAAACCTTATCAGTTTCGAAGTATTCTTTAAGAAAATCAATAGTTTCAGGATTTTTCCCGTTAGTGAAATCATATATTCTTATACCGGTCTTTTCTGCTTTCTTCTCAGTCAGATAGGTGATAATTCCAAGCGGGGCCTCATGGTTTTTGAGAGCGGTAGCCTTGTCATCGGCAGGATAGCTTGCCCCCGTTCTATTTGAAATAACCAGATGTGCCTGCTCATTGTAGAGAGCGCCCCACTTCCACAAACCTTCAAGCTCTTCCTGTATGGCTTTATATGTTTTATCTCTCGCTTCTATGACATAACCTCTATTTTGATCAGTTGGCGGGTGATAAATATATTTACCTGAGCCTCCGAAGTTTGGATCAAGTACAATACTTATTGGATCCTTGTCTATCTTGTTAATAAGATCGAGTCCAGCAAGCATATCTTCAGATGTGATGTTGACTTCAACATTTTTGCTGATTGTTTGTAGAATGTCCCAGTACTTTGTTGCCCTGTCTTTAAGTGAAATTTCCTCGGCAAATGCTTTTTCTTTCAGGGCAGTGATAATTTCCTGTTGTCTTTCTCCTCTACTGAAGTCGCTGGAAAGCGAGGAATCTCCAGAATAAAGATATCTAAATCTTGAATAAACCAGTGCCTTTTCTCCGTCAAGGTGATTTTCTCCTTTCTGAAACTCATATCTTAGCCAGTGATTTGGATTTTGTGCAGTCGGATTGTCGTTGGGGTATTTTGCAACAAAACCATCCTCAAGGTAAATATTTACTCCACCAAAAGTATCGACTACATCTTCTACTGCTTTAAGTTTTACTACGGACGTATAATGTATCGGCTGTCCGATAATATCTTCTACCACTTGTTGAAGAAGTACTATGCCATTATCCACGTCGTTTCTGATCTCACCTGTCATATACACAGAATTGATTTTCATAGAAAATGGCCCTGCTATGACCTGTCCCGTTTCGTCTTTTATCTTGAATGTAACCCAAAAATCCCTGGGAATTGATATAAGCATTGTCTGCCCTGTCTCATGATTAAGTCTGGCAACCATTATCGTATCAGTATTTTGAAGATCGCTGCCTCTCCCGGATTCTCTGGTATCGAGACCCACAATCAGTGCGTTGGTATATCCATTATGTTGCATAAGTTGGGGTCTGAATGCTGCCGTCCAGCAGGATGGGTCAAGAATATTTGAGCAAGTGTTGTTTACTCCTGCTTTTCCATCATTCCCGGAAATTCTTTTCTGGAGCTCACTCCATCTGTATGCTGCGAATCCAAAAGTGCAAAAAACAATAATTATTAAAAGAAAAAGTAAAACTCTTTTCTTAGTAAAGAAAATTTTTCGTGTGCCTTGATGTCTGTAAGACGGAGTCTCCTGGGATAGTTGGTGGGGTTTTGTATTCCTGTTCAATTCTTTCCTTGGAGTATTTACTGCTTGCAATTGTGTCAGCTCTCCTTCTTTGTTGTATGTTCCTATTCTTACTGTCTTCATTTTTACTTCCCTGCCGAATCAAGTATTAGATTTACTAAAGAGTCTGCAAATTTATTTTTTTCTCTAGGTATATGAATAAACCTGATGGATTTGAAACTTCCCGAAACGGCATCAACTTTCTTCTTTAAAATCTTCATCTTGTCGTCTTTAACTCTGTACTCACCATTCAGCTGCTTAACAATAAGCTCACTGTCCAGAAAGCATTCAATATTTTCTCCAGCCAGCCTTTCGGCTATTTTCAGTCCAAGGATAAGTGCCTCGTACTCAGCCTGATTGTTTGTTGAGTTACCAAGGTAATCAGCGTCAAACTTCAGTAGATCATTATTTTCTGCATTAAACACAAAGGCAGCAGCAGAAGCCGGTCCTGGGTTCCCTCTTGCTCCACCATCTGAATATATTTTTAAATCCATATTATATTTGTCGTTTATGGAGTACAAAGACCATTTTTAATGGCTTGTATAGATTATAACAAGATGCGACAAATTAAAAGAAAAATTGCTATAATTGCCCACTCAAATAATTGCGGGATCGTCTAATGGTAGGACAAGTGCCTCTGAAGCACTCGATCCAGGTTCGAATCCTGGTCCCGCAATTCGACTCCTTCCGCTTTGCGGAACTCGCTCATTGCAGGCAATATTTGAAAAGTCGAATTTGGTTCGAGCCAATGATACTAAATATTAGTTCAGCCTAAAAAGATGACCGAAATTTCTAAAAATCACCCTACAATTGCTTCCTGCGGTATAGATTGTGGTTTGTGTCCAAGATTTTATACAAAAGGCCGCTCAAGATGCCCAGGCTGTGGTGGTTCAAAATTCTCGAGCAAACATCCTTCATGTTCAATTCTAACTTGCTGCGTAAAGAAGAACAATTTCGAAGTATGCTCAGAATGCAACCAATTTCCTTGCTCAAAAATGAGAGATTGGGATAAAGGTGATTCTTTTGTTACTCATAAAGTATCATTGTCAAATTTGAAGTTAATAAAAAACCAGGGTATAGATAAATTTCTAAAACAGCAAAGAAGACGAATTGAGTTTCTAAAAATGTTTATGAAAAACTTTGATGAAGGACGATCAAAAAGTTTTTATTGTATTTCATGCACTCTTTTACCTATCAATTCTTTAGAAGAGTCAATAGAATTTAGTAACCAGAAAATAAAAGAAGGGAAAATAAGACACAATGATTTAAAAGCAAGATCAAAAATATTGAGAGAACAGCTTAAAAAGTTTGCTATAAAAGAGGGTATCGAATTAAAATTAAGAAAATAGTTTTAATCAGAAGGATCAATCAACCTATCCCAAACGAAACCTTTGGCATAATAATCTCAGCGGTGGGATGGACATAGAAAAAGGTTCGAACCTTGTCCAATTCCCGCAAGTGTATTTTAAGAAATTTCCACCGCGTGAAAGCATCGATAATAAAGGCTAAACAACACTTAGTTTGGTTCGAGCGACAATTTGCCCTATCCCTGTAAATTGACAATATATGATTATACAACAGCAATAAATAAGGTTCGAATCCAGATTGCTATCCAGCTTGCACAGAATATATGATTGACCATATAAATATCGGTTCGAGCCGAGTTAATTCAACATATATTTGAGATGACTTTTGGTTCGAGCCAAAAATTGCTTATCTGTCACTACTTTCTGATGATTCAATAAAATCTTCTAACCATAAATCATACTTATCTCCATATTGTTCTTTCTTTTTACTGTAGAAATTTTGAATTACTCTACCGAAATTTAATAATCGATAGGCAATTGTCTTTGCTTCTGTTTCAGTTAATTTTCTTTTGTAACGTTTCTCGAAGATTCCGCAGATCAGGGACAAATATTTTTGTGAAAGGTTTGACATAATATATAAAAAATAAATTATTATTTCCAATATGAATACAAAAGAATATAATTACAAAAGGAGTAGATAGCTAATAAAATAGATAAAACTAATATGAACACAATTGAGGATTTAGGTAAAAACAGATCAACACAACATACTATAGGAGAGCTGGCTGTTAATATATTTAGGAGCATTTTAACTACTAATGAGAAAGAAGTAATTTTCACAGAAACTCCTAATCAACACGATTATGGTATCGATGGTCAATTACAAATATTCAATGCAACTATTAAAGGGAAGCAACATTCAGGAATTTATTATCATGTTCAGATAAAAGGGGAAGAAGTACTTAAACTTAATAAAGATAAAAGTTACATAAAGTATCCCTTAAGCCTCAGAGATGCTAGAAGTCTTTTAGAAATTACAAAAATGCCAACTGCATTTATTTTAGTAGATACAACTAGTAGAGAATGTTATTGGTTTGATCTACAAACAAATGATATGTTTAAACAGAATTACCAGAAAAGCATATCAAAGTATCTTAAAGCTAAGAAGAAAGTAGAAGATCCGTCAATAACTATTTCAATTCCCACTGCAAATAAACTTCCTTCAACGTGGGATGAATTACTTAGCTATTTTAAAAATGCCGCAACAAGTCTTAGCAAAAGAGAAAATATTAGCAGTTTAAAATCTATGTCTTTAGATAAGGCATTACTTGAAATTGATGATTTTGAAGGCACATTGGATTTACCTGGGATGGATAAGATGTATAGAAATGAGCAAGCACTTCCATATCCGGGAACCATACTTTCTGTTAGCAATTGCAAAGGTAAGGTAATAGACTATGTTCCGGGTAAAAACTGTGATCCCTCGAATATCCCTAGTGTTAACTTTAAAGTGAAGTTTAAGAAAGACGATCAAAAGATTGATATTTTTCAAGAAGTTATTAAAAAAGGTAACGGCTCAATAACCTTAGAACCTGAAAATATTGAAGAACTTGTTTCCAAAACAGGTGATAGAGAACTTTTTCAAATATTTGAAAAGTCAAATGTATCCCTCACGATCTCACCCGTGAGATCAAATATCAGGCAGAATATTATACATATTGGGATACCTGGGAAAAGTGATTCATTAACCCTCAATGTAAATACCTGGAGGGAACGAAATGAGATAGTAATTAAGAGTAATTCAAATATTCCTCAGCTCGTATCGATAGATGCTAGGTTTGATATCGTAACTAAGCAAGGGAAAATGAATTTTCAAGTGAATACAAGCGAAATAACTAGTATAAAAGAAGAAGTTGAGATAACAAATTTCTATAAACAAGTTACAGATTGCTTAGACTTCTATATCGATTATAAAGGAATCAGGAAGAAAGCTTTCAATATATCGGTTCCAAAACATTTAGGTATAAGTGAAAAATTCATAGAAGTAATAGAAGCACTTAGTTTAATAGAAGAAATTACAAAAGCCTTCATTCCTTACCCTCTTCCAGATAGAATTACAGTAGCAGACTCATATAATATTATTTGGATACGTGATTTGATTTCTAAAGGTAAAGCAAACAAATCGTTAACTATTGATTTTACTCTTGAGTCTGATCCCCCTACTGAAGTCACTGAAGGGAATTATGTCTCATTCAGAGCAAGCCCAGCAGAATTTAATATCTTTGGGAAACCTTATGTTTTATCCAACTATTTACTCGAAATTCAGGGGAAGATTATTAAATTAGAAAAGAATAAAGGAAAGAAAAATTCCTATAAGATTACAATCGAGAATGCTGAGCATATATTAAAACTTAGTGAAGAAGAATCAAATGATACAGGGAACAATTAATATAAAATCCAGACCAATTAAACTGGCTTTTCTAATAAAGGCTAATAGTCAAAGTTCTCTCAGAAAGGCTATCCAAATTAATTCTGTTCTTTGGGGAGGGATGTTTAATCCTATTATTCCAGTATACAAAAATCTAAGAAAACATCTTAAGGAGCCGTACTTTAATAAGCCAAGTGCGCGCGAATTTGTTGAAGGGTGTATAGATAATTTTGATCCCGACTTTATTGTAGTTGTTGATAAGTGTGATGTTAGCAATATAAAGTTAGGAAACAGAAAAGTTATCTCAGATCTAGAGCTAATTAAAGAATTGGATCAAGGTGAATTTGAATGGGGGGTAGGTATTTATGATATTTTGCATCATTTATTAAAAACTGAGTTAAAGTACAAAAGACGTAAACCTCTAGAAATATTGTTCCCACAACTAAATGGAATAGGCTATACAAAGTTATTCTTAGAATCAGTTTTTGGTAAATTGCCAAAGCCAGTTGAAGATAGTATCCGAAATGACTGGAGTGAAGCACTAGAAGCAAAATTCCCTAAATATAACTTGTCTGATTACGTTAAGTATCGATCTGACGCTCTGTTCACAAGACGGCTAACTAACTTGTATTTTGAGACAGACAACCCAGGTAGGAGATTTCGAGAAAACATTATCTTTCTGATGGATATAGGTAAGTTTATTGATATTGTCGATTATTGGAATCTTAGAGCTCTTGGACTAAATGTGCTTCCTGTCCCAATCCAATTAAATAAGGATAAATCCACAATAACTCTTGCAGAGGAATTCATTAAGGATAATTACAATAAATATAAAAACCATTATGGCGAAATGTATACGCATGTGACTATACAGATAAGTAGAAGCTTGCAACCCGAACAAAGTAAGAATTTTGCCAGTCAGCTCACGTATGTCAAAGGTACTGGGAATGGCATTACTGTAAGTAATGCATTCCCAAGAATTTGGGATGCTTGGGCTAGAGATAAGGATGGAGCCGAATCATGCACTTTAGAGGCTGAAGAAGAAGAATACGATATATCCGAAAGTTCTGAGAGCTTAAATCTAAAAGGTACTTTCCCGATATTCTTAGATAAGAAGAAATATGGTCAGGGCTTTAGAGTAGCTAATGATTTAAACTTTAGAATCTACAGCAACAAGGAGCTTTATGCTGAGGTTATTCCAGAAACCGATGTAAAACTTGCAAGAGCAATCGGGCATATAGGAGAGGATGACAATATAAGATTCTCGCGCAGTGGTATTAAATATTATCCAGATTCAATTGGCAGAAGGTTATATTTTGACTTACCAAAAGGAGAAGATGTATTTAAGGAATGGCTAGAAATTCAAGGGTATACTAATATTGAAGTTTCTACCCCAGGTAAGATAGCAAAACAAATCTATAAGCATCTTGGTGGTATGAGATATCTTGGACTATTGAGTACACTCGGAATCATAGGGTTTCTCAATGAGATGTCTGAAATAAGAAAAGAATCAAAAGACGGTAAAGAAGCCTATAGAGATAGCAAATGTATGAACATTGAGGAGGTGAATGAAAAACTCAGCAAGATTGGTGCAAAATTAAAATTTCCATTGTCTGCCCAAAATCTTTTATACAATTTGGTTCAATCAAAGATCATTGAGCTTGGAGTGGAGATTCAATGTGATATTTGTAGTAAGAATTCTTGGTATGAACTTAAAACATTGGGTCAAAAAATAAAATGTTCTAAATGTTTTGGTGAATTTGAAATCCCAGCATACAATCCTACAAAACTACTTAGTTGGGCTTATAAGACTATTGGACCTTTTAGCCTTCCACAACAAGCGGATGGAGCGTATACGGTTTTGTTAACATATAGATTCTTTTCTCAGCTTTTGGATGGGCTAACTACACCGCTTATGAGCTTTGCTGGAGAAAAAGACGGTAAGCCATTTGAAGCAGATTTAGGCTTATTTTTTAGAAGTTCTAAATACAGGATAGAAAGTAATGATGTTGTATTCGCAGAGTGTAAGACTGGAAATGACTTTAAACAAAGGGATATTGATAAAATGGTTTCGCTAGGGAAAGATTTTTCAAAAGGTATATTAGTTTTCGCAACACTTAAAGAATCTTTATCTGATGAGGAAATAAAAATGCTTAAGGTCGTAGTAGAGAGAAATAGAAAGAGGTGGCGGACAAAGAAAACATATAATTACATTGTAATCCTAACTGCAACAGAACTACTTTCTGACTGGCATCCAGAACAAGTATGGAAAGATAAGGGAGGTTTTCGCCAAAAATTTGCTCATCATTATAGTGAGAATGAGGAATTATGGGATGCTACTGTCCAAATTTATCTTGGAGTTGATTCTAGAGATGAGTGGTTACATCAATACCTCTCTAAAAAAAGTAAATAAAAATATTCAGACTATTAATTAATATTTAACGATTGATAGTATCTTCCTGGTTCGAGCGATGCCAACTCCACTTAAAATGAAATTAAACGGAAATTCTATTTTTTAAAATATTTTTTACGCAAATATCAATACTTTTCAGTATTATTATCATGCCGTATGGATGTAAAACATTATTAAATAAGAGTTTCTTCATAATCTATGTTGGAATAATGAAATTTGTTTTAACTGAAAATAATTTCTGATCAAAATACTCTGCCCAATTGAAAGAAAGCCTTGGTATTCGTATAATAGTGAAGGGATTGAGGTGGAAAAAGTTAACCATTTTGTTCAGCTCCCCCAACCACGAAAAGAAAGGGTAGTGATTCAAAATTGTCAGTTGCACAAAATTCTAAGTAAATGGGAGTGATTCAAAATTGGCATATGGCAAAGATCTAAATATATAAGTGTTATTATAAATAATCGCTTCCTATAATGATTAGATGTATTACAAATACCCTGAGAACAATATTTGTTGGTAAAGAACAAAATTTTACTTTCAGGAAGGTTGATCCATCTAGCTTTACAATTCCAATGGTTTCGAAAACAAATTTATATATTCACATACCATTTTGCAAGAGCATGTGTCCTTATTGTCCCTATAATCGAGTCAGTTACAACAAAGAGCAAATTACTTCATATATAAAATCGTTGTTGAGAGAAATTGAAAAATATTCAGATAAATTGGGCAAAATAGAAATTGGGTCGGTTTACATTGGGGGTGGGACACCAACTAATGCGATTGATGAACTTGGAATTATTATTAAAACAATAAAAGAGAAGTTCATTATCATTGGTGATATTGCAATTGAGACGACAATTGCTGATATAAAGCCTGATATTATAAGGAAAATGGAATCATATGGCATAAATATGATTAGTGTTGGTGTTCAAAGTTTTGATAATAAATATTTAGAATTTCTTGGCAGAAATTATCGTTCTGAAGCAATCAAACCAGCAATTACTTTATTAAAAAAATCGAGCATAAAAAACATTAATATTGATTTAATGTTTGCACTACCAGAACAAACACAAGCGGAATTATCTAGTGATCTAAAAAATTTTATTAGCCTGCAAGTTGACCAAGTAACAACTTATCCATTATTCACTTTCCCATATTCAGACGTTGCTGATTATATAAAGGTTTCAAAATTAAAAACTCCAAATATTTTTATAAGAAGAAAGTATTATAAATTTATTCATGACTATCTATCAAAAAGGGGTTATCAGATGTCTTCTGTATGGAGTTTTAATAAAACTGACAGTCAGTATAATAAGCGGTATTCTTCAGTTACCCGAGAGAACTATATGGGTCTGGGTGCTGGTTCAGCTTCAA
The DNA here is from genome assembly GCA_016931155.1 of Candidatus Dojkabacteria bacterium. Taxonomy (GTDB): domain Bacteria; phylum Patescibacteriota; class Dojkabacteria; order B142; family JAFGFJ01; genus JAFGFJ01. The sequence continues at coordinate 437,239 of JAFGFJ010000006.1, forward strand.
GGTTTGAAAACACTTTTTATTTTAACACCTTTTCTATTCCTGAATATGAGAGTAGACTTTCACAAAATCGTCTTCCAATTGCAATTAATATGAACATTACTCCTTCTTTATCAAAGTATTATTGGTTCTATTGGAGACTTTACGATACAGAATTTAATCAACAGGACATTAAGAAGTTGAAAGATTATAAAATAAACACATTAATAAAACTATTTCATTTGTTGGGATTTTCCAAAAGAAGTGGAGAAATAGTGAGCCTAACTGAGAGGGGTTCCTTTTGGATTCATTTGGCACAAAACTATTTTATGCTTGATTACATTAATAAGGTTTGGAGCGTCATGAAAAATGAGCCATTTCCTGAAAAAATAACAATCTAGTATCGAAATATATTTGATCATGTTTGCAGATACTCCCTCGAGTCTCCAAAAGTCAATTTCCTGTTGAAAGAAGGTTTTGGTATGCGTATACTTGTAGATGGATATAGAGAGGAGGTGTTTTTTTATTGTGTTTAGTGTCAGCAGCTTTAGAAAATAAGAAAGCGAGAGAGTCTCTATCCAGAATTGGTGAGAATGTCGATGCCGGTTTAGAATTGGAAGAAGAATTCAGCTTTTTCCGAAATCTTTTACCAAGTTTAAGTAATTGTTATTTTATCTACACGAGCATGGAATCGTTTAATAAATACAAAACATTAATACTTCTTTTTCTTTGTGCATGGCTTGTTCTGGTAATTACCATATATACAGGCAGTGAAAGTTTCTACAAGAATCTTCCCAAAGAAAATCCTGACACGGAATTTGTTGAGGGAGATCCAGAGTATACTGGAGAGTTCTATCTGGGAAAAGTTGTTGAGGTAATTGAGGAGGGTGTTGATGAAGAGATTAATCAAGGGTATCAGCTGCTAAGAATAGAGCTGTTGTCCGGTGATAGAGCAGGAGAAGAAATTGAAATACCAAATGAAGCATTATTGGATGTAAAAGATGGGAGGATGGTTGAGGTAGGAGAGAAGGTTATTGTTAACAGGAATGCTTCACAACTGGAGTCAAACTATGTAATAACAGAGAAGTATAGGCTTGATGCTCTCATTTTGATTGGTCTTCTTTTTGTCTTGTTTGTCATTGCTACTTCCGGTTATAAAGGTCTTGGTTCTGTTTTTGGTCTTATCTTCACGGTGGTGGTTCTTGTTAAATTTGTTGTTCCCCAGATACTTGAAGGAAAGAATCCATTGATTATCTGTATTGCTGGAGCTCTTATTATAACTACCGTATCAATTTATCTGGCTCATGGTTTTTCAAGAAAGACATCTTTGGCGGTTTTGAGTACTTTGATAACAGTAACTGTTTCAGCAGTGCTGGCTTTTCTATTTGTTGATGCGACAAAGCTTTTCGGATTGGGGAGCGAGGAATCATATTTTCTAAAATTTGCTCAGGGGGAATCCATTGATCTTCGTGGTCTTTTACTTGGAGGAATAGTTTTCGGTGCACTAGGTGTTCTTGATGATGTGACAACAGCTCAGACTGCATCTATATATGAAATAAAAATAGCCAATCCGATGCTTGAGTTTGGAGAACTATACAGAAGAGGTTTGTCTATAGGTAGAGAGCATATCGCTTCTCTAATAAATACTCTTGCTCTTGCATATATTGGTTCATCATTCCCGGTTTTACTCCTTTTTACTTTGAATAAATTTGAGCCAATTTGGACGAGTTTGAATGATGAATTTATTGCAGAGGAAATAGTAAGGACTTTAATAGGAAGTTCTGCTCTCGTCTTTGCGGTTCCAATTTCAACATATATTGCTGCTAAGTTCTTAAAAGTTAAAAACGAAATACCCCGCTCACACTAGAGTAATATACTATTCAGAGGTATTGTTAAGAACCAATCGGCTGTGTGTATCTTCTGTAGGTAATAACTACCTGTACTTGCAGTATATTTAGTGTTCTACCTTTTGTCTTCTGGCAAGTATAGGTTCAGGCATTGTCCTTTGTTTTGAATATTTTCTGCTTTGTGTATATAATGTTTGAACGGAAATAATACTCTATCATTGTAAAAATAATTGCTCAGTTGGAGTACAGGTTTGATGTCAAACTAATAAATTGGAATTAATAAACATAGGGGTTGCGTTGTACATTTTTGGTGATTATTCTCTTGGATTTGAAAGATAAATTTTATCTATTTTTTAATTATTATTTATGGCTACTCACAGAACGACAGGAAGGACTGAGGGATCGGTGACAACAATCGACCTTCAAAATTTTCTTGTACCAATTTCAATTTTTTTATCTTCTATCATTATTGCACTCTCCATCTTTTTAGCTGGCAGAACGATTGCGATCTCTATTGATCCTGATTCGGTTAAATCTTCAAAAGATGATAATAGTGTAATAGGAAATGTCGAGGGAGAAGTTGCCCCGGTCGAACCTGAAGAGCCAATAATTACTACTATCTCAATTGATGATGATGCTATTCTGGGTGATCCAAATGCAAAAGTTGCGATTGTAGAATTCAGTGATTATGAGTGTCCTTTCTGTAAAAGACACTGGGAGGAAACTTATTCAGAAATTGTGAAGAACTATGTAGATACGGGAGAGGTCATTATTGTATTCAGAGATTTTCCTCTTTCATTTCATGATCCTGCTGCGACAAGAGAAGCATATGCCGCCGAGTGTGCAAGAGAACAGGGGAATGATAAAACCTACTATAAAATGCATGACAAAATATTTGAGACAAGTATTGGGAATGGAGCAGGTATTTCCGATGATACTATGAGGTCTTTGGCGGAAGGGATAGGAATAGATGGAAACAAGCTTATAGATTGTATGAACAGTGGGAAATATGCAGATGAGGTACAGAAAGATCTCTCAGAAGGATCTGTTGCCGGCATCAATGGTACACCTGGATTTGTAATTGGGAAACTTGGTAGTGATGGAATGGTCACAGGCACTATAGTATCAGGAGCACAGCCTTATACATCTTTTGAGAGTATTATAAAAGAATATCTCGGCAAATAAAGAAGGAAGGAAATAGCCCTAATTTCAGCTTGTGGAATATGTCACAGTTGTGTTTTTCCTGCGGATTCTTGACGTTTTTTGCTCTGTCTATTACTATATTGTGTTAGTTGTTTATTTTCGGGATCTGACTAATGGGGAATAACAAGAGAATTCTGGTTGTTGAAGATGAGATTGATGTTCTGGCTCTTTATAAGGATGCGCTCGTGTCGAGCGGGTTCGAAGTTGAAAGTGTGAGCAACGGTCAAGAGGCTTTGGATATTCTGAGTACTGATAAATTTGACATAATTCTTCTGGATATTGTTATGCCTGTTCTTGATGGGGTAGAGACTCTAAGACAGATCAAATCTGATACGAATAAGTATGGAACGATGCCTGTTGTAATGTTGAGCAATATTGGAGGAGATGTTGCAATAGATAAAGCATTGGAATATGGAGCAGATGGATATCTTCTAAAATCGGAAACCGACGTAACTGAGCTTGCGGATATTGTAAACAAATATCTCGCTTAATAATTCCTGTGAGCTTTTTTTGAATACTTTCTTTCTATCAATTTACAATTCAACAACAACACTACACAAGGGTTTTTCTAAATGCTAAGATGGTTTTTGTTATTCTTTTAATCCGGTCTTATGAAAATTAGAAAAGTTGCGGCAAGGCAAATATTTGATTCAAGGGGAACACCAACAGTTGAGGCAGAAGTGTTTCTTGAAGGTGGAGTTTTTGGTCGTGCCAGTGTTCCAAGTGGAGCCTCGACTGGAGAGCATGAGGCAATTGAATTGCGTGATAATGATGAAGATAAATTTTTCGGTCAGGGTGTGCTGAACGCAGTCCAAAATGTAAATGACTTGATTGGCAGGCAAATTCTCGGAATGGATGCTGGAGACCAGGAGGGGATTGATGAAAAGATGATTGAAATTGACGGGACTCAGAATAAGTCAAAACTAGGTGCAAATGCTATTCTTGCGGTCTCTATGGCTGTTGCTGTAGCTGAAGCAAAAGCAGAACAAAAATGGCTTTTTGATTATCTCTCCAAATATAATATCTGGGACAAAAGATCGATTCTTCCATGTCCGATGTTTAATGTGATCAATGGAGGGAAACACGCAGTCGGAGGTGTAGATTTCCAGGAATTTATGATTATGCCTCTAGGTGCTGAGAGTTTTCACGAAGCATTTGAAATGGGAGTAAAAACTTTTTCGGTCTTGAAACAGATTTTCAGAGACAAGGGTCTTCCTACTCTTGTCGGGGATGAAGGAGGTTTTGCACCCAGGACTGAAAAAAATGAGGACGCACTAAAGTTGATTATGCAGGCAATAGAAACTGCAGGATATAAACCGGGGAAGGATATTTATATTGCACTCGATCCTGCGGTTTCAGAAATATATGAGCAGGGTTATTACAATTTAATTTTGGAAAATGAAAAACTTGATAGGGAAGGTATGATCAGTTATTGGGAAGAAGTAGTTGAGAAATATCCGATAATATCTCTTGAAGATCCGCTAGATGAAAATGACTGGGAAGGATGGCATGAAATTATGAAAAAACTCGGAGACAAAGTACAAATAGTTGGAGATGATCTCTTCGTGACAAACGTTGAAAGAATAAAAAAGGGGATTGAGCAAGGAGTAGCGAATTGTTCGCTCATAAAATTAAATCAGATAGGAACGGTTACCGAGACAATCAGAGCAATCAGACTGGGTGTTGAAAATAGTTTTACAAATGTTATTTCACACAGATCCGGGGAAACTGAAGATACTTTTATTGCTGATCTCTCGGTTGCTATGGCAACAGGGCAGATAAAGACGGGATCATTCACAAGAAGTGAGAGAGTAGCAAAATACAATCAGCTTTTAAGAATAGAGGAGTATCTCGGTGACAAAGCAGTGTTCCTCGGAAAAAACGCATTAAATCTGTAAATAAATTTTATGAAAACTGCTTTTGTAAATGAATTGAAGATTGGGCAAAAGCTTGAAGCCGAACATTTTTTGTTAAGTGATTTCAGGAGCGCGAAGACAAAGAAGGGAGACACGTACTACAGGCTGGAGCTTGCCGATAAAACTGGAAGAATTCCAGCAGTAATGTGGCCGGATAACATTCAAAATGCAGAAAGAAATATCTTCAATGTCGGGGATGTACTATCAATTGATGCCTCAGTAGAAGACCTCAGGGGTATGCTTCAGTTGGATATCGTGAGGGCGGCTAAGGCGAAGGAATATGATGATGGCGATTTTCAGGAGACAACAGGTAAGGATATAAAGGATTTGTGGAGAAAGGTTGAGGATACTATTGATACTATTGAAAATAAGTGGATAAAAGAATTACTACAAGATATTTTTTCGGATAAGGATATTGTAGAAAAATTCAAAAAATATCCTGCGGCGAAAACAATTCACCATCAATTTATTGGAGGTCTTCTTGAGCATGTAAGTGAGATGCTTTCTATCTCTGAGATACTATGTCAGTACTATCCGGAAGCGGACTCTGATATAGTAAAAGCCGCTGTTCTGCTTCATGATATCGGTAAACTTCAGGAGTATACACAAGCCGGCATTGGTTATGACAGAACAGTAGAGGGTAGGCTAATTGGCCATGTAGTTCTTGGTGTAGAATTTGTAAATTCCAGGCTTAGGGATGGTTTCCCGAAAGACCTGAAGATGAAAATTAACCATATAATACTTTCACATCACGGACAGCTTGAATTTGGAAGTCCTGTTGTTCCGAAAACAATAGAAGCTGCAATTGTGAGATCAGCTGATGATGCTTCTTCAAAGGTACGCCAGTACCAGAAATATCTCAAAGCTCACGAAGGATCTGACGAGGAGTTTTCAAACTACGATCAGTTTATAGAGACTGAAGTGTATTTGAAATGACAAGGAAGGTAAAGACAGGGAAAGTCTCTGGCGGCTCGGATTGTATCTGGATTCGGCTAGGATTGCATGTGGATTACTGCTAAACTTGATCTGAAATATATATTGTCGGTTATGCTTACACCTCAGCAGAAATCAATTATTTCCGATACCAATGCTCTCTACCTTGGAGTGAGCGTGTCGACTTTGACTGAAAATGCAGGTAAGGGTATAGCAAAAAAAATAGTTGAAAAATACGGAAAGGATAAGGATATTGGAATTCTTTGCGGGCTTGGGGGAAACGGTGCGGATGGTCTCTGTTCTGCAAGACACATGGTTGAAAATGGGGTAAAAAACGTAACCGTTTATCTTTTCGGCAGGAGTACTGACATTAAAAGTAAATCTACCCTACAGCAATGGGAAAAATTGAAATCTCTCGAAAAGCTTCAGAAAGATGTGAGAGCATTGGTAGTCAAGCAGGATTGCTTTGCAGACTCCGTTGAAAACCACGATGTTTTCCTTGAGTGCCTTGTGGGTATGGGAATCAAGTCTAAAGATGGAAATAAGCCCAGGCTTACCAAAAGATTTGCAGATGTAATTAAAAAGATAGTTAGAATGGACGGGAAAAAGGTTGCAGTCGATTTCCCTGTGCCGGGCTACAACTGGGATTATTCAATTTCAATGGCATATCCAAAAACTTCAGGTGCGGTAGTAGTCGATATCGGCTTACCAAAAGAGGCTGATCTTTACACTGGCCCGGGCGAGGTCAAAGTTCTTGAAAACCCAAAAAAAGAGACACACAAAACTCAGAATGGCAAAGTTTTGATTATTGGCGGGTCGGATACATATCACGGTGCGCCGATTATGGCATCAATGTCTGCTTCCAAGCTTGTCGGAATGGTCTATTTTTATTCAACCCTGGAGAATCGGGAACTTGTCTCCAATCTGAAAAAGGGACTTCTAGAGGTTATTTCTGTATCTGATAGTGAGCTTGAAAAGTATGCTGATTATGCGGATGTGTTTGTGATCGGACCCGGTCTTGAAGATAATCTTGTAAACAGGGCTCTTGTCCGTTTTCTTCTCGAAAAATATCCTGAAAAGAAGAAAGTAATTGATGCAGGAGCGATTGCGATGTCTCCGAAGTCACTTTTGAGAAATGCAATTCTTACTCCTCATAGAGGAGAATTAAGATATTTGTTTCCCGACGAGAACAGCTTTCTGAGGAATGCAAAGACTGGCGGAGAAGCAGTTGAAGGAAAAATTAGAAGATTCACAAAGGAAAGTGGTTCTTGTGTTGTTTTGAAAGGCCATGTAAGTCTGCTTTTCGGCCCGAATGGAGAATTTAAAATGAACAAAACTGGAAATCCTGGAATGGCTAAAGGTGGAAGTGGTGATGTACTTTCCGGCCTGATTGGTGCACTGGCTACAAAAAATGAGCCATGGCTTTCAATGTGTGCAGGGGCTTTCATAAACGGAATGGCCGGTGATCTTTGTTATAAAGAGTTCGGTTATAATTTCAGTGCTACCGATTTAATTCCGAAAATCCAGCAGGTGATAAAGTGGGCAAAGGAAATGTAGGACTTTTACTTAATTTGTGTTATCCTTTTTTAGTCAATTCAGCACTAATATTGCCTCAATCTTATTTTTTATCCTTTGTTCAATGTTTGGCGACCTAAATAGAGTAGAAATAATTGGAAATGTCACACAAGATCTGGAGGTCAGATACACGGCGAATGGGGCGGCGGTAACGAGCTTTGGAGTTGCAACAAATCGAAGATGGAAAAAACAGGATGGAGATGAATGGCAGGAGCAGGTTGAATTTCATAATGTAGTAGTATGGGGTCAACTTGCAGAAGGTCTTGCACAAAGAGCGAAAAAAGGGACACGAATATATATTGCCGGACGTCTTGGAACCCGAAGCTGGGAAGACAAGGAAGGAAAGAAAAATTACAAAACGGAAATAACAGCTACCGAAGTCATTCTTCTTGATAGATATGAAAAAGGTCCAAGTGCAAACCTTCCTGAGGCAACTGTGAACGACAGTTCACCCAATGAGATTCCTGAAGACGAGCTGGAAAAGGGAGCAAAGGGTAAGAAAGGAAAGAAAAGTGAGGAAATAGATCCTGATGATTTGCCTTTTTAATTCCAAGAATCCTTAAGTAATCAATTCTTGAGTTTTGCTTGGAAGTATTTTCTCATGTTAATGAGAGAATCAGAATAATTGACACTTTAGAGGCTTTTCATCACAGGCAATCCCATCATGATCAGCGTCTCTAGCTTTACATCCGCAAGTATTCAACTGATACTGAGCTTCAGCACAGGAGGATATTTGTGAACAGGTCTTCGAACAATCACAAGCCCATGTTTCTACAGGCTTTGGAGTGGATATTTTGTAAACCAGACATCCGATAGTACAACTCGCATCTTGAGCATTTCCAGTAAAAGTTGAACAATCCCAGTTTCTGTAGGTCACTTTTGCTTGATTACAAGCAATACATATTCTTGAAACCTCTTCATTTCTCTTGCATTTACAAGCACTTCCCCACATTCCTTTCTCTTTTGATTTCGCTTCTGTCTCTATTGTTTGAAACTCTTCTAAATAATCCGAATCTATCTTTGTGTAAGCTCGTGCAAATCCCTCTCTTACCATGTATTCATTTACAAATATTTCAGTTCCATTATTATCCTTTACCCAAAGGTAAAGTAACGTTCGACCATATCTATCCTCTTTCCCTTGCTTGCTATCTTCTTCAATATAAACATTTTTTCCAAGAAGTAGACGTGATAATTCTGATGAAGCTTCTTCAGAATAACACTCAACAGGCTTGGCTGGATCGTTTTTTTCAGGTGAGTCGATGCCAACCAGTCTGACAGTAATGTCACTACCACTATAGTTGAGATGTACTGTATCACCGTCAATAACGCTAAGGATCTGATATGAGTATTCTCTGACAGGCTCATCCAGTTTTTCCGTATTCACTCCTGAGATCTCCTGTTTCTCTGGCTGAACGGGATTCTCCGAAAGAACCAACAAAGCAATAATAATGAAGAGTAAACAGCAAAATAGTAAAGGAATAATGATACCAGCACTGAGTACTATCAGGACTTTTTTCTTTTTCACAGATTGCTCCTCCAAATCTTAACAAAGGGGGGGTTGATAATCGGAAGTAACTATTACTATTATATTGTAGCATTTTTTATTTTTAAAAAGACACAGAATTGATGGCTGTCCTGTTCAAAGTTTGTTTTGCATAGGGATTTGTTAGATAATGGAGATAATTTCCCAAGAAGAAAAAACAAGGGAAAACTTTTATATATGATCTGGTTTGCAAATTATACCTGAAAAAATGAGGTATTCGAGGCTTTTTGGAAAAACTTTGAAGACAATATCAAGAGATATTGTTATGAAGTCTCACAAGCTTCTGACTCGAGCAGGTTTTATTTCGGAAAGTACTGCCGGGAGATATTTCTTCCTGCCTCTCGGTATGAGAGTTCATGACAAAATTATGAAAGTGATTGAGGAAGAGATGGATAGGGCAGGAGCTCAGAAGATGATTACACCGGTTCTTCACCCACTTGAGCTTTGGAAGGAAACAAATAGAACAAAGACTACAGGGTTTGAACTAATGAAAGTAAAAGATAGAAGAGGGGCAGACTTTGCTCTTGGGGGTACAGCTGAGGAGATGTTCGTTGATGTTGTCCGAAAAAATGGGGTTTCATACAAAGATCTTCCAATGAACCTTTATCAATTTTCTACAAAATTTAGAGATGAGCTTCGTGCTCGTGGCGGTCTTTTAAGGGTTCGAGAATTTACTATGAAAGATGCCTACTCTTTTCATGTTGATGAGGAAGATTTCAAGAAGGAGTACAAAAACATGTGGGATACTTATTCAAGAATTTTTAAAAGGCTTGGACTGGATACTGTTGTTGTGGAATCTGATAACGGTTACATTGGAGGAGAATACTGCCATGAGTTTGTTGTAATTTCTGATGCTGGGGAGTCGAGATTTTTGATGACGGAAGATGGAAGTTATGCTGCACATGAGGATGTGGCAAAATTTAAGAAAGTAGGAATGAATATTGATGAAAAGGAAGAAGAAATGGTCGAGGTTGAAGCAAAAAGAGGTCCGAAAATGGAGGACGGGGTAGAACTTCACAAAAAACCTCTCTGGCAGCAGATAAAGGATGTTTTGTTTGTGGATGAGCATGGAAGGTTTATTCTAGCAATAATCAGAGGCGATCTCGATGTAAATGAAACCAAGCTTAAGCACGTTGTTGATGTGGTTGACCTACGACACGCTTCTGACGACGAAATACGAGATGTTGTTCATTCAGAGCCAGGATTTATTTCGCCTGTTGGAATAAAGGATCTGATTTGCAAAGATAAAAAGATTGTCGTTATTGCAGATGACTCAATGAGGACAGTGAAAAATTTCTATGGAGGTGCAAACAAGAAAAATAAAGATTTATTTAATGTGAATATTGACAGGGATTTCAAGCCTGATCTGGAAGGGGATATTGCGATGGCTGAGAAGGGATATTTGTCTCCTGAAGGAAAGAAATTGGTCGACAAGAAGGGGATTGAAGTTGGAAATATCTTCCAGCTTGGTCTTCACTATTCCTCGAGAATGAAAGATGCCGTTTTCACGGATAAGGATGGAAAGGAAAAGCAGTTTTATATGGGTTGCTATGGAATTGGGCTTGGAAGGACAATGGCGACTATTGTTGAGATGATGAGCGATGAAAAAGGTATTATCTGGCCTGAGATTGTAGCTCCTTATAAAGTGCATCTTGTAAGGCTTGGGGACTCGGGTGATCTAAAAACGAAGGCGGAGGAGGTATATGAAAAACTAAAAAGCTGTAATGTTGAGGTGCTGTATGATGATAGAGAAGATGTTTCTGCCGGTGAAAAATTTGCTGACGCTGATCTTATTGGCGTTCCAATTCGAATAGTAGTAAGTAAGAAATCTTTACTTGCAGGCGGAGCGGAGGTGAAAAAGAGGGGAGAGGAAAAGATAGGAATAGTTGAAATCTCAAGGATTGAGAAAGTATTGGGTTTGTGAGCTTAGCAAAGATCAGTCAACTTGCGACGGTGATTGCTCGAATAGACCAAAGCTCTTTTTTCCCTGTTTAATATCTTCTATAGCTTTTTGGATATTTGACTCATTTTCCTCTATTTGTTTTAGCTCTTCATTTGACACTCCAAGTGCTACCCCAGGGAGATTAAATAAAGTGCAGTTTTCTATATCTTCTGAGTTTTTACACAATTCTTGAAGATCGGCATAAATCTTGATGAGCGAATCTGCCGAGAAGTTCTCGTTCGGTGTTACAATGTACCTATCTTCAGATCTATCATACTGAATATTATATTCACTATTTTCACGAATTGTTCTGGTGTTTTGAGTAAACAAGAGAATAAAACCAAATATTAATGCGATAACCAGGATTCCCCCTATTATAAGTATTAATTTTTTATGCCTTTTGTAGAGAGATTTTAATCTTTCTGCTGTGTTTTGCTTTATATTATTTTTTGGCATGTTATTTGTATAATTATTCCTCTAAATAATTATTAATTGGATGGGCATGACTTTGACCCAATATAAAAAGGTACTGGTCTGTAACTCCCGATGTTTCGGGTAAATATATTAACTGTTGAATTCGGCTCTCCGTCTGATGATACAATTCCTCCTCCACTCGCAAATAATTGTTGGGAGCTTCCACCGTCAAGTAGAATTGCATTCTGAATTCCGTCAGTAATCATTTTCTGTGCAAGAGCCTCTGACGTGTATTTTGAGCTATAGGCAAAGAGCCTTCCATTGCTATCCCATCCGATCGCAGAGTAGGGAGCTACGACTGTCTGGAAATTTGCCAGCTGACCATTATTTATCAGTAGAATACCGGAAACACCGTTTCTGAGACCTCGGGTTGTCGACTTTACTGAATTAAAATTCGAAGTCTGATTATAAAATGGTTCGAGGTTAATTAGACCCAGTTTCCCTTTTTGAGCAAGCATTGATAAACTTCCAAAATTGTCTGCAACTGCTATTGCCGCCTTTACAGCGTGAGCGACGGGGCAGCCTATGCATGGATTGTACTGATCTCCATACAAGCCAATCGCAATATTTCCGCTTCCGTAAAAATTCGAATTAATTGCAACTTTGGCTCCAGTCTCTTGGGCGAATTCAGTAATGCTGTGGGAACCTCTGGTTAGGGAATTTGTTACCAGGTTATCAGGATCAAGCTCGACTTTATAGTGACCTGGTTCTATTCTTGTGGCTGTACAACTACCTTCTGGTTGCGGATTTTCACTATCTGAGTCATTCTCGTTGGACATTTTTTCAAACAAGCCTCTGACTATATTATCATCTGCTGTATCAACACTATCGATAGTGCCGCAATGGTTGTCATTCAATAGATGCTGTGACCCTGCCCGCTTTTTGCAGACCAGTGAAGATGCTGGAACAGGATCGTTCTGTTTTTGCCCTGGCTCTGGTGCTACTACATTGCATCCAAGTATTTCCCCGAATATGAGGTAAGGGTCTACATTTTTACCGTTGTATACTGCAGTTATATGTGTATGTATATCTCCCCACGAATATATTGCTCTTTTTTGATCGTAATACTGTGCAAATTGCGGATCAGCAAAGGTTGCTTTTTCTCCAGAGTAACTCATGTCTGGATCAAATGACATGTAGGCAAGCCTTTCACCTGCCATAAGATGAGTTTCAGTCGAGGGGATTGTTCCTGCCTGTAGATGCTGGAATCTATACTCCACTCCCGAGTCGCCCCTGAAATTGACTACTTCACCAAGATACCCACCCTCATAATTGCTCGAATATGTACTAGTAATAGTACCGGATTCTGGTGCTACTATCCTCATTTTGTCCTCGTAGATATAGCTACTGTAGGGTAATGGATACAAGTCCAGAGGAAGGTCGTGAACTCCTAGGTATGGGCAATGAGTATAGCTTCCAAAAGGTCCTTGAAAGCATCTATGGTCAGTTCCTCCTCCAGCTCCAACTGGACAGGCTAAATCACCGATGTAATCACGTTGTTTTGCATCATCTCCGTCGACCCTGTCGATGGGACATATCGGACCTGTCATGTTCGTATCAAGTCCAGTGAAATAGCTCTGAGCAAATCTTGCCCTGTTTATTGCATTGAAACAGTAGCTGTGGCCACAGCCTCCATAGTAACGCTCTGCGGCATTTGATATATCATTATCTGTCCATTCGTTTTCCGGTATATAAGGACCGGTTGTTGCTCTTTCTCTACTAACCCTTTGATTTGCTGCTATCTCCGAAAGCATGACAGCCATAGCACATAAAGAATCACCTACTCTTTCTCTGCTGAAATGCTCCTGAAGAACAGAATTTATTCCCTGATCCAGAGCACTATCAACAAGTCCGGTTGTGTAATTTTTTCCAGTTGATCTGTCTGTAATTCCAAGGTGCGAAATACAGGCATCAATAAGAGCTCCGGTATCAGTATCAGAGCTTGATCTGTACCAGTACGTATCAGTAAGAAGAGCGGTGAAGGTTCCCGGCATGAATTGACCTACTCCTTTTCCCTGGCCGTCTACAGTGTTTGTGTCTTTGTACATTGCGAGCTCATATGGGTCACCTGAGCATTTATCCGTGAAGTCATATACCGGTCCACTTCCGTCTGCTGTTCCCAGTGCAGGGAGGATGGATGAGTGGGCGGCATCAGAGTACCATTTGGCGTGACTTTCGGAGCATCTTGTCCAAGTCTCATTGTAAGCAATTCCCCATAGAACATACCAGGGGATTCTGCTTCCGCCTGACTGGGAATTTATAAAGTCGGCAACCCTTTTCATAAGTGACTCGTAATTACCCAGGACTTTACCCCCTTCAACACATATATCTGGTTCATCTACTGGTGTTTCCGTAAGCCCTGCCTGTCCGAATGTCCCTGCTATCTCTGCCTGGGACAAAACTCCCTCATCAACCAGCCAGTCGAAAAGCGGGTCGGCAGTAGTATCACTTGCAGGTACCAAACAGTCTTCATCAGCTCCGGCGTTTGAACAGAGAGGAATTCTTTCTTTATCAAGTGGATCGTTGCCACTTGGTGTTCCAATAAGGTCTCCAGTCTTATCTATTACGTAATCAGTCCCCACAGCTGCAATTCTTGCATACATTCTGGGAATTTGCCCAATCCAGGGAATAATGTAATAATCTCTCCCTTCACTTTTACCATCTGCAAGTTTGAAGAAACCTCTATAAAAATCTCCTGCTTCACAGTAAGTTGGTGCAGAGATATTTTCTACTAATACTGGTGTCAAAGGATCTTTTGGGTTGAGACCATCATAAATTCTAACAGTAAGTGGTACTTCGATACCGACATTTGCGTTGTGGATTACACGAAATCCTGAGGTTGTGTCGCTATTGCTTTTTGTATCAGAAAGCTCTTTCCTTGTTCCCATTCCATGGAAGAATAATGCTTCATCCAGGTACGCACCCGCAAGAGCTCTCTTCATTCCATCTAGAGATATTTCTGTGGTTCTTTCTCTGTCTTTTATGAAAACAGGATTTCCACTTGCAGAGTCAACGACTCCATTATTCTTCCCCTTCTCATCATTATAAGTAACCTCAATAGGGTTTCCGTCTGGATCTACTCCCACTATGATCTTTGAAGAATCGCTAAATTTATATCCGTTTACATAACACGCAGTTCCAATGACTTTCTTTTCATTAAACTGCATGTCGCAAAGGTCAGTGTCAGTAAGTTTCTTAATAACCTCTTCAATCATTGCTTCATAGGATTTTGGTGCAGCAATCACATCTGCTGTGTTAAGCATATTGACGGGTAATCCGGGGAGTTTCACTCCAGTTCCATCGGAAGAGCAGAAAGAATTAGCAGTTTCATAGTTTGATACTGCTTTATTGAAAAAAGTTCGTTCCAGAAAGCCTTGAATTGTTAGAATTGCTCCAGATAGAAAATCAAAAATCCCTTTTACTTCACCATCTTGAGAAACGCTTGTGTTGTTTTGATAATTGTCCGAATTAGCACTTTTGTAATTATCCGAATTAGTTTTGTTAAAATCAGGTGAATTTGCAATAGTGTTTTCTTTCTCCTCCCCTACAAGATTGTAGCTTGCAGTAAGGAAACCCTTTGATATCTTGTTGAAATCTCCGTAATAATCGTTGTGATTATAGAAGAGACAACCAGCTGCATTGCCCAGTAGTGGAAATGGTATATAGTCTGTATCTCCCTCGCTTGTTACACCAACTCTTCCATCGAACTTAAGACTGAAGTCAATTCCACTAAAGAAGTTGTTTGCGTTTCTGTAAAAACACGGAGGAATCTGCTGAATATCACGATCATCTTGGGTGTAGTCTGCGACAGCTGATTGCAGGTAATCCAAAATAGGTATTCCTTCATCGTTAATACCATCTCCGTTAAGATCCCTGCCTTCTACAGCTGAAGTAACGTAATAGTTTAGATGCCAGAGACCATCGTCTGGTACCACTCCCTTTGAGCATTCTTCTGACGTGGCATTTTGACCACATTTTGCTATTCTCAACTTTCCACAGAGTTCTGTCCCAGGACCACAGTCCCCGATAGCAGGTGTGGTCTTGCCTCCTCCCTCGATAGTTTCAAAGTCTTCATTTATCTGACAGCTTACGAGATCGTGAGAAAAGTCTCCGTCAAAAGGACACGATGAAACGAGGTCTCCAGTGGCTGGAGGAACTGGACCTTCAGGAATAATCGAAGAACATTCACCTCCCAGAGCTTCGGCAATTTCTGCGTCGGTCATGACTGCATATCTAAAATTTACATCAGGATTTGTTCCAAATGCATTGAAGAGAAGAAATGCTTTTACTCTTTCTTCTGCATAAATTGCGCTATTAATTTCGCTTGCTAACCTGCCGATGTCGTGGTCAAAATCACCTGTCTCAGTGATATATAGATCTTGTCCAGGGTACATTTCCTTTGCTGCATCAACCCATTGAGTAATGATCGTACCGTGTACGTTGTAGAGGTTACCGGCGATTCCTTCAAGACCAGCAAAATTTGCACCGTGAGCAATCATCCGTGCATGCAATTTTTCTTTCAAATGGCTTGTCATGTTGAAAGCTGGACTGAGTAGATGAACATTGCTGGTTCCTTTCATACCAATAATAATGGTGTTCATATAATCACTTGCAGCTTTTGCTATTCTGTCTATTTCTTCGTCATTAGATGGGAGTGGGATAGGAATATCTTCAGTACCTGGTAGCCAGTTTTCATTCATTGGTTCGTTTGGTCCTGCAATGGCATAAAAATCGATTCCTCCTGTTTGAGATGCAACAGCTTTTAGAAAATTTATGTAATCATTTGGATTTTTAAAATGACAGCTATCGTGGTAACAGATTCTCACTATTGTAGTAAGTCCGTAATTTGAAGCCTCTTTTATTTTTTCTGCAACTATTCCAGCTTCTTCTTCCTTTGTGGCGATAGCAAGTATCCACTTCATACTGTGGCTTTGAGCTCTACGGTAATTTGATTGGGTCATGAGATCAAAACCACCTGCCAGATTTATCCCTGCTTTATCACATTCGTCTGGTACGTCACTTGATGAAAGTACCTTTCCTCTGTTTGAAGCAATTATCTGATTTCCATAGTCGTGCTTCTGTACCTGGAGTGTTGTAATGAAAGTCAATACAGCAACTGCTATGAATCCGACTGCGACAACAGGAAACCCTTTCTTCTGGTTTGGGACATAGATTTCAAGTTTTTTTCCCTTGCTGTTTTCAATTTTCATAATTCAGGAATATTTTATTCTATAGAAGTATCTGATTTGCTACAATAGACTACAAATTTTATTTGTGCAGTATGCCCAGGAAAATCGATATTGATAGGTTTGGTGGAGCGTCCCCATTTGTCTGGACTCATGAACATCTCACAAAGGTCTTGTGTTATGAGTCCAATAGTGTGGTAAAGGAGCCGAGGATAAAGGAAGCGTTTCGTACTGTCAAAAGGGAGGATTTCGTGAAGTCGGAAGATAGATTCTATGCATATGCGGATATGGCTCTTGAAATAGGCTTTGGACAAACTATTTCTCAACCTACTGTTGTTGCACAAATGCTTCAACTTTTAAATCCGAAACTTGGGGGGAAGTATCTCGATATTGGAGCGGGATCAGGATTTGTCTCGGCTCTCATTGGGAAAATTGTTGGTTCGGAAGGCAAAGTAATAGGTCTTGAAAGAATACAACTTCTTGCTGAGCAGGCAAGAGAAAGTATTTCCAGATATCCAGAGTTTTCAAATGTAACGATTTATCTAAAGGATGGGTCAAAAGGTTTTCCAGAGGGGGCTCCATATGACGGTATTCACGTTGGAGCAGCATATGATTTGATCCCTGAGGAATTAATTGACCAACTGAAGATTGGTGGGAAGCTTGTTGTTCCAACAAAAGAAAATGATATAAGGGTTATCATAAGAGAAACAAAGGAAGATACATCGGAGAAAATTTATCCCGGCTACGTTTTTGTGCCCATTGTTGAAGGGGTTGAATGAATATTAGCACTGTTGACCATTGTCTGCCAATTTGTTACACTTAAGGATATTCAACGGAGATTATTATGATCTGTCAGAGATGTAAACAAAGGGAAGCAAAGAGCACATATACAACTGTCATAAATGGGCAGAAGCAGGTGGTGAATCTTTGTCAGCCCTGTGTTGAAGAGATTTCTTCGGGAACAAATTTTTTTGATCCCTTTAGTCGTGGGGAGGATTCTTTCCATACTTTTTCTGATTATGCCGGACCTCAGGAGCGTATAGATATTACCGAGATGTTTTCAGAAAGGACGAAGGAATCGATTCAGGCTGCGGCATATTTTGCTCTTCAAAAAAAGAATAGAAACATTGATACAGAACATCTTCTCTATTCTCTTGCAGATAAAGACGAAGTATTAGAAAGGATTTTTAAAGAATTGGATATAGATAAAGCTTCACTTAGAACCCTTCTTGAGGAGCAGACAGGGCAAGGGGAATATGAGGGTTCGGCATTTGGTCTCACTCCCAGAGCAAAGCGGGTAATAGAACTTGCATATCAGGAAGCTCAAGAATTGCGGCACAAATATATAGGGACTGAGCATATTTTCCTTGCACTAATAAGAGAAGGTGAAGGTCTTGCTTCACAGATCCTTTCCAAATATGCGGTTTCGCACACAAAGGCTAGACAAGCTGTTGTAAAAATTGTCGGAGAAGGTGATGAGAAAGGAACAAAAGTTAAAGAAAAATCTGAAACTCCAAATCTTGATCAGTTCAGTAAAGACCTTACAGAACTTGCTGGACAGGGAAAGATAGATCCAGTTATTGGGAGGGCTGAGGAGATAACCAGGGTGATAGAAATATTATCCCGGAGAAAAAAGAATAATCCTGTATTAATCGGGGAGCCTGGAGTGGGAAAGACGGCAATAGCAGAAGGACTCGCTCAAAGAATAGTGACAGGGAATGTACCTGAAGTTCTGAAAAACAAGAAAGTGAAGGCACTGGATTTGGGTTTACTGGTAGCGGGTTCGAAATTCAGGGGAGATTTTGAAGAGAGAGCAAAAAAAGTAATTGAAGAATTGGAGAAATCTGACAGAGAGGTGATTTTATTTATTGATGAACTTCATACTATTGTGGGTTCAGGTGCTAGAGAAGGTGAGCTGGATCTGGCAAATATGTTGAAGCCGGCACTTGCCCGTGGAGACCTTCAAGTTGTTGGAGCGACAACTATTGATGAGTACAAAAAATATATTGAAAAGGATGCCGCACTTGAAAGAAGATTCCAGCCGGTTTTGGTGAAAGAACCAACTGTAGAGGAAACCATAGAAATTCTCCGGGGAATAAGGGATAAATATGAAGCTCATCATAGAATAAAGATTTCAGAGGAAGCAATTATTGGAGCTGCAAGACTCTCTGATAGATATATTAAGGATAGGTTTCTTCCAGATAAAGCTATAGATTTGGTGGATGAGGCATCAAGTCATGTTAGGTTTTTTTATACAACTGAGCCCGAGGAAATAAAGAATTTAAAGAATGAGGTTAAAAAACTGGAGGTTGAGAGAGAAGCATTGAGCAGAGCAAATAAGCATAAAGAATCAGCTGAGATTAAGCAGAAAATTGAAGGGCTTAAAGCAGATCTAGCCCCATTAGAGGAGAAGTGGTTAAAAACCAGGGGGACAGCTACTCCTGAGGTTGTATTGGAAGATATTGCAAATGTTGTTTCGAGAATGACGGGTGTACCTGTAAGTGAACTCAAGCAGGAAGAAATGCAGCAACTTCTTGATTTGGAAAATAAACTTCACAACAGAATAGTAGGTCAGGATGAAGCAGTAACTCTTGTTTCTGATGTAGTGCGAAGAGCCAGGGTGGGACTCAAAGATCCGGGCAGACCAATTGCATCTTTTCTGTTTTTAGGACCTACCGGGGTTGGTAAGACAGAACTAGCGAAATCACTTGCTGAGTACGTCTTTGGCGATGAAGATAAGATAGTCAGATTGGACATGAGTGAATACATGGAAAAGCATTCAATTGCTAGACTGATTGGTTCGCCACCCGGATATGTTGGGTATGAGGAGGGTGGTCAGCTTACGGAAAAGATTAGAAGACAGCAGTACTCGGTTGTTCTTTTTGATGAGATTGAGAAAGCTCACCCCGATGTTTTCAATAGTCTTTTGCAGATACTTGATGACGGGCGACTTACAGACGGGAAGGGAAGAACAGTAGACTTTAAAAACTGCATAATTATTGCTACAAGCAATGTTGGTTCCAATCTGATTCTCGAAAGAATTCAGGATTTCAGGACTATAAATGGGGTAGACTCAAAAAAAGAAAGTGGGGTGATTAAGCTAAGATCAAAGAAAAGGGATGATGATGTGATGCAAAAGTGGGATGACCTAAGAAAGCTTCTTCTTGAGGAACTTAAAAAAGTCTTTAGACCAGAGTTTTTGAACAGAATTGATGAAATTATTGTGTTTAAACCTTTGAATCAGGAACAAATTAAAGGAATAATTTCTTTTCAGCTTGAAAAAACAAAAAATCTTCTTAATGCGCAGGGAATATCAATGGAAGTAAGTGAGAAGGCGAAAGGAAGACTTGCGGAGCTTGGCTATGATCCTCAGCTTGGAGCCAGACCTCTCAGGCGTGCGATTCAAAAGGAAGTAGAAAGTCCAATAAGTAGAAAAATTCTTGAAGGAGAATATAAAAAAGGAGATACTGTTATTGTAGATTTTATAGGAGGGTCTTTCTCGTTTACTAAATAATGGATGTTTTCATTGAGGAATTTGTCAACATAGTTAAGTATACTGCTGTGGCTACAGGAGTGATTGGTCTTGTTGGTCTTCTTGTATATTCACTTCAGAAGCTTACAAGCAGGGATCTATCTGATCAGACCGGCTGGAAGAATTTTGCAAGGCCGGCAGTAGGTGTTCTGTTTGTATCTGTTTTTGTACAGATTATAGTAATTGTTGTAGCAACTCTCTCAGTCACTTAAATTTCTTTACTTACTTTATGAAAGTTATCCAAGTTACAACTTTTTTTCACCCGGTAGTTGGTGGTGTGGAAACACAGGTTTTATCTCTTTCGGAAAAATTGAAAGAGGCTGGGTATGATGTTGAAGTTATCACTTCGGACTCTACGAAAAAGGGGAGGATAAAAGAAAAAATATCTGAAGTCGGTGGAATACAGGTTACTAGATGCTTTACGTGGTTTGGTTTCAGTCATTTCCATAAGTTCTATCCTTCATTGTTTTTCAAATTACTGAGGAGGGATTTTGATATTGTCCATGTGCACGGATTTAGAAAATTTGAAGTTTATGCAGCTTTGCTTGCGGCTAAGTTGAAGGGGAAGAAAATAGTAGTAAGTACTCATAATCCTTTTGTTGTAGAAAAGGGTTCCAGGATGTCTTTACTGAATTTCTTGATTAAAATTCACGATTTAACGGCAGGAAAAATTCTCAGCAGATTTATTGATCATGTAATCATTTTGAGTAAAGAGGAGTACCCGGTTCTTGAGAAATTTAAAATCAAGAAAGAAAAAATTACACTTGTCCCGAACGGAATAAACGAACGGTTTTTTGAAAAAGGGGATTCAGAAAAGATTATCAAAGACTATAACATTGACACAAGAAGGTGGAAAAATTTCGTGGTGAGTGCAGGTAGAATTCATAAGGTAAAGGGGTATCAAAATCTTAAGCATGCTGTTCATAAGTTAAAGAATGTATTGTTTATAATTTCAGGGGCTGATGACGGTTATCTTGTTGAATTGAAAAAACTTTATGAAGACAATGAAAATGTATTGTTTCTGGAAAGAAACTTAAGTCAGGAGCAAGTGAATAATCTTTTTGCTCTTGCTGATCTTTTTGTATTTCCCAGTCTTCATGAGGCTTTTGGGATTACTCTTGTCGAGGCTATGGCTTCTGGGTTGCCTGTATTATCCACCAATGTTGGAGGACCTGGGGATATTGTAAAGGAAGAATTTGGGGTGCTGGTTGATCCAGTTGATCTAGGAATTTGGGCAAGCAAAATTCAGTGGCTTCTTGCCGATCCGAGACTTCGTGATAAAATGGGCGACAGTGCGAGAAGGGGTGCGAAAAGGTATAGGTGGGAGAGGGTTCTTTCGCAGACAGAAAAAGTGTACAAAGATTTGTTCCCAGAGAAGTTATGAAAAAAGTAGTCTTGGGAAAATATTTTTATGGCTAATTTTTAGCTTTAGAGTTTTATGCTCATTCTTGGTATTGAGACAACTTGTGATGAAACTGGAGCGGCTGTCGTGAAAGATGGAAGAGAAATTCTTTCAAATATTGTTTCTTCTCAAATTGAGATTCACCAAAATTATGGCGGTGTTGTTCCAGAGGTAGCAGCACGTAAACATCTGGAGGCACTTCCATTTGTAGTGGAGTCTGCTCTGGATCAGGCAGGAGTGGAGATTGGGGATATAGATGCTGTCGCAGTTTCAGCTGAGCCTGGACTTCCGCCGGCTCTTGTCACGGGATATGCCTATGCAAACGGACTTGCATTGTCAATTGGAAAGTCTCTAATTCCTGTAAATCACCTTGAAGCACATGTTCATGCAAACTGGCTGGAATTTAATCTTGGGGGAAGATCGAAGGCCGGTGGTAAGGGAAAGAAAGATGGTAAGGGAAAGAAAGATGGTAAGGGAAAGAAATATGTTGAAATTGAGTATCCCTATCTCTGTCTACTTGTTTCAGGCGGGCACACAGAATTGCTTTTGGTGAGTTCTCCTTCAAAGTATAAGGTGGTGGGAGAAACACAGGATGATGCTGCTGGTGAAGCATTTGATAAGGTGGCAAGGATGCTGGAGCTTCCATATCCAGGCGGAGTTGAAATAGATAGGATTTCAAAAGAAGGGGATGAAAGAGCTTATGATTTTCCAAGGCCACTTATGAAAAGTGAGGATCTGAATTTTAGTTTCTCAGGACTCAAGACTGCAGTTGCTTATAAACTGAAGGAGATCAAAGGACAGGAAGAATATGATTTGAGCTCACTTCCTGAAAATAAAAAAGAAGAATTGAGTAAAGAGCTGAGATCCAATCTTTACGCAGATATAGCGGCTTCTTTTCAGGAGGCAGTGGTGGAGACGCTTGTTTATAAGACTATTGAAGCAGCAAATAGCTTGGGGATAAATACTATTGCTATTGCAGGAGGGGTAGCCGCAAATTCAAGACTTCGTGAGGTAATGACCACCAAGTCTTCAGAGCTGGAATACGAACTCCATTACCCTGAACTGTCACTGTGCGTTGATAATGCCGCAATGGTTGGAGGAAGAGCGTTTTACGATATCTCCCAATAACGTTCTTTCTATTACTATTTGTTTACAAGTCAGATATAGAGTGTTATTCTATCTATGTAGGTAATTGTATTCTATATTTATCTTTTCTCAATGACTGATAAAGAAATCGGTTTACAAATTAGAAAGGCCAGAAAAGACGCCGGTCTCAAACAATTGGATGTTGCCAAAAAGCTTGGTGTAACGTGGGAAATGATAAGTAGATACGAAAATGGTCGTAGCAGTGCAAGAGAAAATCTTGAGAAGATTGCCAAGGTGACTAAAAAGCCTATGGGTTATTTTTATGGACAGACGGGCTTGGGAAGTAACAATATTGATAAGCTTGTTGAAGAGCTGAGGAAAAGGGGTGTAGGTTATCTTCCTGGGCAAGACCAGACAAATAAAGTTCCTTTTCTGGAAGAAATTTCAGAGCTGGAGCTTTGTGAAAGTATAAAACTCACAAGACAATTTTATTCCTGCCCTGAATGGATCCTGCAAAAGTATCACAATATCTTTGCATTGAAGCTTGCAGGGTTGATCTCTGCTTTTCTTGAAATAAACCCAAAGGATACTGGTTTTTTCACACAGGCGCTTGAGCCTATCGTAAATTATCTGGTTTTGGTAAAGGACGAAAGCAAATATAAAATAATGAGATTCAATGAGGGGATTAAGCTCCCGGTTCTTGCTGTTCTTCTTGCAGTGGAAAAGCGTTTTGTTTATTAGTTATAGTTCTAAACTTACTTGCGACAAATGTTGAGCTTCAGTTTATTGCAAAACAAGATATTATTATCTGTAATGTTGACATGTTGAGTCATTTACGTTTTCTTGTCTGACAACATTTTTAGCTGTCTAACTAAGGTTGATGCTCTGTCGTGTAATTAAGCTCCCGGATAAACTGTAATTGATTCGTCTAACTAAGGCTGATGCTCTGTTGTGTCATTAAGTGTTATAATCTGTTATGGCTCAAGATAATGTTGCAGTGGTTTTGCCTCCGAATCTGTCAAAAGAGGTAAAAAAAATACAAAAAGAAATGAAGCTCGAATCTCCTGGAGAGGTAATCAGTAAAGGTCTTGCTCTACTAAAGCTTGCAATGGGGAGAAGGGTCAAGCTTGAATCTGGAGGTGAAAAGCTGGAGATAGATGATTTTAAAGAATATAATCAAACATTCAAATACGAAGATGGCATTGAAGACAACTAAAAAGCAATCTAGTCTTGATGTTTTCACTGTGTCGAGTGCTTCCGATCAGAAGAAATTGGGTGCCAGGAAAGTTGAGAAAATACCAGAAATTAAACCGGGTGATCAGATAAATGTTGCAGTGAAAAAAGAGGACATAAGAGGGAGAGTAGCCTCGGTTTTTCTTGTTGGTTTTTTCATTGTACTTATTTCTGTAATTGTGATTTCAGTCTTTTCAGAAGGGGATAAGATAAGTAATTTGAAAGAAGCAATGTTGACTGTATCTGGAATACTTGCTGCACCACTCGGATTTGTGATCGGTTATTACTTTAGATCACAGGAGGAAAAGGATTGAGACTCAAAACGATTTGCAAATTCCAAATTTTCAGTTATGCATCAAGGTAGTCACTGTCATGTTGAAATTCTTTTTGTGTTTCATTTGAATCCCTTCTGTCACTGGAGCTTTTGCCTAGGATCGCTTTTATCGTGATTACAGGAAATAAGAGATGGTTTTGATCAATGATTCTATACAGATTGTCTACTTTATAAATTCATTAGTGCGAGAATTGTCGCTTTGAGAAAAGACACATAGTTGATATAATGTGTCCGCCTAGATGGCCTCATCGTCTAACGGTTAGGACACCGGGTTTTCATCCCGGCAATCGGAGTTCGATTCTCCGTGAGGTCATTCTGACAGGGCAAATTGCTCTATTGATCTCAAGTAACAAATAATTCACAACTGAATACCTTTTTTTATTCACTCTCCCCTTTCTGATATACTTCTTCCATGAAAAGAACGAAAATTTATGCCTTTATCGATTCTCAAAATCTCGATCTCGGAGTCAAAAATGCTGGTTGGAATCTGGATTTTAAGAAATTCAGGGTATACCTGGAAGACAAGTATAACGTTTCAAAAGCATATCTTTTTATAGGGCATGTTCCGGGCAACGAGAAGCTATATACTTTTCTTCAAGAGGCGGGTTATATACTAATTTTCAAACCAACTCTCGAATTTAGCAAGGGAAAAAGAAAGACAGTTAAAGGAAATGTGGATGCCGAACTTGTACTTCATACCATGATTCTTTTTGGTGAATACGATAAAGCCATTATAGTTACTGGTGATGGAGATTTCTATTGTTTAGTTGAGTATCTTGAGGATAGTGATAAGCTTGTTAAGATAATAACTCCAAATCATAAATACTCATCTCTTCTTCGGAAATATGCAGAATATATTACAAGTGTTCAACAGTTTAGGGAAAAAGTTGAGTACAGGGGAAAGAGAAACACAAAAAAGAAATAAAAAAAGGGAGACATTCCCTCGGGACAAAACCCTTTGGTAGTTCCCCCATCGTGATACTTTAGTATATCATCAATGATGGCATTGTCAAGTGTAGTTTCAATGATCCAAAAAGCAATACTAATTCCATTCAAAGGGAATAAAATTCTCATTCAGGATAGAACAGGGCATAAGCCGCCTCCGTGGGGTTTCTTCGGAGGTAGCATTGAAGAAGGGGAGACACCGATAGAAGGTCTGATAAGAGAAACTTTGGAGGAACTGTCTATACATATAAAGGAGACAGAGGTGGAACTTATCAAGAAATATGAAAACAGCGAGCATCAAAGGGTCATGTATGTATATCTTTGGGAAGTGAATATTGATGAAGGTCAGTTTGAGCTAAAAGAGGGTAAAGGAATGAGGTATGTTGACCTACAAGAAGCAAAGGAGTTGCTTACCGACAAAATGGATCTAGAAATTATAGATGAGGTATTTGAAAGGATAAATCAAATAGCTTAAATAAACTGCCTAACTCAGCAAATATCTGGTTTGTAAACTCGCCCTTCGGGGTCATTTTTTGCTTGATAGTAAACCATAATTAAAACTTATATTTATCCCAATACTCGCCTACACCAGCTAACTTATCGTGCAGGCTTTTTTCAACATTTTTTAACTTTGACTGAAAAACAAATAAGTTCAGGGTTCAGGGTGAACCATGAACTCATTGTGATATAATCCATTTATGAAAACATCGGAAAGGATAATACAATACATTAAGGACCAGGGAGAAGTATCAGTCAGGCAACTGACTGAATATCTGGGTATTTCAGAAAGGGCCGTTTTCAAACAGCTCTCCAAACTTGTGAGATTGAATAAATTGACAAAAGTGGGAATGCCACCTAAGGTTTTCTACAAGATAAAAGTACTTGAGGATACAAAAGAAAATATTTTCGAAGTAGAAAAGAAAATTGAGAAAAGTGTGGAAGCGAACTTTCTTTACATAACTCCACTAGGAGAATCCTTTATCGGTATCAAAGGATTTATAAAATGGTGCACCGAAAGAAACTTGGACCCAAAAAAACAAATCTACAAATACTATGGGATTTTGGAAGATATAAACAAAGAGAGAAAGAATGGTTTAATAAATGCAACCGCGAAATTTAATACCTCTTTCAAGAATAATTTCCTTAAGGAAGTATTTTATATAGATTTTTATTCTATTCCACAATTCGGGAAAACGAAACTTGGGCAACTACTTTTGTATGCTAAACAAAGTCAGGATAAAAAAAGAATTAAAAGCATCTCCGAAATTGCTCAAAAAAATATTAATAAGGTGATAAAGCTTTATAAAATTGAAGCTGTAGGTTTTATCCCCCCAACAGTGAAAAGGGAAGTCCAATTTATGAAGGAACTCGAAAGGAATCTAAATTTGAAGCTTCCCGTGATAAAGATCTCAAAGATAAAAACAGATGTAATTGTGCCACAAAAGACTCTTAGTAAGATGAGAGATAGAATAATAAATGCAAGTAATACTTTCATCCTGGAAGATAAGAGAATTTTTAAAAATGTACTTTTGATTGATGACGCTGTTGGTTCCGGCGCCACATTAAATGAAACAGCGAAGAAAATCATAAACAATAATGTTTCTGAAAATGTTTTTGGGCTTGCAGTAACAGGAAGTTATAAAGGCTTTGATGTAATTTCTGAAGTATAATTATACAGAAAAATATTTCTAATGATCCAAAAAGCAATACTAATCTCATTCAAAGGAAATAAAATTCTTATTCAAGATAGAATAGGACTAAACCACCTCCATGGGGTTTCTTTGGGGGTAGTATTGAAGAAGGGGAGACTCCGATAGAAGGTCTGATGAGAGAAACTTTGGAGGAACTATCTATAAGCATTGGGGAAGGTGATACGGAACTCCTCAAAAAATATGAAAGCAGTGAGTATCAAAGGATTATGTATGTTTATCTTTGGAAAGTGAATGTTGATGAAAGGCAGTTTGAGCTAAAGAAAGGTAAGGGAATGTGGTATGTTGATCTACGAGAAGCAAAGGAATTGCTCACTGATAAAATTGACCTAGAAATTATTAATGAGATATTTGGAAGGATAAACCAAATAGCTTAATCAATTTATCTAACTCATCAAGTATCTGGTTTGTAAACTCGCCCCGTGAGGTCATTTTTCACCTCACAACTTCACAGAAAATCACTCAGCAATTTGCTGAATTTGGTCTGGGAAATTTATTATTCTACTTGACTGAGATGGCTTAAAAAGAAAACTTTTAACCTCTTCGGCCAATTCTTTTAGATTTACCTCATTTGAGCGTTTCAGTAAAGCTATTTTCAACTCTCTCAGGGTTTTTAGATTTAGTTTTTCTTTCAAATACTTCACATCAGGCTTGATGCCTCTGCTAATCATAAAGGAAATATCGAAGAAATCCCGACCCTTTGTTCTTTCCCTCTCCAATAAAGCTGCAATTTTCTGAGACATTAGAGTCTCAATTGGGACAACCTGGGCATTCTGATAAACATCAAACTTGTCCAACAGGTAGACATGAACCTTATAATCATAGTTCTGAGGTGTTGTATCAATACGAATGGTGATTTTCTGATTGGGTAGACCCGAGAGTCCTTCTTTAAACAGGATTTCGGGAATCTTGATGTAGCAATGGAATGCCTTCTTGTATATTACTTTAGTTTCAACATCAAAGCCCTCATTCTGAAGAGCGTTCTTTACCAAATAAACTAGCTTCTCAAAGTTCTCTTTAGTGAGGCCAAGATTATCAAAATTCAGGTCTTCCGAAAATCTTTGGTTGTTGTAGATAATTCTAAGCGAGGTACCTCCCATAAAAATAAGATTGTTGTTGAACCTTGAACTGTATATTATCTCCAAAATTTTATACTGAATATACTCGCGAAGTATTCCCAGTGAAAAACTTTGTAATTCTTGTGGGTAGTTTTCTTTTATTTCCCTTAAACTAATCATTACTATATTGCCTAACTAACAGATCAATTCTTTGAGTTAATGACTCATTTCCCATGGAGGCTGTATACTTCTTTAATAAGTCTTGATCAATATTTTTAATTACTTCAGGGTTAAATCTCAGTCCCTCTATGTCCTCTTTATTCTTTATTCCATTATGATAATAGAAAAAGTCTACTAATGCTTTTTCGAGGGTTGCTATTCTATAACTTCTCTTTATGCCTTTTGCCTCATTTACAATATCTCCAAAGAAACCTTCTTTTTTTATCTTTCTATACTTGAAGTTTCCGACTGCGGTTTTGTAGTTTATTGTTCTCTGTGTGCACACAGAAGTGATAGAATAAACACCTTCAGGGATGACACCGTACCATGAAAGAGCCATTTCCATCGAAATGTATGAGGGGGATAACAACTCATTTGCAACTACGAATAGTATCTCTTCACTGAATTCAAGGTCTGAAAAGATATACTTACCTTTGATAATTTTTTTAATATAACTTTTGTCCTGCCATTGTGAAAGTTGTACCAAGTTGAATTTAGGATCGTATGATTGAATATCAGACAGATCAAAAACAATGAAGTCTTTCAATTTATTCTTAAAGTCTAAAAACCTCATTTTGGGACGTATAGTTATAATAATTTATAAGTATGTGATATTTTAGGCTGTTCGGGTCAACTTGTAAATACTTACTTTTACGGTTATTTGTATGAGCATAAAGATGGCCGAATTTATTTGAAAACAAAATCCATACAAATTAAAATATTGAAAAGAAAGGCTTAATATCAAAAACGGGATGCTAGTTTGAGAGAATTTCCTCGATTATCTTCCGTTTTAAAGTGCTATTAAATCCACGGTGAACTCCAACTTAACCTTTTAAATTTGCGAAGCTTCCATCAAGCGAATTCGTTGTGTTTGGAATGTTTAATGCAGGATATTCAAGATATGTACCATATAGTCTGGATACCGAAATATCGTAGATAGGAGTTGAAGAAATGAGTGAAAGAGTACTGTGAAAAGGTAATAAAGAGTTACGTAATAGACAGGTATCCAGACGTAAAGATAGAAGAGATAAAAATAATGGAAGATCATCTGCATTTATTGTGCGTAATTCCGCCGAAGTATGCGATAAGCAAGGTGATAGGAGATATAAAGTCAAACAGTTCAAGGGAAATGAGAAAGAAGTTTGAATATCTGAGGCGGAATGAGAATTTATGGTCGATAGGATACTTTGTAAGTAGCGTGGGCTTGGATGAGGAGAAGATCAGAAGATATGTGAGATACCAGGCGGAGCAAGTCAAGGGGCAAGCGAAGCTTGTGTAAGGAAAAAACCTACGGGCGAAGCCCGTAGAGTCTCAGAAATAACCCGCTCTAGTCTAGTCTAGATCACTATATCTTTTGTAATGATCAATATTATTTTTACGAAGCTCTTGTGCTCTTTGGTTTGATCGGGTTGCCTCTCTTTCATGATGGGCTGCCTCTCTTTCAAAAACAGTTGCCATTTTTTCGCACTCTAGATAACTTCGCATAAATTCTATATCCTCCTTACTTACTTCCATTACTTCAAGAGTCTTAATTACCATTTGACTCCTTATACTTACTTCTTCCTCATCTCTATCTCTCTTAATTAAGTGCATTAAGTATCGACATAAAAACCGTACTATTTGCACCATATTTTTTCTCCTCGACTTCTCCTCTTAACTTTTTAATTTCCTTTATTACTTCCCATAGCGGTGCCCCAGTAGACCCATTTATATGGAGATATTCAAGCTGCCTTGCTCCATAGTACTCTTTGTTTTTAAAACCAAAACCAGCCTCACGATGTTCTACAGTTAGCCTGATTCCCATTTTACCTTCTTTTTCGGAAGCATATAATTGAGTCTCAATAAATAGTTCTGCTTCTTGTGGGAAATAACTTAACACAGTGCTAAAGATTGGATCTGCTGAGCCAGTCAGGTCAGTTATTACTTCGTTTATATGTCTTTCTAATTCTTGTCTTTGTTCTGAGTCAGTAGTCTGTTCCATGGTGGCTATATAATAATCTAAAGCTCTCTCACTATCCTTAGCGGTAAGTAATGATATAATCATAATAGCATTATTTATATACTGTCAAATACAAATACTTGATGCACATGTTCATGAATCTGTATATATAATTAAGATAATAATAAGTAATGGAACAATCTAAATTAACTCAATTGGCAATCTTATCGGTCACTCTACTTTCAGTCGCGTCATGCAAGCCAGGAGTGACTGAAACCTCTACACCTGACACTCCGAGAATTTGCGGTTTTCATCTTCGCACAAATGATTTGTCTGATTATCTTGAAAGCAAAGGGGCAAAGCTGATACACGGGGAAACAATTATGTTAAATGATCAATCAAGTCTTGATGTTCTAAACTATTCTCCCGACATGGTGATTAATTCAGAATTCATAAAAAATTATTATTTGTTTTTGGATAGTATTCTGGAAGATATTCAAGGTAATTTTTTCTATCAAGACTTACAAGTAGAAGCAGGAAAAAATTTTGGGACCAATTCTGATTTTAATTTGATCCAAGAGAGAGTAAATCTACCAGACTCTAAAATGGTCGTTATCTCCTCCATACCAGATCTGGCTCTTGAGCGTTGTTATGCAGATGATGTCTCGGGTTACACAACAGACGTTGTAAATAGTAATTCAGAAGATAAAACCCGAATGAGTTTTGTTCTTGCATCAAACTCTAAGGCTTCAGTATATACATTGGCAACGGAGCTGTGTCAGCAGTTTTTTGACCCGATTCAATGGCTTCCGTCTGCTGAAAATCCGGAGACAACGGGTTTACAGGAGGGCGTATGTAATTCACTCGGACTCGCAGTGACCTTGATTGATATAAATAGCGAATCAGGTTCAAGTGAAGGAAAAGAAGAAATTTATGCCAGATATTTAAATGAAGTAGAAAAATGGTATGTAAGGAATAATACCGGGGAAACCTATTTAACCCCAGCTATAACAAAAAAGGGATTTTTTGCGCTCGTTGATTTGATGGCGGTGTTCAAGAGTCCTCTGAAACTAATTGAAAATCAGTAGTCCGCTTTAATCCCTTCTTTCCATAAGTTCATGTTGCCATTAATCTCTCTGTACTTATCATTTCAGTTGTATACTTAAAAACTATACTATATCTGTCATTCTAGCAGTTTTGTCGCATTTTTAATGGGAATAAAGCGTAGTACTTATTTAGATGTGCGCGCCACTGTGCAACCATGTCAGGTTGGCACAGTAAGGTCAAAATGGAAAAAACCATGAGAGAATTGATTTTGGAATATGAAGAGATGAGAGAAATTACCCTACAAGATGAAACAAAGAAAGTAGCTTTTATGTCAATGTTGGCGCATGCTCTGGATAGAGGGGATTCTTACTTTTTCCATTATACCTACTCAAAAATTACCTCTCAAGTTACTCGTGATTATAGAAAACTATTTGATTCAAGTGGAAGGTCTGTGATGGATTAGAATGGCGATGCGGTGCTAGTGAACCTTGATAGTTCAGTTCTGATAGTATTTTGTAAATTCGCTTCAGTATAATATTAAATTGAATAACTCCCTAAATTCTCAGTACATTTATTGTTATGGAGCCAACGAATTGTAAATTAGTTGAAATGGGTATTGTAGAAGAAGCGGAGGATGAAAATGGGTGCAAAGTTAAGGCTGTTCAAGTGGCAGTAGAAGAACAATCGCTTGAAGGGCTGCAATTTGTTTGCGAGAGCTGCGGAGCGGATTGCAAACTCAGTATAAGAAAAGTGTTTTTTGGGGGAGCAAATAGAGTACTAAGTAATACAGGTTTCCTCGCAATTGTGATTAATAGAAAACCAGTGAGTACTCCTGAAGGAAATAACGAGGGGAACCTGTCTATATTTACATGAGCTTAGATTCTGGAGAATTTCTCGATATACTCCAATAATTTCTCAGTTATTCCTGAATCTGCCGAGCTGTGTCCTGCGACAGGCACAATATGGAAATCAGCCTCTGGCCAGGCTTTATGAAGATCCCAGGCGGTCCTTACTGGACATATTATGTCGTATCTTCCTTGTATGATGACTCCGGGAATACCCTTAAGCTTTGAAGCGTTTTTTATAAGCTGTCCTTCCTTCAGAAATCCGCGGTTTATGTCATAGTGTGCATATACCAGATTTGAATTAACAATTTCTTTATTATCTGTTTCCTCCTCTTTTTTGTTTTCTTCCGGTAGAAGCTGCATGATACTGTCTTCCCATTCTGATATTGCTTTTGAGTATTTAAGTTTTTCTTTTCCTGTGCCTTTAAGAACTCTTTTTATAAGATAATCCATTGGGTTGTCCCTGTATTTCTTGGGTGTAGCTTTGACCAGCTTTTCCCATGCGTCCGGAAAAATCTCACTTGCTCCGAAATTATTGAACCAGTTGAGTTCCTTTTTTCTAAATGTAAATACTCCTCTTAGTATCAGAGCTGTGGCCCTCTTAGGGTATTTTTCAGTATAGGCAAGTGCAAGTGTGCTTCCCCAACTTCCACCGTGGATGTGCCATTTTTCTATTCCGAGCGATTCTCTGATTTTTTCCATATCTTCCACAAGATTCCATATTGTGTTTTCTCTGATTTCTCCTTGAGGTGTGCTTCTTCCGCATCCTCTTTGGTCGAAAAGTATTATCCTGTACTTTTTAGGATTGTAAAATTTGCGATTTTTCGGTTTTGCCCAGGCTCCTGGACCTCCGTGCAGATGAATTATTGGTTTACCCTTCGGATTTCCGGACTCTTCAACATAAAGGGTGTGAATTTTTGAAACTTTTAATCGATGTGTCTTATATGGTTCTTTTTGTGCAAATAACGAGTATTTTTTCATAATTCTGGTTGTTTACTAGGTAGATTATAGAGGACTTCCTTTGCAAAGTGAAAATGCTCAGCTATACTGATTTTATGAAATACTTACTCCTTCCAGGTTTTTCTGAGAAAAACAAGAAGTGGACTGAAGAAGTGAAAAATGAATTCGTGAAGTTTGGAATTGCATTTGAGGTAGTGGAGTGGAATCATTGGGAAAGCGGGAACGATGAAGATTTTGAACTCAGAGAAGAAGTTAATCAAGTTGTTGAAATGCTTGAAAAGGGAGACAGGCATGAAGGGCTTGTTATTCTTGCCAAATCAATTGGCTCTCTTGTAGCAGTAAATATTGTTCACAATTTTTCAGAGAGGATCGAAAAACTGTTACTTATGGGAATTCCCTACAGAAGTCTCAGTGAGAGTGCTAAAAAAGCTTTTGAAGTTCTTGGAAGTCTTCCTCCAGAAATAGTTAAAGTTTTGCAAAATTCCCAGGATCCCCTTGGAAGCTATAAGTCAGTCAAGGAATTTGTCTCAAGTATTGATCCTGAAATAGAGGTAAAAATGCTACTCAGGGAAGATCATTACTATCCGTTCAACGAAGTGATGATGAAGCTGATAAGAGACATTTGATGCTAATTTGCTTCCATCTTTTGAGTTTTCTTTGACTTCTGGTTTTCAGATGGAGTAAATCAAAATATTGCTGATTTCAAGCTATTCAATACAAAGTACTTTCTGTTAATATTAATCCATGAAATTTCCACTAATTAAGGTTTTTTCTATCAAAAATAAGAAGGAGTTGAAGAGGATCGCTGTAAAGCTTCTTACTCTTGTTTTGTCATTTGTAGTTATTTACCTTCTAAAATTACTATTGACAAAAGTCTCTTTCACCGACTCTATAGATCTGGCAGATCCTGATTACATTCCAAGGGAGCTTGTGGATTTTGATATTGAACGACGTACTTACGCATTTCTAGGTTTTTTGGTATTTTTCGCAATGATTGCTGTGATCATCGGGAGATGGCAGGGCTTTGCCTCAATCATTGGTCTTATTCTTAGTGCCTTTACGATTTATGAGCTGATGGTTCCCTTAATACTCAAAGGTTGGCATCCAATACCATTGACATTCTTTTGTGGCGTCATAATAATAACAACGACTATTTTTATCTCTCATGGGGTGAACAAAAAAACGGTCGTAGCCCTTTCAGGTAGTTTTTTTAGTCTCTTTACGATTCTTGCCATTAGCATGGTGTTTAGATCACTACTTCAGATTTCAGGGTATAGTTCTGAGGACACTTTCTATCTCCTGAGTATGAGCCAACTTGATTTTGATATGGGATCGGTGCTCATCTCTGGAGTTATTTTAAGCGGAATAGGAATTCTTGATGACATTACACTGACTCAGGCATCGGTAGTTCATGAATTGAGCAAGGCTAACTCTCATCTGGACACGAGAAAACTGTATTCGAAGGCGATGAATGTGGGAAAGGATCATGCGGCGGCGGCCATCAATTCTATTTTCTGGATATATGCCGCTTCTTCTTTACCTCTTCTTCTGCTGGCAAGCTATGATTTTGCTGAGCCACATGATTTTCTCTACAATGGGTCATTTATGGAAGATGCATTGAGAACCGTCTCAGCAAGTATAGGGCTGATGTTTGCTATTCCGCTGACTACAATTCTTGCGGCACTGGTCTACAGTAAGAGGAAGTAACATACTTTTTCATTTCTGCTATGCTCTCTATTTTTCCAGGCTCGACTTTGCTGTACTGTGTTCACGCTTTGTTTTGTACGTTACACTACAATTCTGCTGTGCTGTTTTTTGCTACGCTACCTTTTGTTCTCCTGCGCCAGCTCAGTCCTGTTACTCCTGGTCACCTGCTCTGGCTTCGTCTGCTTCCCAGGCGGGCAGGATCTGTTCAAGTGTGCTATAGATGACTGGTCCCTGATCTTTAGAGAACAGGTGTTGATCTATGTCACTATACAATTTCTCAAGCTTCGGTTTATCAATGTTGAACCAGTGTGGATGAGTTAGAAAGTTTATGCATCTTCTGGTATCAAGAATCCCGTTTCCAAGATTGTCATTGAAGGCGATGAGCATTTCTTCATAAGTATAGGTATAGGAATCTCGACCATTATTCGGAAATTCCCATATCTTAAGATTTGGAGCAGGTTTGTCTGAATTTAAGTTTATCTCTGAGGGGTGGTAGGGAAGAGTTCTGGGTCCCAGACTCCAATTACTTGGTACGGGAGAATCTGCATCTCCCCATGCTCTTCCGTCACGACCGGAAGTGTCGATCTTAAATCCGACTGCCTCCATTGCCTTGAGGTTATCAAGATTGGCGAACCAGCCTCCAGCTCTGAAGGATACCGGAGTTCCAAGCCCATGTGCCTGGAATTGTTTTATACCCCAGTCGAGAATCTGTTTTGTTTCTTCGTAAGTGTACTCAGACATTGGTACATCTCTTCCATTTCCGTATTTTCTCCAGGCATTTGTTGTTCTGGGTGTCACTCCAGCGGCTCTTACCATATCGAACCACATATGCATGTGCATAGCTATCTCATCTCCGAATTTTGCTTTTCTATCAAGTACCCAGTTTGTCCAGAAGTTGTAGTTGGCAGGACCAAATGCAGTGTAGATTCTCGGATTGAACATATGAGTCATTGGCATATTGTGATGATCCTTACTTAGTTGATCCATCTGGTTCAAAAAGGTGTTCGATACATCCATTCCTTCCCAGTCTATTGTCCATGCTGAGTATAGAGCGTATGAAATATTTATTTCTACGGGCGTGCTTTTTACTTCTGATACGTTACTTCCTTCCTTTGGTATTGCTCCGATCAGTTTGTATTTACCTGGTGTGATATTTGTACTGTCAATAATTCCTTCATAGGTATTGTCTGAAGTCTTTTCCATGTTACCTGAAAAATCGGTATCCTCAAGCCTCCATTTCATATCAAGGTCTTTATCTATGTAGGCGTCTGTAACTGTAACACTGAACTTTGCTTGATTCTCTCCGTTCTTAAACTCAACACCTTTGAGTATCCATTTTCTGCTTGTTGCTCCGGTAAATTCATACACATCTTTCTTTTTGTTTGACTTATACTGTTCGACCGATTCGCCTTTCGGGACAAGAGAAAAAACCCCTGCACATACAGCGGCTATAAAAATCAGTAAAGTAAAAAAAGGTAGGACGTCTCTGAAAAAGTTTGTTTTTCTTCTCGCTGGTTTTTGATTTCTTGAAGTGAAGGTTTCCATATAAATAATTATACTTCATTCCTGCAAAAATGAGCAATTTTTGATATAATCCATACCACACTTATTATAGAGATACTAATTATTAACATTAGTGTATGAAAGTAGACAAACATGTTGATTCCACAGAAGTGGAAAACCTTTTAAAAGCTATCTTAAAGCTCAGAAATATTAACGAAGCAAAAAAGTTTTTTAGAGATTTGATGACAGTACCTGAGATTAAGTCTTTTGCAGGCAGATGGAAATCAGCAAGAATGCTGGATGAGGGAATTTCGTACAAGGAAATTGAAAAGGAAACGGGAATCAGCAGTGCGACAATAGCAAGAGTCAGTCAATGGCTTAACTACGGAATGGATGGTTATAGACTGGTTTTAGACAGGGTGAAAAAGAATAAATAAATAATTAATTATTAATCTATTGCAAATGCCTGAAGGAAAAATAACGGAAAAAATACGAGACTTATTGATTCCAGAAGAAATTTCCATAATGACCGATGAGTTCTGTCGTGCTACTGATATCTATAAAGCTCTTGGGCTGGCTTCAGGTGAACAGCAAGTATTCAGGGGTCAGTTTATTGCTTCACTATATCAGGCAATGCCTGGTAGGATTTTATCTTCATATGTTAATTCTGTTTTAGAGAAAAGGGTTGCTGACTTGTGTGACATAGAGATAGCCCAACTTGGGCTTAACTCTCCTCGCATAAGTTTTATTCGTGCTTCAGCTATGTCTTTGGCATATGAATATTTTGAAGCATTAAATTGTGCAAATGAAAATAGTAAAGCAGTTGATTGGGCGGGGATACCAGAAATTAATAATCGTGCTTTAGATAAAATTTTTCTTAGGATTGAAGTGGATAGCAATACAATTAAAGATCTTCAGTGAAATTTATTTTAATCTTAGAGATAAAGTTTTCTGTTGATGAAGCTATTTGAGTAGCTGTCTGTACGCTACAAAAATAGTAGTATTTATATTTGTGATTATGTTTACCAAATACGTATTGAAGCTGAGCCGATCATTGTACTTGTTTATATGAGGAATTGTTTTTTGTTTCTTCTTTCTTGCCGGTGTAAACCCGGTTTTTTTTTGTTTTATAATATCTGTGTTGACTATGGTGTTTAATGAGAATT
The DNA here is from genome assembly GCA_016931155.1 of Candidatus Dojkabacteria bacterium. Classification (GTDB taxonomy): domain Bacteria; phylum Patescibacteriota; class Dojkabacteria; order B142; family JAFGFJ01; genus JAFGFJ01. The sequence goes on from JAFGFJ010000006.1 coordinate 474,519, forward strand.
ACTTTTAAAATAAACATTATGAATAAGAATTTAATACAAGCCAGAACATTAAAGGGCTTCCGTGATTTTCTGGCGGATGAGCTCAATATGAGAAGAAAAATTTTCGGAATTTTTGAAGACATATTCGAGAAATATGGATATGAGCCTTTGGAAACTTCTAATCTGGAGTACTATGATATTCTTACAGGAAAATATGGTGAGGAAGAAAAATTGATATATAATTTTACTGACTTTGGGGGAAGAAGAGTTGGGATGAGGTATGATCTGACAGTCCCGACAGCGAGGGTGTATGCACAGTACAAAGATAAGTTGCCACTTCCATGGAAGAGGTACGCTATTCAGAAGGTTTGGAGGGCAGATAATACTCAAAAGGGAAGATATAGGGAATTCTATCAGATGGATGCAGATTCTATAGGGGTGGCTTCTATGATTTCTGATACTGAATTTATTGATATGGGAATTGAGATAATACAGCAATTGGGATTTCAGGATTTTGAGGTGCAGATAAATAACAGGAAAATATTGAATGCTGTTGCCAAATATGCAGGAAGAGAAGACAAATTTGAAGACATTGTTTATGCAGTTGACAAATGGGAAAAAAGACCAGAAAAAGAAACCAGAGAGGATCTTTTGAATAGAGGATTAAGGGCAAAAGAAGTTGATAAAATTTTTGAGTGTATTGAGCTGGAGGTTGATGGCAATTATGAACAGCTTGATAATCTACAGGAGAAGTTTTTTAATATACCTGAAGGTCTTGAAGGGATAAAGGAGCTTAAAGAAATATTTAATCTTCTTCAGCAGAAGGACTTCTTGAAGTATAAGCCGACAATTTCCAGAGGGCTTGTGTATTATACTGGGCCGGTATGGGAGTGGGTGATTCTGGAAGGAGGAGTGGGTTCAATTGGTGGTTGCGGCAGATATGATAAATTGATTGGTTCAATGCTTGGAGAGGATATCCCTGCTACTGGTGGAAGTTTTGGAGTGGAACGCATAATCGAAGTAATGAAAGATAGAAATATGCTTCTTAAGGAAGACAAAAAAGAAGATTTACTGGTCACAATTTTCAATGAAGAGTACATCCAGAAAAGCTACGGGATAGCCACAGAAATCAGAAGGCAAGGTCTGACCGTAATACTATACCCCGATATCAAACCTCTAAAAAAACAACTTGAGTTTGCCGATAAGAAATCTATTGATTGGGTGGTGATAATAGGTGAGGAGGAAGAAAAAGAAAATGTTGTAACTGTGAGGAATATGAAGAGTGGCGAGCAGAGAAAAGTGAAAGTGGGGCAGGTGAAAGATCTTGTGCAAAATTAGTATCAGTAGTTATCTATGTCAGAAGATTTGTAAGGGAATGCTATAATACACAATAGTATTTATATAAACATTATGGAAGGAAACAAATATACGATAAGATCAACTGTTCCTGACCAAGAACTTGGAGGGGTCGAAGTAACTCCTGTGGAAGTGGCGGAGTTAGCGAATAGTATCGATAGGATGTTATCAGCGGTTCCTATTGATATTGATGGTGTTTTGGTTGGAGATATTGCAGATATGTTGCTTAGTATGTTGAGCGGTAAATCCACAGGTGAAAATATTACACATTAGTAAATTCCTGGTAAACGATCCTTTTTTCGTGGATCTGGAATTTTAATGTTTTAGCTATTTTTTTCACTCGGAAATACTTACCGAATAACACAATTGTTGGGAAAAATATTATTTAAAATTCTCACCGCTAACTTACTTCCCAATTTGTCTGAAGTGTGCTTTAATGGAAATTGTGTATTTTGCACATGTTATGTCTCGAAAATGAAAATGAAATCGATTATTTCTGTAATAAACTTAAAAAAGGATTACGGAACTTTAAAGGCGGTAAAAGGGGTTTCCTTTGATGTATACAAGGATGAGGTTTTTGGAATACTGGGTCCGAATGGAGCCGGGAAAACAACGACTCTTGAGATGATGGAAGGGTTGAGGAAAATAGATTCAGGAAAAGTGATGATTGACGGGATTGACGCTCAGAAGTGCCCTGACAAAATAAAGAATATTACTGGGGTTCAGTTGCAGGCTACTGCGGTCTTTGATTATTTGACCCTTGCAGAGCTTCTCGATCTATATGCAAGCTTTTATGGTAGAAAAATTGATTCACTTGAGCTTCTGGATAAGGTTGACCTGGAAGACAAGAAGGGCTTCTTTGTTGATAGCCTTTCAGGAGGTCAAAAACAAAGGTTTTCAATTGCAATAGCACTAGTAAATGATCCGAAGGTTATTTTTCTTGATGAACCCAGTACAGGGCTTGACCCTCAAGCGAGAAGAAATCTTTGGGATCTTGTCAAAGAACTTAGATTGAGTGACAAAAAAACGGTTGTTTTAACTACGCATTACATGGATGAGGCGGAGTATCTTTGCGATAGGGTTGCAGTGATGGATCATGGTGATGTTGTTGCATTGGACACTCCTGATAATTTGATAAATGAGTTATTGAAAAAGGGCTTTAAGAAAAAGGTTGAAGTAAAGCCAGCAAATCTTGAGGATGTGTTTATTGATCTGACGGGTCACAGTTTAAGAGAGTGATTTTGATAGAAAGACTTCTCTCTTAATAACGGATTTGGATTAGTCTCGAGGAGAAGTCTTTCTATCAAAATCAAATCTAAACATATTAATAAAATGGTTTCAAAAACTTTCATTCCTTTAACAATCGCATCAATAAAAATGTTTTTCAGGGACAGGCAGGCCTTGTTCTGGAGCCTATTTTTTCCAATTGTAATTATGGGTATTTTTGGTCTTATTGATTTCTCAAGATTTACTATTGACCTTGGAATTGTTGTTGCTGAGGAAAATAAGTTGGAGTTTGCTGGGATTGTTGAAGGATTAAAACAAAATGCAGCATTCAACGTAACTGAAGGAAATTATGCTGACGAAGAGGCTGAACTGATAGATGACAAGCGTGATCTTATTCTGGTTTTGAACAAGAATGATGAGGGAGTTATTGAAGCTGAAGCATTGATTAATGCCTCTACTCAAACTCAAAGCAGTGCTATTGCGAAAGAAATAAAAGACATGCTTGAATCAAATATTCTGAACCAGGCAAATGTACAACTGCCATTTAGATTCAAAGAACAGATTATAGATGTTAATGATCTTACGCCTTTAAACTTTATACTACCGGGCGTTTTAGGGATTGCACTTATGAATAATTCTATGTTTGGAGTTGCGGGCGGAATAGTACGAAATAGGGAGAGGAATGCTCTGAAAAGTCTTTTTGCCACACCTTTGAAAAAGTCTGACTTTCTGCTTTCTCAGGTAATTACCAGGCTGGTAGTATCAATGATGCAGGTGGTGATTCTATTTGCATTGCCGATTAGTGTAAACCGTGTTTCGGGATTAATTCAAGGAATTCCTCCTGAAGAGGCTGTTTTTTATTTTAAGGTAGTTGGAAGCTGGTTTGATCTTTTTGCTGTTGCAGTATTTGGAGCGGTGGTTTTTATTAATTTTGGATTTATGGTGTCAGCTCTCTCCAAGACCTATAATCAAGCGGTATCTCTAGTGAATATTGTTGCTACTCCTATGATGTTCTTGTCTGGAGCATTTTTCCCCAAGGAGGTTTTGCCAAAATTTTTGCAAAGTATTGCTGGTTACTTCCCGCTTACATTTCTTGTTGACGGGATGAGGGAAGTCATGAATAAAGGTGCAGGCTTTGTTGAGATAGAAATCCAGCTTGCAGGTCTTCTAATATGGGCTTTGCTTATTTTCGTCCTTGCAACAAGACTGTTCAAGTGGGAAAGCTAATATTTTTATTTCTCAAATAATCAGTTATACTTCTCTTGTACTGGTATTTTGTTTGTATTAAGTTATCAATATATTAATTCATAATTATGTCTGACATAGCAAACCTCTCGGATAGAGTATATAGGCAAATGATAAATCCTCTTTTTGAACTTCCTGTTGGAGATGATGCTCCAAAAGAGATAAATATGCTTGTCGAGACTCCAATGGGTTCAATTAATAAGTTTGAGTTCCATACGAATACGGGTCTTATCAAACTTGACAGAGTTCTTTTCGAGAAACTTCCTTATCCTATTGAGTATGGAGCGATTCCTCAAACCTGGGATGAGGATGAAGATCTTCTTGACATTATGTCTTTGATTACATATCCGACATTCCCTGGTTGTTTAATTTCCGTAAGACCGATTGGGGTGATGATGTTCAATGATGGTGGAGAAAAAGACGATAAGATATTAGCAGTTCCAGTTAATGATATTAGATTCAGCAATGTAAAAAGTCTTGATGATATTAGTGAGCATCAAAAAGATGAAATCGCTTTCTTTTTTGAAAGGTATAAGGATCTTCAATTTAAGTATAAAGGTGAAAAAGATAAAAAAGTTGTTGTCGAAGGGTGGGGAGAGACTGAAGCAGCATACAAAATAATTGGAGATGCACAGGAACTATTTATAAAGACGTTTAGTTGAGATTATTATCTACGAATCACGTATTATAGTCGACCCGGGAACCTCTCTTTCGATATGATTTAATAATTCTTGATAACTTTTTATATGCGGATGAATAGAATCTCTTCTTATGTTCATCTCGTGGAAATATCTTGCTGCATATACCAGATCAGTGATGGCTGTGGAATCACACAGTGGGCTGCCTTGCAGGTCAGGGATTGACATGAACTGATGTACGGTTCTACGCAGGTAGTTTGCAATTGCATCTATTGAAGTCTTATCACTATCAGAATCTTTTTTTGTATTATTTTTTATTGCGCAAACCCCACCTATAATATGGATTTTTTCTACTAAACCAAACAGTTGATAACTATACTCAGGAGGTATTTTGAGAAGTGTATCGAGATTAAAATCAGACAAATTACCAGAGAAAAAGTCAAGCTCAAAGTGAAAGTCTTGATCTAAATTGGGTCTAATCAATTTTTCATAGATCTGAATTGCGATTTGGAGTCGAATTTTTTTGTCATTTTCTGTAAGACTATCAAGGAAGGATCCATAAAAAACCGAATTTTCTCCAAGATTAAAATCAAATAATTCTGCAGGAGTGTAGTTAACTAAACCTTTTATGCCCAGTTTCTCATTCCCGAAAGTAAGAGCTTTTATTGCTTCGATATAAGTAGCAATATATTTTGTATAGCTTTCTGTGCTAAATGTTTCTGGATACATATTTATAAAGGGTGTGGGGAATTTCCCCAGGTGCTCAATTGCATGACCAGATTCGTGCCAGAGTGAACGATAGTATCCTGGTCTTATAGTTTGAAGTGTAAGATCTATGCTTTCACCTTTGAAAGTGTTTTTTTCTGCATTTAGGCTTAATCTTTTTGGAAGGGTAAGCATTGCCAGCGGAAAAATTAATCCAAATTCCGTTTCAAGAAAATCTCTTGTTCCCAAAATATTGACTGAGGGGTCAACAGGGATGTCAATATTTCTTGCTATCTTTGGTATTACTGTTCTTAATTCTTCTGTATAATTTTCCGGCTCAATTTTGGTATTAGAAAATATCTCATATAATCCTCTTATTTGTTCATCATCTGATCTGGAAGGATTTTCTCCAGTAGATATTAAAGTATATAACATGTCTGGCATTGCTATCATCCGGACAAAGGGAAGTTGAGACAATCCTAGTTTTTCTGCAAATGATTGAATAGATGTGTGGAGTTCTGAGAGTAGTGATAATTTCTCAGGACTAATCTGACTGACAAATTCAGAAGTTGGGGCTCTGTTTTCCTCAAGGGTTTTTGTGGTCGCCTCTGTTTGTAATGCTGGATCATTGGTGTTTTCATTTGGGTGTCTTGTAACTGGTTCATTTGGTTGTTCAGTACTCCCGCTATCACCTTTTGAAGGTATAAGATTAGTCCCTACCCCTGTGGCTCCTAGTGTAATACAAAAAAAAACTATTTTTTTGAGAACATTTCTTCTGTTTCTTTCGTGCGGTAACAGACTGTTATCTTTGATTTTTTTTCTTGCATTTTTTGCCAGTTCTTTTGTTCGTTTATCTTTTGCATAAGACTCCAATAGTTCAAGTCTAACAACGTATTGCAGTTGATCAGTATTGTGCCTTCCATCAAACGGTCGATTTCTTTGATTGTCTTTAGAAGGATCAGTTTTCAATGCACCCTCAGTTAGAGCTTTGATCAATTCCTTGTTACTCAACGGTTCATATCCTAATGTTTCTGCTGATCTTTTTACTTCTGTAATTGTTTTGAGCATTGCAGTAGATGTTTCTCTATCAAGTACGATTTTTTCAAGATCCAGGAGGGAAAGAGTATGAACAGTCAATAAAATGTCTTCACTGTTTTTTTCATCGTAATAGTAGGCATTATCAATTCTTTCTAAAATGTGTTCAATGAAATGAGTGAGTCTTATGGGGTCAGCATTCAAGTACCTTCCTTTTATTGGATTAGTTGCTATCCCAGAGTCACCGCTGAAGAATATGTCACCAAACGTAAAATCTGGGGAATACATGGTTGCAGAAGCACTTTCTGTTTTATCTGGTAAGACCATCTATTTGATACCTATGGCGCATTATACCATAGATAAATTATATGTATTTATTTACTGTTGCTGTATATTACTCCTCCGCCCAGGCATTCTTCTTTGTTGTAGATTGCTGCACTTTGTCCTTCTGTGATAGCTCTCTGGGGTTTGTAAAAGGTTATCCTTGCATTGCTTCCTGAGATGTCAATAACAGCTTTTTGCGGTGTTTGTCTGTATCTTACAGATACATCTACTTTCCTGGAGGAAGGCATATTTATCCAATTTATGTCGCAAATTGGCATTTCTTTTTTGAAAAGAGCAGGGTTGTTCCTTCCCATCGCTACGAACAGAATATTTCTTTTCAGATCCTTATTTACTACAAAGTACGGTTCTTCAACTCCACCTATTTTTAAACCTTCTCTTTGCCCAACTGTATAAAAAATTACACCATCATGATCTCCAACTACATCTCCGGTGTTTATATCGAGTATCTTCCCTGACTTTTCCTTTAACCTTGATCTCAAAAATTTTTTGACGTCAATGTTGCCAATGAAACATATTCCCTGACTGTCTTTTCTTTTTGCGTTTGGAAGCTTGTATTTTTCAGCGATTTTTCTTACTTCCGGTTTTTCCAAATGGCCGATAGGGAATAGTGTTTTTGAAAGTTGCTCCTCTGTGATCTTATGGAGAAAGTAACTCTGATCCTTATTCTTATCAACTCCTTTGTAAAGGTGAAATCTTTTATCATTTCCCTTTTTAACTCTTGCGTAATGGCCGGTTGCAATAAGGTCTGCACCCTCTTTTTGTGATTTTTCCAGAAAAAGGCCGAATTTTATTTCTTTGTTGCACATTACATCGGGGTTTGGGGTTCGTCCTGCTTCATACTCTCTAAAAAAATATTCAACCACTTTTTGTCTGTATTCTTTCTCAAAATTGAATGAGCGAAATGGAATATTCAGGATTTGACATACAGACTCTACAATTTTCTGTTCTTCCTCCCATGGGCATTCATCTTGAATCCCATAGTTATCTCCAGACCAATTCTTCATGTAAACACCAACAAGGTTGTAACCCTGCTCCTTGAGTAAGGCGGCAGATACAGAACTATCTACTCCGCCGGACATTGCGATAAAAATAGTTTTTGCATATTTTCTAGACTTTTTCATCAGTAGATTATAGCATTCATGCCTGATCTTTAATGTTGATATAACAACACCAAAGAGAAATAAAATTTATATAATAGATATATCTTTATATTGAATGGTATAGATAATAATAAGACTGTTGTCAGGCAGGACTGTTTTCGAGTGTGCCAATCAGCAGGAAGAAGCAAATCTAACTTTTGATCTTCTGATGCTTGATGCAGCCTTTCTAACGATGGTATATATTAGAGCAAATCCAAGGAAGCATAGAAAATGGAAAGTACTTGAAGACCAGACTTTGTAAAATTACCTTTAAGCAATATTTCTATTGCTCCACGATTTGCAACGGATAATTTTTATTTTTTCGTTGTTTAGAATTATACCGTTTCAATTCGTTTTAGATCTCAGTGAACTTAGGTAGAGAAATCTCCTAAGGTCGGATCTGCTGTTTCAATGAGATCTTTTGACTTCATTATTATTGAGTCTGTCTGGAGACCTGCATTAAAAACTGCTCTTTCCTCATCCAGTATTTTTTTGTCAAAATAAGTCTGAATTCCGAGAAGGTTGCCGAAAGGTGGAACTCCTCCGATCATCAGCCCAAAACTTTCTTTAATTTTCTCGGGTCTTTCAAACTCCAGTTGTTCACCTGTTTGCTCCGCTATGGCCTTCATATCAATTTTCATGTGGCTTGGTATGCAGACCATATAGTTTTCTTCTGTCTTTTTTCCTTTTAAAATTATTGCTTTGATTCCTTCTTCCATTTTCGTTCCTCTGATTTTTGAAGAATCTTCAGAAGTAGGGGTCGGTTCATGAATGAGGTGTTTGAATTCTCTACCTTCTTTTGTAAGCCTTTGTTTAATTGCTTCAACCATTTTTTCTCCTCCAAGTACCGGTTTTATCTTTATCTTTACTGCGGCAATTCTTTTCATGTCGGAAGGGAAGAGTGTCGCCTCGCGGATATTTTCAAGCCCAAGAAATTGCTTGGTAAATCTCTCCATTCCAAGTCCAAAGCCACCGTGAGGAGGCATGCCAAATTTAAAAATGCTCAAGTAATCGGTAAAATCCTGCGGATCAAGACCCTTTAGTTTCAGGCTTTCTACAAGCTCCTCATATTTATCAATTCTTCGACCGCCACTTGTGACTTCCGCTCCGTTACAGAGAAGATCAGCGTAGTCAGTAATTTCTGGATTCTTCTCATTTGGTCTTGCATAAAAAGCTACCTTCTTCCGGGGGAAATGAGTGACGAAAACAAAATCACAGCCGGCAGTTTCTTTAGCGTATGTTGATAATTCCTTCTCTGCGTCAGGTGTGAGATCATCTTCTCTCCTGATATCGGTCTTAGTCCTTTTATAAAAAATTTCTTGTGCCTCTTCCAGTGTTATTCTTGGTATTTTTGTAGACTCAGGGAGGTCTGCTACATTTCCAAAATATTTAAGTTCGCAGGCACATTCTTTCTTTATGGTTTTTACTATATATTTCATTATTTTTTCTTCCCAATCCAGGATTGTTTCAAGTCCGTCAATGAAGCCCATCTCAAATTCACACTGTGTGGCTTCAGTTATATGTCTCACTGTATTTGACTTCTCGGCTCGATAACACTTCATAAGAGCGAATGTGCGCTCAAAAACTCCGACCATTACCTGTTTGTAAAGCTGGCTTGACTGGGACAGTTTGGCAGAATGCCCGAAGTAGTCAACGGTAAAAAGTTCTGCTCCCCCTTCGCTTGAGGCACCGATTATTGTAGGTCCGAAATATTCGGTAAAACCGTTTTGTGTTAAAAATTCTCTGTACGCTTTCAGAAATACTGCCTGTATTTTGAAAATTGCTATTTCCCTTTCGTTTCGAAGGGCTATTGGTCTGTTCTCAAGGATTGTATCCAGGTTCGCCCGTATTTCTTTTTTATTTATTTCAATGGGCGGGACTTCTGTAACTGGAACTTCTATGGTAATTTTAGGATCGACGACTTCAACACCAATCTCTGTTTGGTCGGATTTTTGAACCTTTCCTTCAACAGTAAGGATTGACCCAGTTTCTAGATCTTTAATTTTTTTAATTTCCTCTTTGTCTGAGACAACTATCTGAATGAACCCGCCTCTATCACGAAGCACAAGGAAGTTAATTGTTCCAAGAAGACGAAGTGTGTGGAGCCAGCCTTTGAGTAGTATCTTTTTGCCGACTTGTTTGGTTGCTTCTGATGAGATTGTACGTTCTGTTTTTGTCATTGGATGATGATAGTATTTTTCTTTCATTAATCATGATAGCAAAATTTGTAAGAAAAGACCTTTGTATGCCAGAAGAATTTCTGATCTTGCAAAGACCTCATTATTAAATAGTATATCTATTATTATTTCTTGATTTCTTGCTTGAAGGTTTTACGAATTTTTGTCTCCAATTACTCTCTTGTCAATATTTCTTCAGATTCATCAGTTATTTTCCAGATAGAATAACTGTTTGATTGGATTTTTTCTACTATTCCAATAGTTTGTCTGCAAGTTTTGTTGGTGAGAAATTTCTCGAGTCTAAACCAAAACTCAAGCGTACAATAAATGTTCCTAGTTGTGGGGTAGATAATCCTAATTGCTTATAGTTTCTTATTGCTTCACTATTTGCTCCGCCACTTCCATTTGTGATGTATTTAGTAACAAGTTCTTTTACGTAATCCATATTCATGGCCTTAAATCGGGTATTATCTTCCTCAAGAAGATTAAGCCAGAGACTGCAAATTGTTTGATTGAGTATTCTGCTTAGAATAGGGTTATTGCATGTTGCGAGGAATTTGTGTTCACTTACTTCATCTCTATAATCTTTAGCCACGCTTTCTGGATAGGTTTTATAGTACTCAATCATTACTTCATTAATGGTACCTTTTAATAATTGCTCACCTGATGTGGCGATATTATCAATAGTGAGTTCATTGTCAATAGTCTTGAGGCTGAGAATATCCAAGATCAGAGTGTCGATAAGATCAGAGCAACGAATAGGCAGCTGAACCTCATCCTCGATTTGGTCAAAAGTGTAATAATTACTCATCAATAAGGCGATACCTCTTTGTATTGTTCTTTTATAGTCAGGTAAATCTAAATCATTTCTTTCAGCGTATTCTACTAAGCATGCACAGTTGTATCTGTTTCTGATATCAGGGAAGTTGGCTGAAATGGGTTTTATCTCTTCCTTCAATGGTGTGCCTGGGCAAGAGCCTCTTAAAACTGAAAAGTAATTATCAATTTGATTTAATGAAATTTCTACTGAATATCCCATTTGTCTGAAACTTTCTTCAAGGATTGTGGCTATCTCAGCGGTGGATTTATTTATCAGTCCACTACTCTGCGCAAACTGAGATAAAATAAAGGTGTCGAATGGGGTAACCACAAAATCCTCAGGTGGTGTAAAATTATTTGACTCATACACCAGTCTAATTGTATTTTGATCAGTTCGTGCATTCGGTCCTATGACTAAATCCGCAACTGCTGCTCTTGAAATAATTCCTTCTGCTCTAGTTGGCATAATTAGATATTCTAAAAGATATGCTGATTATATTGTTCAGTCATTTTTTTATCAACAACACTGTTCTTCTTTAGAACAAGCCTTTGAATTATAGCTTATGTCTCGGTTATATACAAAACTTTTTTCTATTTTTATTTATTTCCTCTTGACAATGTAATTATTTTTATCTAAAGTGGTGACAGGTGGTGAAAAGTGGTGAACAATGAATTTGCACTCTTAACCGTTTTTTCTCTTAGATTCGTAAGAATTTAAGACCTCACAAACTTCTATTTTACTTCAACATCACGATTCACCACCAAAAGATAGTAAACAATAGCTAGAACTGGTTTTTGCTGCCCAATATTTTTTAAAGGACAGCAATGCTAATAGGAGAATACAGAAACAGGCTTGGAGAAAAGAATAGGTTGGCATTACCGATTAAATTCAGAGAGGAGCTTGGGGACAATATAATCGTAACCCGCGGCTACGAAAGTAGCTTGATTATTGTAGATAAAAAACTTTGGGAGAATTTGCTTAAAGAATTTGGTGACAGAGCTTTTGCGATGAGTCTTGTTAGGGATACAAGGAGATTTTTGATAGGGGGTGCTTACGAGATAGATCTGGATAAACAGGGGAGATTTGTTCTTCCTGAGAGTCTGAAAGAGTATGCAGGTGTGAAGGAGGAAGCAGTTTTTGTAGGACTTGAGGATTGGATTGAAGTATGGGACTTCGATAAATGGGAGAAGAAACTAAATGAGCTTAAACTTAAGGCAGGAGAAATTGCAGAAAGTATATATAAGGTCAGACCTTTTAGTGAAGCGAGGTCAAATAATAAAGAGGAGGGAAATGGAAAATAGTAAACACGTACCAGTCCTTTTACAACATACACTTGATTTTCTGAAGGTTGAGCCGGGGAAAACTTATGTAGATATGACTCTGGGTGGTGGTGGACATTCACGGGAGATTATTAAAAAGCTAAAAGAAAAAGGAAGGCTTATAGCTTTTGATGTCGATAAAAAGGCAATTGAAAGATTTAAGAAAGAATTGAGAAATCTAAAATTTAGTGAGAAATATTTCGGAAACAAAAATAAATTGAAGAATCAAGGATTTTGTTACGAAATGTTCGAGTACATGAAAGACGAGCTAAAGGTTTTTCTGGTAAATATGAACTTTGAAAGGTTGATTGATGCTTTAGCAGAGATTGGAATAAGCGAAGTAGACGGGATTATTGCTGACCTGGGATTTTCAACAAACCAGTTGGAGGATTCAGGAAAAGGTTTCAGCTTTAAAAGGGAAGAAGAGCTTGATATGAGGATGAATGATGGGCTAAGAGTCAAAGCCAGGGATTTGGTTAATCTGCTTGGCGTGAAGCAGTTGGAGTCGATGTTTAAGGAATACGGAGACGAGGTGTATGCGAAAAGAATTGCAAAAGAAATAGTAAAGAGGAGAAAAGAAAAAGGAATTGAGACAACATTTGATCTTTTAAAAATCATAAATATTGCTGTTCCGGCAGTAAGAAAACGAAGAATGCTTCGTAATCTGCTGCCAGCTACCAGGGTTTTTCAAGCACTACGGATTGCAGTGAATCATGAATTTGATTCACTGAACCTCTCACTGCCCCAGACGCTTGAGGTATCGGTAGCTGGCAGCAGATTGGTTTTTTTAAGTTTCCACTCAGGAGAAGACAGGATAGTAAAGAACTTCTTCAGAGACCAGGAAAAATCAGGAAAATTAAAAATAATAACGAAAAAGCCAATTACTCCTTCTGTTGAGGAATTGCACCTCAATAGAAAATCGAGAAGCGCGAAATTGCGTGCTGCAGAGATGATGTAGAGTACTTTAACTATAACTATTGCACTGCCTTAGATGTTCAAGCTAAAAAATAGCGAGCAGAACTTCACAAGTCAAGACAGATTTCAAGGTCTTCAAAAAAGGCTTGCAATGGTTTTATTTTCTCTTGTATTGTTATTCATTGCTATCCAGTTTCTGGTGCTTGGTGTTATTGGTGTGAGAGGGAACGATCTTAGTAAACTGCGAACGCAACAGGAACAGCAGAGAATAGAGAATGAAATCCTCCGTGCAGATATAATGGAATCTCAGGTTTCGAGCAAAATTAAATCAGAGGTTGAATCAAGTTATCTGATGAAAGAAACGAAACTTATGGTTATCGATTCAAAGACTGGCGAGGTTAGTGCACAAACTCCATAATATCAAATGAAACTTGAAAAATATCATCAAAGAAAAATCAAATTACTGGGGTCTTTTTTGGTTCTATTTTTTCTTTTGATAGCATTCTTTCTTATCAGATGGCAGGTTGTTGAAAGTGAGAAATACAAGGCGTATGCCAACCAAAGGATCACTGAAACAATGATCCCATCAATTCGTGGTGCTATCCTTGCGGCTGATGGTTCTACACTGGCTTATAGTGAGCCGCGTTTTGACATTTATATTTTCAAAAAAGATATTGAAGAGGCTGAGAAAAAAAAGTTTCAGACCAGGGGAGAATTTATCGAAAAGGTTTCGTCTATACTTGAAAATAAGGAAAAAGTAGAGCAGGCGTTTCTTGAAAAAGAGACCTGGATAAGAATTGCTGATAAGGTAAGCTATGAAACAAAGGAAGAGCTTTTTAATCTTCAGCCTGAGTGTTGTAACACTAGAAAACTTCAAGGAATATTTTACGAGCTTTCTACACAAAGGATATATCCTGAAGGGGCACTTGCTCCGCACGTTCTTGGATTTGTGGGAAAAAGTTATAGCTCAAATGAGCTCGGTCGTGGAGGGATCGAGCAGTTCAGGAATGGGATCTTGAGTCCTCAGGAGGGGTATGACTTTAGTGAAAGGGACAGCTTTGGAAATATTATTACTCTTTCCGAGTCTGATCCTATCGAGGCGAGGAGAGGAAGTACTCTTATTACAACTATTGATAAAACACTTCAACAGAAAGTTGAAGAAAAGCTTGAAGAAGGGGTAAATAGGTATGAAGCAAAAAGCGGTACTGCGATAATAATGGATCCAAAAACAGGAAAGATTTTAGCTATGGCAAACTATCCGGATTTTGATCCCAATAAATATTATGAAATAGAGGATCAGAGCGTTTTCAGGAACAATGGAATCAGTTCTCCCTATGAGATGGGATCGGTGATGAAAGCGATTACAATGTCTGCTGGAATTGATTCAGGGAAAATAACTCCGAACACGGTGGTGGTTGAGAGTCATGAGGGATGCGAGCACCTTTTAGAAGAAAAAGAGGTCTGTACTTACGATAAAAAGCCACAAGGAAAGCTTACTGCACTCGATGCACTAATAAAGTCTGACAACATTGCTCTTTATCATACTGCAAAAATGATTGGACAGGACACGTTTTATAAATACTTGAAGAAGTTCGGGATCGGTTCCCCGACAGGTATCGATCTCACAGGTGAGTCCTATAGTTCCATTCCTGACTCCAGGACGTGGAATCTTGCAGATCTTGCAACCTACTCCTACGGTCACTCATATCAAGTCACTCCGATTCAGACAATATCTGCTGTTGGAGCTCTAGCAAACGGCGGGAAACTCATGCAGCCCTATATAGTTCAAAGAATTATTGATCCCTCGGGAGAAGTAAAAGAATTTAACCCTGTTGTGGTAACTCAGGTTGTGAAGCCAGAAACTGCTGTCATAATGCAGGATATGATGCACGAAGTGTTTAAATCTCAAACAAAGGAAATTCATTATCAGAGAGCATTTAAGGAATACCGGATTGCCTTGAAATCAGGAACAGCTCTTATTCCTTGTGTTCTTGTGCCTGAGAAAAATTGTTACGGTTATTCAAGTGAATATAACGCTACCTACATCGGTTTTGATGCTTCTGATGAAAAAAGTTTTATTATGCTGATCAGGCTTGAAAGACCAAGGCTGGAATCATCAAGTTCGGATCTTTCTTATTTCAATGCAAGGCATGTGTGGCTTGAAACTTTTGATGCAGTAAAGGATTATATTGGAGTACCAAAAGCAGGAGGATAAATATTTATAAATCTGTCATAATGGAAGGCGTATATCGTTAGTATCTATGTCCTACCGGGTTTTATTCGAGTAGGACTTTACGTTTAAAAAGGGAAAAGGCTTATGTCAAAATATCGAATTGTTGGTGGAAATCCTATATCCGGGACAATTATTCCAGCTGGAAATAAAAACTCGGCTCTTCCGATTATTGCTGCGAGTCTACTGACTGATGAGGAGGTCATACTTACAAATGTACCTGCAATTAGTGATGTTTCAGTTCAACTGAGGCTACTGCGAAAACTTGGTGCTTCTGTTAAGTACAACAGAAAAGAGGGGGAGGTAATAATAAGGGTAAAGACACTTGTTACGCATAAACTTGATAAGGGTGATGTTTTGAAAACACGTGGTTCAATATTATTCCTGGGTTCCCTTGTCGGTAGAGCCAAAAAAGCTGAGGTATGGTCTCCTGGTGGATGTAAGCTTGGCAAAAGACCTCTGGATAGCTATTTCATTGCGATGCAGAAGCTGGGAGCAAAAATTTTAGTGAGTGACTCATACATTGTTGATGCAAGTAAACTCAGGGGAAGCAGAGTATGGCAAGAGGAGACTGCAGTAACAGGTACGGAAAATCTGATTATGGCAGGTGTTTTGGCAAAGGGAACAACAATGATTATTAATGCTGCAAGTGAACCTCATGTACAGGATCTGTGCAATTTTCTTAACCAAATGGGAGCTCGAATTTCAGGAGTAGGAAGCAATGTATTGAGTATAGAAGGCGTGGAAAAACTCAGTGGTACACAGTTCGAAATTTCTTCGGACTTCATGGAAATTGGAACATTTATTGCGGCAGCTGTTGTTACAGGCGGAGAAATTAAGATAAAAAAAGCTCTGACTATGCATATGGATCAGATTTTGAGTCAGTATGGAAAACTTGGAGTAAGAGTTCTGGTAGACAAGAATAAAGATGAAATAATAGTACCCCCTGGACAGAATCTTGTAGTCAGAGATTATATGGATGGCTCAACAAACAAACTGGAAACAATGCCTTGGCCTGGTTTTCCCGCAGATCTTTTGCAGTTTGCGATTGTGATTGCTACTCAGGCTAAGGGCAGGATTTTAGTATTTGATAAATTGTATGAAGGAAGGCTTTTTTATACTTCAGAACTTAATAAAATGGGTGCTGATATATTTTTAAGTGATCCTCACAGACTTGTAGTGTATGGGCCGACAAAACTAAAAGGAAAAACATTGAAAT
This sequence comes from Candidatus Dojkabacteria bacterium, assembly GCA_016931155.1. Classification (GTDB taxonomy): domain Bacteria; phylum Patescibacteriota; class Dojkabacteria; order B142; family JAFGFJ01; genus JAFGFJ01. The sequence goes on from JAFGFJ010000006.1 coordinate 490,868, forward strand.
CGAGTGATATAAGATCCGGGATGTCTCTTCTAATAGCGGCACTTGCTGCGGAAGGAGAAAGTATTCTTGAAAATGGAGAAATAATTGAAAGAGGTTATGAACATATTGAGGAGAGATTTAGGGAACTCGGTGCAAGAATAGAGAGAATTGTTTAGATTTGTTGAACAAGGATATCAGTAGAGTAATTTCACGTTTTCAGTTATTATTAGGTATCTGCTTCTCTTATTTGTACTAAAAATGGTCTTTCCTAGAAAAATTCTTAAACTCTATCTATCTTTCCTGTCAAGACTGGCTATTAAAAAGCACTCAATGGAGCTGATAATAATTGTTGGCTGGCATAGCACCGAGATTGTGAGAGAAGCTATTTATGAAATTTTAAATGAAAAATTTCTTGTAAGAAGAAATGTTAAGAATCTCTGGTGGGACTTGTCGGTTCCTCTGACTGTCCTGGGATACAAGGATAAAAAAAGGAATATGGCAGGATGGTTTATTGTGTGTGTAAGGGCTTTGTTTTATCTCATTGTAGGTCAGAGGAATCCGCATAAAATCATTTTGAATTTGAATACTGTTCACAGTAGTACTGCAGATTTTTGGACAGAATTTATCAAGCCGGATTTCCTTATTATTGTCAATCAGAAAACAAAAAGCCGTCTTATAGAGAACCTTATCGAAAATACAGAGAAAAATTCGGGAAAGGTGATTTATGATCCTTTGAAGAGTAAATTCCAGTTCGAGAGAGCTGTTGGTTTCACCTTCGGGGAAGAAAAAAATGTGGATCTAAAAGTCGTTGAGGGAAAGAATTGTGCAATATACAAATATAAAAATCAAAGTGTTAGGCTTTCCTATTCTATCCTTCCAAAATTCTCTTCACACTTTTTCGCTTCTGCGTTAAGTCTAGGAGTTAGTTATGGCGTGAGTTTGATAAATGCTTCTTTTGCCGCACTTAAAGTGGATTTCCATTCAAGACTGATCCCTAAGATTATTTCAAAAATTTAATGGATGACTTGAGCGAAAAAGAGCAAATTGCTCTCATAAAAAAAACGAAACTTGACAAGAAATGCTTCGGGAAGATCTACGAGTATTACTATCAAAAAGTTCTTGATTTTGCAAAAAAGCGAGTGACAGATATTCATACCGCTGAGGATTTGACAGGAGATATTTTCGAGAAGATTTTTCGTTCTTTCGGTAACTTCCAATGGCAAGGCATATCTTTATCTGCATGGATATTTAGAATTGCAAGAAATGCTGTTATAGACTTCTATAGAAAAAACAATAAACGAAAAGGTAATATTTCAATGGAGGATATGCAGGATAAGCTGATTGCGCCGGACAGTGCGATCGAAACAGGTATCCTTGAAGATGAGATACAGGTAATGCTGTACAATTCGATACGGGAATTCGGAGATGAGGAGCAGTATTTGATTTATTTTAAATTCTTTGCTGAAATGTCAAATAAAGAGATAGCAGAGGAATCAGGAATGACGGAGACCAATGTCGGGACAAAATTGCACAGAATAAGAAAGAAATTGAAGAGAATAATGGAAAAAGCTGAGAAAACGGGTCAATAATTTTTCAAAATATGCTGAATAAGATCAAAAACACTTATCATCTGGTACAGTCGGTCATTTTTAATGCATTGAACGGGTTTCCTGCCTCAAAGCTTGATATTATTGGTGTTACAGGCACGGATGGGAAAACTACTACTTCGTCTATGATTTATCATATTCTCAAGTTCTGCGGCAAGAAAGCTTCTCTTATATCAACTGTTGCAGCATATATCGGGGATGAAGAGATAGATACCGGACTGCATGTGACAACTCCTGATCCATGGCGATTACCTTCGATTATCAAAAAAATAATATCAAGTGGGCATGAGATTCTTGTAATTGAAGCCACTTCTCAAGGTCTTGAGCAAAACAGATTGTGGGGAATAGAATTTTCCACCGCTGTATTTACAAATATTGGAAACGACCATTTGGATTATCATGGAACTTGGGAAAAATATGCGAACGCTAAATTTAGGCTTGCAAGGCAATTGAAAAAAAACGGAACCTTAGTAATAAACGAGGATCATGAAGAAAGCTTTAGTTGGTTGAAGAATGCAGCCGAGAACAACAGATTCAGACATGCCAAGTCAAGGTTTTATTCGAAAAGAGAGTTAAAAAATATGAGCCAGTCTGTTGATGGTCTAAGTTTTGAATATGATAATACAAAATTCTTTATCCCAGTAATCGGAGAGTATAATTTTGAAAATGGATTGGCAGCGATTGAAGCAACGAGAAAATATGTGAGTCTGGATAAAATTTCAAAGGCATTATCTGAATTTACTTCTCCTGGTGGAAGGATGGAAATAATGAAGACGAAACCCTTTACTGTAATTGTTGATTTTGCTCATACTCCTGATGCTCTCGAAAATTCGCTTCATTCAGTTAAGAAGATACTGGAAAAAGGCGGAAGAGTAATAAACGTATTTGGTTGTGCTGGAAAGAGAGACAAGGGTAGGAGAAGGATGGGGAAAGTATCGGCTGAATTAGCAGGTATTACTGTATTGACAGCGGAGGATCCAAGGGATGAAGATTTGAAGCAGGTGAATAATGAAATTCTGGCATACGCGAAAAAAGCGGGTGGATTTCTTGCGGGAAGGTTTTCTGATCACAAACAGTATTTAAAAAAGAAAATCATTGCAATTGAGAGAACAGGGAAAGCAAAAGGAAAGCCCGTTGTTGCTTTCGATGAAAATTCTGTAAAAAGTAGAAAAGATGCTATCGATTTTGCCATTTCTATAGCAGAAAGGGGAGATGTTGTTTTTATTACTGGAAAAGGACACGAGAAGAGCCTTTCTTTTGGTGCTAAGGAGAAAGAATATTCATGGAGTGATCAGGAAGAGGTAAAAAGAGTCCTAAAGAGACAGGAGCTTAAGAAAAAGTAGTTATGTCAGTCTTGATTTCAGAGGTGAATTTAGAGCAAAGAAACACTTCAATGAGTTTTGAATTCCCAGAAATAATAGAATTAAGAATTACATTTGCTGGCAGGAAGAAAAATGTTTTTCCTGAAAATTGGCATAAAAATTTGGGGTTTGAGACTAACGGTTTGATAGAAATGAAAGTTGATATCTAATTTATGGATTTTAACTCAGCCAGATCCTTTCTCCATTCTTTTCCGTCGAACCACTCTATTCCACTAAATTGTAGCTTGTATTTCGAGGATGCGTCCTTGTAGGAACCAAGGTAAATGTATTTTTTGTTTTTGTCTTTTGCCCAGTTTACAGCAATTGTCATCATCCCTATGCCCAGTCCGGCTTTATCAAACTCGAGTTCATAAAAAGGGTAGGAGTAATGCAGGATATTTTTTGTCTCAAGGCAGATACAATAACCAAGATCTCTCTCTATTTGTGAGTACACAAATAACCTGTTGAAGTTGCTTTTTTCATGATCAGTAAGCACATTTTTTATTTTACCTGCAGACATTGTTCCAGATCCAAATTTCTGAGTATAAAAATTCTTTGCGAGTTTATGGAATTTGTAGTTGTAATTCACCAGAGGAACTGCTTGCACACCAAGTGAAATTTTTTCGTTTTTACGCAAAATTCTTCTATTCTCACTGCTCATCTCAAATTTCTCGAGGTTTACTCTGATGCTTCTTGTCTGTTCCATGGAACCTTTGAATTTTCTTGTAAAGACAAAGCCTCTGTCGTAAGAATCCTCAATCAGTTCATCGCAAAAGTCCGATAAAGATTTTTCCGCCCACTTTATATAATCAATCATCTACTATTTCAATAGTTTTAATATTGTTTTTCATTCCTTTGATTATACTTATATTTTGTGGTTTTGTGTCGAAATATTGAGACAGTAATCTAATGATTGCATCATTGGCCTTCCCTTTTTGAGGGGGATCTGTCACTTTGAGTTTATAATCATATAAAGGGTTTTCCACCTTTTCTATTGAGTTTTTGGATGACTTTGTAATTGCTTTTATTCTAATATTCATTCAATCATTTCTTTTATAGTTACCGGGCTTGTGCCAAATAAATTGGCAACTAATATGAATGACAGTATTGACCAGAATACACAAATTGCTAATACTCAAGTCCCTTAATAGCTTTTAATCCTTTACCGTCTTCATATAAGTGTTTGATTTCTTTCATTTCGGTAACTATATCTGCTTCCTTCACCATATTTTTTGTAGCTCCACGACCAGTAAGAATCAAATGAGTTTTTCCTCTTTTTGCAAGGTTGATGATTCTTAGGACTTCTTTTTCGCTTAGCATATTAAATAGCACTGCAACATTTATTTCATCTAGGACTAAAAGAAAAGGCTTTTCATCAGACACAACTTCCACTGCTTTGCTGAAAGCTTTGTTTACTAGTTTTATATCCTCTTTCGATGGTTTTTTGAAATTAACCCATCCTTTCTTCCCAAAAGATTCTATTTCTAAGTTCTTTTTTTCAACTGTTTCGAGAAATTCTACTTCAGCTGATTTTAGCCAGTCTTTAGATTTCATGAACTGGATAATATGTACCTTCTTTCCGCAACCAATTGCTCTTAAGGCTGTACCAAATGCGGCTGTTGTTTTGCCTTTTCCTTTGCCCGTAAAAATATAAATCATAGTATTTAATATACCAAAAACCTAGTTGTTTTGTCTTTTTATCATTTTCAATCTTTCTATTTCTTCATTCAGTAGTTGCATGTATAGTCCAAGCCCAATGTTTAAAATATTTCCATGTTGTTCCTTTCCGAGAATATTACCCGCACCTCTTATCTCTAGGTCACGGCTGGCAAGGCTAAACCCGCTTCCTAGTTCTTGAAGATCATGAATTGCCTGGAGTCTTTGGTCAGCCTTATATCCCTTTGGCTTTTTTTTCTCAATGTATTCCTCGGTTTCAACTATTTCTGCCTTCACAATCTCTTCAATTCGTTCCGATTTATGAGAATAGAGAAGATGAGCATAGGCTTGCTCGTCTGATCTTCCTACACGTCCTCTCAATTGATAAAGCTGTGCAAGTCCGAAGTTTTGGGCATTGTTTACAATGAGAGTGTTAACGTTTGGCATATCAAGACCATTTTCAATAATAGTAGTGCAAAGCAGGACATCGTATTTTTTGTTGTAAAAATCTTCCATTACTTTTTCGAGTTGAGCCGGTTCCATCTGTCCGTGACCAATTGCAATTCTCAACGAGGGGAGGTAGCCTTGCAATTTTGCTTTCATTGAATCAATAGTTCTAACTTCATTGTGGACAAAATAAACCTGACCACCTCTTTTTAGTTCAAATGTAATTGCATCAATAAGTTTTGTCCATGCGAAATTAACTACATTCGTTTTTATCGGCTTTCGACCTCTTGGTGGAGTTGTGATTATCGAGATGTCGAGAATCTGAGAAAGTGCCATGCTGAGTGTTCTTGGGATTGGACTTGCCGATAAGGTAATTGTGTGAACCTGTGTATTTAAATTTTTTAAGATTTCTTTTTGTTTTACTCCGAACTTCTGTTCTTCGTCTATCACAATTAGCCCTAGATTTTTGAATGATACATCATTCGATAGAAGTCTATGTGTGCCCACGACAATATCTATCTCGCCTGAATTTATTTTATTAATAGCAGTACTATTTTCTTGTCTTAAACCAAACCTTGAAAGTGAGGCAATTCTTACCGGGAAGCCTCTAAACCTTTCTTTGAGTACGGAATAATGTTGAGCAACAAGTACTGTGGTTGGAGCAAGGATCGCAACCTGCTGACCGGACTCAATTATTCTGAATGCCGCTCTCATAAATACCTCAGTTTTACCAAACCCTACATCTCCTACAATCAATCTGTTCATTGGTCTTTCTTTCATGAGATCTTCCTCGATCTGCCTTATTGCAACGAGCTGATCTTCTGTTTCTTCATATGCGAATTTGTCGCTGAAATCTTTATAGGCTTCTGTTTTTATTTCATCAATTGGGGAGACTTTACTGATTTCTCTTTTGGCTAAACCTTCCAGCAATTCTCTTGCTAGAAGTCCGATGGATTTTTTTATCTTTGTTTTGAGTCTGTTCCACATACCTTTTCCAAGTCTGGTTATTTGTGGTGCCTTATCAGTTGGGGCAATATACTTGGTTAATTTATGTGCTTGGTTTAAAGGAACAAGAAGCTCATCTCCTTCTGCGTACTTTAAGAGAATAAACTGCTTATTGTCAGGTTCCTGCGTAATCCCTCCATAGATAGCTACACCATAGTCCTCGTGCACCAAATAACTTCCCACTTTTATCTCACCCTCCAGTTGCCTTAAAAATTTAGTCGAATCTGATTCTTTTCCTTTTTTAACAAGGAATATCGTTCCGAAAAGCTCTCTGTCAGTAATAAAAATAGTTTTTAAATCCTTTGAGTAAAAACCTGATTCTATAGTAGTATCTGATTTTACAACGTACTTTCTCAGTTCTTTCGGGATTTCATTTTTATGTTTGGTATAGATAATTGGTTTGTAACTTAGACCTATAAGTCTTATTATTTCCTTCTTGAGAAGATCGAATCTATGAAAGAATAGTTGAGGGTACTGGAAATCGAAAGAAATAATCTTGTCTTCAACTCTTTTTTCTTCATCCGAAAAGGACAAGCAAGCTCCTTTGAATATTTTGTTATTGTCGGATGAAATATTGATGAAATTGTCTGATTCAGCCAGAGACAAATCGCCAAGTACAAGTTCCTCTATTCTTTTTATTCTTGTTCCATATATGCTATCGTAGACTTCCAGTTCTTCTATCTCTTCTCCAAAAAAGATCGCTCTGACCGGATTATCAAGTTCGATCGGCCAGAAACTGATTGTGTCACCCTTAATACTGAAATCTCTTTTCGTATAGACTTTGCTTTGGTTTGAAAAATTACTTTTTATTAGAGTGTTTTTCAGTACGGAAAACTTCAGTGTAGTCTTGCTGTAAGTGTTGAGGCTTTTCAAGTATCTAATATTTTCTCTTGTTGCATAGTTTAGAAATATAAATTTCTTTTTAAAAACTTGTTCCAAAATGTGGAAAAGAGGTTTTTGAAAATGAAGAAAGAAGCCCTTGATTAACACAAAACGAGCGGGTTTTATATTTGCCCACTCTTTTAAATATTTGATTAATTCTTTTGTTGATGGATGAGAAGCAATCAGCCCCTCAATCTCACTTGACATCGAACGAGTATAGCATAGTTGATTTTAATATGTTTGGGAAATCGTTTATCTTATATCACATATCTGGTATTGCATATCCTACGTTCTATTTCCTATGTCTTATATCATATATCCTGCACTCTATGCTATATCCCACGGCTAATATCCCTCCCCATGGCCTATATAGTAAATAAATATCAGGATTTACCTTGACATAGATCTTTCTTTTGGGTACATTGTTAGCGGTAGCTCAATTGACTTCGGTTTTGCGAGCTACCATTTTTTGTAAATAAGATTTGCTATAACTCCATAGCAAAAGCTAAGAAATTCCTCAATTTTTTTCAGTTGTTTTTTTGAGTTTCTCCAACTCGCTCAGTGCTTCAAGTGGTGTGAGTTTGTTGGGATTTAATTGCTTTAGCTTTTTGATTGCTGGGTGTTCATCATTTGAAATCCCAAACGCAAGTTGGATAGGCTGCGTCTTCACAGTATGTGATTCAATGTATTTTTTTGCCTTGTCTTTACTGAACATATTTTCGTGCTCGAGATTCATCAGTATTTCCTTCGATCTTTCAACAACCTCTTCTGGAATACCAGCCAATTGTGCAACATGCGTTCCATAGCTTTCGTCTGTACCGCCTTTTACTATCTTTCTTAAGAATGTGACTTTATTGCCTTCTTTTTTTACCGCGACATTATAATTTTTTACTCCAGAAAGTTTTTCTTCAAGCTCAATTAGTTCGTGGTAATGGGTTGCAAATAATGTTTTTGCTTTTACTTTTTCGTGAAGGTATTCAGCTATTGCCCATGCTATTGCAACACCATCATAAGTGCTTGTTCCACGTCCAACTTCATCGAGAATTATTAGAGACTTATTTGTTGAATTATTGAGAATATTGGCTGTTTCGTTCATTTCGACGAGGAACGTACTTTCCCCATGTGCAAGGTTATCGCTTGCTCCGATTCTTGTAAAAATTCTATCGACTATTGACCATGTCATTTTCTCGGCTGGTACAAATGAACCGATTTGTGCCATGTGTGTGATAAGTGCAACCTGTCTTATGTAAGTCGATTTCCCAGACATATTCGGGCCTGTAAGAATAATCAATTCGTTATTTTTGTTATCCAGCTCAGTGTCATTTGACACAAAAGGCTCTTCCGAAATTTCCTCGATTACCGGGTGCCTTCCTTTTTTGATTATGAGTACGTCTTTCCCGTTGTCGACAATTTGAGGTTTAATGTATCTATTGAGTCTTGCTATCTCAGCAAAATTTGAAATTGCATCAACTGTGGAAATTTTGTCTGAAATCTTCTGAAGATTATCAATACTTTTTGCAATTTCGTTTCTTATCTCCTGAAAAATTTCAAGTTCAAGTTTTATCACTTTTTCTTGGGCGTTGAGAATTTTGTCCTCCCATTCTTTTAACTCTGGGGTGATAAATCTTTCTGCATTTACCAGGGTCTGTTTTCTTATATAATCATCCGGCACTTTATCAAGATTTGATTTGCTTATTTCTATATAGTAACCAAAGACTTTGTTGTATCTAACCTTTAGCGAAGAAATTCCTGTTCTGTTAATTTCTCTTGCCTGAAGATTTCTAATCCAGTCTTTGCCATTAATCATTGCCTGCTTGATTTCCAAAAGTTCTCTGTTGTATGTCGGTTTTATTATATTACCTTCGGTAAGCGTATTTGGAGGTTCCTCATCTATGGATTCGAGAATAAGTCTAACCACTTTTTTCGCATCTTTTATTGTATCTTTGCACAATCCCTTTTTTATATTCAACAAAGTGTTTTTTGAGTCAATAATAAGATTGAATACTTCTAAAGCATCTTCAAGCGAATTCTTCAGCGTAAGTAAATCTCTGGCATTTGCATTTCCTGTCCCGATCCTGCCTAATATTCTTTCCAGATCAGACATCTGTTCTAGTTTCTCTTGAATTTTTGAAAGTTTAATATTGTCTTTGAAAAGTTCTTCTACGCTGTCCTGCCTTTCTTTAATTTGAGTTTTGTTTATCAATGGGTTTAAAATCCATTTTCTGATTAGTCTTCTTCCCATAGCGGTCTTTGCGTTCCCAAGAATACCTATTAGAGTTGCTTTTTGATCGCTTGAGTTCAATGGGTAAAGAAGTTCAAGGTTTCTGATTGTTGATAAATCCAGGTTCATATACTTATCCGTTTCTTTTCTGATTTTTGTTATATGATCGAGTGTGGATCTTTGTGTGTTATTCAGATAATAAATAATAATGCCCGCAGCAATAATACCGGACTTTTCACCCTCAATTCCAAAGCTTTTTAAATTTTTTGTTTTAAACTGCCTAGTGAGCCTGATAAAATTTTCTTTAAAATTGAATTCCTCTTGGTCTATTTTTTGTATAAGACCAAAGTTGAAAGTATCTGTATAAGCTGAATCTGCTGAAAGCAGAAGTTCGGAAGGGGAGAGTCTTTTTACATAAGAAACGATGTCATCGGGAATAAACCCTTCCAAAGAAGAGAAGAATGATTTTATTTTAAACTCCCCTGTTGTAAGGTCAGTAAAAGCTATTGCCCATTCAGTGCCACCTTTTATTTTTGAGTTGTAAATTGCTGCAAGATAATTATTTTCAGAGTCGCTCAATGACTTTTCATCCATGATTGTCCCTTTTGTGATGATTTTGACTATATCTCTCTCAACAATTCTTCCTGCTTGTGCCTCCTCCATCTGTTCGGCTATGGCAACTTTGTACCCTGCGTTTACAAGTTTGTGGAGATAGGAGTCAAGGGCGTGGTAGGGAATACCGGCCATTGGTCGGGAATTTTCTCCTTTTCCTCTTTTTGTGAGTGTAATCCCCAAAACCCTGGAGAGAGTTTTGGCGTCATTGTTGAACCCCTCGTAAAAATCTCCAAGCCGGAAAAGCACTATACAGTCTGAATAGCGTTTCTTAAGTTTATCGTATTGTATAGACATCGGAGTGGCCATAGATAATTGTACAACAAGGTTTATGAGGCAGAAAGTAGATTCTAGCGTATCAATATTTTGAAAGTAAAAAAATCTTTCTGAAAGTATATTCTGTTCTACACGAGGTTCTTGATAAGAGGGGGCAGTTATCAAAGACAATTATTCTTTGGTGCCGAGGACAGGAGTTGAACCTGCATGGGATTGCTCCCGCTGGTTCCTAAGACCAGTGCGTCTACCAATTCCGCCACCTCGGCACAATCAGATTTTGGAATTTTATCATATTCTTATGCTATTGAGATAATGTTAGAGTTTATAAACATATTGCCATGCTCAATTTCTTTTCCAAAAATGAAAAGCTGTTTTTTCTTCATAGTTCGATATTTGCTGTTCCGTTATCAATAGCAGGTGTTTTTATCAATTTTTTTGTCTGGGACAAGACTGCAAGTCTTGTTTCAGTTGGTCTTTTTCAGGCATACAGTGCTGCAGGCATTGTGGTTGGGGCATTTCTTGGAGCAATACTTTTGAACAGAATTGCTCCTAATATAATGCGTATTGTTGGATCGATTTTTACTGCAATTTCAATAGGTATTATTCTTGTTTTCAGTTACGATATCTCAAAATACATTTTGCCATCTGGTCTTTTCTTTGGAATAGCGATAGGGTCGAGGGCTATGGCTAACAAACTTATTTTCTTGAGGGGTGTGGATGTTCAATCAAGAGAAAAGTATATTAATAATGAAAAGCATGTATCTTCAATTTCTGCGATTATAGTTCCCTTTGCGGCAGCTCTTCTGATCAGTAAGACCGGGAATTATACTATTTTGTTTATCTTGGTGGCTATACTTTTTGCTCTTTCTTCGATTCCACTTCTGATGATTAAGGGATTGGGGAACCTATAATGCTATTTTTGCTTTTCTTTCTGCAATAATTACATACACCCTCGGAAGAAAAGTAAAGTTTTCAAACTCAAAGGATTACCTTATAGTAATGTCATATATTTTTACTCTTGCAGGTCTATTGTTTGCTTCAAGTTTTGATTTTACATCATATCTGATTTTCAGTTTTATTGCAGGGATCTCTTCAAAGCTCTTTGATACTGCTTTTCAAAGTATAGAATCAAAAATTATTGATAGAAATATTGGGGATTTAGATACTATCGATGAATTCAATTTGCTTGAGGAAATTCCTTTGTTTTTTGGTAGAATGATTCCATTTCTCTTTGTAGTAATAACTAAACCCACTTTTGAAAATGATCTTCTTTTGAGAGTATTTGTTCTTATGGTTTCATTGATTCCTTTTGTGATTTCATATATTCTTTCAAATACTTATGTTACAAGAAGAAGTAAGGATCCTTTTGTGAAAGGATAAAGTATATATAATCAATGTATTTTTAGTTATAAAATTATATTTTCTTGTCTAAAATTTTAATTATAAAATTCATATGAAAACCAATATAGAAAATAACGGTAGTAATGGAAATAACGGTAGTAATGACCCGAGCTTAGGGCTAGAGCTTCCTTTGAGTTATCGTATCGAAAGACTGCAAAGGAAACTCTATACACAATCTCGTTTTATGGGATTAGAGTCTGAACCGGGTGCATCTTGTTCAAAGCCTAATGAAGGAGATGGGTTTCGTTTTGAAGAACCTTGATCATTAAGGTATGTACATAATAATTGAGGGCATAGCTAAATGTTATCTTTGAAGAACCAATTATTAATGCGTATGCACGATACTCTAGTCTTTGGAAAGAACGGGTAATGCGTGTGTGGGACTTCGTCTGTTATCTATATATTTCCTAGACCAGGTTTCCTGGCGTTTTACGTATTGTCTGTGTTTCAATTTGATCAGTTTTTTAGTTTCTTCAAGTGTGATTTTTCCTTCAAGATATTTCACGACTTCTTTGTAGCCCATTCCTTTCATTACTTCAATATTCTTGCCATATTCAGCTAATAACACTCCCGTTTCTTCCACTAGTCCTCTGTCAAACATCTCTTCTACACGCTTATCAATTTTTTTAAATAATGTTCTTTTGGAGTAAGCCGGTCTCATGTAAACAAAATTATAATTTTTAATAACATTATTCTGAGTTTCGATATTTTTTTTGTATCCCTTAATTATTTCTATTGCTCTAATTAATCTTCTTGGATTGTTTTTATCGCTATTATTCATTTGTATAAGTTTTTTAGGATCCAGTTTTTTCAATTTATTCATAAGGCTATATGTTGATAGTTTTTCTAAATCTTTCCTTAAATTTGTATCGGGTTCTATTTGAGGAATTTCATAGCCTTTTGTAATTGCATCTATATAGAGTCCCGTTCCCCCGACAACTATCGGAGTTTTTCCTCTTTTTATTATATTTTCAATAACTTGATAGACCAATTGTTGATATTCATAGAGGGATAATTTTTCATCGGGATTTATGATGTCAAACAACCACCCCCGGACTTTGTATTTAATCCTTTGTTGAGGTATTCGAAATTTTCTTTTATTGATATTTATCTTTAGTATGCCTTCTGAAAATTCCGGCAATATTTCAAGCACTTCTGGCTTGTCCGTGCCGATGAATAGTTTATTGTATATCTGTCTTGAGTCTGCATTGATTATTTCTCCATTTATTTTCTTCGCGAGTTTGATGGCCATTCCAGTCTTTCCGGATGCTGTTGGTCCATAAATTACATAAACTTTACTTTTCTCTGATTTTTCTCTTGACATGTTCGGTAAGTTTTCGGTAGAGTGTAATACGGTTAGTTTTCGGTATCTGGTGCAAATGAACCTTATGAGTTCCTCAAAACCGAAACAACCTATTTTTCACCACTGTCCTGTCTCGTATTTTGTATACGGGACAGGACGCTTTAAAGATTTTGAATGTACGAAAAGATCCATCAAAAGGTCGATGTGCAGGTGATATTTCTTAAAGATAGACCGGTTGTCAGAAGTTTCATCTGGAAAAACAGCCATTATCCTATCTCTTCGGTTAATCTTATCACCAGAGCAAGTAAAGGCCAAATGCCAGTGTTTCTATTTTCTGTTTCAAATGAGAAAGGGGCTTATGAACTCCGTTTTGACACTGACAATCTTGCGTGGTGGCTTGAGCAAATTTATTATAAATAAAAATTACATACTTATTTGTACGTAATGGAACTATTTTGGTGGGGAAATTGATCTACTGAGAGTTAGGCATCAAGAGCAAGACCAAGGTTTATTTTGCGGAGAGTCTTAAACAGGGAAGGTTCAACTAATGGAAGTTACATTCAATGACATCAGGATATTTAGTAAAACAGAACAAATTTATACTTCATATAGATATGAATTCTTTTTTTGCATCCGTTGAACAGCAGGCAAATCCTTTTATTCGTGGGAAGCCTGTTGGTGTTGCTCATTCCGGTTATGAGGGAGCGGCTATCTTGGCCGCCTCTTATGAGGCGAAGGCTTGTGGAGTTGGTACGGGAACCAGAGTTTTTGAGGCCAGGAAGATATGTCCTGGTCTGATTATTGTCCCTTTAGATACTACAAAGTATTATGCAGTCAATAGACAGTTTGTGAAAATTCTCAAAGACTATACACCACAGGTCGAAATCTATAGTATTGATGAGGCTTTTCTCGATGTTACTAAAACTGAAGACCTTTTTGGTGGAGCTTATAATATTGCTCAAAGAATCAAAGAAAGAATAAAAGGTGAAATAGGGGAGTATCTTACTTGTTCTATTGGTATTGCTCCGAATAAACTTCTTGCTAAAGTCGGATCGAATTTTAAGAAACCTGACGGACTTACTATTATCAAATGGGAGGAAAGATTCAAATTTCTTGATCAAATGGGATTGGAAAGAGTTTGGGGAATTGGGAGGCGGGTTGGAAGAAAGATGGGAAAGATTGGAATAAAATCTCTTCGTGAGATCAGGAAAATGGAGGATTGCGAACTAAGAAGCCTTGTGGGTGGGTATTATACGAGGCTCCGGCTTATTGCTAATGGAGAGCATTTCGAGGAAGTAAAAACCGACGTTTCCAAAAAAATACCAAAATCTATGCAACATGCTCATACCTTGTCAGATGCCAGTTCTAATTCTGCTGAACTTTTGAGTATTATGAGAAAACAGGCAGAGAGACTGGCAAGAAGACTTCGGAGAAGGGGGATGAAGGCGAAAAGGGTTTATTTGGCTATGATTCCTTCAGGACTTAGGCATTATGGATGGAATACCGAAGTACATAATTTTGGCTTTTTAAAGATGGATCACTATACAGATGATGGGTATGAGGTATATAAGGCAGGAGAGATAATCTTTAATAGAATAGTCTTTTGCGATAACGTAGGCAATAAAATAGCTCTGAATGGAGACGGGAAGATAAGGCAGTTGATTATAGGAGTTTCTGATTTCTTGAATGCTGACAATCTCGAACTCCCTATGTCGTTGTTTGGAGAAGGAGTAGTGGCAGGATTTAAATTAAAATCAGAATTAAAAGAAAGAATAAATAGGGCTTTTGACAAGATAAATGATAAATATGGTGAATTTACCCTAAGAACTGGAGATATTCTCTATCAATTTGTAAAAGAAAAAGAACTTGATGTCGAGAGGGAGCAGATGATGTTTCATCCTGGAATTTAATTGTGATATAATGCCGACATTTTAAAGATATTTTGTTCTATGGGCGCACTTTGCAGCGATTTCAATATTCCTGAACCGATGTGGCCATATGCTGGCAATGTGTTTCCTGATTTGGACGAAAGATCAAGTAGATCAGCAGGAGAAAGGAATGGTAATGTAAACCCGGAAGAAGACTTTTTTGCAGGGGGAATCTTGAGGAAGTTAATTTTTCTTAGCAAGGGGACTACAGTTAATATGCTTTTGGCAAGTGAAATTTTGCGAAAGGAAAGTCTGCCGTTCTTCTATTTTCGTATTGTAGACAATCTGGTTGATATTGCATTTCATAAGATGGTATTGGAAGAGGGCAAGTACTATCCTCTGTATGATTTTACTCCAAATCCAGCTGAATACCCGGATAAAGAATTTGTTCCCTCACTTCTTGTAGGGTATGAGGTTTATTTTAGAAGGATTCAAGAAAATGCGGGGATGAGTAATTTGGATATGAGTGAACTCTGTGGTGATCTTGAAGGAATGTTTAAGTTTTGCTGCAATGTTTTGGGTTACGAACAGGGGAAAAATATAGAGGCGAGCGATCGTGTTGGTGTTCTGTTACTAGAAGCTAATGTTAGATTTGTTTGTCAAATAGGCGATATTGCTAAAGCCCGGGAATCTGCGAAAGGAATGGACTTGGGATCAGAATCTGGAACACAATAAACTCTATTCTTCTTAAGAATTTTAATAATTTTTTAATCTTTCTTCTGTATAATTTTTCAGTTTCAAATTTATTCCAGAACTGCAAATCTTGAGGTACGAGAGATTTGCAGAAGGGAATAGAGTGCCAAAGGAGTACAGTACCGAAAAGTACTATTGCCCGAGGTATTAATACTTTATTTATTATTTAACCCTCATGTATCTACAACAGCTTTTGCTTGTTGGTCGAGCTACTAAGGACGGTAAAGTTCACAACTCAAAAAAAGGCAAGAAATTTGGAACCTTTTCTCTTGCTGTAAACCGCTATATTGAAAAGGCGGACAACAAAAAAGGTTCTAGCAAAGAAGAGAAAAAGGAAGAAACAACCTTTTATGAAATTGTAAGTTTCGGGAAAAAAGGAGAAGCAGTATCAGAAAGGATAAGAAAAGGGGAACTGATTGTCGTTACAGGGAGACCAGCTGCTGAGGCTTATCTTTCGAAAGACGGAGAGGCAAAAGCACAGCTAAAGGTCGTTGCAAGAGATTGGTATGTGATTAAGTAAACGATAACTTCACTTAAGAAGTATATGGTTAATTGATTGTTTGTTTGGAAAGTCAGGAGGTTCGCGTACGCCCTGTATCTGGAAGATGCAGGGCTTATTTTTTAGGTTTCTTGATAGATTCGTTTTTTGCTCGAACTAGAGTACTGTTGTCAATGTATTTTTCGATATCTTTGTAGATTTCTCTTGTTGTGTCTTCGAGCTCGGACTTCAATGACGGGAAAGGTACTCCTTCTTTTGCAGTAACATTTTCAAAAAACCAGAATACTCTTTCACTATGACCATAACCAACTGCCGGAGGCATCCCGTATTCAAGCATTTCAACGTAGTCAATGTCCATCATCTGTGCCTCGTCGTCACCCGCCTCCCTAAGCTTTTGCTGATCAACAAACCTCTCCAGTTGATCAACCGGATCATTCAGCTCAGACCAGGCATTTGCAAGTTCACTTCCGGCGATTATCGGTTGGAACCTGTCTACAATATTCGAATTTTCTGCATTACTTTTTGAAAGGGGAGATAAAAATTTTGGCACTCCAAGCAGAAATGCCGGTCCTCCTATATCTTTCCTGATTAATTTCCAGAGATTATCTACAACTCTATTTCTGTTTATATCCTTTCCCAGGTCAACTCCTTCTTTTTTCAAAACCGAGTTCATTTTTTCCACTGGGTCTTTGAAAATATCGATCTTAAACCGTTTGCTCATAAGATTAACAAAATCAAGTATTTCCCATTCTTTATCGAGGTCAATTTGGAAGCCTCTAATCTCGAAATTCAGTTTGCCGTATACTTCTTTCATTACGTATTTAAACATTTCCTGTGTAAGCTTCATGCCGTCACGGAAATCTGCGTAAGCCCAATACCATTCGATAGCAACATGTTCAGGCAAGTGCTCGTCACTAAATCCCTCATTTCTGAACCTTGCTCCGATGTCGTAGACTTTTTCAAATCCTCCTCCGATGAGCCTTTTTAGTGGAAGCTCATGCGAAATTCTTAAATATAAATCCTGGTCAAGTGCATCAAAATGTGTAATAAAAGGTTTGGCATCAGCTCCACCTGTTACATGCTCAAGAACCGGAATATTAACCTCAATAAACCCGTTCTTATTTAAAAAAGCTCTTGTGGCCTGCCAGAACTTTGATCTCCTTTCAAACCTTTCTCTCACTTCGGGGTTCATTGTCATGTCAAGGTATCTTCTCCTGAAACGCTCTTCTACATCTGTTATTCCATGCCATTTTTCGGGAAGAGGCCTTAAAGTCTTGCTTAAAAGTTTAATCTGAGAAGGAAGAATTGAAATTTCTCCTCTTTGTGTTTTTGTAATTTCCCCGTTAGCCTCGATAAAATCACCAACATCAAGAAGTCCAAGATCAGAGAATCCCAAAGTCTGTTTCTCTTTTGAAGTTTTTTCCAGTACTTCATCTTTTACATAGAGCTGAATTCTTCCGGATTCATCCTGGATATGTGCAAAGACAATATGTCCATGTTCTCTCCATGACATGATCCTTCCGACTAGAGAAACTTTTTTCCCTTCATATTTTGGGAAATTTTCAACAATCTCCTTGTTTAAAAAATCTTTCCTGCCTTTTGAAGGGTAAGGATTTATTCCAAGCTTTCGAAGTAAATTGATCTTCTCAAGCCTTATTTTTCTGATTTGAGCGAGTGTGCTTTCTGACATTGAAATAATTTAATCTGGCTTATTATACAGAGGTTTGAAATTATATTAAATAACAAGATTTGTTTAGAAATAGTCTTACCTATGAGAGCTAAAGTGGAGGTCTAATTCTCTTAGCAGTGCTAATCAATACTTTTCAGGTCTGCGTCTTTATCTGAAATTACCGAAAGAAACATACCTGCAACTATTATAAGTCCGCCGATGGCCTGAGTGAGCACAAATTCTTCATTTCCAAGGGTCCAGCCTATAACTGCTCCAATTATACTTTGGAAAAGAACAATTATGCTTACTACAATAGGATTTGCTCTTCCCTGTGTCCACATCTGCACGATAAGTCCCAGACCCATAGAGATAAGAGCTATGTATAGAAATGCTCCGATATTTCCAGCGTTTAATTCAGGAAGGTGAAAGTTCCCATAAAAAGTGGTAAGGAAAAACCCGATCACTGCACAAACCAGCATCTGCCAAAAAACAAAAGAGAGAACATTTACCTTGGAGTCCAGGTTTCTATCCGAGCATATAACATGGAAGGCTCCAATCATGGATGAGAGTATGAGAACTATATCTCCTATGTCCAGTTTCCCCAAACCCCCTGTTATAAGCCACATACCAGCAGTTGCGAGAACTGCGGCAATTATTCTTCCTTTAGACATTTTTGCTTTGAAGAAGAGTATTTCATAAAGGGTCACAAATATTGTTGTTGTTCCCACAAGAAAGGCCGCATTTACAGAAGTCGAGAGATTGAGTCCTAAATTTAAAAGATAGTTACTTGCTGCAAGCAAAGCCCCTGCAAAAATACCCCCAGCAATCAATTTTTTATTTCTAATTTCCCTGCCTGCAAATGGAAGCAGAATAATGGTGAGAAGTGCAAATCTGCTGAAATGAAGCAAATACACATTTATTTCGGTCTGGAGTCCTTTTGTGATAAGAAAATAGCTTCCCCAGACTACCTGCATAAGGAGAAGGGGAAGTAAACTCAAATAGCTTTTTAACTGGATTTTTCTACTCATTTTGATATTAATGGGTTATTTTGTTGACTCTATCCTTACCCAGGTTTTTTCGAAACTCTTTTCTTTGAATTTTCTTTCAAACCAGATCTGTATCCATAGAAAAAGTCTAATCGGGTAGAGGAAAATTGCCCAAGTAAATTGCTTCAGATTTCTAGAATATTTTACAGGGAACCAGAAATACTCTATTTCGTGCCAAAAAGAACGGGATTTTGTTTCTGGTTTTACAATGTTATATTTCCAGAGTTGAATAAACCCGCCGAGAGATCTCTTCTTTTGTTTGAAATAATCAGAAAGGCTAGAAGCATATTTGACGTATGCTTTCACCTCTGGCTGATAAGCAATTCTGTAACCTCTATTAAAAAGAGAGTAAGAAATGAATGCGTCATCAGAGAGTACGTCTTGAGGAAGCTCCAGTTTAATGTTTCTGATTGCCATGGCATAACCACTCATTGGGAAAAACTTTCTTTTCTTTACAATTTTTGTTCCAAAACCTTGTGCATTTTCAGTGAGATCTATCATTCTTTTGTGGTGTGCGGCGTCAGCTAGAAGATTTCCGTAGAAGCCCATCGGACTTTCATCCGAATCCGCTGATACCGGTCGTCCGCTTACCCCTCCTATTTTCTCGTCTGTGAAAACTTCGAGAAAGTTTTTTACTGAATTGGGGCTTAAGTACACATCCCCGTCTGTAAGCACTAGAATCTCCCCTTTCGCTTCTTTGAAAGCAATATTAAGTGCCACTGGTTTCCCTTTTCCCGGGTCTTTTATGATTTTGTAGTACTGCGGATTTTTGGTGTTTCTTGTAAGACCCAGTTTTTTAAAAGCGGCTTTTCCTGCGTTTATTGTTTCGTTGTCCGGCGAGAGTTGTATCACCTCAAATTCTTCCGGAAGCTCGTTAATCTTTGGATCAAGCAGAGATTTTATTGCATTACCGATAGTTTTTGGTTCCTTCCATCCGGTGATGATGATTGAAATCATTTCTATAAATGTTTTTGAGCTAACGGCGAATCAATTTCTATCCTTTTTTAGAAAGAATAATTGATAGAAACATGGGGTCATTATAAACCAGTTTGAAACTTTAGAGTAGATTTATATATTTATATTTATTCATTTCTCTATATTGTGACAATCAATCTGCAGAAGCTGGAGTTATTTTGCAAGTTGACTTTGGATCAGCTTCATTGCTTCGATTACAAATTGCAAATGCTTGTCAAAATCTATACCCAGCTCTTCAGCTCCTTTATATATTTCCTCTCTATTCACTTGTGCGGCAAAAGCTTTATCTTTTAATTTCTTTTTTACTGATTTTGGCTCGATATCTGCTATACCGTTTGGTCTAACGTATGAGACTGCCATGATAAATCCTGTGATTTCGTCACAGGCGTAGAGGGCTTTGTCCATCAGCGTTTTTCTCTCTGTAAATCTTGGGTTACCATCCTTGTCCAGGTACTGCTCGCTCATATCTCCGTGACCCGCTACGGCTTGTGCTATTTCCTCTTCTCCTTTTTCTCTAAGTAAAGCAACTATTTTTTTAGGATGCTCATCTGGGAAGCTGTCCCAGTCAGCATCATGTAGCAGTCCGGCAATTCCCCATTTTTCTTCATCTTTACCGAATTTCCTGGCGTAAGATCTCATACACTCTTCAACAGCAAGCATATGTTTCTTTGAAAAAGGCTTTGTAGACCACGTATCTAAAATTTTTAAAGCCTCATCTCGTGTCATGACAGTAATATGATAATAATTATTATTTAACAAATCCGGTAATTTTATCCAGTACCTTTTTTCCTTCTTCAGATGTCAGTATCTTGTCTGGAGCAGGAAAACTATTGAGAAGATCATGGAGACCCCCACTGAAATTTGTAGGCAGAGGATAAAGTTTTATATGCATGTGGTCAACATCAAGTCCTTCTATTATTTCTAGGACTCTTGGTGAATTTAGAGATTTTCTCAGAGTGCTGGAAATAGTTTTTGCTATTAAAATTCCTTTCTTCAAGATTTCATCAGGAACCTCGTCGAAATTGCTTGAAATATGTTCTTTACTAATCACTAAGACCTGTCCTTCAATGCGGGGAAAGGCGTCAAGAATCACTGCAAAATTTTCATTTTCAATGATTTTGAAACTTGGAATCTCGCCCTTTACTATTTTACAGAAAATGCAATCGTCCATAATTTACTATCTTAATAATTATTTTTTTGTTTTTCATCCCATTCCTTTTTCAACTCCTTCAACTTCCACATAAAAATTTTTCCTTTGTTTCTTGCTTTGGGGTAGTCCATAGAAAATGATACTGCTTCTTCGAGCAGTCTTCTATCCTCACTTTTAGCAAGTTTAATGTATAAAGCCTTGTGTGCCAAGTCGCCCAGCTTTATTGCAAGTCTGTAGCCAAAATCCTGAAACTCCCGGGTGACGTATTTCAGGTTTTTCTTCTTTTCTTCAAGAAAATCATGGGAGAGTAGAATGTCTTTTGCGGACTTTACTTTTCTTCTTTTCATTTCTTGAGTATATCACTGAGCTGAAATGCTTTCGATAGTTTTTTCAATCATACCCCTAAAGCCGTGTGAGCCTGTGAACAGAATAATCCTTTTCCCCTTGATTTTTATCAGATGATCGATAAGTTCATTATCAATCGGGAAATAATTTACCTTGTTATGTGTTTTTGAAATAACTTCAGAAAGTTCTTTTCCTCCAAGCCGGAAAAGTCTGTCTCTCGTTTTGGTGGTTGAAAGTCTAGGAATTATAACTTCTGTTGCATTCTTGAAAACACTATTGTACAGCGGGATAGCCTCTTTCGTTCTGTTTCCTGCATTTGGCTCGAAAACTACTACTATTTTGTGTTTTGGATATTCTTCCTTAACTGCACTCAAAGACCCTCTGGCCTTTGAAGGTGTGCTTCCAAAGTCGTCAATCACCATGCAGTCATTTATGTTCATCCTGACTTCAAGTCTTCTCTTGATTCCGCTGAAAGTTTCTATTCCATCTTTTATTGCTTCTGCCGGTATGTCAAGATTTCTAGCGAGAGTAGCAGCTCCGGTTATATTTATTTTATTGTGTTTTCCTATTAGCTTTGTCTTATACGAAAAGTCTTTTTCATTATATTCGTAAAAAATTACTTTTGCTTTTGCGTTTTCAACTACTTCTTCGATATTTTCTCCTTCTTTACTGGCTACTATTAGGCCATCCTGGGGGACTGACTCGACAAGTTTTTTAAAATTATCAACGTATGCCTTCTTTGTAGGAAATATATCCGTATGGTCATGCTCTGCAGAAGTAATGACTAAGTACTTCGGGTGGTAATGGAAAAATTTGGATGTTTGGTCGTAGCATGAAGTTATATATTCATCGCCCTCTGTTATACTCCATTCAGTTGTTTTGTCTTTTAGTTTTATTCCATCTTTTATATTGTTCGCTAATGCCCCAATCATATAACTGATTTTCTTGTTTGCTTTATGAAAAATATTTACGAGAAGGGCTGTAATGGTTGTTTTCCCATATGTACCAGTAATAACAATAGAATTTTTGTCTACAATTTGATGTTTTTCCAGTACTTCAGGGTATGATTTCACGGTGAGTTTTTTCTTTTTGGCAAATAATAGCTCAGGATTTTTTGATGAAATAGAAGCACCGATTATCACTAAGGTTGGAAAGTCAGGAAGTCCAGACCTTATTCCCTTGCTATATTTTTTTCTGTAATAAGCTCTTGTAAGGTGTTCTTTTCTGAATCCTACCTCTACAGTGATAGCTTTTTCTATCAAATAAGTACTCATTGGTGGGTAAAAGGCTTTGTCAGAACCAGTTATGAACCATCCATTTTCCTTAAATGCGTTTGCCATTGGAGCCATTGTGACGCCAGAAATGCCTATCAAATGTACCCAATTTACTTTTTCCTTACAGGATCTTTTCATTTGCTAAATTCTATTCGAAAAGGGGTTCAAATACAAACCTTCTCCTGAACAAAAATGTTGAACAAACTGGTTAATTTGCCTTTTCAATTCTGGAATTTGCACAAATTGCTAAAATCTTGACACCCCAATCTGTTGTTGTTACTCTAGCTATGCCACACAAAATGTTGTGCTTGGCAGAGATTAAGTCTGGGGTAGACTTTTGATTTCAAGTAGTAATTTAAGTGTATATGTAGGGATTGTTGTTGCACCTTTAGCCGTTGTTGCTACCTCTTTTTAGTCTCCAGAGTTGAAGATAACCCTTTGTTTAGAAGGTTAGTTGAGATGCCCCAAAAATTGGAGACTGTTTAATTGATTTTGGAAAAAAATGTTTTGTCCATATTGTCATTTTGAAGATACTAAAGTCGTTGATAAAAGAGATAATGATGAAACGGCTGTTACCAGAAGAAGAAGGGAATGTTTGGGCTGTGGGAAAAGGTTTACTACTTATGAGCGTATAGAGACTATTCATCTCAATGTAGTGAAAAGAAGCGGGAAGATGGAAGAGTTTGACCGGGAGAAACTCAAAAGAGGGATAATGAAAGCAGTAAAGAAAAGACCGATAACTGAAAAACAGATAGATGAATTGATTGATGATATTGAATTGAAGCTATTAAACAGGAAAAGCACGGAAATAAAGAGTACAGAGATAGGAAAAATGATCCTGACGAGACTTAAAAAGCTTGATCAGGTGGGTTATATACTTTTTGCGTCAGTGTACAGGGATTTTAATGAGATAAATGACTTTGAAAGAGTGCTTGAGGAATTGAAAATGCCGAATGGGAGTGATTAGAGGTTTTGTTTGAGTTTTGGGTTTATAAAGCTATTTAACTAATGCCGAAAAACCTTGCCATAAAACCAGAGCTTACTCCAAATGCGCTCTTCATTGCTGAAAAGAGGTATTTTAAGCTGGGAAAGGACGGGAAACCTGAAGAAAATCCTTCTCAAATGTTTAGACGTGTTTCGAAGTTTATTGCTTCTGCGGAAAATAAACTCAACGATAAGAAAAAAGGCTACAAGAAACCTGCAGCAAAAAGACTAAAGGAGATAGAGGATTCATTTTATGAGATTCAGTCAAATTTGGAATTTCTACAAGGAATGACTCTTCTTGATAGAGGAAAAGAAGATCTGGTTGCTGCCTGTTATGTTATGCCAATTAAGGATTCTCTTGAATCGATCTATGGTACTCTTGCAAATACTGTTACTTTGCACAGACGGGGAGCGGGAGTAGGTTATGATTTTTCTGAGATCAGACCGGAAGGGACGATTATAAATTCGACCGGGAAAGAGGCAAGCGGTCCGATTTCATTTATGAGGCTCTATGATTTTTCCTCGGAGGTTATTATGAATCGCGGATCGGTCAGACATGCGGGTCATATGGGAATTTTGAGAATTGATCACCCTGATATAGAAAAATTTATCACGGCAAAAGAAGATTATACTCAGCTTACAAATTTCAACATTTCCATAGCAATTACGGATGAGTTTGTTAAGGCTCTGCGAAAAGGCGGGAAATACAAGCTTGTTCACGATGGGAAGCCTTATGGAGAAGCTAACGCCAGGGAAATGCTTAGAAAAATTACAGAAAGTATTCACCGAAGCGGTGAGCCAGGATTTATATTTATTGATGAAGTAAACAGGTTTAATCCTACTCTCAATGTTGGTAAGATGACTGCTACAAATCAATGCGGAGAACAGCCGCTTCTGCCGTATGAGGCCTGTAATATAGGATCTATTATTTTGAATAGATTTGTAGTTCCGGAAGGTGATGGTGGTGATACAGGAGCAAAGAAGCCGGAGGACAGGATAAATTGGGAACGTCTGGAATATGTAGTAAAAGTTGCTGTCAGATTTTTGGACAACACCATTACAGTTGCAAATCACTTACTTCCGGAAATTGAAAAGATTGTTATGTACGGGAATAGAAAGATCGGACTTGGTGTTATGGGCTGGGCTGACCTCCTTTATGAACTAAAACTGCCATATAACTCAGAAGAAGCTCTGGATTTAGCTGAGGGAGTTATGAAATTTATCGAAAAGACAGGACACGAAGCGTCACAGGAATTGGGTATTGAAAAAGGCGACTTTGGTAATTTCAAGGGAAGTAGGTGGGATAAGAAAGGCTATAAGCATATGAGAAATGCCACCGTAACTACAATTGCACCAAATGGCACTACGAGTCTGCTGGCTGAAGTTAGTGGTGGGATTGAACCGGTTTTCGCTCTTGGCTATGTGAGGAAAAACATGGAAACAGTTGGGGAAAATGTGGAAATGCTTTATGTAAATTCTGGACTGGAAAGAGCACTCAAAGATAAGTGGCTTTATTCGAAAGATTTGATGGCCAAAATTGCGGGGAAGGGAACTCTGGAAGGTTTTACTGAAATCCCTGATGAGCTTAAAAAGGTGTTTGTAACTTCTTACGATATAAGTTCAGAGTGGCATTTGAGGATGCAGGCCGCATTCCAAAAATACACAGATAATGCCGTTTCGAAAACTATTAACCTGCCGGAAAGCGCAAAAATAGAGGATATCGAAAAAGCTTTTATTCTTGCGACCGAACTTCACCTGAAGGGTCTAACTATATACAGGGACAAAAGCAGGGACAAGCAAGTACTAAATTTGAATAAATGAATAAATTTGAAAAAAGAACAATAATTATAGATTCGAGAGGGAATAAGGCAAATCTTTATGCTTCCGCTTACAGCGAGCAAGAAGCGAATAGAGCCATGGGTATGCTCGTCGATGAGATGTTTATTGATATGAGTATTGAAAATGGAAACAAAAGATAAAGCAAAATTTTACATTGTGTTTACCAGAGTTTGTTGTTTATTTAATTTGCAGGAACAAATATGAGAAAAGGAGGAAAAACATCTTCAGTAGATGATAAACTCCCCGCAGTTTACACTGAAGGCTCGGTTCAGCTTCTGAGAAAAAGATTTCTTAAGACCGATGATGAAGGTATACCAATAGAAACCCCTGGAGATATGTTTGCTAGAGTTGCTGAAGGTGTTGCAAAAGGGGATCTGGTCTTTAATAAGGGCAAGAAGGAAGCCAAGAAAACAGAGGCAGAGTTTTTTGACATGATTTACAATCTTCGCTTCATACCCAATTCTCCAACTCTTCTGAATGTCGGGAGAAACAACAAAAACTTTGCGGCCTGTTTTGTACTGCCTATAGCGGATTCTCTCTCTGAAATTTATTCGACTCTAAATGAAGCAGTTAATGTTCAGTGGAAAGGCGGGGGAACGGGTTTTAATTTTTCGCCAATAAGACCGAAAGGCGACATGGCAGGAGGGATTCCAGATGTTGCGGCAGGACCTATTCACTACATAAAGACCTTCTCGACAGCGATGATGGGTGTGAGGCAGTCCGGTAAAAGGGGAGGCGGAAATATGGCAATACTCAATGTGGATCATCCGGATATTTTGGAGTTTATACATCTCAAAGAGCAGGACAGAACGATAATGAATTTCAATATTTCTGTTGGAATTACCAATATATTTATGAAAGCTCTTCAGGAGGATACTACATATGATCTGGTAAATCCTCGAAATAATGAGGTTGCCGGGCAGTTGAGTGCACGACAGGTATTTGACGAAATTGTTCAGCTTGCTCACAAGACAGGTGATCCCGGTCTTGCTTTCATAGATAATATTGAAGCTGACAACAAAACTCCACTTGTAGGGAAGATGGATGCTACAAACCCTTGCGGCGAACAGCCTCTTCTTCCTTATGAGTCGTGTAATCTTGGGGCAGTAAACCTCAGGGTAATGTTTGATCAGAAGAAGAACATACTTAACTGGGATCTTCTTAAAAAAACAATTCATACAGGTGTTCATTTTCTGGATAATATTGTTGAAATAAACAATTATCCGCTGGAAAAAATAGAGAAAGTTACAAAGCATACAAACAGAAAGATTGGTTTGGGACTAATGGGATTTGCTGACCTGCTTATGATGATGGAGATTCCCTATAACTCTGAAAAAGCCTATAAATTTGCTGAAAAATTGATAAAATTTATTGAAGATGAAGCAATTAAGGAGTCGATCAGGCTTGCGAAAAAGCGTGGAGTTTTTCCAGCATACAGTGGAAGTGTATGGGAGAAAAGGAAGCTCCCTGTAAGAAATGCTACTCTCACAACAATTGCTCCAAACGGTAACACAAGTCTTATTGGGGGGTCTGTTGGGGGTATTGAGCCATCATATGCTCTTGCATACAAAGTAGGAGGTGTTGAGGATAGAAGCTACAGAGCTACAGAGGTTATATTCAACGTATCGGAAGGGTTCAAGCATCTTGCTAAAAAACACGGATTTTACAAACCTGAGGTAATTGAAAAAATAGTTAATGGAGTGCCTGTTTCTGCTATTAAAGAAATTCCGGAAGGTGTTAAAAAAGTGCTTGTAACGGCTCTTGATATCTCACCGATGGATCACTTAAAAATGCAGGCAGCTTTTCAGAAGAATGTTGATAATGCAATTTCCAAGACAATAAATTTTCCGAATGATTCAACTCCGATGGATATAAAGAAAGTCTACATTGAAGCGTACAGGCTTGGTCTTAAGGGTGTAACAATTTATCGGGATGGGAGCAAAAGCGGGCAGACACTCGTTTCGAGCGACAACAAAGGAAAATTGAATGTGGAAGGGACAGGTGGAGAAAAATCCGGCAACGAATCAGATGGGATGAAAATGGAACCTGCTCCTATTCTTACGTCAAATGCACTTCAGGTTCTTGAGAAAAGAGCTTTAAAGAAAAGCGAAAATGGAGAAATAATTGAAACTCCCGAGGAGCTTTGGAGAAGAATCGCAAAACATGTTGCGAAAGCTGAGAAGAAGGATAAGCAAAAAGAATGGGAAGGGAATTTTTTTACGGTTTTTAATTCTGCTGAATTTTTAAGCGGGGGTGCGCTGATTTATGCTGGTCTCGGGGAACGTGCGATTCTTTCGAAATGTCTTGTTCTACCTGTTGACGACTCGATAGGTAGTATTTTCGAGAGTCTTAATATGAATATTGAAATGCTTAAACGAGGTGTTGGTACAGGGTTTAATTTTTCAAAGATCAGGTCATCTTATGCTGTTGTGAAAACGACTGGAGAGCATGCAGCAGGACCTATTAAATATCTGAAACTCTATGATAGTGCACAAGACACTCTTACCGGTCGTGGTGGTAGAGGGCTTGGCTCGATGGCGATACTTAATGTGGATCACCCCAATATTGAGGAGTTTGTAAATTTGAAGGACGATCTAAGTGCGATCCATCATTACAATATTTCTGTTGGTGTGAGCGACAAATTTATGAAAGCGGTTAAAAGTAATGCAAAGTGGGATCTGGTAGATCCACATGATGGGAATGTTTATAAAACGATTAAGGCAAAGGAGCTTTTTAATTCGATAGCAAAGCATGCGTGGTTGAGTGGTGATCCTGGAATCTTTTTCCTGGATACAGCTGAAAAGGGGAATACAACTCCTGCTCTTGGAAAGATGGATGCTACAAATCCTTGCGGTGAGCAACCCCTTATCCCCTATGAAACCTGTAATCTCGGCAATATTGATATTTCAAAAATGATAAAGGGAAATCCATATGCACTGGATCCAGACCTTTTGGATGCTCCTTTCAAGGAGAAGATGAGATTTGTGAATTGGGAAAGACTGGCAGAGGTTACACGTATTGGAGTGAGATACCTTGACGATATTATTGATGTAAACACTTATCCTATAAAGGAGATTGAGGTGATGACTAAAAAGACTAGAAATGTAGGGTTGGGAATAATGGGGCTTGCTGACTTCTTCATAAAACTTGGTATCCCATACGAAAGTGATGAAGCAGTAAAGGCATCAGAAGAGGTAATGAAATTTATTCAAAGTGAGGCACATAAATATTCTGAAGCTTTGGGGAAAGAGAAGGGAAATTTCCCGGCTTTTAAAGATAGCACATGGAGGAAGAAAGGAAAGAAATACATGAGAAATACAAGGACAACGACTATTGCTCCAACAGGTACAATTGCAATTGTTGCAAACTGTAATCCGGGGATTGAGCCTGTATTTGCTCTTGGATATCGAAGAAAGAACTCGATGGGGGGGACGGATCAGTTGGTGATTGAACCTTTGTTTATTGAGGTTGCAATGCAAAGAGGTTTTTACTCAGATGAACTTATTAATGATATAGCAGACGGAAAACACTTAAGTGAAATTAAAGAAAAATATAATATTCCTGATGATGTGGTTAAGGTTTTTGTCACGACTCATGAAATAGATCCAAAGCGGCATGTACATATCCAATCGGCTTTCCAGAAATACGTTGATAGTGCTGTTTCAAAAACTATCAATTTGCCAAACTCTGCAACTCCTGAGGACATAGAAAGGGTTTATGCACTTGCATATGATCTCGGCTGTAAGGGAATTACTGTATTTAGAGATGGAAGTAAAGATCCGGCTCTCCAGGTGGGGGTTGGTGTAAGAGATAATTCAGCTTCTGACTTTCCAGCAGATAGGCAAAGTGGCGAACAGTCTGGTAAACAGGATGGCACAAGAGAGACCTTTGAGCCAAGGGATCGCGCAATGGTAACAAGAGGTACTACTACTAAACTCAAGACAGAACAGGGAAGCCTTTTCGTGACTATAAATGAGGATGAAAAAGGAATTGTGGAGGTGTTTCTGGTGCTTGGAAAGAGCGGAAGCTTTACTACAGGTTATACAGAGGCTATTGGAAGACTTGTCTCTATGTCTCTGAGAAGTGGTATAAAGGTGGAGAATATAATTGAACAGTTAAAAGGAATAAGAACTTCCATGCCTACAATGAACAAAGGTATGATAATTTACTCTGTACCTGATGCTGTTGCCAAAGTGCTTGAGCAGTATGTTGAGAATAAGAAAGGGCAGGTGGAAATGTTTGAAGCTCAGCCTGCATCTGTAGCTGATGTAAAAGATGCGCCGGAATCCAGCTCTGTAAAATCTGTCCCTGAATCTCCCGAGACGGAAACAGAAGAGGAGGAGAAGTCAGAAGATGAGGAGAAAAATGAACGACCCGCTAAAGAAATCACACCGAAGCTTGACGCAAAAATCAGTGACAAGGAATCAAACCATGTTGACGGTAAGTTCTATAGCAAAAATAATGTAATGGGTGATTTACTGGAGTGTCCGGAATGTGGTGGAGATCTGGAATATGCAGAAGGGTGTATTCTATGTAGAAGTTGTGGGTATAGTAAATGCGGATAAACATAGAAACAACGTTAATTTGAAGATGAGGGTTACTTTTTCAAATATTTCCTGTAAGACTCCTGATCATATACCAGATCTGACCATTTACAAGAGTCCAGGCAAGCATTGGTCCGTATATATTGCTGCTTTTCTTGTAAATTACTCCCAGTATGGCAAAGATAAACCCTGTGTAG
The DNA here is from genome assembly GCA_016931155.1 of Candidatus Dojkabacteria bacterium. Lineage (GTDB taxonomy): Bacteria > Patescibacteriota > Dojkabacteria > B142 > JAFGFJ01 > JAFGFJ01. The sequence goes on from JAFGFJ010000006.1 coordinate 520,761, forward strand.
AGTGAATTAAACAAGTCGGTAGTTAAAATGTGTGTAACAATAAACAAAATAGTTGTGATTATAAGACCAATATAATGATTGTTTGCCTTATAAAAAATTTTGTCAGTTTTTTCAACAAGCCAGAAGAAGAAAAAAACCTCGAGCGGACCCCATGCAAACACTGCAAGTGGTAGAAAAAAAATGTTTAATGGAAAGCCGACACTAAAGCTCTCTCTTGTATCACTCATAATAGTGCCATTTTTTAGGTAACCAAAGAGAGAAAAAACTAGAACAAACATAAGTGAGTAGAATAGAGATTTCTTAATTCCTTTTGAATTGAAACCCAGCAATGCTAATTTCGTTTTCTCAGCAAAAGTATAAATCAGTGGAACAAGTCCCACAGACACGATCTCCACAATACTTAAAATATATGGTTTTTCATTAAACAAATTTCCCGCAGCATCACGTGATAAAGGGGTGCCAGTCAATACAACTATCAGCAGGATTGTGACAATAGCTCCAACTAGAAACCAAACCCACGTGAATATGACTTGAAATTTTGGATTGTAAAGAAGTCTATGCATTATTATTTGTTCCCGAAAAGTATCTCACTTCAGGATATTTCTGTAAATAAATAGTACTTGTATGTTTTTCTTGACATTCCTTCATGATTTCGGTATTCTTTCGGTATAATATTTCGGTTAAGTTTCAGTATGGATTTAGTTGCACTTCAAAAATTTCTTTACGAATCTACTTCGGAAATATATGCGAACCCTGAGGTTAGAATAATTGAGGAAAAGGATGGCTCGCATACGATAGTGTGTATAAATGGAAGCTTCACTCTTCATGACAATTATTTCGGAGGAGAGCCTTTCGGAGGTAGAGAAGTAATTTTTGAAAATAATAAGCCTGTATGGATGATGGTCTATTATGGTTCGGTTACGAATCGTTTTAAAAAGCTTGGGTCAGTTTACTCATTTCTGAAAGAAGCTCTTCGGAACAATACTAAGAATATGCCATATAGGGGACCTAAGAAATACAAAAAAGATGAGTGGCTTTATAAAAACGAACTTAAGGGAGATATGAAGTCTTTCATCGGAGAAGAGAAAATATTTTATAAGGATAAGATGGTTTATTCTGCAAATTATCAAGGAGGTCTGATAAATAATAATGAATAATTTTTAATCAATTTATATGACATACGATTTAGCTAGACCGACTATTCAACAGAAAAATATTCTTGATTTTATAGAATCATACATAGCTAAAAATGGAGTATCTCCAACTCTTCTTGAAGTGAAAGATCATATCGGTGTTAACTCTCTAGGCACTGTATACGAGCATCTGGATAAACTTGAATCAAAAGGGCTCATACAAAGAGATAAAAATGCTCCACGTGGTATAAGGTATCTGATAAATGTCGGAATATGTATTGGAGAAATGATACAAATCCCAATGGTCGGGACAATTCAAGCGGGATACCCTATAGATTTTGACTTTGATTCATCAGAGACTATTGAACTACCCGTGAATTTTATTAAGGGAAAAGATGTTTTTGCTCTTGAAGTAAAGGGTGACAGCATGGTAGATGCTTATGTGACGGAGGGTGATATTGTGATCTGTGAAAAAACAAATAGTGTAAGAGACGGTGACATGGTGGCGGCAATGGTTGATCACAGGGAAGCTACCTTAAAGAGGTTTTTTAAAAAGAAAGGAAGAATAGTTTTAAAACCGGAAAATCCCAAATACAAAGATATTGTCAGGAAAACAGGAGAAATAGAAGTGCAGGGCAAAGTACTTACAATTATTAGAAATCTTTAGCTTAATATGGCCGGGAAAGAGCTTGAAATTAAATTCCGACTTCCGGATAAAGATCTTAAATTACTTACCAAGTAGCTTTCCAAAAACGCCGAGTTTATCGGAGAGGAAGATCACGAAGAATATTATTTTGATCATAAAGAGGTTCCTTTTACTTTTATCAACGAGGAAGGAGTAAAGGACGCTACAGACTACTTGCGTCTCAGAAAAGAGAAGAGCGGATGATATTCAATTTGCCTCAAAAAATTCCACAAACACTCCGTTCGCAAGCACGAGTACACCCACTGTGATGAGTACGAGTTTGAAATCTTGGATGCTGGACAGGCAAAGGAGCTTCTAAAGGGCATAGGATTCTCAATTTTTACTCCGGTAATTAAAAACAGGAAAAAATATATGTACAAAGTTTTTGAAATTGTAATAGATGATGTAAAAGGACTTGGAAGATTTGCGGAAATAGAGCTGAAAGAAGACTTTGATGATACCGACAAAGCATTTGAAAAGATATTTGATCTACTGAGGCAAATCGGGCTAAAGAAAATAGAAACACTTAAGAGGGGATATGTTTCCCTTATTTGGAACCCTGACCACGATTTCTCTGTGATTAAAGAGGTATAACTTATTCTTCCTGTAAGCTACAGGAGCCTCTGCTTGTACCCGGCCTCAAGTATTTGAACTTTAAATTTCGCTTCGTGAAGTTTCTCATACCTTTCAAGTCTGACAAGCCTTATAGGGAGTTTCTCCTTTGTCTTCCTTATCAGTCCCTGTCTGTGCCTGCATAGCTCCTCTCTAAAGTTGGATGTTAAGCCAATATAAGTTGAATCGTCCCTGCACCTGATTGTGTAAACAAAATATGGGGGTTTCACGAAAACAGTTTAGGATAAGAAAATTAAAAAATTATTAAAAATGAAGATTAAAACAAAAAAGAAATACTCTTTATTCTTTTTCGTTTGAACAATAAGATATATAAACATGCTGATCAACAGCGAATCCAAAAATAAGGGAGAACCATACTTAAGGCTGGGTTTTTATTACAGCTATTACATTAAAGATGATGATGATTTCGTAGGAGAGGATTTTGATGACGATTTGCCTTTGGAAGACTAGTTCTACCACTGGGTTTCAGTGAACCATATGTTTTCAAAATCTACCGAAAGTATTGGTACCGAGACATGGAGCGAACGACCGGAGTCGAACCGGCGACCTTCTCGTTGGCAACGAGACGTTCTACCAACTGAACTACGTTCGCTTGGACTGCTCGAATCTTCTAATTATACATTATAGCTGATTATTTCTTTCTTTTTCTTGTGCTCCTTTTTTTTGTTTTTGGAGCCGCACTTATTACAGTATTGACAGCTCTCTTTTCCCCTGATTTTAGAGCTTCCAATAGTAGATAAGCTCCAACTGCAACTAGACCTCCTGCGAGAGGAGCAAGGATGTACAGCCAAACATTTTTAAGTGGATCTCCTCCTTCAAACAAAGCAGGTACCAGGCTTCTCATTGGGTTAAATGAAGCTCCTGTAATCTGGTTGGAAAATGCTGTGATTGCAAGAAGAGCTAGTCCTGCTACAATCCCACCATATTGTTTGACCTTTTCGCTCCTGACAACGGATATCACTGTAAATACAAAAAAGAATGTTAGAACAGCTTCAAGCATGAATGATAAATCTGCTGAGCCTTCTAGAAAGGAATTTGATAATACAGGGAATTGATCTGATATCTGATCTCTTGTGACTTCTCCCGAAACTGAGCCGGTTGTGTTGTAGGCTGCAAGCTGAATATCTACAATGGACTCTCTTACCCATGAAATGAACTGATAAGCAGCGATACCTCCAATCAACTGAGCTAGTAAATAGGACATTGTATCCATCAATGCAGGTACCATCTTTTTTGTACCTCTTACAGCATGAGTAAGATTTGCGGCAACAGTAAGCACAGGATTGAAGTGAGCTTCGGTATAACTACCAAGAGCGAGCACCAGTGCACCAAAACCCAACCCGACCGCAAATGCGGCAAGGGAACCTCCAAACACCGCAGACATATATATAATAGCGAAAAAAAGAAACGTACCTAACGACTCGGCAAAGTACTCGCCGACCTTCTGAGTTAACTTCATTTTAAAAAAATATTAAATAAAATCGCGGGCAGATCTGAAATTGTATAGAAATAGTTTTCACAGGTCAAATATGGTATCTTGAGAACAATTGCTATGCATAGATTTTTCGTAGAAAAAAGGAATATTTTTCCGGGAAAGGTTTTACTTGAAGATAGCGAAAGCATTCACAAAATCCGGCAGGTTTTGAGACTGAATATCGGTGATAAGATTACTCTTTTTGACGGGGAGGGAGGGGAATATAGTGGAGAAATAATGACACTTCAGAAGGCAGGAATTATGGTAAAAATCGGATCCAGACTGAAGAACGAAAGAACAGATAAACAGTACCTTACTCTTGGGCAGGCTCTTACCAGATCGACAAAGATTGATAATGTTGTGAGAATGAATACAGAGGCAGGAGTAAAGGAGTTTGTGTTTTTTGAAGCAGACTATGGAGTTGTTAAGCTCAAGGATTTTAATGAGAATAAAATAGAAAGGTGGAGGAAAATTACTCAGGAGGCGTGCAGGCAAAGTGAGAGGGCAGATATTCCAAATATAAATTTTTCGGTAAGTTTTGGTGAGGTTATTGGTATTGAGGCGGATTTAAAAATAATTCTGCATTGTAGAAATATTGAAGGCTCTGCGGATCTGAAAAATTTAAGAAAAAAGATAAAAAGCGATTCCAGAATTTTAATTTTGGTTGGACCGGAGGGTGGCTTTTCAAAGGAAGAACTAAAAAAAGCTAAAGCAAAAGGATTTATTTTTGGCTTTCTGAATTTGCCAATTCTGAGAACTGAAACAGCCGGGATTGTAGCTTCTTCAATATTACTGTCTTAATATAGATTAATCAAAAGATTTCCGTTATATTCTGGGTTATAATTAAAACCAGCTGAAAGTGCTGGCCTATCAATGATAATAAGACCTCTTGCAAAGCTGAGTGGGTTTTTTCTGTTAATTTGCTCAATCTGTTCAACAGGAAGGCTTTCTGGACAATTGGTTATTTTATAGTGATTGTGGACAGATATTACTATTGCTTTTTTTGCTCCTGCCATTCTAGATGCCTCCAGTATTGCTTGAAGTATCTCCGTTCTAAAGTCGAACTGTAAGAATTTTCTTTTGCTTTGTCTTGTTTGAAATTTATCTCTACTAATTCCTTGAGGCATTTGACCGATGACTGCCACTAATTCCCCGGTCGGCTCCTTCCATATGTCAAAAGCAGAAGAAGCGACTGCCTGCCGGGTATATGGGTCAACAAGTTGGAGTCCTAATTGTCCATCTATTATGTAGTTACTATGCCAACCTTCTTCCTTTACCTTTACAATTTTTCTTACGTCAACTGATCTCATCTCAAGTAAAAATTGGTTTGTTTCTAAATATGGGAATCTATAGAAATCAGAAAGGTTAGTTCTATGGCTTATCTGGTAAGAACCGTTAGTGTAAGTGAGGAAAATTTCATTATTGATACCCTTTTGGGCTAAGGCCAAAACATTTGGCAAAGTATTATCTAATTGTTCTACAGAAAAACCTGACATAAAAGGCTCTATAACAACTATATATTATAGTCCGGCACTTTTACTTTTGTCAATTTCTGGCTAGTTTTATATTCAGAATGGATTTGCTAATATGGTCTCTGTCTTTTATAATCATTTTAGTTTGCCGAGGTAGCTCAGTTGGTAGAGCACGCGACTGAAAATCGCGGTGTCGCCAGTTCAATTCTGGCCCTCGGCACACTGTACTTGAGTTTTATGAAGCCGTACCGATGATAACGTTTCAATTTTGTCATCATCCCAAAGTTTAGAAAAAATCTAAGCTCAAATAGGTACAAATCGGTAACTTTTTTTTTGAGCAGTTATCATTGCCTGGCACATGTTATAATAAACACCGCTCAGGGCACCTAGCTCAACTGGTTAGAGCAATTCGTTTACACCGAATAGGTTGGGGGTTCGAGTCCCTTGGTGCCCACCATCAATTTTAAAGTTTTTCCAGTATCATAAAATGTGAAATCCCGAAGTAGTGAAGAGGTGTTGATTCAGCAACTTTTGTAAATCCTTTCATAAAGTTACCCAAAAGTTTCGATCTGTTTTGTAGCCCGTCGAAGCCGGGGAAAACGTGCTTATGGTGAACAATTTTTATCGGCAGTGCCTGCAATAGATTTTTGATTTTTCTGTTTGAATAATTCCTCACATGAGGTGTGAGTCTGTTGAAAATAAAATTCGGGAGCCAGGTAACAAGTGGAATATTCCCGAATTTATACTTTCCGTTTATGTAAATTCCGTGGGTCTCGAATGGCCAGAGTCTATTTGGTGCGAAAATAATCAGTTTTCCTCCCGGCTTCAAAACCCTTACAAGCTCCCTTACGGATTTTCTGTCATTGTCTACATGTTCCAGGACTTCATGAAACCAGATGATATCGAAAGAATTATTTTTGTATGGTAATTTTTCTGCACCACTAATAGTTACGTTCTTGAATTTCTTTTTTGCAAGTTCTATTTTTCTCGGGTCAGGATCGAACCCGTAAATATTACTAGAAAATTCTGAAAATTTCTCCATGAACATGCCTATTCCGCATCCTGCATCTAGGATCTTTTTGTCATCCAAAATCACGAGTTTTCGAACCATTTTTAATCTTCTCTCCAGTCCATAAGTCCAGTATGAGGAAGGACTTCCTGACTTAATACTCTCGAAATCACTGTATTTTTTTTGCCAGTTTCCGTTGGGCATAGAAAATTAGTAGAAGCTGAGCCATATTCCTATTGCTGCAAATACTGAGCTGAAAAGCCAAAATCTCATCACGACTTTTGTTTCCGGCCATCCTTTAAGCTCATAATGATGATGTAGTGGAGCCATTCTGAACAATCTTCTACCAATTGTTCTTCTTGCAATTCCCTGAATAAGAGTTGTTGCTATCTCTGCGATAAACAACATACAAATAGGAATAAGAAGCAAAGGCTTTTCCAAAGCAAATGCAACTGTTGCAAGAAGTGTTCCCAATGCGAGTGATCCTACGTCACCCATTTGGAATCTTGCTGGTGGAATGTTGAAATACAGGTATGCGATTAATGCGCCACACACGCTAGCACAAAGTAAAGCGATTGGCATATTTAACTGGAGTACAGAAATTATCAAGAACGTCCCAAAGCTTGAAAGTAGTAATCCTGCCGAAAGACCGTCCATGCCGTCTGCGATATTTACAGCATTTGTCATACTTATTATGGTGAAAATTACGAAAGGGATCATAAGCCAGCCAATATTTATTCCTCCCAGGAAGGGAATCCATAAGAACCCCGGGACAGGAAACCCGGCAAGATAATAGATCCAAATAGCCACAATACCACCAGCGATAGCCTGAACCAGAATTTTTTCATGAGCCTGAATGCCCTTACCAGGATTTGATCCAAGCATAAAAAACAGCCTTTTATATATTGCCCAGGGAAGAGTTAATAAATAATATAGTCTCATCAATGGGCTGGCGTGAACTTTTATCAACATAAGAATCCTGCTGATTTTTCTTACTGGTCTTTTTCTGCCATAAATGTTTAGTACATCATCAAAAGCTCCCAGAAGTGCTGAAATGGAGAAAACCAGCAGTGGGACTTTTGTTGTCCCGTTGAAATTGAATATGATGTTTACTAGAAGTACTGCAAGTATGACAATAAGCCCTCCCATTATTGGTGTACCAACCTTCAACTTTCTGGCTTCTATCAAGGTGGAAAAATCTACATCAATTTCCCTTACTATTTTGAACTTGTAAAGAAGTGAGATGATTGGGATTGATAAGGCAAAACCCAGAACCGATGACCCTAGAAAAACTGACACAATCAACAATACATCTATCATGGTTATTGAGATATGACTAAAACAAATAACGTAATAACTGACTAATAATTACCCTTCGTATGTTATACTTGCCCAGACATATTAGCAGATTAAGAAATGTTAAAGAAGTTGATTGAGCCGATGCAGTTGGTTTTGCTCCAAAAGAAATATTGCCCTGGTTGTACTAGAAAACTTGATTCGCAAAGGAATAGAACTGGAAGATCACAAACAACTGAGAAGGTAGTCTGTGATTGTGGAAGGATTTTCATTTATGATAAAGAGCTAGATACTTATAGGAGGGCTGCATTTCAAGAGGTATAGCCTGGTATGTTCTATCCCACAGAAGATTTAAAAGATAAAGTACTGTCGGCACCATTTCAACCTGGCTGTTATATTTACCGAAATAACAGAGGAGAAGTTTTGTATATAGGAAAAGCAGTAAACCTTCGTAGTCGAACAAGATCATATTTCCAGAATTTCCACAGACTGGATCCAAGGATTAAAGTACTTGTTGAGCAGATCAATGACGTTGAGTATGTTACAACTGACTCGGAACTTGAGGCATTGATTCTTGAAACAAATCTGATTAAAAAGTATATGCCCAAATACAATCGTCTGATGAAAGACGACAAAAACTATATTTGGGTTATGGTTCCGAAAAATACTGATTTTCCCAAAATTGAGTTTGTAAGAGAAAAGAGAATAAAAAATGCGGACTATTTTGGTCCATATCCGGAGACAATGCCAATAAAAAGGACACTAAGAAGGCTAAGACATATTTTCCCATTCAGAAGTTGTAACAGAAAAATATGTGAACAGGAAGAGAACGGCAGAAAAACTGTGGTATCTTCGGATTCGAAACCTTGTTTGTATTTTTATCTTGGTCTTTGTAATGGTCCTTGCACAGGAAAAATCTCTAAGGCTAATTATATGAAAGGTATAAATGATATCAAAAGATTTTTCCGTGGAGAAAGAAACAAAATCATTGATGAATTAAGAAAAGAAATGGAAGAAAATTCCCGGCAAATGGGCTTTGAAAAGGCTGCCTCCTTGAGAGATAAGATTCAGGATATAAACTATGTGACACAAACAATCAAAATAGATAAGGACATGGATGAAGTAATTTTGAAGGCCGAGAAGCAGAAGTTAAGATCAAAAGCTTTGCAGGAGCTCATTGAGAAATTAGATATTCAAAATCTAAAATTGAAGAGTAATTTTAAAATTGAAACATATGATGTTTCTAATATTCAGGGAAAAAATGCAACTTCGTCGATGGTCGTTTTGATTGACGGGAGATCAGAAAAATCTCATTACAGAAAGTTTAAAATTAAGACGAAATCAACTCCTGACGACTTTGAAATGATGCGGGAGACCTTCAGTAGAAGGTTTGCCAGAAAGTCAAAAGTGATGAAAAAAGGAAACCAATTACATAACAGGAAGAGTGAAAATATAAATAAGGATGCTAGTGCAGTAATAGACAGAAAAGATTCTGATAAAAGCTTCGATATTTTTCCTGATCTTATTGTAGTTGATGGAGGAAAGGATCAATTAGGTGCTGCTTTTCGTGTTCTTCAGGAAATGACTGTTGATGTTCCGGTTATTGGTCTTGCAAAAAGGGAAGAAGAGATTTTTAAGATTTTTGAAAAAGATGGCGAGCTGGATTTCAAAAAAGCAAAGATATCTAGAAAATCTGAGGCATCCTATCTACTTCAAAATATCAGGGATGAAGCTCATAGATTTGCTTTAGGTTATCACAGGAAATTAAGATCAAAATCTCAGGTGAAGTCGATCCTGGATGACATTCCAGGAATAGGAAAACTGACTAAAATGAAACTTTTGAAAGCGTTTGGAAGTACAGAGGGAGTTAGAAAGGCAAGAAGAAAAGATCTTTTTACTATTGTGAGAAACAGATCTACTATTGATAAAATAAAAAGACTACTTTAGATCAAAATTACGATATGCTTAGATTACTCCAGGTATAAACATCCATTTGACTTTCTTTATGTACTTTTTATAATCGGGATCAGTCAGCAGGTGGTCTTCTTCAGTCTTTGCTCTGAAGTAGTAGATTATGTTCCATCCCAACAAAGACACCAATCCCGCTAGTGAGAGACCTCTCATAAATCCTTCTATCCACCAGGCAATGTTTTTCGAGATATAGGCTGGATGTCGGATAAACTTGTATGGTCCTTTTGATACTATGCCTCTATTGGTAAGATTGCTTGATTTTGTGCCCAGGGCAAATGTTGCCCAAACGTAAAGTAGGTATGCAAACAACGTCAATATTTTCAATGATCTTAATATAACAACACTTGAACCTGATGATCCAAATGTAACCAGTGTTTTCGTAATCATGAAAGTGTTTGCTGAATTACCAAATAGAAAAACAGGGAGATTGCTCAAAAACTGTGAAGTTTGAGTATTGAGCGGAGGGTATGAAGCAAGCGCAATAAACCATCCAAAAAAAGTCGGTTCAACTGATTTTATTTCACTCTTGAGTTCTTTGGCTTCGAATGCATATCCGAATGTGAATATCAGGGTGTCGAAAAAAAATAATAGTGTAATAATAAAATCAAATGTGTAATTAAAGTCAGCAAATAAATCAAATTTGCCACTTATCAGGTTGGAAACTCCAAGAGATACAGTTGGCCATCTTCCGATGAAAAAGGAAAACATTATTGGAAAAAAGAAAAACTTTACTGCAATGGAAAGAATTGCCGTCTTTAGCTTCTTTTTATCCACTTTTATTTTTTCTGGCTTGAAGAAATTTAGTAGATATGAGTATAAAAGAGCAATCTTGCTATCTCCAAGAGGAATCTTTTTCGTATAGCAGTAAAGGAAGTAAATCAGGTTAACAAATAAATAGATAAAAAAGAAATAGACCAGTAAACTTATTCCGTAGACGCCTATAAAGCCCTTAAAATAAGGAATTTTTGTATAAATCAGGTAAGACAGGGCAGTAAGAAGAGCTGTTCCTTCGAGGTTAATCAATAAAAAATTTAATTCGCTATTTTTTTGTTTTCTCATCTGTTCTTCTATGGGTGTTATGAATTATAGAAGAATATAGTTGTCATAACCAGTAATTTTTACTACCATGGATTAGGAAAATAATAAAATGAAGAAAGTATTTCCAATAATAATTGTTTTGTCGGCTGTGGTACTTGCAGTTGTAGCAGTTTTGGTTGGTCTAAGATTGAGACAGCCAGAAAGTACTTTGCCTGACTATATAATGGCTGAGGGTAATAATTGCTGTGGTCAGCCTGATTACGGGGTAGTATGTGACACTGACCAGAAGTTCATTGATGGCTATAATGCTTGTGTGAGTGGCGGTTGTGCTGCCTGCCGGGGAGGTGGTCCAGTTTGCGGAAATGGTCAATGTGAATCTGGTGAAACCAGTTCAAATTGCCCGGCGGACTGTGGCAGCACCTCATCAAGTAGTTCGTCAGGCGGAGCAGTCTGTGGTAATGGTCAATGTGAATCTGGGGAAAATGTCTCTAATTGTCCCGTGGATTGTGGAGGACTTGGTACTGGGATGACACAGTGCAACCAGATTGGGAATTGCTCTTATGAGACATGCCCGGATAGTGTCAGAGCGGATGGAGTAACTACAAATTGCTACCAGGAGGCAATTGCGGCTGGATGTTACAGATCTTTTTGTGGGGGTACTGAAGAGTGTAAATCGCCTGTGACTTTCATTTGCTACATGGATACAGCAGAGCAGGTGCTTGCGGCCGCGGCAAGGCAGGATGATTGTAGGCAAAATCCTCAGCCAGGAGCAAATCCACCATCCAATATATGTGGATCTTTTCAGATAGATTGCAATGGAGGCGGCGATGGTACCGGTGGCTATGATACTTCCGGCTGTACACCATCCAGTTCTTCGTCAAGTTCCTCGTCAAGTTCAGGAGGTAGTAGTTCATCCAGTTCCTCATCAAGTTCCAGTAGCAGTTCTTCCAGTTCATCCAGCTCTTCAGGTGGAGAGGAAGAGATAGATGTTAACGTGACGAAAACTGCTTCCGAAGTATGCATTGAAGATCCAGGTATTTCAGTTGTTACCTACACTATTACTTTCTCAAATAATGGTGAATCAGCAATTACTGTAGATATTATTGATACTCCTGATACCAGGATAATTTCCTATATAGATGTATTGACAATAAGTGATGGAGGTATACTCGATCCATCTGCCGGTCAAATAACTTGGGGTCAGATAGAAGTTGAAGCAGGTGGTGTGATCACGAGGACTTACGGAGCAAATATCCCTTCTTCTCTTTTTGGAGAAACACTAATAAATGTAGTAATAGTAGAAGACTCTGAAACTCACGAGGAACTGGGAAGGGCGACAGCAGAAGTAATAACATGGTGTGAGCTTCCTAAAACTGCAATATTTTCTGATGCGATGGATAGAGTGATACTTGGTATGGTATTTGTCCTTGCTGGAATTCTTGTGTACAGGATGGATATGACTAATATTGCCCTTGATGCATTTAGAAATATTGGTGGAGATAGATTTCTTGCTGTATTCAGTGAGAAAGAGAAGAAGAATTTAATAAAGAGGAGGATAAAGAATCTGGAAAAGAGGTCTCTCGCTAAATAAAATAATGGTCAATCAATTGAATGAATTGAACAAGCTATTCACTCGTTTTTTTATCTCTAGGAATATCTAATACTTTCAAAAATGTTTGTTATTTCCAGGAATATTTAATATCTCCAGCAATGAGTAGTATCTCCAGAAGTATTTGATTCCTCCAGAAATGCGTAATATCTCCAGAAGTATTTGATACCTCCAGGAATGAGTAATATCTCCAAGAATAGGGGTACAAATTTTACCGGTTCTTCAGCATATACTTTGTTCCTCTGCCTTTTCCGTCAATTTTCAGAAGTTTCTTTTTGACAAGATCATCCAAGTCACGAAAAGCTGTCATTGTGGAAACATCCATCATGTGTACATAATCCTCTCTCTTTACTGCAGGGATATTTTGGAGATATCGTAGTATCTTTAGTTGTCTCTTATTTAGATCTAAGAATGGTCGTCTTGTAGTTTTCTCTTCATCAGTAGACAATTTCTGAAGTTTTTCCTTCACATCCAGCATATCATTTGATAAGTTTCTAACAAACCTTTCTACCCACAATGTCAAATCTTCGTTGCCTGCCAAAGCAGACGTCCATGATTCTATGTATTCATCTCCATATATATCAAAATTCCTGGTTATTGGTAGGAAAGTTTCTTCTATATAGCCATTTTTGTACAAAAGCAGATCAGCAATTGCTATCAATGTAAGTTTATTTGCAGCCACAAACGGAGATATTCTCATCAGTCTGTAGATGAATATAGCAATTCTAATAACAGGATCAATTTTTCCCTGTTGCGTTTTGTACCATTCAATAAGTGAAAGGAGTGTCTCCTGTATTCTTATAGCTTCTATGTTCTTATCTCTTAGGTCAACCCAGTTGTCCAGATTAACATCAATTTCTTCACCGCTTGTACGGAATTTTGCTTCCCAGGATTCTTTCCATGTCGTTACCATTATTTTATTTAAATGAAGGAGAATATTCAGGTCTACATCTATATAGGTATTAGCAGTTGATGATCTTGTGAATTCAAGAGTATTTCTGAAATTATTCAAAATGATCAATTTTGCATCCTGAACATCGAGGTTTTTTCCCTCTGCAAGTCTTTCTGCATCCTTAAGAGTAATATTTGCTCCAATTATGTGTGCCAGATGAAAAAGGTTAACTGACTTACTGTCGTTTTTTACTCTTGTAACTGCTCTGGGGGTAAAACCAGATTTCTGGATTATTATCCTTTCTCTTTCCAATTTGACAAGACTATTTACAATCGAATGAGTAAGGTTAAATTTTGGCTCGTACATTGTAGTATAATAAATTATGTTTTTTCTTCTATTAGCCACTCTAGCTCAGTTGGTAGAGCATCGGTATCGTAAACCGAGGGTCGCGAGTTCGATTCTCGCGGGTGGCTCCATCGGCTTACCTTGAAATCCAACAGAATTGCTTTGGAGCGGCGAACCGGGCTCGAACCGGCGACCTCTTCCTTGGGAAGGAAGCATTCTACCACTGAACTACCGCCGCATAGGATATCTTTATCGTAGCAAAAAGCAGATACGTTTATGATACTTTAGAAAAATATTTATAGCAAGGACTATGTGTTTACGGGAAATTATTTTTCGTCTTCTAATACGGTCAACTCCATTTCACCATCGCTATCAATCAACATAACTTCATATTCCATGCCGCACATCGGGCATTCGACTACGTCGCCTTCTTTCTTGTCTTCCAGACCAAATTCGTTTTTACATTCATCGCATATGAGTTTTTTGCTCACAGTTTTTAGTTTTTGATCCATAATCGGTGTGTTAAAAATATAAGACAGACCATTATAATAGATATTATCTTTTTTACGTAGTAATATCTAGTAGATTATTTCACATTTTTGGAAACGTAAATGAGCATCTGGTATTACAAAACGCTTGCATCGAAGGTTGAAGAAAAATTTAGGTTGACACAGGGTGAAGGAAATACTCCAATTGAACAAGTTTTACTTAAAACTCCGGGTTTTGAACAGGGGATGATTATAAAACTGAAAAGAGAAGATTTGAATCCGAACGGTTCGTTTAAGGATAGGAGTTTGGCTTTTCAGGTATCCAGCTATTTCCAGAAAGGAGAAAAATCACTTGTGATATCATCTTCGGCTAATTCTGCCATAAGTGCGGTGAGTTACGCTAAGATGGCAGGAATCTGTATGCACGTCTTTGTATCTAACAGGATAAAGGAAGGCAAAATGAAAAGACTTGAACTAGTGGCCAAACATGGAGACGTGGATAGGAGAGATGAAAATGAAGTAAAAGCTATCATACATACCTCTTACAAACCGAAATCTGAAGCACTAAAGTTTGCCAATGATAATAAACTGGTAAATCTCAGAGGTTCTCTGGATGACAATGCACTTGAGGGCTTTAGGACTTTAGGGTACGAAATTGCTAAAGTTGCGGACATTGTGGATGCTGTATTTATTCCATGCAGCTCTGGAACAAGTACTGCAGGTCTTTACAAGGGTTTGACTGAAATAAAGAAAAAAGAAAGTATTCAAATACCGCAAATTCATATTGTACAGACGACTAAAGTCCATCCTATTGCAAAAGAATTTGACAGAAATTTTATAAGGACAGAAGAAAGTAGAGCAGATGCAATTGTAGATAGGGTTGCTCATAGAAAGGATGAAATTATTGAGATTATTCGTAGTACGGAAGGTAACGGTTGGGTGATTTCTGATAGTGAAATAATGGATGCAAAAGATGCGTTGGAAAGTGAAGGAATATCTGTGTCTGATACAGCAGCATTGAGCGTGGCAGGGATTTTGAAAGCTGTAAGAAGTAGATGTCAGTTTATGGCTCCACTAGCGATAATTAGCGGATTATGATTTATGCTATGCTTGCTCTAATAATTATTCTTTCTCTGCTTATTATTCTTATGGCTCCTTTTCCAGTAGTTGGCTTTTTTATTGGGGCTCCCTATTATCCTAGTAATAGCAGGAAGGTAAAAAAGATGATTGAACTTGCTGATCTCAGAAAGGGGCAGACCGTTGCAGACCTTGGTGCAGGTGATGGCAGAGTAATTTATGAGGCTTCAAAAAAAGGAGTAGAAGCTCACTGTATAGAAATAAATCCCATACTTACCCTGTATTCGAGATTAAAATTCAGAAAGATAAAAAATATAAAAATAATAAATAAAAACATGTGGAAAGTCGATCTCTCAAGCTATGACAGGATATTTTTATTTTGTCTTTCCAAGGAAATGAAAAAGTTTGAGAAGAAACTACAGATGGAAATGAAACCTGGTTCTCTTGTTATTTCAAATATTTTTAAGTTTAACAAATGGATACCAGTGAAAGCGCAGGATAGTATTTACGTTTATAAGGTAACAAAATGATAAACCAGAATTTAGTACAGAAAATTAATAAATTAACCAGAAATTCACCTATTTTTTACGTTACAAATGATGCTGAACGGGCACTCGGGCTCGAAAAGATTTTAAATAATTTTCACATTGTGTGCATAGATCACAATGATATGGTTGATTATATGTTGAATGATGGTGTGAAAGTTTTCTGTCTTGAAAAAGAACTTGGAGAAAAAAATGTAATATTCAGAAATTCAGCAAAGCTTTTAAAGCACGAGCTTACACAAAAATATATTAAAGAGAGCTCACATAGTGGGGGTTTTTTGATTACATTTAAAATTTCTACAGCGTTCGAAAAAGAAGCGGAGAAACTTGGACTCAAAGTTTTGAATACCAAAGCCAACCTTAACAGGAAATTCGAAAACAAAATTTCTCAATATGAATCTATGTCACCTAATGGAATTAAATTCCCAAAGACAATTGTAGGCGAGTTAGGAGCAATTGAGTATTCCTCTCTATTAAAAGAAATTGGAGAGGAAATTGTTATTCAGTTTGACAGAGGACATACGGGGAGTGGGACATTCTTTGTAAGAAGCAAAGGGGAATTTAGTAGAATTGTTTCTGATTTTCCAAAAAGACTGGTAAGAATTTCAAGTAAAATTGAAGGAAAGGTATTTACTTTAAACTGTATTGCAACAAGCAAAGCGACTTTATGCGCAGGTTTGAGCTATCAGATTACAGGGGTGGAAGGCCTGACAGGTCAGGAAGGAGGGACGGTCGGAAATGACTTTTATTACATTTCAAAACTTTCAGAACAATTGAAAACAAGGATCATAAATGAAGCAGAAAAAATTGGGAGCAAGATGAAAAAAGATGGCTATCTTGGATTTTTTGGTATTGATCTTATAGTGAGAGGTAATGAAATTTTTGTAATTGAAATAAATGCAAGACAGCCTGCGTCAGTTTCATTTTTCAATAAACTACAGATATTAAATGACCAGACACCTGCCTCACTCTATCATTTGGCTGAGCTTATGGGTGTTGATTATGATGTTGAGGCAAAAATGTACAACACAGAAAATACGCAAGTTGTGAAGGCAAGTCAGATTTTTTTGAGAAATACTGAGAATAAGATATTTACTGTTTGTGGATCAGTAAAGACTGGATTCTACAGGCTTCAAAGTGATAATTCTGCTACAAACTGGGACAGTGAGACAGTAAAGGATAATACAATTTTCATCGATGAGGATAAGGATAAGCCATTAGTGTATAATGGTGAAGGCTATTCAGTTGAGCAATCGGAAGGTGGATTTGTACTTCTTACTCAATCAAAAGGGAAGTATATTAATTCAGGAAATGAATTGGCAAGAATACAACTGATGCAAAAGGCTGTTGATGAAAAAGGCAACTTGCTACAATGGATAAGAGAGTCTCTTATTGCTGTTAATAATTATTTAAGATGAGAATATTGCTTCCTGAAGAAGCCAGGGTAACTATAGATCAATACAAAAGCTTAAAACTTGGAAGCAAAATAGTGCCATGCCCCTATTACATCAATACACAAAAAGAGTCTGGGGGACTTCGTGTTCTTGTAGGAAAAGGCAGTCCAGAAGAAATTGAGCATGAAGTTAAAGTTTGGGCTCAATTGCGGGGTTTTGAAATGAGTAAGGCTTCAGAACACGAAATTCGTGAATTTATGATTAAACACAGAATAGGTATAGACTGCTCGGGTTTTCTTGTTCATGTTATTAACAGATGGATGAAGCAGACCAGGGGAAGGAGATTGATCGAGTATTTAAAGTTTGATAACAATAGTGTAATAGCATGGATTAAGAGAAGGTTGAGGTCAGCAGAAAATATTGGTGCTAATACTCTTACCTCTTTAAAAAATACCATTAAGATTACAGAATTGAATGACATTAGACCAGGGGATCTTATCAGGCTTAAGGGAAGAGTAAAAAATTCTCATCATATTGCTATGATTTCTGAAATTGAAGGTGATCTGGTAGAAGAAAACGGCAAGAAGAATTTTTTGATAAAAAGGTTTAAGTATGTCCATTCCAATAGAAATTATGATGATCGGCATGGTGTGAGAGAAGGGGAAGTTATTATTACAAATCCGGAAGCAGGACTAAAAGAGCAGAATTGGACTGAAGTTTATAATGGTAGAAACTGGACTTATGAAGGTTTGGTGAAAGAATATCAGGATAATGGTGTAATGAGGCTTAAATGTCTGGAGAATGAAATAAAAAAGAACTATGAGGCGGGAGTGGTGAAAGAACTTCTCTAGCATTCTTCTTGAAATTTTTTCTGGGAATACATATTCTATGCTATTAGATTTTAATATTTACTGATGCAGAATGTATCTAGTGAAAGAGTCATTTCCCGGCGCGTTGTGAGTAGTAAAGTGGTGGGAAGTGCGAACCCGATCATGAAGAAGCTTCGGGAAACAGGTCAAAAAGCAGGAGGTATAATTATGGCACCGATCTTTATAGTTATTGCAATTGTTCTTCTTTTCAATAGTGAGAAGTTTCAAAGAACTTCTGAAATTATTTCTACTTTACCACTTGAAAGTGCTAATGAAGTGACTGATGAAAGCGGACTTCATAAGATAACCGGGGTTCCTGAGATTGAGAAGCCTGCAAATGCGCCTCAAGTTGAGGAAAGCTTGTATTATAGTTATAAGAAAGAAAGATACGAGCAGGTAGAAAAGAAAGAAATCGAAAAAGTGACTGAAGTTGAAAATGGACAGGAAGTAGAAAAAACTATAGAAACAACGAAGCTTGTTGATGAATGGGTTGAGAAGGAATCAGAAACAGGTTGGGCGGATTTTAAGCTTGGGAAATATAAGATAGCAACCTCCGGGATTGAGCTCAATGCAAATTTTGATACAGAGGAATATAGGCTGGTAGAAGGGCTATATTCTGATCTTACAACTGCTTATACTCCTGTGCTTGGCGATGAGAGGCTGGTGGTAGATTATATAAAAACAGATGATAATCTAATAGTTGTGGGAGAAATTTCTCAGGGAAAAATTGCAAGTGGCGATGTATTTCTTCTTTCAAATAAAACTGATGCAGAATTGATTTCAGATTTAAAGACAAGCGAGAGTTTTATTTATTGGGCACTAAAGATTGGGACGTGGCTTTTGTTTACTCTAGCTTTTACTGGAATACTTGCTCCTATTCTGGCACTCCTTGATTTTATCCCGCTTGTAGGAAAGGCGGCCAATTTTGTGGCAGGAGTGATATGCGCAATACTTTCAGCAATTCTTGTACTAATTGGGACACTGCTTATTAAGTTCTGGTGGATAATTCTAATATTGTTTGTCATTCTGCTTGTGGGTCTGGTTGTACTTGTGCTTAGCAGAAAAGGAGAAAAAGCAAAAGTATAAGTAAATGCAAAAGAACAAGTATAAGTAAAAGTATGAGTAAAAGAGAAGTAGTTTAGCGGTCTTACCAGTCCTTGGATGCTTCTATGCTGTCAATCCTTACTGAAATATTTGAACTTGCACATAGTGATTGTGGGATAGATTGTACTGATTATAACTGGAAAGAAAAATCCGGGTAAAATAACTCAAACGACCTCATAGTCAAATAAGATCATAGTGTGTTTGCCATTCTTACTGAAGCACTTGAATTCGTATACGGCTGACTTGTGTGGCTCAATTGTGCTTGTTTCGTACTGGAAATAATAATCTGTTGCAGTAGCGACAATCTGTGCTGCTTTTGCGAATACTAGAAATTCAGGATTTATATTTTCAAGGTCAATTCCGGACAACTTAAATATCTGTCTAATCTTTGCTTCTTCTGCATTTTTTATGTGTTCTACACCTTTGGCGAATTCGCACTCAACACTACCTGGTAAGGACTTTACCCTAAGTGCGATAAGCTTCTTTTTTGCATCTTCCGTTTTAATTCTCGGGTGGATAATCACCTGTTCGGGGTTGTTGATTTCTATAAGTCCCTTCCTGATGCTTTTTGAAAATTCTGGAACATCCCTCTGTACCGGAAGAAAAAGAGTTGGGAGACTGAAATCATAAATATTTTTGAATGTACACGTTCTGATAAGAATATCCTGCTGAAAAGGGAAACCAATTTTGTTCCAGCTTTCAAGCATTTTACCTACGGCTTCATCAAGATCGTTAAGCCTTTTATCAGTGATTACAAGTGCAGGGTCGGTAATCAGAGTTACACTTAGTTTCTTAATCTCCTCTCTAATTTTTGACCTTACTTTCCCAATGAGCTTGCATAAATTCAAGACTCGTATTGCTTTATCAGTTAGACCCCTCCTGTCAGTGTATTCAATAAAACCTTCTGCTTTATTCGCTCCGCTAATTTTCATCAACTGTTTGTGATAGAATTTTCGCAATTCTACTTCAAAAATAGTATTAATGAAAGCAGTAGACTTCTTTGGTTCTGTGTATTCCCGAGACCCTCTTACAGGAGAGAGGAAGCCGTCTGGTAATTTATACGCATTTGACGGAAAAACAACACTTGATATAAAAGAGCTCGACAAAAAACTGGTTAATAAATTGAAAAGAATACTGAGAAGACTCGAAAGAAGAATGCACTTCGTTGCTGAAGTTTTTATAGTTTACAAAGGGAGTAAAAATGACTTTGAAATAAAATTGAAAAAAAGGGCAAAAATTGAAAGTTATGTCTACCCAAAGATTCTCATCGATCTTCTTGAAGAGAAGATTATAAGTGAAAAAGAACTTTTAAAGATACTTCCACTCGATATGGTAAAGGAATGGTTTGCTTCCAGGATTGTAAAGGAAAAGCAGATGAAGAAATTGTGCTCAGGAAGAATTATCAGTTATGGTGCCGGAAAGGGTAAAATTTTAAAGGACAGAAAAAGGGTTGAGCAGGCAATTGAACGCAGAGAGCAGGTTGTTTGGGTTGTGGATAAGGTGAGCAGTGATGATCTAAGGCTCTTTTCCAGGGTCAATGCTCTTGTTCTAACTAAATCTGGCCCTACTTCTCACGCTGCGGTGGTTGCAAAAGCTCTGGGCATACCAGCAATACTCGGATGCAGAGAACTTCTTTTAAAAAAGTATGATGGGAAAAACATAACTGTTGATGCAAATGAAGGTAATGTATATGCAGGAACTCTCAGTCTTACAAGCCTGGCAGCAGATGAAGAATTGAAAAGGATTTTAAATATTGCTGAAAGATATTCAAAGATTACTGTTTCTGCGAATGCAGACACAGCTAATGACGCTATGAGAGCAATAAATCTCGGTGTGAATGGAATTGGTTTATGCAGAACAGAGCATATGTTTCTGAATAAAGAAAGATCAAAACTTATAAGACAGATACTATTCGTTGATAAGCCTTTAGAAACATCATTAGACAAACTTAAAGAAATCCAGGAGAAGGATTTTTTCAAGCTTTTTAAAGTTGAAAGTGGAAACGAGGTAATAGTTAGATATCTTGATGCACCCTTACATGAGTTTATGGGGGAGAACTATAAAGACAGGGAAGAGAATCCTATGCTTGGAATGAGGGGCGCAAGGATGCTCTTAAAGAAAACAGAAATTATCAAGGTTCAGACAAGGGCTATCTTCTCGGCATTATTGAGACTTGATTCAAAAGGGGAGAAGGTAAAGGTTGGACTTGAAATCCCATTTGTAATGGATGCTTCCGAAGTTAAAGCTTTTAAATCGATCGTTCATGAAGAGATCAAGAAATTAGATCCGGATGGAAAAATCTATTACGAAATTGGAGCAATGATCGAGGTTCCGCGAGCTGCATACCTGATTGAAGAAATTGCCGGAATTGTTGATTTTATCAGTTTTGGAACTAACGATCTTACACAAATGATGCTTGGTCTTTCAAGAGACGATGCAGGCTCATTTATTGATTATTATGTGGAGAAAAGATTTCTTCCTGCAGATCCTTTCGTAAGTCTTGACCAGTCTGGAGTAGGTAAACTTATTGAAGAGACATCAAAAAAGGCAAGAAGAGTAAATAAAAAGATAAAAATAAGTGTGTGTGGCGAACAGGCAGGGGATCCTTTCTCAATACAAATGCTAATGAGAAGTAATATAGACTCAATAAGCTGTAGCTCTTCGGTAATTCCAATGGTACTTCTTGCCTCGGGGAAATTTTCACTCTAGCACTTGCATATTTCGTTTGCTAAATGCTAGAATTAAAAATAGACAAGTAAATTTTTATTTCTACTATTTTGACAGAACGTCAAAAAATACTTCTTGCTGCAGTAATAAAAGAATATATGAAAAGTGCCAAGGCTGTTGGCTCTCTTGGGCTGAGGGAAGATTATGAACTCAAAGTCAGTCCAGCAACTATTCGAAACGAGATGGTTGAGCTTATGGATCAGGGTTTTCTGAAGAAGGATCACGTTTCCTCTGGTAGAATCCCAACAACACTTGCCTGGAGATTTTTTATTGAAGAAATGCTTGAGGAAATAGATGATCTTGATCCCAGGGAGGAAGTCGCGGTTCGTGAAAGAATCTTCCAGAGCAGGTTCAATACTGAGGCTCTGATCAGGGAAGCGGTAAAAGCATTATCAGACTTTACCGGACATGCATCATTTGCTATAGCTAATAGTGCTATTTATTCTGCGGGCATTGCAAATATATTGGATGAGCCGGAATTTCAGAATCTTGATAAAATTAAAAGATTTTTCCATGTTTTGGAGAATTACCCGATACTTTACCAGGTATTGGATAGCAAAATACGTCGTGAAAGTAAATTTAGAGTTTTGATAGGTGAAGAAATTGGACTGGAGTCTCTTGACGACTTCAGTATAATCTTTGGTGAGGTAAAACTGCATGGCGGGGAGAAAGGCTATATTGCTGCATTGGGACCAAGTAGAATGAATTATGCTAAGACATTCAAATCATTGGAGTCTATTATAAGGCATTTAAAGGAATCAATTTACGGCTGGTAATATGAAAAAAGAAAAGAATAAAGAAACAGACAAAAAAATCCAGGAATTAGAGGATA
The DNA here is from genome assembly GCA_016931155.1 of Candidatus Dojkabacteria bacterium. GTDB lineage: Bacteria > Patescibacteriota > Dojkabacteria > B142 > JAFGFJ01 > JAFGFJ01. The sequence continues at coordinate 543,354 of JAFGFJ010000006.1, forward strand.
AGGTAAAAGAAGCAGAAGAGATGAGGCTTCGTGCATTGGCGGATTATCAAAATTTACAAAGAAGGACTATAAAAGAAAAAGAAGAATTGAGCTATTTGCTTGTTGCTTCTCTTATTCATCAAGTCATTGAAGTTAAGGAAGACCTTGAGAGATTTCTGGAGAATGAAAAGAATGAAGGAATAAAATCAATTTTAGATAAATTAAACTCTGTACTTGCGGAGAGGGGTGTAGAAGAGCTTGAGGTTCAGCCAGGAAATGATTTCAATCCTGAATTTATGGAAGCGATTACTGCATTGGAGGGAAAAGGAGATAATAAAAGAAATAAAGTCATAGAGCTTATCCAAAAAGGTTATAAGCTTGAGGCAGGGAAGGTTATTAGAAATGCTAAAGTCATTGTTGGTAAATAATTTGGTCAATAAGTAATTCTAAGTAGGCAATTTTGCCAAGTAGTTAGTTTTAAGCGGGTAGTTTTAGTCAAAAAGTCACTTTGGCTATTAGATGATTTAAGTAAGTAGTATTAGTTCGCAAGTTGTTTGGTCAGTTACTAGTTTTAATTGAATAAGCAAATTCATAAACTATTAATTAATAATATTTTTTAATTATTCTAAAAATGGGAAAAGTTATCGGAATCGATCTTGGAACTACAAACTCTGCAGTTGCTGTTATGCAAGGAGGAAAACCAGATATTGTTCCGAATAAGGAAGGAGGAAGGACTATGCCATCAATCGTTGCTTTGACATCTGAAGCGGCTAAAGATCTTCTTGTTGGTATGCCTGCAAAAAACCAAATGGTGACAAATCCTGAGCATACCTTTTACTCGATCAAGAGGCTTATTGGAAGAAAATGGGATGATCCTGAAGTACAAAAAGACAAAGAGCTTTTACCTTTTGAAATAAGAAAAGGCAGTAAAGGAGGTCTTGAGCTGAAATTTGGCGATGAGTGGGTAACACCGGAAGTAATCTCGGCAAAGATTCTGGCAAAGTTAAAAACTGATGCTGAGGCTTTCCTGGGAGAGGAGGTAAAAGAGGCCGTGATTACTGTGCCTGCATATTTTGACGACTCTCAAAGACAGGCTACAAAGAACGCAGGAAAGATTGCTGGTTTTGATGTGAAGAGAATTATCAACGAACCAACTGCCGCTGCTCTTGCCTACGGGCTTGATCAGAAAACAGACAAGCAAATTGCTGTTTATGATCTTGGAGGAGGTACATTTGATATTTCAATTTTATCTATTGGCGAAGGAGTTTTTGAAGTACTGTCTACCAATGGTGATACTCATCTTGGTGGTGACGACTTTGATCAGGTTATTTTAAACTCCCTCATTGATGATTTCAAAAAAGATCATGGGATTGATCTGAAAGATGATCCTTCTGCCCTCCAAAGGCTTAAGGAAGCCGCAGAAAATGCCAAGAAGACTCTTTCCTCAGCTGAAAAGACTGAAATAAACCTTCCCTATATAACTGCTGATGCAAAGGGTGCAAAGCACTTGAGAAAAGAAATGACCAGGGCAGATCTTGAGAAGCTTGTTGGTGATCTTGTTGAAAAGACGCTTGAGCCTACCAAGAAGGCTCTTGAGGATGCGAAGGTAAAGGTTGAGGAAATAGATGATGTTGTCTTGGTTGGTGGTATGACAAGGATGCCTCTTGTTTTGAAGACAGTCAAAGATTTTTTTAAGCGTGAACCGCATCAAGGGGTAAATCCTGATGAAGTTGTAGCTGTGGGTGCCGCAATTCAGGGGGGAGTTCTTACAGGTGATGTCAAAGATATAACACTTCTTGATGTTACGCCTTTGACTCTGGGGCTTGAAACCTTGGGTGGTGTAATGACACCTTTGATAGACAGAAATACTACAATTCCAACTGAAAAAAGCCAGATTTTTTCTACTGCGGCAGACAATCAGCCTGCGGTAGAAATACACATTTTACAGGGAGAAAGACCGATGGCCGCTGACAACAAGACTCTCGGAAAGTTTATGCTTGATGGTATTCCTCCTGCGCCAAGAGGTGTCCCTCAGGTAGAGGTTTCATTCAAGATTGATGCCAATGGAATACTGAATGTTTCTGCAAAGGACAAAGCGACCGGCAAGGAGCAAAGTATCACAATTACAGCGTCCACTCAAATGGATGATAGTGAGATTGACAGGTTTGTAAAGGAAGCGGCCGAGCATGCGGCGGAAGATAAAAAGAAAAAGGATCTTATTGAGATAAGAAATGAGTCAGAATCTCTTGTTTTTCAGACGGAAAAATTTGTCAAGGAATTTGAAGGGAAAATAGACAAGTCTGACAAAGAAGAGTTGGAAAAACTTTCAAATGAACTGAAAGAATTGATTTCAAAAGAAGATTTCAATCAAGATGACGTCAAGAAAAAGAAAGAAGAATTGACAGCAAAACTTCAGGAAAAAGGAGCGAAAATGTACCAGAAAGCTGGTGCAGAAGTAGAAAAAGAAGAAAAAGAGAAGGGGAAAGAAGAAAAGGGTGGAGAAAATGACAAGGACAAAGATAAGGACAAAGAAAAAGAAGATGCTGTCGAAGGTGAAGTGATAGAAGAAGATGAAAAAGATAAAAAAGACGGGAAAGAATAATGATAAGATTCTTTGCATTATTTGTATGACTTGACAAGGCAGAAAATCTTTGACGAAACCAGGGAATAGAAGTGTAGTTTTCTGTTCAAGAAATACTTCCTGTCTGGTTAGTCTAGCCGATTGGCTGATGAAAATGAGTATTTGACAAGGTTTTGATTCTCATCGAACTCGCATTTACCTTTTACTAGTTTTCTATCCAATACCATAGGAAACCAGTAAATATCATCCGACCACATTTTGGTGTAATCAAGTTTTTTTATGTCCATCCAAATAGGGATTACCTCTTCTGTTTCCTTAGGTTTACCTTCCCACCTTTGACAAAAATAAACGTGGACTTCCTGATCCCAATCTCTGTTGTGGGGAAAAGTAAACTCGAGAATTGCTGTCTTGTAATAATCCAGAATTGTTATTCCTATTTCTTCTTTTCCCTCCCTTTCAATGCATTGTTCTACACTTTCGCCTTGCTCTGATTTTCCGCCAAATCCATTCATCCTTCCTTTACCAAAGCCTCTCTTTTTATAAGTGAGTAATATTTTGTTGTCTTTTTGCAGATAACAAAGTGTGGATTTTCTCATTATGTGTCTTAGTAACTAAGTATATACGATTTCCGAAAATAATTGAAAATCATGTATCATTGGTATAGAATGGTTGCTTCATGTTTATATTGAATAGATATTTATAGCAAATGAAAACTGGAAGAAGTGAATCTTCTGAGAGAGCATACTCAGAAGGAGAATGTATACCTTTATGTTTACCAGTGGCTAGAATAAGTCCTATTATTATACCTGTCGGATTAAAGCCACTAGATACTATACGAAGGACCATCAGGTTTTTTGCAGTTGAAGAATTATCACTTTTGACATCAATGGTGGAAGTGAGAGCAAGGGAATTGCTAAGGAGATTGTCAGAAACACAAGAGAGAGAAGGTGATAAATGGATAATAGAGCAAATAAATACTAATTCTAAGGTAATCGATAGTCTTAAGGAAATTGAAAAAGGAAGAGGGGGATCACTCGTAAGAAGGTTTCCGATACCCGGGTATGATGAAGTGCCTCTTTTGATATCCAGTCCCGCTTTTCAAACTGAACCAGTTTTGGCTGAAGTTAATGAAATTAATTATCTCATAGGTTCTCTTCAAGGGTATAGACCTAATCATGCATTCGACTTATACACTGCAACTGGAGGTCTACTCAATACTCTCTATAGAAGATATCCAATAGACCCATAGATGAAGTGGTCAATTGTTGTGAATTACTCGTTGAAGGTCTCTAAATGACTTTGTTGGATCATCAGACTGCCAGATAGCTGATCCAACAGATACAGCATCTACTTTATATTCTTCTATTTCAGAAATATTGTCCTTGCACACTGCTCCGTCTACTTTCACTCTTCCTTTATATCCCAAATCCCTTAGTTCATCAACTTTTTTTAACTGTTCCGGCATGAATACATTTCCCTGGCCTCCAGGATTTACCAGTAGTATTTGAATTATGCTGATAGTATTGAGATATTTTTCTATGCTTGCTAATGGTGTTTCCGGCGCTATTGCTATGCCGGATTCAAGAGTAAGCTCATTGAAATTAATGTCCGTAAGATCTGATTCTGCTTGAAAAATAATTGATCTCACACCTTCTGCTGCAGCCAGATTAACTATTTCTTTGGGCTTCATTACCATAATATGAAGATGTCTCACAAGAGGAGTATCTACTGACAGCATGTCTTGTGCCGGAAGTGTCTTTGCCTCGAACATACTCCCATCCAGAATATCGATATCCACCTCATCGGAAAACTTTTCAACTGCCTTCATTTGAGCCTTGAAAGTTGCCAGATTGTCAGTGAGTATTGCTGGTGTTATTTCCATATTTTTATATTATACTTTTTTATTTATGACTGTTAATTTTTGTCTACTCATCGCTAGAAGAGTATCCTTTGTTCCCTGCGGAAGTCCTATCCCTGAGTCCCTTACTCCTACAAACGGGAAATTGTCTGGATATCTGCCACAAGCGGCATTTATTTGAACAGTACCGGTATCGATTTTTTCTGCAATGGAAAAGGCTTTGTCTATATCCCTTGTGAAAACGCTTGACTGAAGACCATATCTTGATGTATTTATCCAGTTTACTGCCTGATCAACATTTTGAATAATCGTAATGGGCAGGACTGGTCCAAACTGCTCTTCGTAAAACAATTTTGCATTTTCATTTACACCGGTAAGAATGGTTGGAAGAACGATGTTTCCTTGCGCCTGACCTCCAAGGACTTCCCTTGCTCCGTTGGCTTTTGCATCTTCAATCATTGCCAATATCAAGTCTTTTTGAACCGAGCTGATAAGCGGTCCGACTTTAAAGGTTTTTGATTTTTCTACAATTCTTTCTATGAACTCTTGTGCTATCTCGCTTTCGACAAAAACTCTCTTTGTTGCAGTACATCGCTGTCCACAAAAAGTAAAAGCACCTTTTACTATTTCATCCAGAGCAAGCTCAATATCTGCATCACTCAAGACTATTGAAGAATCCTTGCCGCCCATTTCCATAAGAAGTGGTACCTTTCCTTTACTCACTTCTGCAATATGATGTCCAGTAACTGTACTTCCAGTAAATGCTATCATAGAAATCTTCGGGTGAGTAACAAGATAGTCTCCAATTCCGGATGATCGACCTGTAACGAGAGTAAGTACACCTTCAGGAACACCTGATTTGATGAAGCACTCAAAAAGCTTTGTGGAGGCAAGTCCCCCCTGCACAGGAGGTTTCAGTACAAGGGAATTTCCCATCATCAGGGCAGGTACTATTTTTGTAATTGCAAGGTTGACAGGGTAGTTGAAAGGAGTGATCGCTAAAATAACTCCAAGAGGCACTCTCGAAGAGTATCCTGTTTTCTGCCCCTTTTTGAGTCCTTTAGATGAGTCTCCAAAAAATACTTCACCATTCAAATCTTTTGTCGCACTCACTGTGAATTTTGTGTATTCTACCGATCTTTCAATTTCTTTTTTTCCGGCTTCAATATCTTTGGCAATTTCCTGTTCGAGCAAATGTGCGATCTCTTCAGAACTATGCTCAAGGCTATCAATCGCTTTCATTACTATTTCTGCTCTGTCACTTATAGTTGTTTCTTTCCATTTCAAAAAAGCAGTGTGTGCTTTGTCAATAAGCCCACCAACCTCGTCTACTTTCATATCAGGAAGTTTCCCGACGGACTCGTTTGTATGGGGAGAAATTACATCTATTGTCAGGACAGGGTCTGTGTTATCCATTTTACTTAGCAGTTTTTATTTCGATAAACAGTATAGTCTATATAGCACCAAGTATCCAAGCCAGAACCAAAACGCACGCCAGAACTGCTAAAACAATAAACAGTTTCTTTAAAATTTTTTCTATTAAGGTTCCAAGCTTGACGTTGTCCATTTTAAGTTTTTCAATTGCCGCTTGCTCAAATTTCCGATCGCAGGTCTCGAAATAAGTCTTATTTAAAACTTGCTTTCTGTCTTAGCTTAGTTTCCCAGAGATCCAATTTTCGAGGTCACTAATTTTGACCCTTTCCTGCTTCATAGTATCCCTGTCTCTAATTGTTGCACTATTATCTTTCAAACTGTCGAAATCAATAGTAACACACCAGGGCGTTCCAATTTCATCCTGTCTTCTATACATTTTCCCAATGTTTCCTGCATCATCAAATTCACAAGAGAATTCTTTCCTGAGTTTTTCAAAAATTTCTCTTGCAAGGTTTTTCAATTTTTCATCTTTTTGAAGAGGAAAGATTGCGGCCTTTACTGGTGCAATTTTTGGATCAATCTTGAAGATTACTCTTTGTTTTCCGTTAACTTCCTCTTCATTATATCCTTCAAACATTAGTATTCCTATAAGTCTGGACAAACCAAATGTAGGTTCGACAACATGAGGGATAAACTTCTCGTTTGTATTAGGATCAGTGTAGTTCAAATCCTGTCCGGAATTTTTCATGTGGTTTTTCAGGTCGAAATCTGTTCTGTATGCAAGTCCGAACATTTCTTTCCAACCGAATGGGTATTCGTATTCGATATCTTTTGTCATTTTTGAGTAATGAGATCTTTCAAATTCTTCGTGTTCTCTCCAGCGAAGATTTTGTCCATCAATTCCAAGATCAAGTGCATACTGCCACATTTCTTTTTCCCAATAAGCATAAACATCTTTCCAGTCTTTTTCTCTGATGAAATATTCAAACTCCATAAGATCAAATTCGAGTGTGCGGTGTAAAAGTTGACCTTTCGTTATTTCGTTTCTAAACGCCTTTCCTTGCTGGGCAATCCCGAAGGGTAATCTCACTCGTGTGGAATCGAGAACATTTTTGAAATTCAAAAACAGTCCCTGGGCAATTTCCCCGCGGAGGTAGGCTAGAGATTTGCTTTCCTCAAGTATTCCGATGTGAGTCTCAAAAAGTTGGTTGAATTTTCTTGGTTCAGTCCAGTCAAATTTGCCGCAAACGGGGCATTTAAGTATTTCCTTGTACTTTAATAATAAGGTTTTAAGCTGCTGAATAGACAGACCCTCAACTTTACCTCTTTGCATTACTTTTACAATCCAGTCATCAACTGATCCGCCTTTGTAATCTTTCTGTTTGGAATACTCGTTAAATATTTCATTAAACTTATCCTCTATCAAGTGATCAATTCTTGTCCTATTCTTACAATTCTTGCAATCAATCATTACGTCTGCAAAACTTTCTGTGTGCCCTGAAGCCTCCCAGACTTTTGAATTTAAAATAATGCTTGCATCAATCCCAACCATATCTTCACGGTTTACGACAAATCTTTTCCACCAGAGATCACGAATATTGTTTTTTAACTCCGTACCGTAAGGTCCGAAATCGTAATTATTCGCAAGGCCACCATATATTTCGGAGGATGGATAAATAAATCCTCTGCGTTTCGCCCATGCAGTTATTTTTTCCAAGCTTGCTTGTTTGTTCATAATGCTATATTTAATATCGCACAAAATTAACTAATAAAAAAGTCCTGAAAATAAGTCTAAGACTCACTTTCAGGACCCTTCTGGGTGGTTCCACCTTTATTCCGTTCTTTTTCCGAAAACGGCACTTAAATTTATTCAGTTTTTGCCAATTAATTCACAGGCTTTCACTGATCCTGTATCGCTTGTGGTAGAAGTCTATCACATTACTGAGATTTCAGTAAAGAAATGATGCGTAAATTTAATCGTGGTTCTCGTCTGTTTCAGTATCATCTTAGAATTGGAAAAGACTGGAAATTGACGTAGAATTGGGAATCAGCGACAATTCTTGCAGAAATAGCTAAACAAAGAAAATGAGTAAATCATGAAAGGTGAGGAAATTATCAAGAACGAAGAAATTCTTAGAATTCTTAAGAAAACCCATCCTCACGCAGGGATCGCCCTGAATTATTCGAACAACTGGGAACTTCTTGTTTCGGTCATATTGTCCGCACAATGCACAGATAAAAGGGTAAACATTGTAACTGAAAAACTTTTTAAGAAATACAAAGAAATAGGGGACTACGCAAATGCCGACATTAGCGAGTTTGAACTGGATATCAGGTCTACAGGTTTTTACAGGAATAAGGCGAAAAATATCCTTTCAGCGGCAAAGCTTCTGCTTGCTGAGTTCAAAGGGGAAATCCCCAAAACAATGGAAGAAATGTTGACAATTCCGGGAGTTGCCAGAAAAACTGCTAATGTAGTACTGGGAAATGCCTACGGAGTGATTGAAGGAATTGCAGTTGATACTCATGTTATCAGGCTGTCACAAAGATTGGGACTTTCAAAAAACAAAACTCCGGAGAAAATTGAAAAGGATTTGATGAATCTCTATGACAAAAAGGAGTGGTTCAGGCTGACTTATCTTTTAATACAACATGGGAGAGCTATTTGTGATGCAAAAAGACCGATGTGTGACAGATGCCCCTTAAATAAAATATGCCCGTCTGCATTTCAGTTTAAGCAATTTGAGGGAGCGGGTAAATGAATTTAGGATAGTACCAAATTTGAAAAACCCAACAGAGAACGTGGGAGTGGTCTGCTAGTACCCTCATTTCCTATTTGGAAATAACTTCTCTGAATTTGTCATTTTTATCAGGAATTTTCCAGGGAGCAATAAGTATTCGTTTGAAAATTTTTCTTTTTGTTTCTCCAAGCCACCGCACCAAGAATGCACAACCACAACTGTGACCAATCAGAATTGTATTTTCATTTACTTTATACCCTTCAAAGGTACGCTTAAATTTTTCATAATCAGGCTCCCAGGACGAAGGCATTAGAGGAGTTTCTGTTTCTATGCCAATAGAAAGAAGATGTCTTTTGATCCAGGGAATCCAGTGTTTGTCATAGGTTCTTGTTTCTGGATTCATTGCTTGTTCAGTGCTTGAGGGACATCCATGGATTATTATGCATTTCTTACCTGTCATAGTAATTGTAGATTATTCAAAGACTATAATGATTAGGACGTGCAAAACAAGCACAGTTATCAGTAAAAGTCCAAAAGGGGTCAATAGACCCCTTTTTATACGATTGAAGGTTTACTAGATTCAGCCGTTTATTGTGATGGTGTAGTAGGTTGTTCCGTCTTCTCCGTCGTATATGTAAATTGTCAGATCTCTCTCTCCTTTTTTGGCAAGTATACTGAATCCTAGAAATTCTGTTTCGCTTGTGATGCTCCATCCTTCTTTTACAATTTCTTCCTTGTAAAAAGAGACTACTTCCCCAGGTGAATCTGTTGTCGATAAGCTTATGTAGATACTTTTTCCACTTTCGTTATTTGTGGATGAAGAAACTCCAACTTCAGAGTTTGGATAGACAGGAACATCAGTTGGAAAACTTGATGGTAGTTCTCCCCCAAATGAGAAATCACTATTTTCACCAATTTCCTCTTCTATCTTTTCTTCTACACCTTCTTCTATCATGTCAATAAATCCCCCTTGAAATCCATCTTCGGTACTTTTTCCGACTTTTTTGAAAAAAAGATATCCGCCTACTAGTAGTCCTCCACAAATCACACAAAGAACCAAGACTACAATAATGATAATGATTCCAGTCTTTCCTCCCCCTTTCTGAGCAGTATTAGTAATAGCTTCTGAAGGTGTCACTGCTTCTTTCTTTGGAACAGAAGTTGTTGTATTTTTTGTCATAGTATAAATGTTTAAAATAAAATAAATGAATTCATTACCATGGTAACAAATCCTCTAAGAAAAACAAGGAGAAGACTGGTACAATGTGAAATGGATATTACGGAAAAAAGATTAATGAAAATAAGAAATGTAGTAGATCGCAGGCAGAGCGGGTTAACTGTTGTTCTTCAGGATATACATGATCCCCACAATGCTGGAGCTATTTTTAGAACCTGTGATGCTTTTGGAGTACAAACGGTATATTTGATCTTTGAAAAGGAAATGCCTTTTAATCCAAAGAAAATTGGAAAGAAAAGTTCTTCAACAGCAAATAAGTGGCTTGATTTTGAGGTATTCGAGTCAACAAGAAAATGCTTTTTGCAGCTAAAAAAACAGGGTTTTAAAATAATTTCCACTTTTTTATCAAAGGATACAAAAAATATTTTTGGTATAGATCTTAAGGATAAGAAAATTGCATTGATTGTAGGAAATGAGCAAAGAGGGCTGACTCAGGAGGCTGTTGATCTTTCCGACGAAGTTTTATCTATTCCAATGGCAGGTATGGTACAAAGTATGAATGTTTCTGTAACAATAGGGATATTTATTTATGAAGTGATAAGACAAAGGAAGAAATTCGGTAATAGTTTTAGATTGAGAATGGAGGCCAGAAAGTCTCTGGAAAAGAAATTTGTGGATAAGTAGCTTTGTAATTATCGCATTTCCTTGTCTGTTATCTTGCTGGTTTTTTCGAAAACACTTCGAATTTTTAGAGGTTTGATCTGGATCCTTTCTTTAAAATTTTCGTAAATAGCAGCTATTGCTTCAACCGGAGTATGCTCCATTTTTTCCTGTTCTATAAGTTTTTCTGCTTTATCTTTTATCTCTTTTGGACTGAGATTACCAAATTTAAACTCCCTAACAGGACTGATTTTATATTTCTTTCTTATTTCGTCATCTACCAGTTGTAGTTCCTCCTGGATTGATAGTTTTGAAGTATCTATTACAAGGTCGTGTTTTTCTTTGAGTGTCTTTTTGTCTTCCCAGTCTATCCCGTAAAGGCTTTTATAACGCTTCCCGGCAGCTTTCTGCCTGATTAATAAACTATTCTTAATGGTAGTTTTTCCTTCTCTCCCATCTTTGTAGGCTCTCTTCGCTCTGGTATCTATATTGGCGTGGAGAAATATATTGAAGGTATCAGCCCTATTAACCAGAAAGCCCAGAGGCTTGGTATTTATTACATATCCCCCCTTGTCTAAAATGCTTACACTGTAGTCGTCAACCAATGTATCCAAATGGACACTATATTTGTTTTCGTTTCTACTGAAAATTTTCCCTTCTGTTTTATAGCCCAGTTCCTTTGAAAAATATCTAAAAACTGCCCCGGAATAAAAGTATTTCAGTTTGTAAACATAGCTCAAAATTAAGGCAAGAGTAGTGCTACCTGTTCCCGGCCAACTGGCAACTGTAATATTAAACTTATTATTCACCATTTTGTTTTTTATTGTCGGATATGAGTATTAGATTTTATCAGAAAGAATTTATCATTTTTCCTGACTTTTTTATTAATTCTGATAGTAACCAGATCTCCTTGTTTTGCCTGTGCTACCTGCTTGTCATTAACCTGAATTTTTTGTATTTTCCCAGCCACAAGTCCAGAAGTTGGACCAGTAATATTATATTCATCGTTAACTTTAATTACTTCATCTGCATCTAATTTAATCAAAGCAATTTTTTTCTGATCATAGTAGTTTTTGATTCTACCAATTTGGACTCTTTTTTTTGTTGCTTGACTACCCTCACTGTTAGCCCATTCTGAGAATTTTCTACCCATATAGAAGCCTTGAGTAAATCCTCTATTGTAAACAGTACCGAGGTCTTTGTTCCACTTTTCAATTTTTGATTTAGTAAAAGTATTCGTGTTAATCGAATTTATAGCATCTTTATATGTTTTTACTGTTGTGTAGACATAATCTGGTGTTCTTCCTCTTCCTTCAATTTTGAGGACAGATACGCCTGCCTCGATTATTTTATCAAGCATTCCGATTGTACTCAGATCGGATGAGCTCATTACGTGATGATTATCAATCTTTAGTTCCTGTCCTGTTTCCAAATCTGTTACTTTGTAAGATCTTCTACATATGTGGGTACATTTTCCTCTATTTGCGGAGCGGTCGTAACAATATAGGCTCATAGAACATCTTCCGCTCACAGCTACACACAATGCTCCGTGGACAAAGACTTCGATTTCAAGAAGTCTGCCACTTGGTCCTTTAATATTTTGCTTTTTTATTTCACTGCAAATATGTTTGATTTGATCAAGTGAAAGCTCTCTTGCAAGGACAATTCTGTCGGCGTATTTTGAAAAGAATTTTACTGATTCAATGTTCGAAACTGACATTTGAGTAGAAATATGAACAGCTACGTTCTTTTTTTTCGAGTACATAATGGTTGCGAGATCGGCAGCAATAATTCCGTCTATCTGGATATTACTGACAGTATCAACAATTTTTTCCATAAGTGGGATTTCGTTATCGTAAACCAGCGAATTGATTGTCACATAAAGCTTTACTTTGTCTTTCTCGCAGATTCTTTTTATCTTCTGTAAGTCTTCTACTGCAAAATTTACAGCGGCTGAAGCACGCATGTTGAATTCCCCAATCCCAATGTAGACTGCATCACATCCTGCATCAACCGCAGTCAAAAGGCTTTCAAAAGACCCAGCTGGAGCAAGAAGTTCTACCTTCTTATTTTTCACTTTGGTCATAAAAATCAGTGATTTGTTATTTATTTTGCTTTTGTTTAAGTAGTATCCTGCCTATCTGATAAAAAACAATACCCGCTATTCCTCCTGCAATAAAGCCAATGATGCCGAAAAGGAAAACTGCAGCCAGTATATAGAAAATTCCAACTGTAAATTTTTCTACAAAGCCTAATTTATCAATTTGGGCTGGCAACCAGAAATAGAGACCAGTCAGTCCTCCGATCACTGCACCGCCAGTTGCTCCACCAATTAGTGATCCAATATTTCCTGCAAGTTTTGTAATTATTTTTTTAGTTTTAGTATTCACTAGAGTATTTGTTCTATCCTAATATTATTTCAGACTATTCTTTATTACACTAAAAATATACAAGAGTATTTATTCTATCCGAACATTAACAGCTCAGGTTTAATAATCAGAATAATTCCAATTACAAAAATTATTATCCCTCCAATTAAACCTGACCATTTTGTATATTTTTTTGCAATTCCAGTAACTTCAAATGTTTTCATTGCTACAAAAAATACAAATAAGTCGTCCAGCATAAAAACAACAACGTACAACAAAAGATAAAGATAGTATTCAGCTGTTGTCATCTCAATAGAAGAAATAAGACTGGTGTACACCGCGGGTAGGCCTGCAGAGCAAACAACTTCAACAAGATTGACAGAAACAGCAAGAGTAACTATTCCAATTATTGATAACAGGAAGCTTTTTTGAGATAAAGTTGTCTTTACCTTATCCATGATGCTTCTCCTTTGATTGGCATCAGTTACATGACATTCGCCTTTTGAGAACAGGGAATTTTTAACATGTATCACGCCAGATACTATTGCCACTATCCCGATAATCAGCTTTATCCAGTAAACATATCCAATGAACTTGAAAAAACTAAACCATGCAGCAAGAAAGAAGAAATATACTAATCCTGAAGTAAAAATAAATATCGATCCTAATATGTATAGCCTCTTTTTATCATGCATATTTATCAGCATAGTAATGAGGAAAATTAGTATCCACATTGCACATGGATTGAATCCATCAACAAAACCAATCAATATTGTTGCAATTGGGAGGGAAATATCCTTTAAATTAACATTACCAAATACGTAAGTATTTAAATAAATAGGAGAAGTATCTTGAACGTCTGATCCTCTAGAGATTTCTATTTCATCTGAGGGTACGTTTAAATATTCAGATCCATCTGTTCCATCGACAGTTGAGTCCTCTACCATTTGATCGGATTCCGAATTTAAAAGAAGTTTTGAGAGATTGTCTTTGCATCCATTTTCAAGGCACCTCTCAATTTCAGTTAGGATTTCTTGACCAGTGCTATCATCGTCACCATAGCCCACATAATATTTCTCTCCTATGACCAAAAATGGAACACCAGCTACATCAATCTTGAGATGATCTATTGCTTTTGTAAACGACTCAATGTCTTTTTGGTTATAGTAGACCTCATATTCATGAATAGAGACTCTTTCTGGATATTTTTCATGGATAGTATTTAGAAACACCCTTTCCTTTGAGCAATGAGGGCAGCCATCGCCATAAAACAGATAAACATTTAGGGTGTTGTTCTCCTGAGCCCGTACAAGACTAGTACAGGCGGTTCCAAAGAGACATGTAATAAATACTACAAAACATATTATTAGCTTAAAATTTCTCATTCTAGTTACTTGTCTTTGTAGCTGTTAATTAATTCAATCAGTTTCTTTTTTTCTACCTGGCCGTACTCTCTATGAATCTCTTTTTCTTCCTTATCTAAAAATATGAAGCAGGGATAATCCTGTATTTGAAAAGCATTAGCAAATTCACTTTCTTCGTCGACATCATGGTACTCTGTTTCAAGCCATGGATTTTCCTTTTCAATTTCAGCCCACAACGGCTTCATTACAAGACAACCAGAACACCATATAGCACCAAATTTTAGAACTTTCATAGTTTAATTAACCTAAACATTGTAATTTATACCATATTCGCTATCTTAAGCAAGATCGGTAATGATAACTATTCTACACCGTTTTCTCGATTAATATGAGATGAAGTGCAGCAAAGCTATGTATCCGAGTTGCATTGTGGCTGTATCAACAGGTATACATTTCTATTATTTCATATTGGTTAATTCCAAATACATTGTATTATATTCAAAGGTGGTCAATATTTTGTATTGCTGATGCTATGAAAAAGTTGGATCAAGTGCTACAATAAACTATATATTTAGTATATACGCTTGAATAGTAAGGATAATTTACAGAATGATGTGCTTAATTATTGGCAGAATTTAGCAACACCATGTGATAAAGCTTATGGAGAATTGGGGGATTATCTACATCGTTTTGTGATAAATCCTGCAATAGAAAAGGCGTTAGGAGATATTAATGGGAAGTCAATACTGGATTTAGGCAGCGGTATTGGAACTGTAGCAAGGATGCTATCAAGCAAAGGAGCTGATATAGTAGCGCTAGATTTTTCGTCTCGAATGCTGGCACTATCTAGATCAAGAAACAAGCACATACAACATATTCAAGCAGATCTTACTAACCCTCTTCCTTTTCCCGAAGAGAATTTTGATAGTGTGGTAGAAGTAATGGTTCTTCAAGCAATATGGGATGATCAATTAAAAAGTAGTCTCAATGAAGTAAAAAGAGTTCTTAAAAAAGGTGGAAATTGTACTATTATTGTACCTAATTCCGCCAGAGCCGAGCAATTTAGAGGATTGGCTAATTATAATCCTGAGTTGTATTTAACCGCTCAATACTTAATGCATGAATGGAGGGATCTAGGGATCAATGGTAATAATCAAAGAATTGCCACACCTTTTATTTTAAGACCTTCTCAATTTTATATTCAAGCTTTTTTGGAGAAAGGCTTTATATTGCAGGAATTCATTGAGCCTTCTCTAATTGACGAGGCGTGGCAACATTTAGATGAAGTGCATAATACTCACACCTTTAACAGTTTAAAAGAAAGACCTAGTTTTGTTTTGCTAAAATGGTTAAAATTGTAACTATGAAAAAAGAAAGTGGAAAACGAAAAGCATACTTTGTTGCTCCATTATTTGCGAAAGAAAAATACAGTCAAGCATATAAGAGTATAGCTGATATTCTCAGAAAGAATAACTATTCAGTGTGGGATGACGTGAATAAAATAAGTGCAGATGATGCACGAGCAATGAGTGAACAGGAAATTAGAAGTTATTTTAATGAGGTCGAAAAGAGAATTAAAAGAGCAGATGTTTTTGTTGCAGAACTAAGTGAAACCAGCGCTTCAATAGGTTATGAGGTTGGTTTGGCGGTTGCTTATCTCAAGCCTATATTGATTTTGAGATTAGATAAGCTAAGAAATGATTTGGGTGCGCCTTTTAGAGCTGCAAATAAAACGAAAATGTATGTTCTCAGGTATAATCAGAAAACACTGGAAGCACAAATTGAGCGATTTTTGCGTAAAGCTCAAAAAGGGATCTTTGTTAAAAAACTTTTATTAAGGTTTACTCAAGAACAAGTTGATTACTTCAATTATCTTCAGAAACAGGCTAGAAGAAGACCACTTACAACAATAATTAGAGAAATAGTTGATCGAGTTATTCGGGGGGATAAAGAATATCAAGATAAACAGAACTCATAGATTTTTCTGAATAATAAATACGATTTGTCTGGATTTCCTTCGTTCTTTTTGTCGCTAAATAGCTACTATATAACTACTTGACATATATAATACATCCCAGTAAAATAGATACTCAAGATATTGAAATTTGTAGTATTTTGTTTTTTCCACAGTCTTTCACACATGCCAAAAACAAAAACAGAGCAAAAGAAAGAAGTCCCAACTTTAGGAGAAAAG
>JAFGFJ010000001.1 GCA_016931155.1 Candidatus Dojkabacteria bacterium
ATAGTTATCATAATATCCTTCATAGCTGATAAGGACAAGAGAATCGGGAGTTACCATACTATTCTCCACCTTTATTTCACTCTCCCCTTCCTTCATCACAACAACTCCTCTGGCTTTCCCTTCTCCTACTCCTATACTCAACTTTTCCACCTTCAATTCCTTGCCCAGAATCCTTCCCATTACCTCAAGATCTCCCTCTACTCTCAACCCTCCACTTATCTCCAGCTCACTTACATTCATCCTCACCCCTTTCCCCTCTTTTATCATCTCTATCACTCCTATCACCTCCTTCATCTTCTCCCTGTCCATCCCCTCCAACTCATACCCATCATCTCCAACATACCCCAAATCTATATACATCATTATCCTCCCACTCGCCGATCCGCTCTTCTCCCCCTTCGCTATTTCACTCAATGTGTCCATCGCTTCTTCCTTCTCCCCTTCACTCATCTCCCCATTCTCCACAAGCTCTTCTGTTATCTTCTCTGCTTCCCCTATACTCTTCTCTATCTCTTCTCTCACCAAACTGCTGTCTCCAATGTTTCCCCTGTATCCCTCCATCGCTCTCCCTATTATCATACCCCCTTCCCCTGCCTTCATCCCCACTCCTGCTACACTGCTTGCCGTTATATAGTCTCCTTTCTCTATCTCCCCCCCCTCCAGATTTACCTTAACAGGTACTCTCCCCACCAATCCCACCGGCCTCCCATTCTCCTTATTCTCCTCTCCCCATCCCTTCAAATATACTCCAGGTTCTGTACTTATTACCCCTATTACTCCTCTATCATATGCTTCTCCTGTCTTTTCTATTACCAATTTGTTTGTACTACTCTTCTTAAACCTCACTACATCTCCTGCCTCTATACTCATATCCTCCACTTCATACTCCTCTGCTATGTCAAAATTGTTTATGCTTGTACTCTTGCTGTATATGTTGCTCGTGTATATGTTCTCCAAGTACTGACTTGTATTCCCTATACTCACTCCGCTTCCTCCACTGCCCGGTGTGTAGAAGTAACCATTCAAATCCCCTCCTGTCACATCATAGTGACTTATCAAAAACCTGTCTGAATCCCCAGGTATCCTAACCATACTTTGATATCCTCCCACATCATTTGTACTCACTACTGTTTTTGTCTTTCCACTACTGCATTCCTCATTGCTGCATTCATACATCCTTAAATCCCCATTCGTATTGTCGTAATAACTTATCACCGACCTACCATCCTTTGTAGTTCCTATACTTGTCCCTCCAGGTGCCCCTCCTCCTACAGGCGCACCCAATGCTGAACCGCTGTCTTCTATTAACTTATCCCTGAAACTATTGCAACTCATATCCAGACACTCAACCATCCTGATCGCACCATTCGTCACATCTACATAGCTTATTAGTGGAAATCCTTCTCTGCTCAATGTCATATCTGTCCACTGCCCCACATTATTCGTACTTACCAGTGTTGTTGCTGTCCCTGTTGTACACGCATCGTTTGTACAGTTGTATCCCTTTAGATCCCCTGTCGTATTGTCATAATATGACACATATCCCAGTCCGTTTGGTCTCATCACTGCACTTATGTATTGTCCCACATCCGCCGCATTATCTATTGTCGTTATCGTTCCTACTGTACTGCAGTCTGCTGCTGTACAAGCTACTGTCCGAACAGCTGTATTTGTCACATCATAGTAAAACACCAATGGCAGACCACTCGGTCTTAACACCATCTTATTGTATTGCCCCGAATTGTTCGATGCTGTCCCATCTAAATTCCTTAACGTACCTGCACTACACGTCGCATTGGTACAATCTATCACCCTCAAGTCCCCTCCATTTTGTGTAGCATCATAAAAACTAATCAACGGAAGATTATTGCTCCTTATCAACACACTACTCCTCATATTCCCTGTATTGTTCGCTGTCGCATAACTCGTTATCACATTTGGCGCTGCCGTATTCCCGGTGCACATCTCATCTCCACATACCATCACTCTTACATCACTATTTGTCACATCCCGATACGCTATCACAGGTCGCCCCACATTATTTATTGCCACACTACTCCACTGCCCTACATTGTTCGTACTCTCCAAAATATGATTTGTCCCTCCTCCTTCTATCGCTATATTCTCCGGCAGTATATCTCCTCCCAGCCATACCACACCTCCCAGTCTCGTTGTCCCTTCTATATCTATCCCTCTCGTATATATGTTTAAAAACCTCCTGTCACTCCTCCCTATACTATTACTCCCTTCCGTCCCCTCCCCAATAAGTAAATCCCCATCTCCTGCTGTCACCCCTCCCTGCCCTATATACATCACATTCTCCTTTACATGTACACTCCTCACTTCCTCTTCCCCCGTGTAATACTCATACCTCCAACTCTTCCCGTTATATACCAGCAACTGCCCTGCTCCACTCCCTTCTACACTATTGTATGTCCCTGCATACAACTTATCTTCATAAACCCCCAGTACTCTTACCCCTGTAAAGTCTCCACTAAAGCTTGTTGCCCAGGGACTTGTCGTTGTGTTTACTCCATCCCATACCACTATATCTCCATCTCCCCCTGTTGTCCC
This sequence comes from Candidatus Dojkabacteria bacterium, assembly GCA_016931155.1. Lineage (GTDB taxonomy): Bacteria > Patescibacteriota > Dojkabacteria > B142 > JAFGFJ01 > JAFGFJ01. The sequence continues at coordinate 2,575 of JAFGFJ010000001.1, forward strand.
TTCTATCCCCGCATACAGCTTCCCCCTGTACCAGCTCATCCCCGCTACCCTGTTCAGACTCCCATTGTATACTGGACTTGCTCCCCAGTCTCCACTCTCACATACTGTGCTGACACCACTTATCGCTGGATTACACTCATATATATCTGAGTCTCCTCCACCAGTCCCCTGTCCTGCATATACCCTGTTCCCTTCTGTTGCCAGACTCTCTACACTCTCCTGACTGCCATTCCAGCTCATACTGAAATCCCCCCCATTGTCACATACATTCCCATCCCCTCCTCCTGCAGGATTGCACATCACTACATCCCCATCTCCTGCTGTCGTCCCGCTTAACCCAATATACATCCGATCCTTGAAACTCAATATGCTCCTTATCCCATTCACTGTCCCTCCCCCACTATATACCAGACTCCAGTCACTACTGCTGTCACACAAAAGCGGATCCCCTCCTGTGCCAGGCTGACATACGTGCAACCCTCCACTCCCTCCTCCTGTCCCTGCATACAAATACCCATTGAATACCTCTAAATCCAATACCTCTGTCGCTCCCCCTGGACTATATACCGTAATCCAGTCTGATCCATGATCACACCTCCTTATATCTCCTCCTCCCGTCGGATCACACATCTTTATCCCTCCTGTACCTCCACTACCTCCTTCTCCTATATATATCCTCCCATTATACTCAACTACACTCTGTATTGACCTCTCCGTACCATCATAACCTACACTCATATCTATATATTTGTTCTCTGAATCTGCCGATAATTTTGTTACGAAGATGTTCGGATTGTAATCCCCATTCGAAGTTTTGAAATCCGTCCCGGAGGTGAAATTGAAGTCTACCTCAGTTCTTGTGAATTGTCCCGTAAGGTAGATATTTTTATTCCTGTCCAAACTGACACCATATCCTGCATCAGTACCAACTCCTCCAAACGTTCTAGTCCAACCGTAACTGCCGTCACTGTTGTATTTTGTAATAAAGATATCAAATCCACCCTGCGAAAATTTTATGTCTGTTCCGGAAGTGGCATCGAAATCTGAACCTTCAAGTGTTTCCGGGAAAAAACCAGTTAAATACACAGCCCGCGCACTGGTATCCGCCTTCACAGAATAAACCCTGTTTGTACTAAGTCCACCAAAAACTCTAGTCCAGCAATAGCTCCCATCAGCATTGTATTTTGTCAAAAACAAAGTGGATCCCATTGAAGATTTTAAATCCACCCCTGAAGTACCATCGAAGTCAACATCGGAATCAGCAAAATAGCCGGAAGCATATACACTATCGTTCTCTCCAGCACCAACTGCCATACCCATCTCGGCACTTGATGAACCCCCAAAAGTCCTTGTCCAGCCATAGCTACCATCACTGTTGTACCTTGTAATAAAAGAGTCTTGCCCTCCATTTGAACTCTTGAGATCTGTACCAGAAGTTGCATCAAAATCCACATTTGTTCCTTGGAAATATCCGGTAATATAAACTGCATTTCCACTTGTACTAATCCCATTACCATAATCTGCCGATGAACCCCCAAAAGTCCTTGTCCAGCCGTAGCTACCATCACTGTTATACCTTGTGATAAAAATGTCAGGGTATACACTAGATGAGGATTTCAAATCCGTACCGGAAGTATCATCGAAATCGACATCCGTTCCGAGAAAATACCCGGTGACAAATACCTGATCATTTCCATTCACCGATATCCCTTGCCCAATTCCTGAATTTCCTGCAGTATTGACAACTCTAGCCCAACCATAACTACCATCGCTATGATATTTTGTTATAAAAATATTATAGCTTCCATTGGAAGATTTCAAATCTGTCCCACTTGTTCCATCAAAATCCACAGTTCCCACAAAACTCCCTGTAACATATATGCTCCCATCAGAACCGACAGCCAAAGACATTCCTTGATCATTACCTGACGCTCCAATAGTTCTAGTCCAGCCGTAACTGCCATCACTATTGTATTTTGTAATGAAGACGTCTTGCCCTCCATTTGAACTCTTGAGATCTGTACCAGAAATTGCATCAAAATCCACATTTGTACCTTGGAAATCGCCCGTAGTATATACGCTACCATCTGACCCCACAGCAACAGCACGTCCACCTTCGCTACCCGTAGTCCCCCCAAAGGTTCTTGTCCACTCATAGTCGGGATTATTAAGTGAGGAATCTGTCATTGGCAGTATATCTCCACTTATCTCCATATTCCCATCCACACTCAACTTCTCATTCGGTGTACTTGTCCCTATCCCCACCCTGTTATTCCAGGTATCTGCATATATCAAACCATCATCACTTGTTCCCCTTACATTGAAAGCATAATTCCCCCTCTCACTATTAAACACCAGTCCTCCCCCCTCTATACTAAACTCATCGTTTTCATTGTAAATTATTCTCCCGCTCTCTCCATTACTACCATAAAGATTTATTACTGCATTGTTTGTACTATCCCCCTGCCCCAAATTTAACATGCTGTCATTCGTTATACTGAATATCTCCAGCCCTCCCCTTTCCAACTGTATCAAGTTCGGTGTTCCTGTCCCATTCTCATTGATCCATATCAATGGATTCGTCGTATCTCCACTCAAATCAGCCGTATCCGGATGCAGACTTACATAAGGACCCCCCTCTCCCAGACTGTCCAGTGCTGTCCACACACCTTCATCCTCATCCCGATACTCCATCTTCCCTGTTACAGAATTTACTCTTATCCCCGGATCATTTACATATGCCAATACTCCCTCCCAGTACATCGTCGGATCATCACTCAATGTCTCTATCTTTATGTAGTTATCAGTATCATTATTGCTCTGTAAATTTAAACTCCCATTCCCATCCAGTATCCCGTTATCACTTATTATCAGTCCATCCCCTATATTTACAACTCCTGAAAAATACCCATCTCTCCACCTCAGCAGTAGTGATCCTACGTCATATGTATTATTTACCCCGGGAAATATATCTCCTGTAAACGTCACTCCACTTATATTCTCCTCCCCTATATCTATTCCTATCCCATTCACTCCCAATATATCTCCTCCTCCCAACATCATATCCCCACCATTCGTTATCACAAACCTGTCCACTCCTCCTACCTCCAGCTCCATAAGGTTTGGCGTTCCTGTCCCATTCTCATTCAACCAGATCAGAGCACTTGTTACTTCTCCACTCCCCTGTGCACTCCCCGGACCGTATTGTACAAATCCTCCAGAATCTATCCCATCCAAATACTTCGTGTTGAATGCATATGCTACCCCACTCAATGCCTTCCTCGGACTAAACACCTCCCCTTCACTAAAATCCCCATTACCACTCGGATCAAATTCCACTTCTATCCATAAATCATCCCTGTTAAAATTTGCCAGATCTATATCATTCAAACTTGTTACACTCCCCAACTGCACCTGGAATATTCCATCGTACTCTCCTATCTCTATATCACTTTGTATCTCCTCCCATAACAGATTACCTCCACTGCTGTTATCATATATCCTGAACCTGAAATCGCATGTGTCATTCGAAGAACCCGCTACTATACATGAGGCATCACTTGTCGTAAGATTTGTCCCATCACTGTCTGTCACCTTCCCACTGTAACTCATCTCCTCCCGTATCAATGCAGAGACAAGACCAGAAAAAAACAGGCTAAAAAATCCGAAAGCAAGAGTAGAAAAAACGACACAAAAAGAAATTCTTAAAAATGTGTTACTATTTTTTATCTTTCTAAAAGGCAGTCCCATAAACTCAAAGCGTAAACATAAATCTCATCTCTTCTATCACAAGCTTCTTCTATTTACTCTACCCTATAAAAATACTGCCAGGAAGACCTTTTGGAGAATCTAAAAATAAAACTTTTAGAAGTAAAAGCTCCGGCATCACCACAGTCAAAAAGCGCAAACTTTCCTACATACAGAATAAAGAAAAAAAACTACTACGTCAAATTTTCCATTGGAAGAAAAAACAATATTTACGCTGGAAAAACAATAGTAAGCCACTACCAAAAATCAGTTTCAACTGCACAAAGGAAAGTACTTATTCACTCCGAAGACATCACTCAGTAAGCGCTTTTTCTATTTGTCTAAATCTTGCCTGTTCTTTTACAAACATGAGATCGATTCTTCCTGTGGGTCCATTTCTGTGTTTTGCAACAACAAGCTCTGTCAATCCTTTGTTTTCAGTGTTTGGATTATACATTTCTTCCCGATTTAGAAAGATCACAACATCTGCATCCTGTTCTATTGATCCTGACTCGCGCAAGTCAGAAAGTTGAGGTGTCCTGTCCGTTCTCTGCTCTACTGCTCTACTAAGCTGAGATAAGGCAAGAACCGGAACATCAAGTTCTCTTGCAAGCTGTTTCAAAAACCTTGAAATTTCAGATACTTCCTGAACACGACTTTCCTTATTCCTTCCCTCAATCAGCTGAAGGTAGTCCACGACAATAAAATCAAGATTCTTCTCAATTTTTAATCTTCTTGCTTTTGTTGCCATTTCAAGAATATTAATTCCGGGAGTATCATCAATAAAAAGTCCAGATTCAGATAAAACTCCCATTGCATCTGCAAGTCTGCCAAATACTTCTTCAGGAAGTCTACCGGTACGAAGATCCCACAAATTTGCATTGACCTGCATGGCAAGAAGGCGATCCATTAGCTGTACATTCGACATTTCGAGAGAGAACACTCCTACATTCTTCTTCTCCCTGGTAGCAATATGCCTGGCAAAATCAAGAGCTAAAGCACTTTTTCCAACTGACGGACGAGCAGCAAGTATTATCAAGTCCGATCTCTGGAAACCTCCCAAAAGATTGTCCAACAATGAAAACCCTGTTTTAAGACCGCGGATTTTACTATCATCCTGGTCTACCTCTACCGCCCTTTCATAAGCTTCTTCAAGAAGTTTTGAAATGTGAGTAAAGTCCCTTTCTATGCTTTCTTCAGAGATCTGATAGAGATCACGCTCAACCTGGTTAAGTATATCTTCGAGTTTTTTATCTTCTTTAAACGCAAGCTCATTTACCTGTCCGCTTAATGTAATCATTCTTCTCCTGATACTGTTATCTTTGACTATATGTGCATATTCTTCAATATGTGATGATGTCGGGACTCCTGCAACAAGATCCGAGAGATAGCCAGCCCCACCTACTTGCTTCAATTTGTTATTTTTCTTTAAGAAATTTGAAACTGTAAGAACATCAATTGCTTTTTGAGATTGAAATAGCTCCATCATTGCAGAGTATATTTCAGTATTATTTGGATTGTAAAAATGCTCCGGTCTAAGAAACTCAGCTACCTTAATGATTGCCTCCTCATCCATAAGAAGAGCCCCTAAGACTGATTTCTCAGCTTCGAGATCCTGCGGCGGAAGTTTATAAGTAGTTGCCATCATTGAAAATATTTCAAAAATACGACTATATTTAGAAATTTAACTCAACATATCACACCCCACCTGCTGATCCTAAACAGGTTTAACTAAACTCAGAGTTGATCATGGACAATTGGTTAGCAACAATTCTACACTCCAAACCCTCTTAACTCAATAATTATTTCAAAAGCTGGTATATTCCCATACCCTCTCAAGAATCCTCACATAAAGAGGATCCTCTTCAAAAACAGGAGTCGGTTGCCACCAAACACAACCCTGGTTCTCAGGAATTCTGTCTACCTCTTCATATGTGATTTCCCCGGCAACAACCCTGTCTGCAAGATTATTACTACTTTGATGATATCCACATGTTTTATGTGGAATCATTCTCATATCTAACAGCCTTCCTTTATACAGTGTAAAATTTACTATAATGCCCTCTCGTGTTGGATCGGTATGAGTCTGATCGAAAATAAGATTACCAAGACTGTACCAGACAGGTATAGATTCCCCATCAGAGTTTTCCATTACCTCAACATTTTGCACCCAGTGAGGGTGGCTTCCCAGAACAAGGTCTGCTCCTGCAAGCACAAATTCCTTTGCCATCTCCCGCTGGTGTGTTGTTGCATAGTTTTTGTATTCAATCCCCCAGCTCATAAAAACAACCACAAAATCTGATTCACTTTTTGCCTCCTCTATATCCTTCATAATTTTTTCTCTGTCAATCGTAAGCGAACCATTAGATTCTCTTTTTGAATAACTGTTTATTCCCTGATATTCCTCACCAGCCCAGTAAAAATATGCGACATCGTCTGCACCAAGAAATGCAAACTTAATTCCATTTGCTTCAACAATTGTATGTGAACTGGCAAATTCGATGTTGTCTCCTGTCCCAAAATTTTTTATACCTGCCTCATCCAGCAATCTTTTTGTATTTGCATACCCCTTTGATCCTGCATCTCCTGCGTGATTCCCTGCAAGTGAAAGAACATCAAAGCCAACGTTTTTGAATGCTGGTATGACTTTTTCATCACTTACAAAAGTTGTGCAACCCGTGCATGGGACAGGATCACCCAGATAAGAATTTTCCAACATTGCTAATGCAAGGTCAGCATCTTGAATATAGGGTCTAATCCTCTCAAACAGAAATTCTGCATTATCCGTTCTATTCAACCAAAGCCTGTCAACAGCTCTTGCCAGAATCATTTCTCCTCCTGTAGAAAGTGTTGTAATTTGGTCTTTAGCAAAAGCCTTCGTATCTGCCAGTTCCCCTTCTTTATCTTTACTGGTAAGTACTTCTGTTTTTAAGGGATAATCCTCGAGACTTACCATTTTATCGAAGAGGTGGACACCCTCAACTGCCAGAGATTTCAATCTGATATCTTTTTCGAATGGGTAAACAATTAGTATCGCATCTTTAGAAAGCGACGAAAAAGTATTAAAGTCGGGTTTTATTTTGGATGTCTCAGTAAGTTCTAATAAATCTTTTATCCTGCCAATCTCATCCTCTGAGATATTCTCTGAGAAATATATTTCTCTGGTCTTGAGTTCGTCCAAAGTTACTGAATTACCAACGGTTTTGAAATGAGTCTGCGGAATGTAGTAATTGGTTAAATAGTACGCGTCTTTATCTACATCCGCATCAGAAATCTTCCCTCCCTCGTACTTAGGATAAAAAAAGTAAAAAAAGACCGGAAATGTAAGTAAAACCAACAGAATCAGCCAGCAAGGTGGTCTTTTTCTCTTCACCGGATCATAAGTTACAGCCACTTTAGAAATCATAGTCCTCAGAAATTAAAAATCTATGAGTATAGCACGTAGATTTATGCTTATATTTACGAGCAGCAATCAGGCAAATAGTCTGGCGGGCTTTACTTCGAGAGAAAAACAAACCTCATAGGAATTTCCTCACCAAGAAAATCTTCTTCTTTTACTTTGAGTTTTGATTCTTTCTCAAAATCCGCATGCCCTAGACCTAATACAAATTTTTTCACTCCTTCTTCTTCTTCCCCCAAAGGAACAACAATATAGGGATCAACCAAATTGACCATCTTTTTTGCAAAATCTGCATTCCTTACAGAAAGAAAAAGGATATCAATAACCCCCATTTCGTCACGAATAGACTCAGGCAAACTTTCTACACTCTCTCCAATAAAACAAACGTTCACATTATCGATATTTATTTCAAAAATATCGGCTTTTTGTTTGTCTATACCTACCCCTGTCTGGTAAGCACTTACAAGTACATCACTTCTTTCATATTCTCCGGGAGAAAAAACCTGAAAAATCCCTCCATTAGAGACCTTTTCTCCACCAACAACAAAACTCGTACCATCCTTTATCGTCCTACCTGTCTCTTTTGGATTAACAAGAACCTTGGCGTTTTTACCCGCAAGAACAACCGAAAAAGATTCTACTAATTGAACTTCCATAGCAATGTGTCAAAAAATTAATAAGTGAACATAATCAATCTTAGCTTTTATTTGAAAGTTTCTCAAGGGGAATTTATGAAGAATGCTATACACCCACCTAAATCAAATAATCCCGAAGTTATCCACAACTCGATGTTTTTAGTTGCACGGGAAATGCTTTAATACTTTAAAGTGTTTTATATATTAAATTACGTAACATTGTTTTCCTGCTGTGGAGGAATTTTTGTGCGCACAACGACCTGTTTAAAAACCACACAAGGGATGACACCAAACACATATACTCACAAGTTCCAACAGACCTGTGTATAGAATAGGAGATACAAATACCAAATATATTTATTGAGAGAATTGACCCGGCTGGAAGAAAAACCTCAAAATACCAAAAGTAATGACAATACCGACCAATGCCCCGATTATTACCTGAGAGACAGTATGCTTTTTTTCATAAACTCTTGACCACCCCACAAGGAGAACCAGCACAAAAAGAAGTGAGTATGGCCATCCCGAAAAATATGCCATTATCGTAACCATAACGGCATTGGTAGAGGTATGAATACTAAGAAGCCAGAACTTATTAACTAGAGCAACCAAAGCCCCTGGAGCTATAAGCAAGAGCATAAATTTAGCCAAGTTATATTGTCCTCCAAACAACGAAACGCCAATTAATAGAAGATCACAAAACAGGAACATCAACAGTATTAGTATTCTCTTCTTCCTGTCCCTTGTGTCCGGATCCTCTATTATCCTTAACTGCATGAAAGCTATAAAAACAGTGAAAGGAACAACCAGAAGGAGGAAAAAAGACATAACTTCCAGACTTCTACTCCCGGAAAATAGCTCTTTTGCTTCAAAAAGCAGATAGGCTACCATATACATCACCCAGCTAACTGGACTCAAGATGGAGCCTACTATTATCGCAAAAGTTTTGACAAATCTCATAATACAGTCAACTTATATGACCCGGGACTATAATAATTCGGGAACCCGGTTAGTTTAACTAGTTTTCCATTTTTACTGTCAATCATCCCTATTTGATACTTTATTATAACAATAAAATCTCCTGAGGATAATTGCATCCACTCAACAGGATACTGCCCTCTATAGCCAAACCAGGAGATTAAAGTAGTCTTTGTATTTTCTTTTGTATTAATAAGCCGGAGCTTATTTATGCCAACAACTGATTCCTTTATTTCCAATCTATAATTCTCATTTATTTCCTGAGGTTTAATAGTATTAGTACTGACTACCACACTAAATCTCTCGTTCTGATCAAAGAACGAATAAATCGGATATAGATATATATTAATAAAACTGTCAGAAAAGATCCTGAATAGTATGCTACCTCTGGAAATGCTGACCGGGTAATTATTATGCTGGTATTCACCACAGGATTCTGTCCTTCCACATTCTTTCAGATAAGTATAATGAAAAAAATTTGAAATTCTCTGTTTTTTATCATTTTTATTAAGAAATTAACTAAATTAAGCAAAAAGCCTTGATGAATACTTTCAATTTCAGTAGATATATCATTAACATTACCAAAATCCTTAAAAGCAACATTAATTGCTTCTTTTTCTGTTTTTCCAAGCAAGATAAGCTCCGTAGCCTTTTCAAAAATATGTGAGCCTAGTTCTTCTCTAAACATACATTTTGAATTTTTATCCAAAGACAAGCTCACCAACTTTGTATTTATCAGATCCTGGAGATTATTTTTCATTAAGAATAAAGCTTTTTGTGTTAAAAAATAGTTTGTCTATTAGAGTGCTAAATTTCTTCCATTCCTCCCTTGCCTCCTTTATTTTCCTTTTTCCTTTTTCAGTGATGTGATAGTACTTTCTTTTTGGAAGGTTTTCCTGCTCAATCCAATAACTTTCAAGCATTCTTCCTCTTTCCAATTTGTGCAAAATTGGATAGATCGTCCCTTCACCCAGCTTCAGCGAATTATCACTAAGCTGTTTAATTTGTTTGATAATCTGGTAACCATATTTGTCCCCACTATTCAAAGAGGTAAGTATCATTGTATTTGTGGTTCCCTTTAGTAATTCTTTTGAGTAATTCATAATTTTAAATTAATATATCATATTACGATGTAGTATATCGTAATACAACCTATATAAAATGTCAAGTGAGGGTGAGAAACTACTGACAATTTGCTGGGTATCGGAATCAAATAAGGCAACTACCCCTGCCTGATCATACTTTCGGTGTCATTTATGACCTGGCAACTTGTCCTCCAGACCTCCTTGTCAATCTTACCAACTATGCTATAATCATCTCGTTAAAATCGATGAAAACAGACGTTCACCCAAAATATAATAGTGAAGTTACAGTTACCTGCAGTTGCGGGAATACTTTCAAGACAGGCTCTACGGTAGAGAGTATCAAGGTTGAGCTTTGCTACAACTGTCACCCTTTCTATACAGGAAAACAAAGGATTGTTGACACAGAGAATCTTGTAAAGAAATTCGAAGAAAAGGCAAAGAGTGCACAAAAGGAAAAATCCGCTTTAAAGAAAGAGAAATTACAGAAAAGAAGAAAATCAAAAGTTACAGAGATCAAAGCTGGCGAAGCACTTACTCTGAAAGATATGCTTAAGCAATATAAATAGTCTACTCCATTTTCATTTTTCACCTTTCCTTTCAGAGGATTTGAGTTTATGATTTTGTATCCCAAATGATAAATATAGAAAAGTTAAAAAAAGAACAGGATGACCTGGCAAGAAAGATTCAGGATCCAAGTCTGAGTAAGGAACCTGGGGCATTCAAACGTGTTTCGACAAGGCTTTCTGAACTGGAAGAGATAATTAACACTTACAACGAAATCAAAGATCTTCAAAATCAGATAGAAGAAGCTCAGGAACTAATAAAATCAAGCGACGAAGATATGAAAAAGCTCGCCCAGGATGAATTGAAAGTACTAAATGAAAAAATTAAGACACTCAATTCAAAAATTGAAGAACTTACCATTGAGAAAGATCCGAATGATTACAGAAATGTACTTATTGAAATACGTGCCGGAACAGGAGGAGATGAAGCTGCACTTTTTGCAGAGAACCTCTACCGGATGTACCTGAAATACGCAGAAAGAATGGGGTGGAAAGTTGAAGAATACAGCAGTAGCAGAACAGGCAACGGCGGTTATAAAGAAGTCATTGCCCTTTTCTCAGGGGATAATGCTTACGGAGAATTAAAACTGGAAAGCGGTGTACATAGAGTCCAGAGGGTTCCAGTAACCGAAAGTTCCGGACGAATTCATACCTCTACAGCCTCAGTAGTAGTCCTTCCAGAAATAGAAGATCTTGAGGTTGAGGTCAAAGACGAGGATTTAAAAATAGATGTTTTCCGTGCAGGAGGACCCGGAGGACAAAGTGTAAATACAACTGATTCAGCAGTAAGGATAACCCACCTTCCGTCAGGTCTCGTAGTTAGCGTTCAAGATGAAAAATCCCAGCTTAAGAACAAAGCCAAAGCAATAAAGATATTGAAAAGCAGACTTTACGACATGAAACTTGCAGAAGAGGAGAAAAGAGAGTCCGAAAAAAGAAAGAATGCAATGAAGGGTGGAGACCGCTCGGCAAAAATACGCACTTACAATTTTCCACAAAGCAGGATCACAGACCACAGGATAAAGAAGAGCTGGCACAACATGCAGTCTATACTCGGAGGCGATCTCGAGGAAATAATTAAAACGACTGGAAGAGAATTAAATACGCAAAAGTGACGAAAAGAAGAAACAAAAAAATATCAGAAATGGAACTGGAAATACTTACTTCCTTTATTCTTGGAAAACCAAAAGAGTTTTCGATCGCAAATCCGGATTTTGTACTTTCAAAGTTAGAAAAAAAGAAGTTGAGTGAACTAATAAAAAGACGCTTGAGTCAGGAACCTCTTGCCTATATCCTCGGAAAAAAAGAATTTTTCGGTCTTGATTTCAAAGTCAACAAAAATGTTCTAATCCCGCGACCCGAAACCGAACACCTTGTCGAAGAAGCAGTAAAAGCGATCATAGGAATCAGAGACAATCAGCCGGATAGAGTCATAAAAATACACGAACTTGCAACTGGATCAGGTGCTATCATAGTCAGTCTGGCACACGAACTCGTTAGTAGAAGATATGAGAAGAATTTGGAATTCGAGGCAAGCGATATTTCAGAAGAAGCAATGAAAGTTGCAAGAGAAAATGCAAAAAAACTTCTCAAGGAAAATAACCACATTTTATTCCGTCAAATAGATATTCTCAAAACAGAAATCAATATATCTGCAGATATATTGATTTCAAACCCGCCCTACATACCTTCTACAAAGATTGCCCAACTCGACAAAACCATACGAAATTTCGAGCCCTGGCTGGCTCTGGACGGAGGTAATGATGGACTTGAATACTACCATGCAATATTCGGTCACATTCAAAGAACAAGACCAGGGATAGTCCTGCTTGAGATCGAAAGCACCAATACGGAAAAGATAAGAAAGACGGCAAAAGATACTCTCAAGAATTATTCGGTAGACACAATAAAAGACCTGGCTGGAAAAGATAGAATATTAAAACTTAATTACCTCCCCTTTCCCCAATAGTCACTTCTAATTCACTTGTTGCCCCATTTCTAAGAATTGTAAGTTTTGCTTTCGCTCCGATTTCTTGTTCCTGAATATATATTGTCAGAGATTTACCCTCAAAAGTCCCGCTATTGAAGGCAACAATTACATCCCCGGAAAGAATTCCTGCTGCTTCTGCAGGTCCATCTGTAACGACACTACTAACTGAAGCCCCAATAACGGACTCCCCGTTTATAAAAACCAGTTTATTTGTGTACGCTACTCCAATAAATGGAACCCTCAGCCTGCCAAACTCATTGAGCTCCTGAATTTTCTTTTTTACTCTGTTAATTGGAAGAGCAAAAGACAGATTATCCGCACCTGCAACTCGTGCAAAACTCACTCCAATCACTTCAGAAGAAGAATTCAAAAGTGGCCCGCCTGAATTACCAGGATTAATTGCTGCATCAGTTTGGATAACATCCTCATAGACACTGTTTGGACCAAATCCGAATCCCGAACCAACTTTTACCTCTCTGTGAAGACCACTTATTATTCCTGAAGTCACAGTACCTTCAAGGCTTCCCAAAGGATTTCCAATTGCAATAACTGTCTGCCCAGGTTTCAGCTTGTCAGAATCCCCCAGTGCAATAAAAGGAAAGTCCCCACCTTCTATTTCCATAAGAGCTATGTCATTCAGTACATCCCTGTATATATCTTTTACAACAATTGTTTCCTGTTTGTCCTTGAAGCTAACAAAGTACTCAGCAGTAACATCTGAAACAACATGCTGATTTGTTACTACAAGACCACTTGGGGAGACAACAAAACCGCTTCCAATAACTTGACTTTCTCCTCCCTTTTTTGCCCCTATTGCAACAACTGCCGGGCTCACTTTTTCAAACACATTACTTACAACTACCTCCTCCTCAGTCACCTGCGGAGATCCCTGATCAGATCCTTCCTTTATTGGAAATCTATTGTCCTGTGTTTCTTCATCCGGCTTTATCTGCTCCAAATCAGCACAATTCAATACATCATAAATATCCGAGCTGCTTGTGAAATTCGGACATACTTGCCTGCTTATATAACCAGTAAACCAAAGCAAGCCTGTAACGAGTAACAATACAAAAATACAACCAAATGAAATGACGAAACAAGTCAGAATCAACTTCCAACTCCTTTTCTTTTTTACTTTAACTTTTGCTTTCTCGACCTCGGGTTCAGCCATGATATTTATATAATTTATTTGAGTAATTCTACCGCTTTTTCCAACTGCGGATCAAGCCCTTTATTGAATTCCTCTATTTTATACTCTATCTTGAAATCCGGTGTTATTGGATCTTCCTGATTTATATTTCTTCCATTGGGAGTCAACCACCTTCTAAAAACAACATGCATGCTGGCTCCACCACTGAGATTAACAACCCTCTGCTCTACTCCTTTTCCCACCGTTTTTTCTCCTACCACCTTTGCTCTTCCATGATCCTGCAGAGCACCGGCAAATATTTCCGAGGCAGAAGCACTTCCTTTGTTGACAAGTACAACAACAGGAATATTTCTCATCAGCCCGGTTCGTTCAACTTTGTGAGTATTTCTTCTGCCGTCCCTGTCTTCCTCGATAAGGATCACTTTACCTTTATCAAGAAACTCACTCGATGCATATTTTGCTGAATCCACAAAGCCTCCCGGATTATTTCGAATATCAATTACTATGCCCCTTGGATTTTTTGAAAGAACATTTTGCATAGTAGCATCCCACTGCTGGTTAAAAGCAGAAACAGTTTCTTCGGTAAACTTAATTATCTTTATCTTGACAATTCCATCCCCAAGATCCTCATAGGTTACATTATCGAGATCTATTTTCTCTCGTACGATATCCAATTTTTGCTCCTCTTGTTTCGATACCTTGAAAATTGCCAATTTCACTGTCGTGCCAGCCTCTCCTCTGATCTTTGCTGCTACATGAGTAGCACTTTTATTCCTCATATCCTCACCGTCTACCTCAAGTATCACATCACCAGGTTCAAGCCCTGCCTTTCTGGCAGGATAACCATCTATGGGAGATTCAATTACAGTATGTTCACCATTGTACCTGAGTGTTGTACCAATTCCCTCAAATGCACTGGCATTACCATTTTGATATTCTGCTGTCTCTTCTTTGGTAAGAAAAAAAGTATAGGGATCTCCAAGTGAATCAACAAGACCTTTTACAGTCCCATTCAAAAGGTCTTCACCACTTAGGTCTTTCTTTATGTAAATTGATTCAAGCTGATCCCAAGCATCCCATAAGATATTTATGTTGACCTCATTTGCTTTATTGTAAAAATCTCCTGTCAGTTTATAATCGACCCCTTCTTCTTTTTGTTTTTTTATCTCAACCTTCCCGACAAAAACTCCCGAAAGAAATACGGTTATTCCTATTAATAAAAAGAGAAGAAATCTCATCGGATTCATCTCCCGTCTGTCCAACTCAGTTTTTTTATTACTATGGTTCATCTTCAGTCCAGATTATACAGAGAGACTAATTCTACCTTACCATCACCAAACTCCACAAGCACATCCCTATCCTTTATGCTCAATATTTTTCCAATCTTGCCCCAACTAGAAAGGCTCCTTACCACCACCTCCTTGTTTGCCCTGAAACTGCTGGTCTGTGACAATGAAACCCCCTTGATCGAAAACTTATTTTCTCCTCCAAAATATATTTTTACTGCTTTTTCTTCAACATCAAGGCGGGCAACATGCCCTTCAAATCGGGATATTCTTTTTTTGAAATCTTTCCCCATCCTGAATTTGCCATAACCCATAAGTACCCCTATCGCAAAATCCAGATTTGTCTTAACCAGAAAATCCTCAAGTTTCCCTATATTTTTATAATGAATTGACTCAAAGACTATACCTTTTAGACCAAGCTGAAGTAGCTGTCTGAGGTTATACAAACTGAGTTCATCTTCCTCGAAAAACAAAATTTTATTTGTCAGATCCTTTTCTTCATAATCAAAAACAAGCTCCCCCTCAACACTTTTCCCGACGGTATCAAAGAGATTAGTACGAAATTCTCCTGTCTCATAAAGCACTCCTTTTCCAGGTACTACCTTCAAAATTGTACCCGAAACCTCGGCAGTTCCTTCTACATTCTTTGTCAACACATCAAGTTCAATAAAGCCGTTTTCCACATTCCCAAGTAACACCTTCCCGTAGTTCGGACTTTTCAGTTGCCTTTCTTTATTTCCAAAAAATCCCTCTTTTTCTGCAAGCAACTGTCCTTTTTCAACAAGTTGACCATCAATAACCACAACATGTTCATGAAAATCTTCAAATATATCCAAAGGCGAGACCAAATCTAGTACCTGTCTTTCAATTTTATTCTTGTAAATACCAATTTTCTGTCCCTTCTTAACCTCAGATTTCTGGGGAACAGACAAGGTAAATGATTTATTGGTCTTCTGCTCAAATATACTTTTTCCAGAGTATAAAATGTTCGAAATATCCAGATCTACAACTTTTCTCCTTTCGTCTTGTTTTTCAACTTTCATTCCTCTTTCCCAATCATTGAATTGATCTATCAATTGATCTTTTGATGATTGCGCAACACCCAACAGATCGCTATATTCAATTTCCCTTGTGTCAACAAATAGCAAATTGCCCCTCAGATCGATTCTAGCTTTTTCATCATTTTTGATACTGGAAACCTCAAGATACTCCTTGTCATATATTTCAATTACCCTTATTTTGTTTTTTTCTATCACCAAATCGCTGGGAACCCCTTCTATTGGAATTAAACTGTGTTTGTAATCCTGAAGTTCTGTCGGGATGAAAATATAGCTTGCCGCTTCAGCCGTTTCCTCAATATACTCAAGACTTTCTGAATTAAAATAATTAAAAATATCTATAATAAACTCATATCTTTTACTAAGACCCAAAGCACTTCCAAGTAATGATACTAGATAAATATAATTACCCCATACAAAAGGAAATTCTCCAGTTAAAATAATATCAGAGACGGCTTTTCTCCAGTTTACTTCTTTTTCATCTATCCTTTCCGTTAACACTTCAAAGATCAAACCATATAACAAGGTCTCCACCTGATAATTACTGTACGAAGCTACAGGAAATGCTTTTTGAAAGTTCAATAATTTCACCTCATCTATTCCATAGAAATCAAGAAATCCCTTGATTTTCGTGAATTTTGAAAGAGACTGATAAGTCATTTCTATTGACTCAACAAACCCCTTCTCACCCCCAAGAATAATATCTATACGATCAACATCCCAGTTAATTATCAGTCTGCTTTCTGTAAGAATTGATTCCAGCTCAGCTTCTTGTACAGAAGTACACAAATCCTGAATGACACCCGGCACAAACTTGCCTGAAAGAGTCACACACTCTACATCTTTGTTGAAACATATTGTCTTTGGATTTGATTTTTTACTGAGAATATTTACCTTGGAAGCTTCTTCCAGAGACCTAATCATGAAATACATAATCTCGCCAGACTGAGAGTCATCCGCCAGAAAAGGAATCCTTGATACCGTTGAGAAAACAGGCTCGAAGTCTTTCATCGAGAGCATAGTCAGCCCTATAAACTGACTGGCATAGTTTATATGAAGGAGCAGCTTCATCTTTTTCTTATGTATACTGAGCGAAAGGCAATAATGCTATATACCTCGCCCTCTTTATTTCCCTGGTAAGTTTTTTTTGACAGGAAGAACATACTCCTGTTCTACTCGATGGCAAAATTCTTCCCCTTGTCGTGACAAATTTCTTAATTTTGTAAACATCTTTGTATGAGATGATCTCTCCGCATAGCGGACAGGATGAATACTGTGGGATTATTTTTATTTTTTTCTTTCTCTTTTTATTCATTGTTTTTAGTTTTTACCCTTTTTATCGAATTTTTTATAGCTCGTCTGGTCGAGATGGATACTTCCGTCTTCAAGACAGACTAAAAACCCAACCAAACGTTTATAGTTTAAAACAATTCTTCAGCCTCCCTGCTTATATCCTCATCCTCTGCTCCTTCCTTTTTTCCCTTCCTCTCCGGTTTCTCTTTATTATCTTCTTTTTCTTTTTTGTCTTCGACTTCTTCCAAAACTACCTCCTGATCCACCCTCACAGAATTATTTCTGTCCTTTGCCCCTTCAATCCCAACAGGATCCCTCCCTTTCTTATCAAGAAGTTTCAGATCATCTATCTTAACTTCTGTTCTGAAGTGTCTTACTCCATTCTCATCGTCCCATGTTCTTGTTCGTAATTCTCCTTCAACATAAACCAGCATTCCTGTTGAAAGAATTTGTGCAGTAATCTCTGCAAGCTTATTCCATGCTACAACATTATGAAATTCTGTTCTCTCCTGAATATTGTTGTCAGCATCTTTCCAGGTAGAGTTTGTAGCAATACCAAATGTTGAAACAACCCCGCCATTTGGGGTCTCTTTTAGTGATGGATCCCTTGTTATGTTTCCTATCAACATCACCTTATTTAACGATCTTGAGGTTGACATTTATAATAATTAAGAAATAAATTAAAACCCTAAATCAATCTAACTTGATAGTCATATAGCGCAAAATATCCCCCATAAGCTTAAGCTCCCTTTGGAAATCTATAATTTTATCCGGAGTTAACTCAATATTGTAGAGGATATAATATCCTTCTTCGTGTTTCTTTATGGGATATGCCAGGTGCTTCTTTCCCCAAACATCTTTACTTACTACTTTTCCCTTCTGGGATTCGACGTAGTCTTCAACTTTTTTCAAAACCTTAGTCTTCAAATCCTCTGGCAAGAGTGGCTTCAAAACCAAAACTAATTCATACTTCATATTTATATAAAATCAATTTATATGGATCCTTTCAAATCGGGATCCCGACCAAGTCGGGAATAAACTGAAATGGAAGTGCTTGAGAATAATAACATAATTTTCCACTTTGTAAATATTTCCCGGAAACAATCTCAAAATATTTTTCTGCATTGATTGGAAACAAATAATAACCCAAAGAGTGCTCCGAAGCTAAAATCACTATAACTATTGGGCGTTTTTTCTAAGATTGTACCCATACTTGAGCACACAAAAGCCGAGCAGTGTTAAAACCAAACCAGCAGCAATTCTGTCCTCGGATTTTCCAATAACAGCTGTTCGAGGTAGCTCTCCAGATGCAGGAATAGGAGAGGATGTTGGAGCTGGACTGCCTGTCGGACTCGGTGATGGCGATGGTGACGGTGACGGCGATGGTGATGGCGATGGTGACGGCGATGCACCCGGCTTCACCGTAACACTAGCCGTAGCACTACAGGTTGCATTGGTACTTCCCGGAGTAGTTATGCTCAAGCTATAGGTACCAGATAGTTCCGCTTTCACCACTTGACCAAGACAATTGTACCCACCCCCCGTTGCATCGCAAGAAAGAACGGTTGATCCATTTGGAGAAGCCACAACATAACGACAATCTGTACACGGTGTATCGGTACTATTTCTAAACCCTCCCACTCTGAATGTCTCTCCTTGGTTTACAGTAAGATTTGGCTGCCACGGACATTGCTGCCATGGCTCACACTGAACCCTTGCCTGAGTTGAATTATATGGGCAATCTCCTGCTGCTTTTCCCTCTTCAGGTGTTGTTGGAGCTTTCTGAGTTAGCCTCCAGGCAATAAAAACCGCTGCTATTCCAAGTGCCAATGCGATAGACACGAGAATAATAAAATAGGTTTTACGCTGTTTTTCTGTTTCTGCTATAGTTGCCATAGAGAATTGTATAAAACAAAATTAACATCAATAGATGGTCTTAGCAACCATAAAAGTAAGACCAGTATACTTCCAATATCACTTGCACCTCTACACATCTTGTATCGCATCACTTCTCAGTAAAATGGAATACACATATTGATTTTATTCAAAATCAATCCCCAATTGAAACAAAAAAACAAAGGTTAAGACTTAGGATTCAATTGTCAGCTTCAAACCCCATGCTTGAAGAGCATAACATCACCATCTTTAACAATATATTCTTTTCCTTCAAGCCTCACTTTCCCCTTTTCCCTGGCTCCTTCCCATCCGCTAAAATCCACAAAGTCTCCATAGCTGACAACATCAGCCGCAATAAATTTTTGCTCAAAGTCAGTATGTATTACTCCCGCCGCCTGTGGCACTTTCGCTCCTGCAGTTATTGTCCACGCTCTCACTTCCATTGGCCCAGCAGTAAAGAATGAAATAAGACCAAGCATTTTATAAGAAAGCTGAGTAAGTTTCTCAAAGCCTGATCTTTCAAGACCCAGACCTTCGAGATATTCTTTTTTTTCTTCATCTGAAAGATCAGTGAGTTCTGATTCCATTTTGACATCCAGAAATAAGAGTTCACCTTGAAGTTTGGTCAAAAGCTTTTTCATATCTTCGGATTCGTGTTTATTTACCGATTGATTAATGAGATAAATCAAAGGTTTATCCGTAAGCAGAAATAATTCCTTCCTGAATTTTTTTATTTCCTCTTCTGTACCTTCATATTTAAAATTAAACGCAAGTTTTCCTTCGGCAAGATGATCAAGCAGACCTTTTGAAAATTCTTTTGTTTTTTCATCCACTTCTCTATCCCTCTCAACTTGTCCCCATTTTCTTTCTACTGCTTCCAAATCTTTGAGTACAAGTTCCGTTTCCAGGATATCAATATCTGCAAGGGGGTCAACACGATTCTCAACATGAGTGACATCACTTGACTCAAATGCTCTAACAACTTGAACAATAGCATCTACTTCCCTGATATGAGAAAGAAACTTATTTCCAAGTCCTTCACCTTTGTGTGCCCCCTTCACTAGGCCTGCTATATCAACAAACTTGATAACCGCAGGAACTTTCTTTTCCGGCTTTACTATTTCTTCAAGTTTGTCGAGACGATCGTCATGAACAGCTACAACACCAACGTTCGGCTCAATCGTATTGAACGGATAATTCTCGGCCGGAACCTTGTTTTTTGTAAGGGCATTGAAAAGAGTTGATTTCCCTACGTTTGGAAGTCCAACAATGCCGATTGAAAGAGACATAAATCAGAACATAAACTAATTCTTTTTTTCTTGACTGCTGGTCAAGCTTTCTACAAACACTCCTTGTCTTCCGAAAGCTCTAAAAGAATATCAGGGGGTTCCACTCCTAAAGCGTGGTAAAGAGCATTAATCGCATAACCACCAACGGACTGGAGATATTTAAGATACTCTATCGACTTTTCAGGAGCATTAGGTATCATCTCAAGATCTATACGTATCGGATTATCAACCTCCATCTCAGCCTCCATCTCATCTGGATCCGATAAAACCCTCATAGCATCTTCACGTGACTCAAATCCAAGATGCAGTAGTACTTTTGCGTTACAACTCTTATCTAAAAGAGTTACCTCTCGACAACCATCTTCATCGTATTTCAGATTTGCCTCAAAGCCTTTTCTCTTAAGCTCCTCAAGGATAGTTTCTGCTTTTGCGGGTATCTGCCATTGCACTTCACTGTTTTTTTCCTCAGGAGAAAAATAAAAAAAGAATGTAACTTTCCCCCATTCTCCACTTTCTAGAGAGTAGGCAGCTTTCAACTCGACCAAAATCTGATTTAAAACACTATCATAAACGTCTACCAACCATATCTTAGTTCCAGGAAACAGCCGTCGCGATTCCCCCCTAAGACACTGCTCTATCTGTTCAGAACCTTCCACAAGAAGTTGATCATGAGTTGAGTCACCACAGTGTGAAGACCATTTTTTGAGCCAGTCGGCAATCCATCGGGGGTTGGGAATAGATAAACGAAATCCAGTTGCTCCCGGGTCACTCTCGTTTGTAGATCTATATTCATCTTTCATCTTGTATATTACCTAAAAGCAAAGAATTATAGCGTAAATTTTGAAAAGTTACTTGAACACAACTGAGTTTCGTTCTATATTGTCTCATCCTAATTATTCTTATGAAGATTCCTAAAAGATTTAAAAACCTTTTCTGGGACATCCATACACAAAGTCTGGACTACTCTGATCACAAAAATTTTGTGATCTCCAGAATTCTCGAAAAGGGAAATTTTGATGTTATCAGATGGCTATTTAAGTGTTACTCAATAAGTGAGATACTCCATACAATAAATACATCTACAAATCTCTCCCGGTCAACAATATGCCTCTGGAAAATGGTATTATTGCCTCATGGGCAAGCTCTACAAGGAAGTTCTGAGGTCTGATAGCTTTCAACTGCTCCAGAACATTAGTCAAAACAAGTCTCTTAATACATTTTTCCTTGCCGGAGGAACTTCTCTTGCTCTACAGATCGGACATAGAATTTCAGATGATCTGGATTTTTTTACAAAAAGCGAGTTCAAAAGTAATTTATTGAGCGAAATTCAGGGGAAATATGAAGTAATCACACTTCATGACAATTCGATAGAGATTATTCAAAGCAATACGAAAGTATCATTTCTCTTTTTTGCATTTCCATTATACAAAAAGCTTAAAAAGGCAGGAAATATCAGGCTGGCAGATCCGATTGATATTGGGCTGATGAAGCTTCTGGCTCTCCAGGGCAGAACAACAAAAAAAGATATAGTCGATTTGTATTTCATTGACAAGGAAATAATCCAGCTTGAGAAACTTCTGAAGCTATTCGAATCTCATTTTCCTAAAGAAAGTTTCAACAGCTACTCAAGCATCAAGGAATTATTTAACCTTGAAGAACTCGCAGCAGAACCCATGCCAAAAATGATAAAAAAAGTAAAGTGGGAGGAAGCTCTGGAAAAAGTGTTAGGAGAAGTTTCAAGATTTGTCAGGCAAACTGTCGACTAACTTGGGTTGAAATAAAAGCTGACCAACTTGACAATTTTGCGAAATATATACTAAGTATGTTTCATACAATATCTTTCGCAAATTATGAAAACAAAAAGATTACAAAAACTTATTTCTTTTCCTAAACCTCTTTATGAAATTATGGGAAAAAAGCCAACAAATATGGTATGCTTTTCCCTGAATATATTCGATACGTTACATTGAAACACATTCAAGAAGAAGAAAAAATTCTTGATAAATCCTAATATAAAACATCAAACCCATTTGATTTTATATCCCCATTTAACATCCCAATCACTGCCATACCTATATGATATCCCAGATTTACAGGCACTGCATTACCAATCTGTCTATATTGAGAAGCGACAGATCCTTCGAACTTCCAGTCATCTGGAAAGGTTTGAATCCTTGCATATTCTCTTATAGTCAACGGGCGTGTTTCTATCGGATGACATCTTTCCGTCTGCTTTTGTGCAGGACTCGTTGTAAGTGTCAAAGAGGGTTCATCCCAACTTAACCTACGAGCCATCCCTGTTCTTCCGCCGGTATGAAAAAAGCTGGCACCCATATATTCTCTCTGTAGCTCTTTGGGTAG
This sequence comes from Candidatus Dojkabacteria bacterium, assembly GCA_016931155.1. Taxonomy (GTDB): domain Bacteria; phylum Patescibacteriota; class Dojkabacteria; order B142; family JAFGFJ01; genus JAFGFJ01. Next base: position 25,306 of record JAFGFJ010000001.1, read on the forward strand.
ATCCCTCCAATAACCTCCAGGAGGTATAAGTTTCATGATTTTAGCTTTTGACTTAGGATAACTATAGCCCTCCGATATCGGGACACCTTCCAAAGCCTCTCTCAAACTAACAATATAATTCCTTTCCCTGGGAAAAAGAATTGAAAGATTTAACCCTTTTTTAACACCTATTATTATCAGCCTTTCTCTTTTTTGTGGAGTATCTAGATACTGCGAACGCAACACTTTGTACTTTACCATATACCCTATTTCATTAAGAGCACTTAGCATTGTCTCCAATGTTTTACCTTTATCATGTTTCAATAGACCTCTAACGTTCTCACCTATGACAATCTTTGGACTTATTTCATTAAATTCTCTAGCACTTGACAGAATTAGACCTACTTATTGAAAAACATACAAAATGCCGCCTATAAATTGGGAAAAAGCACAGTATAAGAATGAGACTCTATAAACTTCGCCCATAAGTTTATGATCGTTGATACTAAATAATAATCAGTAGAAGTCATTTTTTGTAAAGAGTGACTCCACTGATCAACATACGGAGAAATAGTGTTAACCGAATTCAAATATCCCATTCGCTTCCCTTTCCAGAAGTTTCTTTGCAAGGTTCATTCTTCCTGCCGACGTTGCATATAGCGTAATCAGTTTTTCACCTTCTGCAACAGTGTCCCCTGTCACTTTGTGAAAATACATCCCGGCATTTTTTATCCTTGGATTTCCGAGAGCATGACCAACCTCAAAAATCTTTTTATTACTCATATGTTTGATCTCACCTCCTTGATAAGATATATAGTGATGAACAATTTCACCAAGCTCGATTTTATCCGAACTGACAGTTGCATCCCCTCCCTGATTCCCGATTATCTCCTTCAACTTTTTCAATGCCTGTCCGGAAGTAATAATTTCTTTTGCCATATCAAAACCCTTCCCGACCGGAGCTTTTTCCGTAAGCTCAATCAATTTTCCTGCCATTTCAAGTGCATCCAGCTCCAGTGTTTTTGATTTTTCAGGATGATTTTCCAAAACTCTCAGGAATTCAATACATTCAAGAGCAGGACCCACTGCTTTGCCGTCTATTCCTGTAATATCCCTTTTGTGAACAGACAGATGAATCCCGAATTTGGCACAAACTCTTTCAAAAGTTTCTTTCACTTTTTGAAATTCTTCTTCTTTTATCTTCGCACCGGACCCTACCGGCACATCAAAAACCACATGTGTCACTCCCTGAGCAATTTTTTTTGCAACAATACTTGAGACAAATTTATCAATAGATTCCATCCCAAGAGGCTTCTGAACCTTGATAATTTCATCATCAGCAGGAGCAAGATCAAGACCTCCTCCCCACACCATAAAAGCATTACTTTTAAAAATCATCGACTCCAGAGCTATCTTATCAAATGTCATCGGCATAAGTACTTCAAGCATATCTGTCGTAGCGCTGGAGGTTGTTATGGCACGTGTTGAAGTATTTGGTACTTTCATCCCTTCAATTGAAGCAACAATTGAGACAATGATAGGAGTAATTCCTTTCCCTGCAACCCCTCCAATTGAGTGTTTGTCTGCAACAATCCCGTCAAACGCAAGTCTTTCTCCTGTTTCAGCAAGAGCTTTTGTCATGTACTCGATTTCTTCAGTATCAAAACCAGGACTATACCCCGCGGCGGCAAAATAGGTTGTGAGAGTACTCCCAAGCCTTCCATTTGCAATATCACGCATGATTTTGAAGAAGTCTTCATATTTAAGCTTTTCTCCTAACAATTTTCTTCTTATACTCTCTACAGCATCTGAATTGGAAATAAAATCAACCTTTATTACTTCATTCTCTTTTAGATTGTACTTTGACCAAATATCTTCATATAAACCAATTCGACCTGCTTCAACAATCGAACTTGTAACGTCCGCAATGACAATAACTCCATCTCCATATGAATCCCAGCGAACTTCAAGAGCATCTCCAGGGTTTATCCCGTATTCTTTGGCATCCGAATCGTTAACAATAACAACGAATTCAGATCCGCTTGAAATATCAAGTTTTTTTGCTGAAAGGAAATGCGACATTTTATTCTCAAACCTAACCAATTGTAAGAATTCTTCTCAAAAAATTCCAAATAATTTATATCTCTCCTCTAGGCTCCATAATACTCACAGAATGAATTTGCTCCTTTTTCTTTTCTATCTCTGTTTTTTTTGTTTTCACCAAAGCATATACGTTCGTATAGGGATTTTCATGCTCAAAAGCATTTTCACCGAAAACACCCCACTTATCAAGAGCCGCTTTCAGTTCCACGCTTTCTTTTGATATTTCACGTAAGGTTTTACCATTAACAACTCCCTCTATTGCTTTTCTGACTGTTCTAGCTCCAGATTCCGCACCCATAGGATGAGCAAGTACCCCTCCTCCCATATTTATCACTTGATCTTTGCCGAGTAATTCAAATAATTTTTCTATATGTCCTGGATGAAGCCCACCAGAACTCACCGGCATAATAGAATTCAGCTTGTGCCAGGAATCTCTTAAAAAATAATTAACATCCAAAACACTTTCTTTTTCTTCCTTTTTCTTCCCCACCGAAGTTGGAATATGAAGGAAGTCAATACCAGCAAGTCTTGAGATCTTTGCCATAACCATGAGTGATAGACCATTGTAGTTTCCTGTTGATAATCGGTGACCGTGAATAATAAGATCAAGATTTTGATCTCGCATAAACTGCACACCACTCATTCCTACAGACAATAGATCCACCATAACTGCAATCCCTCCCATCTCTTGTACAAATTTTGCCCTTGCGTACATCTCAGAAATCCTTGCTGTCACATTAGGAATATACATTTTCTTCTCACCTGTAACCTTCTCAACTTCCCGAAGAGCTTGCATAACAAGATTAACCCTTTCATAAAAAGGGCATATATCCTGGTCTGTCAGGTTTTCGTCATCTCGAACAATATCTGCCCCTCCCGCCCAGGCTTCGTATGCCAGTTTTGCAAAAGACTGAAGAGATAACCCCACCTTTGGCTTTATTACGACAGAAACCAAGGGTCTGTCATAAATCCTAAGTTTATCTCTTATCCCAATAAGACCAAAAGCAGGTCCTTTGTTTGCCATTACATAATCCTGAGGAAACTCTACCTCCATTACCTTCAAATCGTCTATTACACTTAGTGATGAGAGGTTGCCAGAGATTATACTCAGAAGCTGAGGCATATTATCTGTTTCAAAAAGACCAAGTGGATAAGCAATCTTTACGGTTCCCTTCTTTTCTCCATCCTCAAGAACCGATAAGACTTTTGCTGCATATTTTGCAACAATATCTTTACTGAGATCGGGAATATCAATCCATGTTCCAACCGAGGACTCGATTGCCATAGCTTTTGATGCATCGGAAAGTGCAGCATTAGATTCAACCCTGAAAGTAACTAAAACATAGTTTTCCGAGTCAATCTCTTCCCCAGAAGCAAGATAAGAGAATTTCTGGTTATAACTCATGGGCAATTTTTGTATTGAAAACCTAAAACATACTACAACTAATACTCATGGAGGTAAAGACCATCCAGTAATAACAAAGAAGAGGGCTCCTAACTTTTCTTTATGAAAAGTAACTGGAACCCTCTCAGCAAAAGGCGGTAAACAATAGCAAACATAAACTAATGAATTTGTAAAAGCTTGTCAAGAGATTTAATAAATATTTTGTACAGAAGTGTTGGATAAATTTCTTCAATTGGAAAACTGCTCTTTTTTCCTCAATTTGTTACGAAGCTTACTAGCAGTTGCAATCAACTCTGCTAATAACTAGCCAAAAGCTTATTGATTCAACCAAGGATAAAGCTCCAACGCCTTATCCTTAACCTCACTACTGGTTATAACTCCAGCCTCAGTGATATACCCGGTAACAAATTCAGGTCTTATCAGATCAAAAGCCGGGTTAATTATTTTTAGTTCCATCGGAGCATCTTCCCAGACTTCCTTTGATGGTCTCATCTCAATCTCAGGAAATTTTATATCCTTTTTCAGATTTAATTTAAGGAGAGTAGTTGCAACATAAAACTTGTCTTTCCCTGCCTTCGCAGACAGTGCCATTGAATATGTTCCAATTTTATTGATAAAGCTCCCATCCGAAAGAAGCTCATCATTACCAACCAGTACACACTCAACAGGCAGATACCTGTCATCTTCAATAAAGGAAGGTGCAGCAGAATCCACAATTTGAAACACTTTGGCATTGGCGTTGGACAGTTTTTTTGCAGTAATCCTTCCCTGAAAGAGAGGTCTGGTTTCAGTTGATACAACACTTAACTTGGGATTCCTTTTTGAAAGCTCAATTAGTATTTTTGTAGAAGTAGACGAATGGCAGTGTGTAAGTATGACATCAAAATTTTTCAGTTCTTCGACTCCTGCTTTAAAAATTTCTTCTTTTGATTTATTAATTAGCTCAACATATTCCTCAATCGCCAAACTTATTGCCTCCTTTGCTTCTACCAAATCTTCAAAGTTCTTTATTTTCCCAAGAATGTATCTAACTCCATTTCCTGCAAGCGGTTCATTTTCCCTGGCTTCACTCAGTTCGATTCCTGTTTTCTCTATCTCCTCAAGAAAAGAACTGACAGAATCAGCAGTTGATTCGTTTGCAGTAATCTTAATACCGCCAAGGGTTGCAAGAGCAACATTGGTTGCACCCTGTATCTCAATATTCTTAATCTTCGCTTTGATTTCTTTTATTTGATTCAAATAACTCATTTCAATAGACTAAAGCTCTATAGATTGTTTCCACTCAGGTATTACTCCCTCTATTTGCTTTTTTGCAAGCTCCTCTTTAAAAACTTCACTTCTCTCCAGCTCTGCATGTAACAAAAATACCTTCCTCAATCTATCCTTATCTAACCTGCCCACAAAGTCAAGTAGATCACCATTATCTCCATGAGCTGAAAAACCAAAAAAAGTATTTATCTTGGCTTTTACTCTTGTGACCTTGTCATCTATCAAAACCTTTTTTGCTCCTTCCGTTAGTTCTCTTCCGAGCGTTTGCTCTGCCTGGTATCCAACAAAGCACACAGAGTTTTTTGCATCACTCAATCCTTTTTTAAAATGAGAAAGAATTCTTCCTCCATTAGCCATTCCGCTACCAGCAATTATTACACTTGGTTCTTTTTTCCAAATTCCCAGCGATTGTTTATATGATCTTATAGTTTTTAACCCAGGAAAACTGAACGGACTATCACCCAAGGCAAACGACTGCTGAACCATCTTACTTAAGGCCAATTTACTGTCTGTGTATATCTGTGTAGCACCTATTGCAAGCGGACTGTCCAAAAAAACTTGAACATTGTCTCCGATCAATCTTTTCTGTTTAGCCGTTTTGATAATATACAGCAACTCTTGCGTTCTTTCGACTGCAAACGAAGGGATCATAACATTACCGTTCCTTTGTAGTGTCAAATTTATTGCATCAATTAGTTCCCTCTCTGTCAGCCTCCTGTCCTCATGATACTTACCCCCGTAGAGTGATTCCATAACAACATAATCGACCGATAGTGATTTATTTAAATCAAAATGAGCAACAAGTTCCTGACCCCTGTGACCAATATCCCCCGAAAAAAGAATTCTTAAATTATCCACCTCTACAACAATACTTGCTGCACCTAAAATATGACCTGCATTTATAAAGGTTGCCTTTATCCCTTCTCTAATCTCTATTTCCTTGTCCAGTTCAACTGTTCTAAAGGAGTTAATAGCAGAAAGGGCATCCCTGGTATCATAAAGAAGATTTCCAGACATTTGGCTTTTCTTCATCCTCAATACTCTCCTTCTAAACTCATCTCGCTGGTTATTCTCCTGAATTTTCGCCGCATCAAGCAAAAGAAGCTCAGCCAAATGACTTGTCGGTACTGTCATATATACTTCCCCCCGAAAACCTTCTCTGAAAAGCTTGGGTATAAGTCCTGAATGGTCAATATGTGTATGAGTCAAAAGAAGAAAATCTATCTGCCTTGGATCAAATTTAAATTTTTCAAAGTTTCTATCCTCCACGTCAGGTCCCTGAAACATTCCACAGTCAACTAAAAACTTATTCCTGTCAGTCTCAACAAGAAAACACGAACCTGTAACTGTTTCTGCCGCTCCAAGAAATGATAGTTTTGTCATGATATATATTTCCAAAAAAAATAATCGTACAAACTTACAAAGACCTGCGATTATAGCACTTAGTAATAGATGCAGATAGTCCGAAGTAGTTCGCAATCTATTCCAGATACTTTTGTCTCACTATTTCTGTTAAAACAGCTTTTTTGTTTTTTACCGGCTCCTCAATTACTATTTCCAATAAATAATTCAGAATTTCCCCCATCCCTGGCCCTGATTCAATCCCTAGCTTACGCAAATCCTCTCCATTAATATCAAGATCTGTTATTTTAATCGCCATTTCTTTCTCTCGCACCTCCGCAATCCTGTTTTCAAGAGCCTCAATCTCCCCTGGATGAAAACTGGATTTTGGGTTTGCTCCTGCATCAGCAATTCTCAATTTTATCAGATCTTCAATGGCTTCCTCTCCCCCGGCGTTCCTTATGAACCTTCTAATTGCAGCATCAGTCCAGCCCTCCTTAAAACTTTTACTCCTTCTGGATTTCATAATTCTTTCATTTTGTGCCTCAAGATTTCCTACTACCTTTCCTTCTTTTTCTATTTCAACTGGATTTTTTCTTGCATTGATTATTTCCTCTTCTAATCTCCAATCAGCAGAAGGATAATAAAACATATGCCACCTAACAAGGCGAAAATTGCGTTCAATTTCATCTCTGGAAAACTTCAATCTTGAAAGAATTTGTCTGGTCATTTCTGCTCCAACAACATCATGACCGTAAAAGTGAACCTCTTCCCCATCCTTAGTCATTGTTCTTGACTTTCCTATATCATGAAGAAGAGCAGCTATCTTTACCGAATCTTGGGCTAAATCATAAGCCTTTAAGGAATGATCAAAAAGATCATCAGCATGGTATTCGGGCTGAACAATTCCTATACAGTCAAGAAGCTCAGGAAGAAAAATTTCCAGAAGACCTGTATCCTTCATGAGTCTCAGTCCCGTAGAAGGTTTTGAAGATCCCATTGTCATTTTGATAAATTCATCTCTTATTCTTTCCATAGACACTTTTTCAGCAACACTAAGCGTATTTTTTATCGCCTCAAATGTTTTTTCCTCTATTGTAAATTCGAGCAAACTTGCAAGCCTGCAGGCTCTGAAAGCTCTTAGCCCGTCTTCAGTAAATCTTTCAACAGGGTCACCCACTGCTTTAATTATTTTCTTTCTCAGATCCTTGAGACCAAGAAACAAATCAACAATCTGCTGATCTTCATCTTTTTTGTCAAGGTTCACCGCAAGAGCATTGATTGTAAAATCTCTTCTACTTAAATCCTCCTGTATCGAACTGGTAAACTTAACTTTTGAAGGCCATCTGCCGCCTGTATAGTCCTCTTCACTCCTATAAGTTGTTACTTCAATATCAAAAGTTTCTCCCTTTTTGTCTTTTGATAGAACAATCACTGTTCCAAACCTTGCATTTGTTGAAATTGACTTGGGAAAGATTCTTTCAATTTCGTCAGGTTTTGCATTTGTTGCAATATCATAATCAGAAGGCACTCGACCAATGATCAGATCCCTCAGACTTCCTCCAACAAGATAAGCCTCAAAACCATGCCTGATAAGCTCATCAGAGACGACAAAAACATAAGAAGGTATTTTTTTAATAATAGATTCTATTTCTGGTTCCATTCGATTTTTATAATTATGCAATCACACGCCATTCTGTTCCGTCTTTTTGGTCTTCAATCTCAACATGATATTTCTTTCCAAGCACCTTTCGTATCTGGTCAGCCTCTTCCCACCCCTTGTTGCCTCTATATTTTTCTCTTTCATCCACGAGCCTTTCAATTTCTTTTCTATTCTTCTTTAAAAATTCAGAAATGTTCTCTGCTTCCTCTTTAAGCCCTAAACCAAAAACCTTGTCAAAATCAAAAATCAATGCTAATTTAGCACTCTCAAGAAGATCTGCTTTCACTACTTCCCACAAAACCCCAAGTGCCCGGGGAATATTGAAATCATCCTCCAGTGCCTCGATATATTTCTTCCTATATTCCACTTCAACCTTTCCTTCCTTGAAATTTTCCAGCCATGATCCCAATTGTGTCTTCAACTTTTGATAAGCAATTCTTGCCCCATCCAATGCCTCCCATGTAAAATTCTGTTTGCTCCTGTAGTGTGCCTGCAGAAAGAGATACCGCATATCAAGCGGACTGTATCCTTTTTCAATTATTTGTTTCAATGTGTAGCTTGTACCTTCAGATTTTGCCATTTTTTTACCATTAACCAGAAGATGTTCATTATGTAACCAGTGTTTGACATATTTCTTGCCAGTAACTGCCTCACTTTGTGCTATCTCGTTAGTGTGATGGATTGAAATATGCTCAACCCCTCCCATATGAATGTCCAGTGTTTCACCAAGATTTTGAAGCGCCATTGTAGAACATTCAATATGCCATCCAGGAAAACCTTCCCCATTCTTTACTTCTGGAGATGTAAAAGGAGACGACCAATACTGAAGGGCATTTTTGTGAACTCCTGTTCTAAAAAACCAAAGTACAAAATCAGCTGGATTCTTCTTGTCCGGATCAGTAATATCTCCTATTCCAGCACCAGCTTTATCTTTCTCCAAATCTCTACCGGACAGATCCGTATAATTTTTGAACCTGGAGATATCAAAGTAAACCGCCTTAGATGTAACATACGCAAAACCCCTATCAATAAGCAACTTTACCATTTCTATCATTCCATCAATATAATCAGTCGCTCTTGCCTTAACCGTCGGTTCAAGAATGTTGAGAAGTTTTGTATCTCTATCAAATTCTGCGATATACTTTTCGGCAATTATCTGCGGAGTGAGATTTTCTCTCTTCGCGGCCTTCTCCATTCTGTCTTCTCCAGTATCAGCATCCCCGATATTATCACCTGTAAGATGACCAAAATCAGTATAATTTCGAACATGCCTCACCTCATATCCCAGATAAGACAAGCTCCTCCTTATAAGGTCTCCCATCAGCATTCCCCGCATATTCCCAATATGCTGTGTCCAATATACCGTAGGTCCACAGTGATAAAAAGAAATCTTCCCCTTATTAAGAGGTTCAAATTCTTCAAGTTTTCTTCCTAACGTATTAAAGACCTTTAGCATAATAATCAAATAATAGCTATTATAGCAGTGATTTAGAGCAAAGAATATTTAGAGACCGAAAGAGTGATCAATGGTGATTCAGCTACAACAGCAAGATATTTTTGAAGAAAAAGAACACATCATATCAACACCATTCTACAGGACACAGAACCTTTGATCAAATCACTACTCTATCGCCCCTGTATCGTCCTATGTATCATTCCGTATGGCCTGTGTCATTCTATATCGCTGTATATCATTGTCTATGATTCTGTGTTGTTCTGTGTCATTCTGTACATCCTGTGTCATTCTCTAGTGTTAGTATCATTAGCCAAGAACTACCACGTCTTACTGACAGGGACTCCAGCCAGATTAGACAATACTGTCACTGGAAAATCTCATCTGTGCACGAATATAACTTGCAGGATCGCCGGTAGTAAACCATTCCCCTTTTAGTTCCTTGAAAAGTACTTTTCCATTTTCCGCCAACTCATCATTTGCATCCTGCAACCATAGCTCTCCATCCTTTCCAGTAGCTTCCGGTTTCAAATATTCAAAAATCCTGGGTGTAAGCACCATCCGGCCGTAAGAGACAAGGTCACTGGGAGCATTATTCTTTTCTGGTTTCTCAATTATTCTCTCAGCCTGGTTTGTTGTCCCTTCTTTTATTTTCACCGATCCGTATTTGACCACTTCTTCCATAGACATTTTTTGAACACCTAAGGCACCATCACATTCATTTTCCTCGAAAAATTCTACCAACTGCTTAATTGCTGGCTGTTCTCCATAGAAAAGATCGTCACCCCACAGAAGAGCAAATGGGCTATCTTCAAGAAGCGATTTAGCACTAAGCACAGGACTTCCATTACCGTAAGACAGTTTTGTGTCCTGATAAATAAATACAAAGTTTGCCATATCATGAATCCGGATAATTTTTCTCAGGATTTCTTCCTTACCATTCTGCCTAAGGTAATCCTCCAACCCCTCATCTTCGTTGAAATGTTCAATGATTGACTCACTCCCGGCTCTTATGACGATAATAATATCTTCAATTCCAGCCCCAACACACTCTTCAGCTAAATGCTGAATAATCGGTTTATCCGCAATAGGAAGCATTTCCTTAGGAATTGCTTTTGTTGCAGGCAAAAATCTCGTTCCTCTCCCTGCAGCAGTTATTACAGCTTTAGTAACTTTTTTCTTGTTTATTTCACCCAAATAATATTTAAAATATGGATGAACACTCTCAGGATAGCAAAATTTCTGATAGGAAGGAAGAAAAGACACTCATGATTGTATATGTACTTGCATTCCTGCCATAATTTTTCTATTGTTTTTCCTATCGCTATTGTTTTTGTTTTAATTTTTGCTATAGTGTTCAGACAAAGAATTCTACAAATATATTACTTATCACCATCACAATGGATCTAGGTCTAGAGGGACAATATAGAGAAGCAGATACACAGCAACGCAACTTTGGCAATGTAGAGGACCAGGAAGAATTTACGATAATTAACCCAAAAGATGTTCTTTCTTTTTTAGAGAAGTCAGTTGGGGAAATTTTAAGAGGAAGAAAGGTCACAGCGGTAAAAGAACCTGTTACAGGAAAAATTGTGAACAAATTTACTCCCTGGATTCCTGTCAGGATTGAGAATGTAATGAGATCGAGCGTAGGTGTCACGTGGGAAAAAAATGGAGCTAAGGAATGGGGACTTACTGATTCATCTATTCCTAACAGGAGCACTTTTCCTCCTCAATATTCAATGGCTGGATATTTTTGGTACGAGTTTGGGACAGGAGAAGGTTTAGACGGAACAGGGGATTTTCTTCCGATAAATTCCAGACTCTAATAGCACAGATACTATAGAAATTCGAAGAACTCGATATTCCGGAGAGATTTTTGAAGCCTTCTTACATTTAATCTACTATAGCTCAGTCCTTCCCTCGATCGCTCTTCTCAGTGTAGTATAATCTGCATATTCCAGATCAGCTCCCGTAGGTAGACCTCTGGCAAGACGGGTAATTTTTACTCTCTCCAGCACCCTATTTTTAATTTCCTCATAGATGTACATTGCTGTTGCCTCTCCTTCAAGATTTGGATTTGTTGCAATAATAATTTCAACACAATCCTGCATACCCTCTATCCGTTTTATAAGCTCAGATATTCTAAGATCCTCCGGACCAACTGAGTTGACAGGAGAAATCACGCCACCAAGAACATGAAAAACACCCCCGAACCCTCCTTCCTCCTTTATCCCAACCCTATCAAAAGCCACAACATCAAGTGGTTCCTCGACCACCATTAGAAGATTTTGATTTCTTCCGGGATCAGAGCAAATCGAACATGGAGAATTTTCTGTAAAGTTATAACAAATCTCACAGGATTTGACCTTGTTTTTTACATCAAGAATCAGAGCAGAAAGCCTTTCTGCACTTTCCCTGGAAGCACGAAGATAGTGATAAGCCATGCGAGCAGCCGACTTTGGTCCAACACCAGGAAGTTTTTCGAACTCCTCGATTAATTTCTGAACAACTTGAGGAAGAGCTGACATTGTTTCTTAGTATCCAAATTAACTTCCCAGCATGCCTTTTAGTTTGTCTATATCCATATCCTTCGTCATTTCCTTTCTTAATAACTTCTGAGCTTCCTCCATCGCTTGCTTTATCTCCTTTTCAAGATCCTTTTTTCTGTCCAGACTCATCAGATCATCAGAAATATTGATTTCCAAAATCTCTTGAGTCCCATCAATTATTATTTCCACGTGTTCATCCTTTGAAAGACCAGAAATTTTTTTCTCTTTCATTTTTTTCTGCATTTCTTTCGCCTCTTTTTGAAGCTTATACAACTCCTTTATTTTTGAGAAAGCACCTGCCATGATAATAGATCTAAAAAATAAAATTATAGTCCCGGGATTTTGAGACTCATTTATTGTTCTTCAAGCATATCACCAAAAACTTCTTCTACCAAGTCTGCATTATCAGTATCTTTTTCTTCTTCAGCTATTTCAGACCTCAACCCTTCTTCTATTATACACGAAGGAACGAGGGAGACATTTATTAGTGCCTTAAACACTTCCGAAATTACTTTTCTGCTTGCATGTTCTTCTATTCTCGATTTATGAAATTTGAAAGGAACCTTAAGAATAATTTTGTCCCCCTTAATTTCAGAGGGCTCTGCCTTTAAAAGAAATGCCTGGAGATGGTTATTATGAGGCTTAATTTCTTCAAGAAATTTATCCCACATTTTTTTGATCTTTTTAATTTCAGCAACAGGGTGTTCATCGCTCTTTCCTTCGCTTATGCTCTCACTCTGTTCTTGCTCTTGTTCTTGTTCTTGTTTACTAACAGTTATATTTTTATCCTTTTCCTTTTTCCTGCTCGTTTCTTCTGTTACTGAGGAATTCTTTTTGATAGAAAACTCCTCTATGGCTGCCTTCTTCTCAGTAGTATTGATTCTAAATGGAGCTTTTCCCTCACCTTTTTGTATACCCGGATTATCCTTTTTGTACCCACAGATATCAACAATAGCAAGTTCAAGCGGAAGAATTTGTATTGTTGCGGCCTTCATTTGAACAGCACATTCAGAAAGGATTCTTATCATTTTGACCAAATCTTTGAGATCAAAATCTATGCCGATAGCATTTTTCTTTGATTCAATTTTGTTATGAATAAGTACCCTTCCAAATTCAAGCAATTGTTTCAAAAATTGAATGAGGCTCAAACCCTGACTATTTATCTCGTAAAGAACTGAAAATGCTGAATCCAAATCACATAAAACTAGAGATTTCATCATACTTTGTACTGCTCTTTCGTCAGTTAGACCCAAAATTTGCCTTACTTCATCAAGAGTTATACTCCGATTCTTCAATGATTCAGCAGATCTAATTACTTTTTCAAGAATAGTCTCAGCATCCCGAAAACTTCCTCCCCCACCATTAATTATAATATCAACTGCACCTTCATCCATTTTTACTCCCTCCTTTTTCAGAATAAGTTGAATCCTCTTTTTTAAATCTTCATCATTTGCAAGTTTAAAATCAAACCTTTGCGTTCTTGAAATAATAGTAAGCGGAATTTTATGCGGTTCAGTTGTTGCAAGGATAAAGACTGCATGCTGTGGAGGCTCCTCTAGAGTCTTTAGAAGAGCATTAAATGCCTCAGTAGTGAGCATGTGAGTCTCATCAATAATATATACTTTGTTCCTTCCTTCTGCAGGTGCAAAATTGACCCTTTCTTTAAGCTCTCGGATTTCATCAATTCCTCTGTTTGATGCGGCATCAATCTCAAATATATCGAGGAATCTCCCTTCGTTTACTGCTTTGCAAACAGTGCACTTATTACATGGCTCACCATCTTTTAGATTGAGACAATTTAAGGCTTTAGCAACTATTCGGGCAGTACTGGTCTTTCCCGTTCCTCTCGCCCCAGAAAAAAGATATGCATGAGAGTGCTTTCCGTCTTTCAAGGCCTTCTTGAGTACTTTGGAAATCCAATCCTGTCCTACTATCTCGTCGAATCGTCCTGGTCTATACTTTTGATAAAGAGTAATTGGCATCTGAAACTATGTGAAGATAATGGATCGACTAATCATAACTCAAAAGAACCGACAAAAAAAGTAAAGAAAAGAATTATGAATCAATTAGAGACATAACAGCGTAATCTGCCACACTGTTTAGAAATTCTACCCTTCGGAGAAATTGACCAAACAACTAATATCCACCCCTATTCTCTTCAAAATATTTTTCAGAATTCGAAGAATCATTTGATATCGAACACTACCATATAATACAAAACTTCCTGGATTATTGGCACTCAAAACCCTCAGAACCTCTAAAAATCTCTTCTAAAGGTTCCCTGTCACATTTATATTCCGAATAACTAGGATTTATCTGCATATCTTGTAATTTTACTCCTCCTTTCTCTAGTTGCAGTTCTTCTTCTTCTTTTGGTTTTCTCCCAGATTTTTCTGTTCTCGTGCTTCAGTTGTGTTGGCTTTACATGGTATCTATTTTTCTGAAGCTCAACAGGAATATTCTCTCTATTTGCCTCACGCCATAGCATCTTCAAAGCCTGATCAATTGGCATATCATCTGTTACGATTACTGACATCAAAAAACACCTCCTATAGTTTTAATAAAATACTAGGTTAGGATTATAACACACAGAGAGCTACAATTTACTACATTCAAAGAGCTCAGCTTACTGCACTTAAAGGGTCAAATTCAATACTTAATACTTATTAGCTTACAAGACCCCTTACCAGCTCGAGTATCCTCGGAATCCACTCAAGCATAATAATATCTTTCAGGATGATCACAATACTTAAAATTATAATAAACAGAAAAGACAGTTTTGAGATTATCTCTTCACTTCCAATAGGAATTCTTTTCCCCCTGATTTTTTCAAGCGCCAAAAACATAAGATGACCACCGTCAAAAAGCGGGATCGGCAGAATATTCATAAAGGCAAGGGCAATACTTACCAATCCAGTAAGGTTGAGAAGATCGGAGAAATTATTTGCTCTCACAAGATTGTTAACTTCATTTGCAACAACGACAATACTTCCTACCCCGCTGGCTACCGGTTCTACACTTCCCTGAACAAACGAATCTCTTACCAGCACACCCAGCACCTTAATTTGATAGCCAAGAATATTTATGGAATGGAAAAATCCTGACAGAAGCTTCGAATCCGAGTAGTCAAGATGGTAAAACTCGAGATAAATGGTTTCATTTTGTGACAGCACAGCTCCAATGACCGGATCATCCTCTTTCACTTTTTGTAGAAGTTCCATTTCCACAATTTCTATTTCCCCCTCCTCATTAAGAATTTTTAAAGAAACTGTTTCCCCTTGATAAGCCTCCAGCAACTTAATAAAATTTTCTACAGAACCTGTTTCTTCGTCATTAATCTCGAAAATAATATTCCCCTTTACTAACCCCGCCTCATGTGCAGGGAAATTCTCGCTCACTCCTGCTATCCTGATTTTTCCCTGAACTTCCTCATCCAGATTTGTATCAAACTCTGAGGTGTTTAGAGTAATAGTCTTATCAACAAAATTTCCCCCCTCATCAATTAGAGTATATTTTACCTCTTCCCCCTCATTCTCTTTAAGAAAATTTGAGAATTGCTCTCTACTTTGAACAAGTTCACCATCTATTTTCCAGACTAGAGTTCTCTCCACTCCGGCTTCCTTTAGCTCTTTAGTATAAGCGTCAACAATAATAGGCCTTTCGTCCACTCTTTGTTTTGACCCCCAGAAATCATAGTCTGTTCTCTTGCTTATCTCAGTCGTAAAACCACCAAGAGAAAAATAAAGAAGAAAAATAAGTATTGCAAGAAGAAAATTCATCGTTACACCAGCAACAAGAACAAACGCCCTTTTGAAAACAGACTTGTTTAAAAAGCTATCTTTACTTGTCAACAGGGCAATTCTTTCCTTACCAATTTTTATCAATTCCTTTTTTTCAGAGTCCTTGAGTTCAGCCAGTCCCCATATTTTTTTAGACAGTTCTTCCCTGTCAGTAATCTTATAAAGATCGTACTCCTTCCATACATTTACAAGTTTTCCATCAGCTTGGATATCATTACCTGGCAATTCACCATAAATCTTTACATATCCTCCAAGAGGGATAAGATTTATTTTATACTCAGTTCCCCTTATTTTCTTTCCTAGAAGCCTTGGACCAAAACCAAAAGCGAACTCTTCGACTTTTGCTCCAATCAGCTTGGCAGCAACAAAATGTCCAAGCTCATGAATAAAAACGAGAAGACCAAGAATAATAATTAGGACAAATAACGACAAGATTAAATGCATATTTGTATATTATACAGTCATAAGTTCAGTTTCCTTCTTTTTTCCGGTCTCTTCAATTTCCGAGTTTACACTATCAATCATTGTTTGTAATTCTTTCTCTTTTCCCTTTTTCTCATCTTCACTAAACCCCTGCTCATCAATCCAATCAAGAACTTCCTTTCGAATCACTCTTACAGCAATTCGAGAATCTTCAAGCTTGTCTTTCATTACTTTAACATACTCAGTCCTTCTCTCTTCACTAAGAGGAGGAAAAGAAACTCTCACAAGATCTCCATCAACACTAACCCCAAATCCCATCTCAGATGTTTTAAGAGTCTTCTCAACTTCATTGATAAGAGTTTTATCCCAAACATTTACCGTAAGAAGTCCAGCGTCAACAACATTTATATTGGCCACCTGATTAAGTGGCATCTTCTGTCCATATGCATCCACAGTCATTCCTTCTATTATTTGCGGATTTGCCCTGCCGGTTCTTATTGCGGCAAGCTCCTTGGTGAGATGATCTAAAGCACCGGAAAGCCTGGTTTGAGCCTCACTTAGAAGAATCATATTGGTTATAATAAAAGGTAACTTGCTCTATTATATTTCATCTATCCCACAAGCACCAGATACCTGTGCAATTTCAAACCTGGCAAATCTTGCTATCCGGACATTCTCTCCAATCTTTGCAAGTGCCTCTGCAAGAAGGTCACCCACTTTTTTCTTTTCGTCTCTAACATATGGCTGTTCCAACAAAACATTTTCTGTATAGAACTTTTGAAGTTTACCCTCAATTATTTTCTCAACTACTTCTTTTGGTTTCCCCTCCAATTGATCTTTGCTCTCCTTGGTAATGAATTCCTTTTCCTTATCGAGAACTGCCTGAGGAATATCCTCAATAGTTATGTATAAAGGTTTTGAGGCAGCGATATGGAGTGCAACATCCTTACTTAGTTGCCGGAAATCTTCCGACCTTGAGGCAAAGTCTGTTTCTGAGCTCATTTCAATCAAGACTCCAATTTGACCATCACCATGAATATAAGCAGCAACAACTCCATTTTCTGTTGCCCTGCCTGCTCTTGCTGCTCCTTTCGCAAGTCCTCTTTCCCTGAGTATTTCAATCGCCTTTTCTTCATTGCCTTTTGCCTCCTCCAGAGCAGACTTCACGGCGCCGACACCAACACCTGTCCTTTTCCTTAGACTTTTTATTTGATCTAAAGTAATTGCCATATCGAATTTGTTAATAAATTAATCTTTTAGTCGGTCTTTTTGACCGTGTCTTTAACCGCTGCTTCTTTCTCCTCTTCAGCCTCTTCTTCAGCCTTTCGTTCATCAGACTTTCTTTTTATCTTGACCTCAGTAACATTATAATCTCTTACATCATGTTTTACGCCTTTCCCTTCATTTCCTTCTATGACTGCATCAGCAAAGCATTTTGCAAAAAGACCAATAGAAGCAAGTGCGTCGTCATTCCCTGGAACAGGATAGTCAACAACCTCAGGGTTACTATTTGTATCGACAATAGAAACAACAGGTATACCAAGCCTTCTAGTCTCGGTCAGAGCAACCTTTTCAAAATTTGAATCAACTATAACTACGGCTCGCGGAAGCTGTTGCATTGTTTTTATCCCGCCATATAGTCTATTCAACCTTTCCCAGCCTTTTTTCATCCTTGAAACTTCATATTTAGTCTTTCCCTCAACCCCTGATTCAAACTGATTTTCAATGTCAAGAAGCTTTTTAAGACTTTTTTTAATAAGTTCAAAGTTTGTCAGAAGTCCTCCGGGCCACCTATTTACAATGAAGTGCGCTCCTGCTCTCATTGCTTCACTCTGGATAATATCAACTGCCTGTCTCTTCGTTCCAACAAATAAAATATCGCCTTCCTTTGAGGCCTGTGTTAGAAAATTTAATGCCTTCTCAAGAAGCTCAAGAGTTTTATTTACATCAATAATATGAATATCCCACCTTTTGGAATAAATATAGTCCTCCATTTTCGGATTAAGTCTCTTCGCTTTATGTCCAAATTGAACACCCGCTTTAAGCAATTCCTGAATTTCAGGAAGTTTTGCTATAAGACTTGTCTCTTTTTGTTCAACTTTTTCAATTGTTTTCCCGGTTTGAGAGACAGCCCCAATTTTTGAAGTATCTTTTTTTGTAGAAACTTTCTTCTCAGGAGATTTTGGTGTCTTCTTTGCTTCAGCAACAGACTTTTTGACTGTTTTCTTGGTCACTGAAGCCTTAGTCACAGTAGTTACTTTCTTCTCTGCCTTTTTTGGCGGAGATTTTTTTACGGACGACTTTTTCTTTGTTGTCATGTTTTTCCTTTATTAAATTAAATTGTGCGCTTTCCGCACTTCTTCCCACTCAAGACCTGAAAAACCAGGAAGGAAACAGTATGAGAGGTGCTTATTTAAACCGGCTAATGATAACAGAAATACCGGAAACTATGCAAATCACCTTTGTATGAAGAATAAGGGTCATGGCTCAAAGAGATCAGAACGTGACCTGCTCACCTCCTGATTGTAATTAACAGGCTGAATGAGCGATTTCTGAGTCTTCAGGATCATCGCATTTAAGACGCTTTTCAAATCCCGTGCCTCAGAATTTGAGAGGTTTTCAATGACAAACAAAGTCGCCATTGTATTCCTCCTTCGGACAGTTATTTTTGACCCGGAAAATCCCTGATTGACAATGATATCACCCAAATCCATCGTTGGGTAAGTCTCCTGATGTTCCCAGAATCCAAATTTTGATTTCTTGATTATTGATATTCTGCTCGGATAAATCCTTATAGTAATGGATTCTGTCCAAAAAGGTTTGGAGATATTTACAACATAAAGTGGAGATCTTGACGCTTCTGAAAAATCCTCGTCATTTATTATCAAACTCTTTTGAATAAAATTGCTTGCATTTTGCACCTCTTGTTACCTTTGATAATAAGAACGTTCGATAATTGAAAATATAACGGGTTTTCTTACGGATTTATCTTATTTCTTTTTTATATATCTGCATTTGGGATACCCGCTGCAACTTATAAAGATCTTTCCCCATTTACCTTTTCTTTCAACAAGATTATGGCCAGACTCAGGACATTTTTCTTTTAGCAGAAGCATTGCCGTTTCCTTTACATTCGGATAATCCGGATGAGCCCAGAACTGACCGAACCTGCCAGTTTTTAGAATCATTGTTTTACCATCACTTCCTTTTGGGGCTGACTCGTACTTCTCTATGAATTCCGAAGATTCCTCATTTTTGCTGCCATCGTCTCCAAAACTCTTCATGCCCTTACAATTTGGAAAGTCTGTACAGCTCAAGAATTTACCAAAACGACCAAGTTTTATCTTCATAGGTTTCCCACAAACCGGGCATTTCTCATCTGACTTTCCGAGATTGGTGTAGTCTTCCCTGTCTATTGTTTTCTCCTTTTGCTTTAACTCCTTTTCAAAAGGCAAATAGAAATCCGATATTATTTTGACCCACTCTTTTTGACCGTTTGCAACACTGTCAAGATCATCCTCCATATCTGCAGTAAAACCAAAATCAACAATTCTGGAAAAATTTTCAACAAGCAAATCATTGACTGCCATAGCTACATCAAGAGGAAATAGGTACCTGCCATCCTTTCCAATATACCCCCTGTCCTGAATCGTACTCATAATAGGAGCATAAGTTGATGGTCTGCCTATCCCGTGTTTCTCAAGTTCCTTAATCAGTGTTGCTTCAGTAAACCTTGCGGGTGGCTTTGTATAATGCTGAATCCCACGAAGCTTTTCCAGGAATAATACTTCTCCAGTTTTTATTTCAGGAAGAATGTTTTCATTTACCATCTCTGGATAAACTTTAAGGAATCCGGGGAAAATTATTCTTTGTCCACTTGCCCTATAGAGATAATCGTCAATCCGGTTTTCAAGAGTGGTATTCTTGAGCCTGGCTTCAGACATCTGAGAAGAGATTGCTTTTTTCCAGATAAGGTCGTATAGACGCTTTTCGTCATTATTTGAGCCAGCAGAAGTATTATTAAAATGTGTCGGCCTTATCGCCTCATGTGCCTCCTGTGCAACTTTGCTTCTAGTTTTATAATGTCTCCCATGTTCCGGCACATATTCTTTTCCAAAGCGACTTGTTATTTCACTCCTCGCATTTTTTATTGCAGACTCAGACAAATTCGTTGAATCTGTTCTCATATAGGTAATATGGCCTGCCTCATAAAGCTTTTGTGCTATCTGCATGGTTTTTTTCGCACTAAAACCCATCCTGTTTGAAGCCGCTTGTTGTAATGTGCTTGTTGTAAAGGGTGGAGAAGGATATTTTTTGGTATCCTTACTCACAACACTGGTTATTTCCCATTTTTTATTACTGGAGTCTTCAACTACCTTTTCTACTTCACTTTTGTTCCCAAGCTTTGGTTTCTTTGAATTTACCTGTGCAAGCTCAAACCTGATAAAACCAGACCCTGACACGGAACTTTCTGCAGTCTCCTCCTTTTCCTCTTTCTTTTCCTTACCTTCTTCAGTAGTTCTTTTCTGATTTTTCTCGCTTAAAACATAGTCAATCTCGATCCCTTTACTCGTTTCTTCATCAGATAAATACGCCTCAACTGACCAATACTCGTTTGCTTCAAATTTTTCTCGTTCTCTTTCTCTATCGACAACAAGCCTGACCGCAGCAGATTGTACTCTACCGGCAGAAAGACCATATCTAATCTTTTTCCACAAAAGCGGAGAAAGTTTATAGCCTACAAGCCTGTCAAGTACTCTCCTTGCCTGCTGAGCATTAACAAGACTCATGTCAATAGATCCTGCATTACTCATTGCTTCAAGGATTGCTTCTTTCGTAATTTCATGGAAAACAATTCGCTTCAAATTTTTACTTTTACTTATTACCTCCCCCTGATCATTTATCACTCCAAGCTCACGTGCAATATGCCAACCAATCGCCTCCCCTTCTCTATCAGGGTCAACAGCAAGTACAAGCGTATCTGCATCTTTTAATTCTTTTTTGAGTGCGGAAATTATTTTATTTTTTCCCTTTGCAATAGTGTATGTTGGTTCGAAATTATTCTCTGTATCAACTGCAAGTTCCTTCGTCGGAAGATCAACCACATGACCCATGGAGGCTCTAACCTTATACTCTTGTCCCAAATATTTCTCAATTGTTTTTGCCTTTGCAGGCGATTCAACAACTACTAAATTCATTCTTAAAAAAATATTCGTATTAAACCGTCCTCCAGGAACCCTTTTCATCACAATAAATCATTCCTTTGACTTCAAGCTCTGAAAGTGCAGCATTTATTCCGCCAATACTATAACCTAATTTGTCAAATAGTTGGTCACTTGCCACTGGTGTTTCTGCCAGCACAGTTAGTATTTCGTTTTGAAGTTCAGAAATTTCATTTCCCTGTTTTTTTGATCGATCAAGAGATTCTGAGAACCCATTATTCACATAATTACTTTGCAAAATCTCTACAAGTACATCATCGATATTTTGAACAAGCTTTGCTTTCCCTTCACTTATTAAATTGTTACAACCTTCACCATTCTTGTGGTCAATTGGCCAGGGAAGAGCAAACACCTCTCTGTTTTGATCTATAGCTGAGTGGGCAGTAATAAGTGCTCCACTTTTTCTTGGTGCTTCAATCACAAGGGTTCCTAAAGAAAGTCCTGATACTATCCTATTCCTCCTCGGAAAATTCCAGGGTTCGATATTGATCCCGGGAGGATATTCCGAGATAACAAGTCCATTTTCTAAAATCTTTCTATAAGTACTTCTATTTGCCACCGGATAAGGTTTATCTGCCGAACCTCCCAGTACGGCAATAGTGTAACCCCCGGCATCAATAGCACCTTCATGTACACATTTATCTATCCCAAATGCCATACCACTTGCTACTGAAAATCCAAAGCCCACCAGATCCATCGCAAACTTTCTACTAAATACTTCCCCCTGTTTGCTTGCATTTCTTGTTCCAACAATGCTGATGCATTTTTTTAATTTATCCTGATCATACTTTCCCTTATAGTACAAAACAGGCGGAACATCATAAATTTGCTCCAGCAGGAAAGGATAATCCTCTTCCCCATATACTAAAAATTGCGTACCAGAATCTTTCAGATTCCGGAAAATCCTATTCGTATCAATACCGTCACGAGCCCTTAATATAGCTGTTCCAAATTTTTGTCCAACTTTAACAAGAACCTGTTCAGAAGAAAGCTTTTCAAGAAGCTCAAATGCAGAGACACTCCTTAGAAGCTGTTGAAAACTAACAGCTCCAATCCCTTTTACATAACTCAAAATTAGTCTGCTATTTTTCTCCTCTGCTGTCATAGGGGTTAAATACTTTTACATTATGAGCTAAAAACTATTTGCATTAGTGACAGGCAGTCCAGCAAAATCAGAGTAAAGACAATTTATAAAATCTTTGATTACAGGCACACTTTTATAGCCTCTTCCTCCAAGTGTTATATGAACAACAAAATTGTATTCTTTCCCTCCGTACTCAAAGCCTCCAATAACCCACGAATGTGCACCTTTTAATGGTTTTCCATCTATATATTCTGTAGCATCGGCAGAACCTGTTTTTGCATAAGGATTCCCAGGTGTTCCCTTTAGTATCCATGCACTTCCCTGCGCCGCATTAACAGCTTTATACATACCGTCTTTTATCAAAGCAAAATTCCCATCATCAACTTGTATCTCTCTAACAACTTCACCTTCGTATGTCCGAATAGTTGTTCCTTCTTGGTTTTTTACCTCATGAACAAGTTTCGGTTTGTAAATTTTCCCTCCCGTCGCAACAGCTTCAGCAACTTGAAGCATCTGTATAGGTGTTGTTGTAACGAGACCCTGCCCAATTGCTGTATTGCAAATATCGCCCAACAACCATTCCCTGTCGTGGACTTTTATCATAAGTTCGGGTGTAGCCATACTGCCCGCCTGTTCGCCAATCATACCAAGATCCGTTTTATGTCCGATTCCAAATTGATCCGCATAATTCATCAATGTCCTTATTCCACCAGCCTTTTCAGTTAGTTGTAATCCCGTATTACAAAAAAATACATTACTTGATTTGCCAATTGCCTGAGACACATTCATCTTGCCTAAATACACTCTATCTGCCTCACAGAATTTAATGTTTCCAGGTAACGTCATACATCCCTCAGAAGAAATAGTTGTGTTTTTATTGATCACACCTTCCTGCAAAGCAGTAGCGGCAAGAATCGGCTTGAAGGTTGAGCCAGGAGGTAGCTGTAAAGCAATCGCTTTGTTGACCAAGGGAGTTTTATTATCTGTTATCAAACTATTGAAAGTAGCATTATCGATACCCTTTGAAAAGAGATTGTTGTCGAAGCTCGGATAGCTAATCATAGATTTAATATTTCCCGTACCCACCTCCATTATAATTGCCGCCCCTCCGTAGCCATCGAGATCTTCAACATATTTACCAAGCGAATTGAACAAGGCTTCCTGCCAGCGTGAATCTATTGTCAAAACGATATTATCACCAGCCTTTGCACTTTCCGGTATGTATACATTTTCAGACTCAAAACGCACATCTTTCTCGACAATTTCAACACCATCCATCCCTCTCAAAACCTCATCATACATCTCTTCAATACCAATTTTTCCTATCTGAGAATTTGAATCGAAACCTCTTTCTGCTACATCCTTTGGACCGGCATCACCAACATACCCAATCACATGTGAAAAAGCTTCTCCTCCTTCATATTGCCTGAGTGCATCTTCTTCAAGATAAACACCTGAAAGACTCCCTATTTGAGGTTGAATAGAAAGAAAATCATTATTAGTAAGACCCGATTTTATTGTAACCCTGGTAAGACCAGGAATTTTGCCCTTTTCATTATAAGCTTTACCTTTATATGTATCAAAAAGAACTTCCTTGTCGACAGAAAGAATTTCTGAAATTTTTGAAATAGTGTCCTCTTCTTTTTCTACAGCAATCTCAACCGGATTCAGGTAGAGAGTAAAAGCAGGAATATTCACCACCAGTCTTTGCCCATTTGAATCAAAAATCAATCCGCGGGGAGCCCTTATCGGCACAGAAGAACGACTTATGGTATTTGCATGTAGAAGATTTTTGTCTCCGTTCACAATCTGAAGACCAAAGAGTTGCCAAAACAAAAATCCAAGAAGAACTACAAGGAAAACATAAAGATAGACAAGTCTCCACTTACTCAACTTGATTTCATCCTGAGGCAATATTCCATCCTCAAAATTCAGTTTGTGAAAAGTTTTCCCCATTTTTACCAAACTATCTATAGAGCGAAGTCTTTTTCACCAAGGAAGAACTCGCAATGATCCAGACAATAGAAAATAAAATTATATTTGCAGCTATTGTATAGATCAAAGATGAATGCGAAAAACTCCCGATAGCATTATCTTTGAAAATTATTAAAAAATAATTAAAAAGCAATGTAAAGACCAAATGAACAAGAGCTCCAAAAAATCTCCTTCCTTCTGATTGAAGATCAAAAATGGAGTTTATTAAAACAACAATAAGCAAACCTGCAAAACAAGCTAGTTCTTTGGTTCCAATCCAATCTCCACCCAGAAGATCAATAATAATTCCTGAAACAAAAGTAAGAACAATTGCTTCAGTTTGTCCAAAGAGCCAAAAAATAATCACAGCCGCAATAAACAGATAGTTTATATACCCAAAAGGAGAAACACTTCCTACAGTTGCTTCAAAAAAAGCAAGAATGAGTCCGAAAATAACTAGGTAGAAGTATTTCATTATTGATCTTTCTTAATTCTTAAGACAAATACATATCTTAGTTCTCTGAAATCTATTGCATTCTCAAGCACAGCTGTTTTCTTTGTCTCCGCCTGTACTTCCCTTATTTCACTCACCCTGCCAACAAATAGACCCGATGGGTATTTACTGTTTGTCCCAAGGGTTATGAAAGACTCGCCGTTTTCCAGTTTGTCTGTCTGGAGAATATTGTTCACAACAACCCTCCCACCAAATTCCCCAGTCATAATCCCCCTTGTCTGGTTTGTTTGAGAAATGACAGAAATACTCGCCTCAGGGGAAGTAATCAATAAAATATCACTTGTATAATTATTTGCTTTTACTACCTCTCCGAGAGCAGAATTATTCAAAACAAGGATATCTCCTTCACTGACACCATCTGACAAGCCTCTATTAATCCTCGCCCTGCCCTCCTCCTTTGGATCAAGAAAAATAATCTCTCCGGCAACAAGTTCAAAATCCTGAGAAAATGTTGTTCCAAGTTGATCTTCAAGTACTTTTATTCTCTCCCCGTATATTTTTAGTCTTGTGTTTTCTTCCTCAAGCAACCCAACTTTTATTAGAAGATCATCCCTTTCTTTTTTTATAGAATAGACATTTCCAAACACTCCAACTGTCTGATTAAAATTATCTACTCCTGACTTTATGTCAGCTCTGATATTCCTGGTAAGCTCATCCGTAAGTGAGTATATTGGAGAGAAAACCCCTATCAGACTTAAAAGAACAAGAAAGAAGCTGACAACAGTTAATATCGATATTTTAACAACAGATAAAAAGCCGACACTTTTACGCATATGAAATTATAATCATATAAACTCATCTCCTGTAAGTTTTACTTTCTCGAGGAGAGCAATCTCATCAAGTAAAAGCTCTGTCCCCCTTACAACAGCTGTTACAGGATCTTCAGCAATAATCACTGGAGTATCAAGTCTGCTCTCTAAGTACTTATCTATTCCCCGTATCAATGCCCCGCCTCCTACAACCGTTATCCCTCTTTCAAGAAGGTCAGAAAGGATTTCGGGTGGGGTCTGCTCTATCGCATCCTTTACAGCCTCAGCGATCTTATCCAGAACCCTCATCATCGCTTCCCTCATTTCTATACTTGTAACCTTTACGATTTTTGGAAGACCAGTCATAAGATCCCTTCCTTTCATATCTATATCCATCTCTTCCTTCATCGGATAAGCAGACCCAATAGCAATCTTTATATCTTCAGCCGATCTGTCACCAATAAGCAGGTTGTATTTATGCCTTGCGTAATTAACTATCTCCTGATCCATTTCATCTCCTGCTATTCTCACCGTATTATCAACAACTATGCCCCCTAACGAAATGACTGCTATATCTGTCGTTCCGCCTCCAATATCAATTATCATACTACCTGACGCATCTTCTATTGGTAGCCTTACCCCGATAGCAGCAGCCATTGGTTCTTCTATTATATAAGCTTTTCTTGCCCCTGCAGAAAGTGCTGCGTCCGCTACTGCTCTCCCCTCCACTTCCGTAATAGATGAAGGCACTCCCATAACTACTCTCGGCTTTGGAAGCTTAAATAACTTCGGGTACTCATCATGAACCCTCCTGATAAAGTAGCGAATCATTGCCTCTGTGGTATCGAAATCGGAAATTACTCCATCACGGAGAGGTCTCACTGCAACAATATTTGAGGGAGTTCTTCCTATCATTCTACGTGCCTCAGTCCCTACTGCCAGCACCTGCTTAGTATTTTTGTTGAGTGCCACAACAGAAGGCTCATTGAATACTAACCCCAGTCCTTTTATAGAAACAAGCGTGCTGGTAGTACCGAGATCCATCCCGATATCATGCGTAACCATGCCCCATATCGAATCCATTAAACTCATTAGGAAAAAGTTGTAATTCGCTCGATTTTAACACGAAGAAGATATATTTAGAAATTTTACCCGGCTACCGTCCCCTATCTAAGTCAATTATCTGCTTGTTTTTAAGGTTTGACAACAAGTGCCTTAGTCTTTAACTTAGTCCTCAACTTGAACTTTTACTTAGTTTTTAACTAAAACTTTGTCTTTCTTTTTGCCTTTGTTTTTTCCCTTACTTTAGCTTTTCTCTGAGTTTCGACCGCAACTCCGGCTTCGTTTTTTGATTTAATTTCACCTTTTCCTTCTCTTTTTCCAGGCTTTGTCTTTGAAACTTGTTCTTTTATTTTGCCCGCAGATTTTTCTGCAGGAATTACTTGAGCAGGCTCCTCATTTCTGAGCCTTTTGTAACATTTCATGCAAATGACCTCTTTGTAAATCCGCCCGCCTTCAT
Organism: Candidatus Dojkabacteria bacterium; assembly: GCA_016931155.1. Lineage (GTDB taxonomy): Bacteria > Patescibacteriota > Dojkabacteria > B142 > JAFGFJ01 > JAFGFJ01. Next base: position 52,356 of record JAFGFJ010000001.1, read on the forward strand.
CAATAGTGATCTTCCTGAGATTTGGTTTCCATGTTCGAAGAGTTCTCTGAGCTTTGAATCTCCAGGCTCCTCCTCCCCCGCTACTACCCCTTCTGTGCTTGCGATTTCCACCGGTAGCAATTGATTTTTGACAAATGAAACAAACCTTAGTCATTGGAATTTAAAAACTTCATAAAGACTTGTCGATATTATACCAAAAAATAGGAATTGGCAAGGAATTTTGACTCGATAACACCTTATCTGGAGCTGAGGGCGAGAGTCGAACTCGCGACCTACGGTTTACAAAACCGTTGCTCTGACCAACTGAGCTACCTCAGCAGCTATCCAGATTATGTTACTATAAAAATGGTGCAAGGAGAGGGATTCGAACCCCCGAAGTCTCGCGACGCCAGATTTACAGTCTGGTGCATTTGACCACTCTGCCATCCTTGCACTACGCCTCCTAGATTATATCATTGTACCCCGACGAGTCAGAATCATAATCTTGTTTTTGCTCGACCTGCTCACAGACAAAACTAATGGAGCTGAGAGTGAGATTCGAACTCACGACCTTTCCCTTACCATGGGAATGCTCTAACCAACTGAGCTACCTCAGCACAACCAAGTCCAGCTTTTGGAGAGCGCCCACAATTATACCCTATTTAAAGGCTTTGGAAAAAGACAGAGAAAATACGTTTCGATGATATCCATTTTTCATCTGACACTAGAATAAAGTGCAATAAAATACCCTCCCTTTACCGCGCTAAACAAGGTTACTGAGAAACCTCTCAGCTCAGGTGGGTGATCTCAACCCCGCCCGCTAGAGCGAAATGCTTTTGATCTCCCTTGTAAACTTTGTAGGTTCAATTATCCTCGTTCACTTACGAATAACGGAGGGCAGTATAGTATACCAAATCCTGGCCTTTACTTCGAGCTTTTTAAGAATAGGATAAAGGCAAGCCCCAAGAGTAATTTTGATGGGAATGATCAATTTATTTCAGAATTTGATATACTCGGGGGATGAAAACTCACATAGCGTTTGATTTCGACGACACAATAACTGCTTCTTACCTTCACAACCAAGACATCTTAGTTGATAACCTAAAAGCCCATTTCCCAAACATAGATGATAGTCTCATCAGAGACATTCACTACTCAAACAGAGGCCTTCCCATGTTTGAGTTATTTAAAATAATAAGGAAAAAGTTAAATATTGAATTTGATCAGAAAGAAATTTTTGACGACAATCTTAGACTCCATTCAGAAAGAATTAAACAAGTAAGGGTATTCCCGGGATTTCCGGGCTTTTTAAAAAGCCTAAAAGCTAATAAAAAGAAAATATACATCGTTTCAAATAGAGACAAAAGTACAATAATTCCTGTATTAAAAAACTATAAAATAGATTCTTACTTCGAAGAAGTAATCTCCTGTATAGACGAAGGTTTTGAGAAGCCGGATCCCACAACTCTGCTAAATTTAATAAAAAAAGAGGAAAAAACAAAAAAGGATTTCTTGTATATTGGGGACTCAAAAACCGACGCCGAGTTCGCAACCAGGGCAAATGTTGATTTTATAATAATCGATCACTATCTGAATTTAGAGAAGTTTTATCAAAGAATCGTTGGTTTATTTATCTAGCGGAGAAAGAATTTATTTACTTGAAGTGCCAGGAACTGCCCCTTCCGGGAATTCACCGTTTTCTTTATACCACAGGAAGTCCACTCTCCAGTCAAGATTTTTCTCCCAGTCGGGATGCTCGGCTCTCACCGATTCTGGAACGCTCCATATGTTTCTTGTACCGTCAAAACCTCTCCACTCCAGTGCCACCCATTCTGTCTTTTTGTAATATGTATAAAGTTCTCCTCTCCTATTCTGCATAGACAAATCTGCCCCTTTATATGAAACAATTTCATCCCGTTTACCGTCCAAACCGCTTGAAAGCGGGGCAGTCAACCACGTTCCCTCTTTTTCAACTTCAATTCCGCTTATCAATTTACCGACGAATACTGCCACAGCAACCATGCCTGCTGCCTTAAGAAGAGCCCTTACTGAAACCTTTTTGTCTTCTCCCTTATTTTCCGTCTCTGGTATTTGACTCATAGTTTATTCTATCTTACTTATTATACAAAGTACTGTCAAATTGGTGCCGCAAAGTCAATTCATATATAATCTAGTAATTTTTACTTTATGTTATGCAAATCGAAGGCCGAAACCCTGTTCTTGAAAGCCTACTCTCAAAAAGAGAGTTCAGCTTTTTAAAAATTCAAAAGGGAATAAAGATTGACGTTAAACTCAAGCGCATCCTGGATCTTGCCAGATCAAAAAGGATAAGAATCGAAGAAATGGATCGCAAGAAATTAGATAAAATGAGCGAAACAGGTTCTCATCAAGGAGTTATCGGGATAGTAAGAGAAAGAAAAACAAAAACATTTAGTGAGCTTATTAAATTGATCGACGAAAGAAAAGAGACACCTTTTCTGGTTTACGTTCGTGAAGCTCTTTATGAATTCAATCTTGGGGCAGTAATCAGAACTGCAGAATGTGCAGGTATGCAGGGAGTTATTGTGCCACCAAATCGGGATATTACTCCACAAATTGTCAGAGCCTCCATGGGAGCAAGTGAGCATATCCAAATCGTCAAGGGAAGTCTTTTTCAGATTATAAAGGAAGCAAAAGAATATGCTATAAGGGTTATCGGTATTGAACTTAGTGGAGAAAAAAATGTTTACGAAGCCGATTTAACTGGTCCGATTTTATTCGTTGTGGGCGGGGAAGATAAAAGCCTGAGCACAGAGGTAGGAAAAAAAGTTGACGAAGTAGTAAAAATTCCGATGAGAGGAAAAGTAAATTCACTAAATATGAGCGTAGCAGCGGCAGTTGTAATTTATGAGAAATTAAGGCAGGAAATATCTAGCTGAACTAGCTTACAGAACAATAGACTTACCACTACACCTTTCTCTAATCTAATAATAAGGTAACTCATTTCAGCCTGATGATTCCAAAAATGTTTTATAAAATACTTTACTATCTCAATCCGAATCTATATAATTAACTCTCTTTATTTTTCCCGCAAAGTTTTTACTAATTATTTAAGTAGCCTTTGCAGGTCTCAATAAGGTAGAATCAGGCAGTTAAAGTAACGAAATGGCAAAAAAAGGAAATAGAATAATAATTTCACTTAAGTGCAGTGTTTGTAATTCAAAAAATTACACTGTTACAAAAAACAGAATAAATACTCAGGAAAAACTTGAGCTGAAGAAGTTCTGCCCGCACTGTAAAAAAGCGACAGCACATAATGAAACCAAAATAGTATAAAGGCAGGTAGGATCGGGGTTATTGGGGTCAGGCGAGAACAAAAATATGTTGCTGACAGGATGTTTTTGAGAGTCATAGTGTTAATGCTTAATGAGCAATTAACGAGACAAACGAAGGGATGTCAAGATCATGCGAATTAGTCTCGATGAGTCTGTAAATCGAGATCAGCAGATACTCAATCAATAGGATTGAGGATCGAAGACATTGGAGGGCCATAGTGTTAATGGTAGCACAACGGTCTCCAAAACCGTTAGTAGAGGTTCAAATCCTCTTGGCCCTGTTCTGATTAAAGTCTGGATTTTGCCAGCGAAATAGCAAAACCATTAATAGAATAAGTTCCAGCAAATTAGAAAGTGCTGAAATTTAATATTTTTTGATATAATTAATTTTTCTTGATAAGATCATGAATGTTCAAGAATTGTTACAGAACGCAGGGGTAAGAATTGGAGCATGGGTAATAGGAGTTCTTCTTGCATTTAATCTCCTTTTGATCCTTATAAACGTTATTTTTAGAAAAAATAAGGACGGGATTTTTGGAATACAGAATGCAGCAAAGGAATATGCCAAAAGCGTACTTGGAGAGCTAAAACTTGTTGAATGGCTCGGCAGGAAGGATACAGTCAGGTACACCGTAATTGTTGTGGTTGCTTCTATTATTCTCGGAGGGTTCATTGCTCTTCTTGACTATTTGTTCTTTAAACTTAGAGCATTCATAATATAGATCTAAGAATCAATTTTGATGGCAGACAATAATAAACCGAAAAAGAATCCTGTTGGAAAACAAAAGACAAAGAGTGAGGATGTTGTTATAAGCGAGAATGCGAATATGAAAGAAATACCTGAGAATCCAACTGGAAAAACAATCAAACAAAAAGCTAAAGCCAGAGCTGAAGCCGAGAAAATGAGTAAAGAAGTAGAAAAAACAGAGACTGCTGAGAAAAAAGAAAAGAAGCCAAAAAAAACGAATCCAGATGCAAAATGGTACGTTTTAAATACATATTCAGGACACGAAAAGAAGGTTGCACAGCTCATTGATCAACGAGTTAAAGCAAATGAACTTGAGAATAAAATTCTGGAAGTAATGGTTCCCACCCAGGAGAAAATCCTTGTAAGCGAAGGAAAGAAAAAGACACTTGAGGAAAAAATATTTCCCGGGTATGTCCTTGTTCAAATGGTAATGAATGATGACACATGGTATCTAATCCGAAATACCGAAGGGGTTACTGGGTTTGTTGGAACACAGCGAAAACCAACCCCCCTTACTGAAGAAGAGGTAAAAGGAATTCTGGCGTTCTCTGAGCTTCAGCAGCCATCATTTCAGGCATCATTTGCCGTTGACGACCCTGTTAAAGTTACTGACGGTCCATTCAAAGATTTTGTCGGTACTATTTCTGAAATAAATGAAGATAAAGGACAGGTCAAAGTTCTTCTTTCAGTATTTGGAAGAGAAACTCCTGTTGTTCTAGACTTTCTACAAGTTTCTAAATTATAAGATTATAAAATGGCAAAACCAATAAAAGCAAAAATTAAATTACAGATAGAAGGAGGAAAAGCAGTCCCAGGGCAAAAGCTTGGCCCTACACTTGGACAGCACGGCGTTCCTATAGGTGACTTTGTAAACAGATTCAATGAAATGACAAAGGATAAAATGGGAACAATTATCCCATGTATTCTTACTGTTTATGAGGACAGAACCTTTTCCATTGAGCTTAAAAGCCCTCCTGCAGCCAACCTCATTGCAAAGGCAATAGGGTTGAAAAAAGGCTCAGATACACCAAACAAAAAGAAAGTCGGGAAAATCTCAAGAAAACAACTTGAGGAAATTGCAAAAGTGAAAATGGCCGACCTGAATACCAACAATCTTGATTCTGCCACTAAGATTATTGAAGGAACAGCAGTCAGTATGGGACTCGAAATTAATGATTAAAAAAATACCATGAAAAGAGGTAAAAAATACAACGAAGTAACGAAAAGTTTTGATAAAACAAAGAAGTATTCTTTGGACGAAGCATCAAAACTTCTTCCAGGACTTTCAATAAGCAAATTTGAAGGATCTATCGAGATCCATCTCACAATTGACGCCAAAAGCAAGAAGAAGGAATGTACTGTAAGAGGAAGTATCACTCTACCACATCAAACTGGTGCTTCAAAAAAGGTTGCTGTAATTGCCGAATCGAAAGATCAGAAGAAAGCAACAGATGCTGGAGCGGACAAAGTCGGGCTTGATGACTTGATCAAGGAAATAGAAGGCGGAAAAATTGATTTTGACGTCTTAATTGCAACTCCAGAAGTCATGCCGAGAATTGCATCTCTTGGACGAGTACTCGGACCAAAAGGCCTTCTTCCAAATCCAAAAAACCAAACAGTAACTACCGATATTGAAAGAGTTGTGAAAAGTTATAAAGCAGGAAAGCTGGATTTCAAAATGGATGAAGCGTTTGGGATTCACGCAAAAATCGGAAGAACTAGGATGACCCCTGAGCAGATAAAAGATAATTTATCCTCATTTTTAAAAGCTGTTTTAAATGAGGCAAAAATCATTTCCCCTACCCCATTTAAGTCTGTAGTAGTGAGTCCAAGCATGGGACCAGGAGTGAAAATAGAAACAAAGGAATTTACTTTATAGAAGTAGTTTCAGTGAACTGGTTCAGAATACCTCAAAATATCCATTCAACTCACTATGGTTCTATATCTAGTAGATTTTCAAGAAGAGACAATTGCTCAGCCAGTGAACTACTATACTTTTCCTCAATTGATTTACTCAACACTTTACAAAGCTCCTCAGCCGATACTTCTCTGTAAAAACAGTATTCTTCTTTTACACGCATAGAAGGAATATATGCATAACTCATATTTCCTTTTTCATCCCTAAGTTCTAACATAGCTGAATTGTATTGAGGTTCCTGCCCAGTGAGGCGTGAGGCTAAATCAGTCAAGTAAAGCCTGGGATGCTCCCCAATATCTCTCCCACTCCCATTTGTATCTTCTCTTGTTATTTGTATTTCGATTAGCCCAGGTAAACCATCATTGAGATACAAACTGATAAATGCACCTGGAAAAGAGGCAGAAACAGGTTTACATTTTTTAACCGTATGATTTCTGATACTTATTGCATTAATTTCTAATCCTCCAGAGACTTGATATGAATCTGGATCTAAATCTGGTTCTGAACTATTGTTTTCTCCGAAAAAGCAAGCACTTATCACCACAGGAGGTTTAAAATATTTTGTTGTTATACCAAAATCATCTATTGTTCTATAACCTTCTTTTGTGCCATTTATTTGATCCTTCATAATATCTCGCTAATAATTTTTCAAAATAATAGAAAAATAAACAACCATATTTTTAATTACCAGTGGGTAAAAATTCCTTTGTCACTGAGTGTGGAGAGGATGTTATAAAAAACAACACCAATTTGTCAACTGTTTTTGACTTTTCCCTCCTCTTGTATTACAATCATCCAGTCAAAGACAACGAGTGCAATTTGAGTCGGATAGATTCTGCTCAAGAGCTTAATATCTCGTCGAGACCAAGCAAAATTAAACTCTGAATTCGTTCTTAGTTTTTTATAGCCGTCTCGAGACGGTTTTTTCTTTTTTAAAGAACCAATTTTTTTAGCGAAATAAAATGGCAAAAACAAAAGATGAGAAAAAACAGAGCGTGGCAGAATATAGAGACAGACTCAGGTTATCAAAGGCAGTATATTTGATCGAGCCGAAAGGTATAACACCAAATGAAGCAACAGAGCTTAAAAAAGCTTTGTTTAATCTTAATTCGCAGTTTAATGTTGTGAAAAATTCTCTTTTCAAACTTGCTTTGAAAGACGAAGGGATGGATCTAGATGAGGATCTTCTTGATGGACCAAACGCAGCAGTTTTTACCTCGGAACAAAGTTTAAGCGAAGCGGCAAAAATTATTTCTAAATTTATAAAAGATTCCGAAAAAGGAGAAATAAAAGGTGGGATATTGGACGGGAAATTTGTATCAAAAGATCAGGTCGAGGCTCTTGCCAATCTGCCTTCAAGAGAGCAGTTGCTCGCACAGGTAGTTGGAACAATGTACGCACCTGTTTCCGGTTTTGTAAATGTTCTTGCCGGAAATATTAGAAGTATTCTTTATGTGCTCAATGCTGTAAAAGAGCAGAAAGCATAATTTGTCCCAATAAACCGGACAAAATTTTATTTATTATTTAATTAAAATGTCAGACGAAGCAAAAAAGACCGAAGCCGCAGAAGCAAAGGCTGAAGCTAAAGCCGAGGCAAAGGAAGAAAAGAAAGACACAGTTGAGCTGAAAGGTGATCAAAAAAAGATTGCCGAGATGATCGAAAAGATGTCTGTTCTTGAGCTTTCCGAGCTTGTAAAAGCTCTTGAAGATAAGTTTGGTGTTTCTGCAGCAGCACCCGCAGCTATGATGGCTATGCCTGCAGCAGGAGGAGAGACAGAGAAGCCAGAAGAAGAAAAGACAATCTTTGATATTATTCTTCAAGAAGCTGGAAGCAATATGATTGCAGTAATAAAAGCTGTCAAGAACGCAACCGGACTTGGACTTAAGGAGGCAAAGGATCTTGTAGAAGGAGCACCTAAACCTGTAAAGGAAGGAGCACCTAAGGAAGAAGCTGAAGCTCTAAAGAAAGAATTGGAAGAGGCTGGGGCAAAGGTAGAATTGAAATAAGCCTACCAAGCAATAAGCTAAAAAACAGAACCCTGATGTACAAAGCGTCAGGGTTTTTTGTTTCTTCTCTTGACTCCAAAATTAAACTATAATCTTTGAGAAATTAAATTACATCTATGAAAGAAATCACGTTGTTCCTTTTAGAAAACGGTGTTAGAGAGGAAACCTTGATACTGCTTTTGATGCTTCCGATTATAAGTACAGTTATAGGATTTGGCAGGCATTTCGTCGGGATAAGAACAATTGGAATATACACCGCAATCGTCCTGACTTATGCTTTCTATCTACTGGGCATCACTGAGACTAACGGACCAAGCAATATTCTTCTGGGAATGAGACTCGGAATCGGCATAACGGTTGCAGTATATGCCATTGCTTCCATTGGACAGCTAATGACAAAAAAAATCAGGCTTCATTATCAACCAAAGCTTGCAATTATTATCTCAATAATTGCAATACTTGCATTTATTGCTCTACTTCTTTTTGCAAAATTTGGACAAGTGACTATTACAAGAGTAAATGCTATAGCAATTATTTTAATAGTAACAACATCTGAACAGTTTATAAGCAGTTTTGTTAAGAAAAATTTTTCCTCTGCGGTGCTTTTAAGCTTTGAGACAATGATAGTTTCTCTGATTTGTTATTCTCTGATTTCATGGCCAAGCCTCCAAAATTTCATACTTACCTACCCTATCGTTGCTACTCTGGCAATCCCTTTCAATCTGATTATAGGCAAATTCACAGGACTTAGACTTAAAGAACACCTGCGCTTCAGAGATTTACTAAATAATAATGAGCCTGGCAACGATTCTCAACAATAGAAAAAAAATTCTCGGTCTAAACGAGAGGAACCTTAAGTATATCCGACCTTTCAATAAAAAAAAGGCTAAATTGATTGCGGATAATAAGCTCCTTACCAAGAAATATCTGGAGAAGGCAGGAATCCCTATTCCGAAACTTCTGGCAGTCATTAAAAATGAAGAAGAGCTTGAAAATTTCGATTGGGATTCACTGCCAAAAAGCTTTGTTGTAAAGCCTGTTATGGGACATGAAGGAGGCGGAATAGAAATTTTTTACAACAAAGATAACAAGGGAAGATGGATAAGGGCGGACAAAAGTAAAGTAAATCTGTCGGAGCTTAAGGCATACATCTTTGACATTCTGGATGGGAAATACTCATTGCACAATACACCAGATATGGCCTTTTTCGAAGAAAGAGTAAAACTACATAAAAGATTTAGATACCACACCTACAAAGGAGCCCCGGATGTTCGCATAAATATCTTCAATAATATTCCTATCATGGCATATATCAGGTTTCCAACAAGAGAATCCCGGGGAAAAGCGAATATGGCAATGGGAGCAATTGGTACAGGAATAGATATGGCTAGCGGAGTTACCACCACTTCAGTTTACGGAAAAGGGAGTGGAGGAAGAGGAACACCGATTGAATGTGTACCTGGTACGAAAATCAGGCTTGCAGGACTTAAGATTCCTTATTGGAATAAAATGCTGCGTTATGCCATTGAAGTTCAAAAAATTACAAAACTGGGTTATGCCGCAGTCGACTTTCTTTTGGACAGGGATCTTGGACCACTTGTAGTTGAAATAAATGCCCGCCCGGGTCTTTCCGGGCAGATTGCAAATCAAGATGGACTTGCCTGGAGGCTCAAAAAAGTCGCAGGACTCAAAATAAAGACCGTAGAGAAAGGTGTGAGACTGGCAAAAGATCTTTTTGGAGGCGAAATTGAAGAGGAAATCGAAAGTATCTCGGGAAAAGAAGTAATAGGGATTTATGAGACCGTCATACTCATAGGAAAAGAAGGTAAAGAGCTCGAGAGAAAAGCAAAGATAGATACAGGAGCTGATAGTACTTCTATTGATATAGAACTGATAAAACAGCTTGGATATGAAGATCTGGTGAAAGAGATTGAGTCTAAAGCTATTCCAGATAATATGAATAGAGACGAAGGACTTGAGCTTGCCAGAAAACTTGAGGCAGATCTTTTGCCGAAATATCCAGAAATTGCTTATCTGGCATATATAAAGTCCAGTCATGGGACAAGTGTAAGACCGAGTATAAAGATTTCTTTAAGGCTGGGAGATACACAGTTTGAAACTACGGCAACAATTTATGATAGAAGTAAATTAACCTACCCCGTAATCGTAGGGAGAAAGTCTCTTTCAAGGTTCTTGGTCGATCCAACAAAAACTCGACCCTTCAGCGGAGAACAAAAAAAATAATTTTTATAGAGATATAGGATGGTTTCGAATTTATTGTTTATTACATCAACCCTAAAATACAATACATATACCGACAGACAGTTTTTGACTGAGGCAAAAAATCTGGGGTTAAATGTACTTGCCCTCAACCCAAACGCATTTTCTTATTCAGTGAATAGATCAAATAATTTCATAATATGGAACAAGGATAAAGAGTTTCATGTACCTCTAGATTCAATAGTCTACAGAAAGTCTATAAGTAAAGCTGGAGTTGGTTTAGAAGATATTCTAAAAAGGTATGGAGCAACTGGATTTGAAGAAAATCATACTAAGAAAAAAATCAAAGGTATGGAGAAATTTAGTGACTATGTAGCATATGCGGAGGATAATGTAAAAATTCCAAACTCATATCTATTAACTAATAAGAATCAAACCACTTATGCAATAGATTATTTTGATGGAAAGTTTCCATTAATAGTGAAAAAAATATCTGGTACCCACGGTATTGGAATATTTGTTGCAGAAAGCAAAAGGGCACTTTTACCAATTGTGGAATATCTATTGAATGAAGGAGAACAATCTCCAATAATCATTCAAGAATTCATTGAAGCTTCAGAGGGGAAAGACATAAGAATTATTGTTTTGGATGGAAAAGTAGTCAGTGCAGTATTAAGAGATAATACGGGCAAAGACTTTAGATCAAATATTTATCAAGGAGCAAGTCCCAAGCTTATTGAACTCACCCCAGAACAGGAAAAGATAGCTATAAATGCCGCAAAGGCAGTAGGGTTAGAATTTGCCGGTGTAGATGTGCTTTATGCCAATGAAGGATACGCAATTACTGAGGTCAACTCGCCATGTGATTTTAGTTTTGTTGAACAGACAACAAAGGTTCCCGTAACAAAAATGCTGATCGAGTATTTAATTAACAAGGCTTCAAATAAATAATTTACGTTGAGAATAATCACGACATGAAAATACTAGTGCTTTCTACAAGAAAATCTTCCTCATTCTCTAGCAAGCAAAATGAACTGCTTTATAGAAAATGGGCCGTATACGGTCAGTCCAAAGGCCATGTTATTGCTCTCTCAGGAATAGACTATTTTGATGAAGTTTCTTTTTCCAAAGCATTCAGTTGGGACAAAAACGGGAACAAAATAGAAGAAACAAATTTTGCTCCTGATGTTATTTATTTAAAAGTTGTGAGCAGTAAAATATTTGAGAATTACGGTAAACTAAGACTAATCACTTCAAAATTTCCTGCCGTAAATTCTTTGGATTTCGTAATAAGTCTCGAAAGCAAGGTAAATCAGAGCTTAATGTTTAAAGAATATTTGCCCGAGACTTTTATAGTTACCAATTCCCACCAAATTGAAGAGATATTAAATTCAAATGACAAAGACTATTTGTTAAAACCTGATTTATCTACTGGAGGACAAAACATATTGTTCCTCAGAAAGAACAAATACCCTAGAGACATTAGCCATGCTTTTCTAGTCCAGGAAATGATAGACAATACCAAAGGTACCCCAGGCATAACAGATGGAAGGCACGACATGCGCTTTATGTTTGTGGGTGGAGAGCTGAAATACGCATTGCTTCGAAAACCAAAGGGAGATTCATTTTTTGCAAATGCTGCAAAAGGGGGCTCAACTCAGATTCTTGATGCAAAAAAGATAGATAAAGACATCATGAAACTACCGCTTGAAGTAGCAAAAATAATTCTTTCAAAATGGGGAAAAGATAATATTTTTACAGTGGACGTGATTGTAGGTAAAGGCGAAAAGGTTTACCTTATGGAGGTAAATACGTTCCCTGGAATTTCCTATATTGACGAATATATGCAATTTACCATGTTCGACTCTTACTTTAATCTATTTTCAAAAATTATTGATTCATATGCAAATAAAACCTCAAAGTGAAAAATTCAATGCTGATCTTTATCTTTCTGCAGCAGAAGAGCTTGGACTAAAATCTGAAGTCCTAAATGAAAGAGTCGGCTTCTGCAGAATTTATACAGACAATAATGAGCTCTACATAAAGAACACAAGTCTCAGCTGTAATGATATGGTTGCAATGAGCTTTGCTATGGACAAAAATCTCTCCCTTGATATTCTAGGAAAAGCAGGAATACCTGTACCAAAACAAGAACTTTTCACAGCAGATGAAGAAGCTGAACCGGGAGACCCTATCAATAGAACTCCAATACTCGAGTATGCCAAATCCCATTTCCCACTCGTGGTCAAACCACTGAAGGGGGCAGGAGGAAAAGGAGTTTTCATTGCAGTAAATTCACTTGATGAAGTAAATTTAGCACTCAATGAAATAGAAAGGCTAAAATACCAGGATGTACTTATTGAAAATTATGTCAAAGGTAAAGACTATCGCATACTAGTTGCCAACGGGAAAGTAGTTGATATTTTGGAGAGGATACAGGCTTTTGTAATAGGAAATGGGAAAAAGACAGTAAGCGAGTTGATAAAAGAAAAAAATAAAATTCGAGAAGCAATGAGAGTAAATCCTGTCAAAGTTGATGACAAACTACATAACCATTTGTCGAAACAGTCTAGGTCGGTATCAAATATACCGGCAGAAGGAGAAAAAGTAGTACTCAGACCAAATTGTAACTTTTCAGAAGGGGGAGAAACACACAGAATAGATATACAAATTATAAAGCAGGACGACATAGATATGTTTCTTAAGGTCGCAAAAGTAAGCCGGCTAGGACTTTGTGCAATAGATTATATTACCCCAGATATCACTAAATCTTATAAAGAGGTCCAGACAATAATAAATGAAATCAACGGTAGTCCAAGCATGGACATACATTATTACGCAGATACGAAGGAAGATCTTCAGGTGATAAAGGATATTCTTATTTCTATTTTAAAGGTTAGCTGATAAATGCTCTGTAAGTGTTTTTAATATCTTAACTCTAACATCCTCTAAAATAATTTCACTTGGTCTCATCTCCGGTAGAACTGCTTTGGACCTATCAAAAAGTCCAACCTTGTTAAGCTCGGCAAGGGTTTGCAAACTAACTCCACCGATAGCCAATAAATCAGACATTCCTCTATTCGACAACTCTTCAGCAACAAGATTCTGTTCAATATATGCAAGGGGCTTACTATTGGTAGTATAAGAACTCCAGTTCCCAAATATCCCGGCTCCAGTAAATATTCTTCTAGTATGTTTTACTGCCTCTTTTACCCCTTCCATTTTTTTCTCTTCGGAAGGAGAAGCTATCCCTTCCATATAATTATCATAGAAGGCCTTTGCACAAGCTTTAAAACTTCTGCCTTTCGTTCTTTCTTGCACAGCCCTAAAAAGACCTTTACTAACTTTTGCCTCTTGCCCTAGGTATCTTTTCTTAGCTTCTCTTTCCCATGCTATTGCCCCTGCCTCAGCATTGACTGAACTCCTATCGGTTCCAATATTTTCTGTAATTGCTAAACCAATCCTTGCTTTATTCTCGTGTTGCAGGATATGCATAGTTTCATGATCAGAAATTGCTATTACTCCTGAAGGTGCAGTTGAGCCAAGTTTCCTAATCTCTCCAGAAGGAATAAAAATTGTCCCTTTTCTGCTATTAACAGAAATTATTGTTACCCTAGGACTAATAATAACCTGCCACTTGTTATCATCTGCTCTTCCATTCCTATCTGAACTATAGACTGAAGTTGCATCAGTTTCAGGGTCAATTTCAATAGTTTCATTGGAATCAGTGTTATATTGAGTTTGGGTACTGCTTAAAAGTTCATATCTTCTCAAAACCTTCTTCCAAAGTCCCTCTATTTCCGATGCATTCATTTGTATATTTACAATTATTTCTCTCAATTTCGCTGCTGACTCATCACCATATCTCCGCACAAGACTCAGCAGTGACCCGTTCCCCAAAACTTCGGTCGGAATTAATTCTTTCAAGACAAAAACTTCCTTGGTTAGGTTAGACAACCCCTCAGGAGAAAGAGTATTAGAGAGTTCAGAGTATAAACTACTTGAGAACTCACTAGTGTTTTCTCCATCACGGTGAGCAATAGCCAATAGAGTTTGATTCAACGGAGGAATTTCTGTTACCTGACTTGCAGATTTTTTCCTCTTAGATAATTCTACAGCTTCATTACTTATTGGCCCATAATTCCCACTGGAAAGTGCCTCTCCTGCTCCTTCTTTAAATCTGTCTAACCGGGCAAGTTTTCTAAGAGTGGGTGTTTGAGTTTTTGTTTCATCTATGCCTATACCAAAAAAACCTTCTTTCATTACATCAAACAACTCTTGATCTCTCCACCCAGAAGCTTGTTGCTGTCTTTCAAAATTGATAAATAGTGGGTAAAGATTTGCTATCATTTCATTAGTCCTAAGTGCATGAATGTCTAACAAGGCAAGTTTCGCTTTTGATAAATCCGAACCATCTTTCTTCAATTCCGCTCTGTATATTTTGTGATAGCGCTTAAGAGCACGGAGCTTTTCAACTTTTTCTGCCAGATTCAATGGATTCTTTATTACAACAATTTTGGTTGGATTTCTAATTGATCTTACATCTGAGAAACCACGCCTACGAAAGGCTTCAGTAAACTGATCACCCATGTATTTAGAACTGGCACCTGAGATTTTGTCTACAACTTGCGTTTCTACCTTTGAATAATCGAAAGAACTCAAAAAAGAAATTATCGCTTCCCGGTCATTAACTTCAGGATCCAATCCTAAATTATCAACTAAAAGTTTCCTTCCTTCATCTTTCAGAAAATAATCTACATAAAGTTCCACTAAATTTATCTTTATCTTCCATATATGCTCAAGTCCTTCTGCTGTTACTATCTCCACAACCTCACCCTGATCATTTCTTCTTTCAATCTGAAGTGTTTCTGACCTGGTTAAATTATCTTCAAAACTGAGTGCTTCTGCTCTTTGATCCGCTGACAACTGTATTTCAGGAGGTCCTGCAATAGCTTCCACATAGGCGCCTATCTTAACCCCTGCTCTTTCCGGAAAAGGGTACCTGGAAGATTCTGCGATGCCTGATTCTCTTTCCTGTGTCATAATATTTTTTAGAATTCTAAGAGGAAACTAGCTCACCCTCAAACTCCTCTTTATAATTTCAAGATTCTGTATTGCTTCGGCAATTCCTTTTATAACAGCATAAATCGGCTCATCGGCAACATAAACAGGAACACCCGTTGCCCTTGTAAATAGTTCATCCATCCCCCTTAACTGTGCAGTACCTCCTGTCAACACAATTCCACGATCGATAATATCTGAAGCAAGCTCTGGAGGAGTATCTTCAAGAACCTTTTTTATCGACCCGATAATCTGATTGAGAGTAAGCTTTATGCCTTCGGCGATATCATTTGAATTGACAACAATTGAGGTTGGAAGCCCTGATGATGCATCACGTCCTTTCACCTCCATTTCAAGCGGCTTTTCCATATTCATAGCACTTCCTATCTGAATTTTTGCTTTCTCTGCCATTTGCTCACCTATCACAAGATTGAGTTTCTTCCTCACCGTATTCATAATTGCCTCATTCACCGCATCCCCTGCAACACGCTTCGAATCAAATCTCACAATACCGTTCATAGAAATAACAGCAATTTCTGAAGTCCCTCCCCCCATATTTACTATCATGTTCCCGGAAGATGTGCTTATTGGCATTCTTGCTCCAATTGCCGCAGCGATCGACTCCGGGATAAGATAAACCCTGCCTGCCCCGGCTGAGGATACCGCTTCTATTACAGCTCTTTCCTCCACAGAAGTAACACCAGAAGGAACACTAATCATAACCTCGGGTTTGAAAAGCCTTGATCTTCCAATAGCTCTATCAAGAAAAGCCTTAAGAAGAGCCTCAGTGAGCTTATAACTTGCAATAACTCCTTGTCTCAAAGGTCTTCTCGCAACAATACCTGTAGGCACTTTCCCCAGCATTTCCCTCGCCTCCTTCCCAACTGCAAGAATTTTCTTTTCTTCGACAGAAACAGTTACAACAGTAGGCTCTTCGATAACAATTCCTTTACCCTCAACCCAGACAATTGAGTTTGCCGTACCAAGGTCAATTCCAATTTTTTTGCCCGCCATAACTCGAATTAATAATTATTTTAATTTCTGATATACTCTCACTACCGTATATTATCTAACATGAGCAAGTTTAGGACAATAGTAATTGTTGTGGGAGTAGTTTTGATTTTCACCCTCATCGCAGCTCTGTCAATCATCATAGCACAAGGAGGAAAACTCACTCCGGATAGAGGTTTTGTTAAAACGGGAATCATCCGTATAACATCTAAACCTCAAGATGTGAAAGTATATGTAGATGGAGAAGAAAAGTCGCTCCAGGATAAACAGATTGGAGGACTTGAAGACAGAGAGTATCTCATAACAATCTCCAAGGAAGGTTATTCCACATGGGAAAGAACCGTCAAGGTCGAACCAGGGATTGTAATAGAAATCTTTGCACAACTTTTTCCCACTTCTCTAAATCTCACCGAAGTCACTAAAACAAATATCGATAAAGTTTTTTATTCTAAAGATGGACAGTACGCGGTTTACGTGGTCAAAGATTCTGAGATTGGCGGAGACCTGGGAATATGGAAGCTCCGTCTGTCCAAGCCGACAATTACCATCGTGGGAAACAATAAGCCGATAAAGCTCTCAAATATCACTAGTACAGTCAGAGAAATAGTGAATGCAGATTACGAAATTGAACTGTCACCGGACAACCGATTTATTATGATACACAATACTGACACAAATGAGTATTTTATTCTTAATGCTGAACTTTATAACGAGCCAGAAGAAAGTCTCAACAAAGATCTCGGTTTTGTGCCGGACAGGGTTGACTGGTTTACTGATTCTACATCGCTTGTTGTAGCAAGGGATAGTACACTTTTTGAATACAATCTTCGAGAGGAAACCTCCTCACTGATTTCGCTCACTCCAGGCAAGAGACCTGTTTACTCAGTAAACGAAAGTAGAATAATTTTATACAATCACAACAAAAAAACCTTTGAGTTTTACGATGGAGAAAAAAGCAAGAGCTTGATTGTAGAGAACATTCATTTGCCAGTTGATATTGAGCAGATTCAGGTTTCCGAACTCACTCCAAACCTGTTAATCTTCGAAACAAACAATACATTTTATTATCTGAACGTAGAGAAAAGCTTTATTAGTGAGATCGGAAAAGATCTGGAATTTGTAGAACTTTCAAGGAGCGGAAAATCTGCTCTTTTCCTGAAAGAAAAAACCTTGATAAGCTATGAAGTTCGAGAAATTATCAGTGAAAGAAGATTTGAGTCAAAAATTTTTGAAATCCTGAAGAATTTTGACAAGTCAGTCCAAAAAGCCCGGTGGAGCACTGACTCCGAACACATCGTCATTTCAGGAACAAGAGATAAACTCAAAACAATAGCAATATTCGACAAGGAGGGAGAAAATATGAATGAGCTGATAGCAGATAAAAGATTCCAGAACGATTTCTTCAAAGTACCCGCCAATTCTTCTTCGTTGTTTCTTCTTCTAAATGATGAAGTCAAAGAAAATGGAGAGGATCACATTTTGAGAACAAACCTTTATGAGCTCGACCTTGAAAAACCCTCTGTGAAATAATAGATCAGAAGCAAAATATAGATATACTGATTAACCTCGTTTTTGTCCTCGAGAGGTCATTGAAAATCTACGGGCTTCACTCTTAGACTTAATTCTGTTATACCGAATCAGAGAAGATCACACAGCAGAGGTAGAATTTATATAACCTGTCATTCAGCCTGGATGTGTGCGCTTGGCGGGACTTGAACCCACAACCTACACGTTAGGAGTGTGTTGCTCTATCCATTGAGCTACAAGCGCACACATCCAGGCTTGATTTTTTACAAGAAAAATCTGTACTAAACTGATATTCATTTACTTGTTCAAGATACCATAGACAAAACAGCTTTCCTCTCGATTGCAATAAAAAGTCCCAACAAAATTGACCAGCCTGGCTCAATTCTACCATGAAAACAGATCAATTTAGGAATATTGCGATCGAGTTTCTCAAACCGGAGATTTCTTATTTTATTCTGCCTATCTTTCCAGCAAAGCCCATGGCTTTATGATAATTAACACTATATTCATCAAAAATTTCACTCTTTTCAAACCAAAGGGCAATCTCGAATTCAGCCTCCTCTGGAGTACCCGAAGCATGCACAAGGTTATAAAATGGTCGCATAAAATCATTTGCCAAATCGGCATTGTCAGAGGAATAATCTCCTCTAATTGTACCTGGAAGTGCAACTGAGGGATTTGTCTCACCTACAAGTTTTCTTCCTATCTTAACAGCGCCAGGACCTTCAAAGATCATCGCAAGCACTGGTCCTGCAGTAAGATACTCAACATTCCACTGCTTAATCATTTTGCCTATTTCAATTGCCTTATCAGTTCCGAGTCTTTCTTTTGGGTCAATACCCTTCTCTTTGTATTCAGCCAGTGTTCTGTTTCCAACTTTCTCAAGCCATTCTTTTGTCGCAGGATAGTGCTGTAATCCCATATCATCCGTTGCCTCCAAAAATTCCAGGGCAACCAGCTTCATTCCAACCCTCTCAAAACGCGAAATTATTTCTCCCATTAGACCTCTTTCTACTGCATCGTGTTTTGCAATTATCAGTGTTCTTTCTGCTTTCATCATTAGTTTAATAACTTAGTTATCACCAGCTTTCGTCAAACAAACCGGAGAGATCCATTAATTCGTAGTTACCCAAGTCTTTAAATTTATCTCCAAACCAGTGCCTGATCTCCCTCTTTGCCTCATCATACGAATCAGAGGCATGAATAACATTTGCAAGGCTTTTTCTGCCTGTAGCTTGTGCCAAAACTGGAGTATCAATTCCGAGATCATGCCTGATTGTACCGGGGTTTGATACTGTTGGTTCCAGTCCTCCTGTAATAGACCTCACTCTTTTTATTACCTGCTCTCCTTCCCATACAGTTAGGATAACCGGTCCGCTCGTGAGCATTTTGACAAGACTCATGTAAATTACCTTACCTACTTCTAAAAGGTCATCTGTGCCATATGCTTTCTTCACCTCCTCAATGTTTCCTCCATTACTCACAAGTGTTTTCTCGCCCATTTTTTTTAACCACGTATCTGTTCCGGGGTAATTATTTTTTGCCTGTTCTTCAGTTGCCCTTATCATCCTTGCGGCAACAAGCTTGAGACCTGCTTCCTCAAACCTTCTGAAAAGCCTACCCACAAGACCCCTCTTAACTCCATCAGGCTTTATCATTACAAATGTATGTTCTACCAATCCAATTTTTTTCATTAATAATACACTTATGTGAGTGATTTTATATTTTAAGCTGTATAAAAGCAAACACTATAGTACAAAAAAACTGAGAAACAGGTCTCTCCGGTCTCACAGTATCCCTCTCCACAACATGCTTTGTTGTGCCGGAAGCATTTCCTGCAGCATCAGTAGACTTAATTGCTACAGTATAGTTA